>JADBXP010000001.1 GCA_020403455.1 Chitinophagaceae bacterium
ATGGCCCACCCCTTGCTTTTTCGCCATAAAAAGTAAGGGGGTGCTACCCCCGATTTTGAAACAACTGATTTTTGGCTTGTAATCCTTTGCTGCAAGAGGTTATAGGCTATTTAACCCCGACTTTAGTCGGACAACAATGATAAAATTATAATTAAGTACGAAGAAGTCGGAAGCATATCGAAAACATCAAATACTTGGCTTTGGAGTTGGGCAAATCCTCATTTAGACTATAAAATAAAAACTGATGTTAATTTAGTAAAAGAATACGGTGAGAAGCAGAAACTAGAAAAATTAATAAAAAGAAAATGGAATGCTGATGAATATGACGTTTGGGAAATGACAGCAATTTCAGCATATTTAATGAGGGCAAAAGGTGCATATCGAGTTCCTACTGAAAAAACATTTTCATTTATGATTTATAAAGAAATTATTGACTTAAGAAAAACTAATAAATAAAAAATGCGACTACTATCAGCATTTTGCAAAAATGTCGGATTTAGGCTTAATTTAAAGTTAGTTTTGTACTTTCAAAGTCATTATATTACTGAAAGTTTAGATTCCCTTAATCCGCCACTTCTGCAAGCTGCGAAACGTTGGCAATATCTTTAAAGAAACCATAATTGTTCAAACTATTCAACATATTTAAATCTAAACGTCAGTCAGTTGATTTAAAGAAAATTGAGAAAGATTTTCATACTAATTTATTACCTATTTTCAAAGCTATCGTTGACAATCTTCCAAGTCAGTACTCTTATTTAAAGACAAGATTTGACGAACAACTTTTACGAGGCTATGTTAAAAACCGTGTAAAAGATGGTACTGAATTTTATGTTTTTCTAATTGATCAAGAAATGCATAAAAAGTATGAAACTGAGAGGAATAATTTCTTGTTACACAATATAAAAGTATATTCTAATCATTTAAGAGACTTTGTTACACTCAAAATACATATCAATAACAACTTACCCATTGGATTTGAATTTTCTGACAAAGAATGGAATTTTGACGTTTCGCAAATAGACACTTCGGAATTGAAAAGGTTGGACTATGATAATTTAGAATATCAGAAATGGGTTAAAATAATCGGGAATATTCCTTCAGACATGATAAAGTCATTTGACATCATAAGTGGCTTTGAAATCGAAATAAAAGCCGAAAAATATTTCACGATTAAAGAGTTGGGTAACGGCGACTATATTGCAATTAAAGAGACAGGTCAAATATTTGGACTTATTCACGAAAACAATAGAATCGAAGAGATATTTGACAATATTGACTTAATGTATTCGGCGTTACGAAATAAGACTTTTGATTTTGAAAGCTATCATGAAAATACTAACTAAAAGCTTTAACTGCTGACAAGTTGTTGTCGCAAGGTAAGCGGACTTCCTAAAATCAACTTTGGTAATCCTATCAGGCGTTTGTACTTTTATGAGCAGACACGGCTCGGTTTCCCACCCGTACGGCAAGAACGCCTCTATAATGGTTATGTTTCAACATAATGAAAGTCACCTTCATCTCCATAATTATTTTCTGTTTGATACTTTCATGTAATTTATCGACCAAACAATCTATGTCAGCACAGCAACTGACAGACAGTGCCGCCTCGATTACCAAGCATTATACAGACACAACCAAATTCCATGATGCTATAAAACTCTTAAATCAAGCAATCTTATTGGATACTAATAATTTTATTTCCTACAGTAAAAAATATTTTCTTGAGTTTTCATTGGGACAGTTTAGTAAAGCAGAGCATAGCTTAATCAAGTTAATAGAATTGAGACCTGATTCTGCAGAGCTATATGCTCATGCTGGTTTTCTCCAAGAATTAGCACACGATACAACTGAATCAAAAAAGTCTTTTGGAAAGGCTATTCTCCTTTACAAAGTAACATTGGATACAATGGACAAAAAGAATCCCAACTGGCTAAATGCTTGGAAAATGTCTGCAATTTGCACAATAATGGCAGGTCAGGAAAAAATTATACATGACTTTCTTAAGGTAAACTGCACTTCTGCAGTTGACTCCTCATTTTATGATATTGAAACTTTGTCAAAAACAAAACAGGAATTTTTGGAGTTTATTAGGTCAAAATACAGCCACTAACAAGGAGTTTTGTGGCAGTCGATCGGATACAGAGCAGGCTATTCCGCATTTGATTGGCTATTGGCCGGTAGTGTAAGTATCCCTAAAAAGCAGACAGTTTATAACTTAAGTATTTATCTTAAATTTTAACTATCATAAAAATATCCTGATCCACGAAGGCGCACTTTGTCTCCGCCTTTAAAAATCAAGAAGCCGGTATTTTATTTAAGCATATTCAGCAGTGATTCTCTTTAAAGAGATGCAACTTTAAATTGTCGCTTATCTTAAGCGATTTTATCTGGATAAACGTTATAAACTAATTGACTGACGTTGCGCAACAATTCCCCGGATGGGTAATTTGTATCATAGGATGTGAAACTTCTCCATTGTTTTCAATTTCTTAAGCTTGTCCTTATAGGGCGGATACTTGACCGGCAAGTCCAGTATATGCGCGGTAGGCGCTTCCATAACTGCTTTCAAATGACTAAATGTCTCAAATGTCTTATACCCATGATAACTGCCCATACCACTGTTGCCAACCCCGCCAAAGGGCAGGAAGGAAGTGCCCCCATGCGCCATACAGTCATTGATAGTGACACCTCCAGCAGAAGTTAATCGAACTATCTTTTGCTTGGCATCTTCTTTCTTACTGAAAAAATACAAAGCTAACGGCTTCTCCTTCCTTTTTTGATTGGCAATTAATTCATCTATGTTTTCAAAAGTCAATATAGGTAGTACGGGTCCGAATATCTCATCCTGCATAATTTTACTCTCCTCTGTCAAGCCATCTATTAATGTGGGTTGTATGTATCGTGACGCTTTATTGTACTGCCCCCCATACAAGATATTCCCTTCATCTAAATAACCAACAATGCGATCGAAGTTCTTATCATTGATAATGAATCCATAATCCTTACTTTGACTGGCATCCTCACCATAAAACTGAAGGATGTACTTTTTACAGGCAGCAACAAATTCCTCTTTTATCTTCTTGTGAACATAACAATGATCGACAGTTACACAAATTTGTCCTGTATTGAATAGCTTCGACCACATTATTCTCTTCGCTGCCTGATCTACATCGGCACTTTCATCTATTATGGCCGGACTTTTACCACCCAGTTCTAATGTAACAGGTACCAGGTTTTTTGCTGCTGCCGCCATGATGATTTTACCCACTCTCGGACTACCAGTAAAAAATATATAATCTAATTTCTCTTCCAGGAATAGTGTTGTTTTGTCGCTTCCACCCTCTATGGTAATCACATATTCCGGTGGGAAAACTTCACTGATTATCTTGTGGACGATTGCACCGCATGCCGGACTGTCCCCGGCGGGTTTTAAGATGCAGGTGTTGCCAGCCGCAATGGCACCTATCATCGGACCGATTGTTTGCAAAATGGGGAAATTCCAGGCTGAAATAATAAGGGTTACGCCATAAGGCTCCGGCAGTAAGTTACTTTCCGACATAAAGAACAATGTAGGTGTTTTTACTTTTTGTGGCTTCGCCCATTCCTTTAGATGTTTGAGGGTATAATCTAACTCCTCTAAATTCATGTGCGTCTCCATAAAGTAGGTTTCAACATCCGCCCTACCCATATCCTTTCTAACCGCTTCCATCATCTCTTTTTCATACTTAATCAACACCGTTTTCAGCTTTTTAAGATAGACCATTCTTGTCTCTAAATCTAAGGTCTGTCCAGACATAAATAGCTCTCGCTGCTTTTTTACAATCTCAGCTACCTGATACTTTTCCATTTGACTATATTATTTTGATTTGTCTTGTAATTTTCTGGTCACTTTTACTACCATCGCTCTGGGTATGAACCGAACTGAATTCGCCAGTAAGTAATTCATGAATCCGTGTATGGCTACCGTTCTTCCCTTCATCATCGATTCGTAACCATATTCAGCTACTTCTTTTGATGTAGGTAATTTTCGCCCCTTGACCAGGTTGCTTTCTTCCATGGCAGCCGCTGCCTGAAACCCACTTTCAGTTGCCCCCGGACACAATGCAGTTACCGTTACCCCCTTATCGCGTACTTCATTATCTATTGCTTCGGAAAAACTGAGTACATAGGCTTTTGTCGCATAGTATACCGCCATGGTTGGCCCGGATTGAAAGGCCGCAGTGGAAGCAACATTCATTATTTTTCCGCTACCTCGATTCACCATCTCTTTGAGGTATAGCTTGGTCAACTGTGTCAACGCAGTGATATTTAATTGAATCATTTGGGCTTCCTTGTTCCAGTCCGTTTCCACAAACATGCCAAAATCACCAAAGCCCGCATTATTGATCAAATAATCTATGTGTATTTGTTGTTTTGAAGTTTCATCAAATATTTCCTGACCGGCATTCATCGCTGATAGATCTTTTCCAATTGTATAAACGCTGATTTTATAGGTTTTTTCCAGTTCAAGTTTGAGCTCGTCTAACTTGGATTTATTTCTTGCTACCAGAACCAACTGATCTCCTTTTGCGGCGTGAATCTTCGCCAATTCTAATCCGATACCATTGGAGGCTCCTGTAATAAGTGCTGTTGCCATTGGGTGTAAATTTTAAATTTAGGCTAAAATAGGTTGAATTACCTAAAGCCAAAACAATAGAGTATAGTCTATACATTGTATTTATTTATTCACAATTACGGCTCGAAAAATGTGAATAATATATTAAAAGTAATTTCATCAGATGGATCATAAATACATGACAGCTTCATAATAGTATTGTAAGGCCTATCAATTAAAATTAAGTAGATCTCACTCCTTACGATCATTTCTTTCATCCTTTTCTATGCTGAGTTTACTTTCGGGAAAATCGGTAAATATAAACCTTCTCATTTCCTTTACCCATCTATGCAGATTATCCAATCTTGGTCCGGTACCCTTCTCCTTAAAACAAGAATATATCCTTCCACCTAACAATCGTCCATCTCGATTCGTTTCCACCGCCACCAACTGTGAATATCCATTTATCCCTCTCACATTAATCGTTGCATACATGGCAAGATTTTCCAGTCTTTATGCAATGAATCTATCCATGTTCAGATCTATTGCCCTTATCACCTTGGGCTGTACCTCCAGACAATATCCGCTCCCGCATCAATCGCCCAACTTGCAAAATGATAGGGATCTACTCGATTCTCTCCCATGAAAAGCTCTTTCTGCCTGGTAACATGTTTGTACTTCCATTCTACTGCTCCAATGAGCATGGAGACCATTCAGGTATCACAACTGTCATTCAACTTCTTCATCAATGCTATAGTATCGTCTGTAACATTCACTGAAAGTATTCACGTATTCGGAGCATAAGCACAAATTCCATACCGTACCCCTCTTTTAAAAAAAGCTATAGGGATGTTTAGTTAAATTTTAATTTCATTACCCATCAACAAGTTCATTTTTGATTAAGTGCTTTTTATTTTGCATGAAAATTCCAGCCTTTCTGCCTGGTTTTTTTTGAAAATACATCAATCATGAAGTTCATCAATAAAATAGGTAAATAAAGCCAAAGCATTGTAACACCAGTAAATAATAATGGCAAAGAAATTAATAAGATCCCAGAGGGGAATTTATTTGTCAGAAATATTCCAAGACCTAAGGAAACAGATAGTGGTATTAAATTCAATACCCAGTTTTTTCTTCCCTTTTTATGTAATACCGTAATTTAATTGATGTCTTTGATTGCAATGCTCTTGCTAAGGAATTTGTTTCTATTCCCTATTAAAGTGATACTGTCCTTAGATATTTCAATCAACTCTCCGGCGAATCTACTCTCAGAATTTCCATACTGTACCAGTAAGTGCTTGCCTAACTTGTACCTGAACTGTTTACTTCCCTTCTTCGCCACTAAAATCCAATCTGAATGGCCAATTGGGGTTATGGTCGCAGATAATACTTTGGAGGATAAAAATAGAAAGGGTATAAGTAAGATATACAAGAATAAAAAATCTGATTTCCGTCTATTGAGTTTTGAAGAATTAGGTGGTAGATCCATGCAATAGTTTTGTGGATTAAACAATAGGTTTATATACCTAATTAGTTGTAAGACTTTATGCGGGATCCTTCTATTTTATTTTTATCATCCCCACACTGTCTATTTCCAATACACTCTCCGGAATATCTTGGGAAGACAGTCTCCTTATTTCTTTCGCTGCATGCTTTAACCCATCAGCTTTTGGTCCACTTCCCTTGTACTGTATAAATGAATGTATTTTTCCTCTGAGAAATCGCCCATTCCGATCCATTTCCACCGCGACCAGCGGTGCATATCCATTTATCCCACTCACATTGATTGTTCCATACGTGGCAAAATTACCCAGACTGTATGCAATGAATCTGCCCTTATACAAATCTACCGCCCTCACCACATGCGGCCCATGTCCGAATACAATGTCTGCCCCCGCATCTATCACCAACCTGGCAAAATGATACGGATCCCCCCTGTTCTCACCTAAAAATATCTCTTGCTTTCGCGTAACATGATTGTACTTCGTTCCCTCTGCACCTATGTGCATCGAAACAATTAAAATATCACAACTGTCTTTTAAACGGGAGATCAAATCAATCGCCCGATCTGTATCATTCACAGACATTGTTCCCTGATTCGGAGCAAATGCACAAAACCCATAGCGAACTCCCTTCCTTTCAAACAGGCTATATGGATATTCTATATGTCCCGCAAAAAACAAACCTTCCTTCTTCAACACTTCTACCGTATGCTCCCTCCCTTTTTGTCCGAAATCACCTGTATGATTGTTGGCGATGCTTACTACATCTATCCCTGCAGCACTCAAGTGATGAACATAATGGTCCGGACTCTTAAATACATAACAATGTTTCTCATCCTGGCAATGCTTGGGTACACCCTTGCCGGTCATCAGTACCCCTTCTAAATTCCCAAAAGCAATGTCGGCAGACTGTAGTAGGGGAGTAGCTTCCTTCAATAACTCAACGCCATCTTTTGGAGGCAATAAATGTTCCGATGGATAATTCGAACCTAGCATAATATCTCCTACCCCCATTACAAGAATTTTTTGGCTGTCAACGGTTGGCTTTTTGGGCGCAGAAGTCGGGGGCGGATGGCTCACGCCGGAAAAGGTTGTCGTGGCAAACCAGATTCCAATCATGAACAAAGGGATAATACCTATATATATAAACTTTCTCGCCATATACTGATGGATGGAACTAAACAATCAGGGGTAGACATTTTTTATATCTGTCCCAATTGTCTGACAAATGTAAATAAATACAGGAATGTACTAATTTTAAGATATTACGCTTATGAATCTACACGCCCAGCTGCTTCAAGCTCTCAAGCAAATTGCCTCACCTGAACGTGCCAAAGCATCAACCTGGTATTTCAAAGCCGGTAAAGGTGAATATGGAGAGGGAGACCTTTTTTTGGGTGTTACTGTACCCCAGCAACGAACCATCGCCCTTCGTTTTGCCGCCTTGTTCAGTCCGGTAGATTTATCACCAGTTTTACAGTCCAAATACCATGAGGTTCGAGCCACCGGTCTTTTTATGCTGATCAGAAATTTTTCACGGGCTGACAATGAAAAGTCCCAAAAAATCTGGTTGGAATGTTACCTGAATCATTTGGAATTCGTGAACAATTGGGACCTTGTCGATATTAGTGCTCCAGCCATATTGGGCAAATGGCTATTGAATCGCGATAGAAAAATCCTTTATCAAATGGCCCGATCCGGGAACCTGTGGAAAAACAGAATTGCCATCCTTTCTACCCTCGCATTTATCCGGGAAAATGATTTCGATGACTTGCTACGCCTGGCGCAAAAATTTCTGGAGCATCCCCATGATCTAATGCACAAGGCCACGGGCTGGATGTTACGGGAAGCCTGGAAGAGGAATCCATTGTTGATTGAACAGTTCATCTGGAAGTATGCCCATCAAATGCCCAGAACCATGTTACGATATGCCATCGAGAAAATGTCTCCGGCAGAAAGAAAAAAATATCTTCTCAAAAAGTAAGTTCATCATACACCTTTACCAAGTAAATCAAATCCGGATTTTTCGAACTAATTTGGATGTGCTTGTCCATAAAGTTTTATTTTTATCCCATGCGAATTCTCCTGGTCGAAGATGAAGAAAAATTAGCGAAGTCCGTTGCCGCAGCTCTGGAAGAAACAGGGAATGATGTAACCATTGCTTATGATGGATTAATTGCTGAACGGCTATTTAAAAGCTTACATCCTGAATTCATTGTTTTAGATGTTAACCTGCCAGGGAAAAATGGATTCGAATTGTGCACTACTTTCAGGAAAGCTGACCCCAATGTTCCAATTCTCATGCTGACTGCATTGGGAGAATTATCAGATAAAATGGAGGCATTCGCTGCCGGCGCTGATGACTATTTGGTTAAGCCCTTCCACTTGCAGGAATTGGCTGCCCGTATACATGCAATCGCTAAAAGGCAGGGAAGAACTTCAGAACAGGTTTCAGATAGTCTTCGTTCCGGAGACCTTGAAATGAATTTATCTAACAAAGAGGTCAGGAGAGCAGGAAAACTTATCCGTCTTTCCCAAAAGGAGTTTCTGTTGCTGGAAACTCTGTTGAAAGCCAATGGTAGGGTGCTGTCTAAAGCAGAGCTGGCGGAAAAAGTATGGGATATGGATTTTGATACAGGCACCAATTCCGTAGAAGTGTACATCAATTTTTTGCGTTCAAAAATTGATAAACCCTTTGACAGCAAACTCATTCATACCAGAAGCGGTTTCGGTTATTATTTGAAGGAGGAACAGTCATGACCCTGCGTCAACGCTCTGCCATCGTGATTGTAACTGCAGTGATGCTGATGTTGATTGCATTCTCTGTGTTGATTTACTACCTGCTGGTCAATAACCACCGCAATCAATTCCACTCCATCCTCAGAGATAAAGCCATTCAGACGGTCAAGCTATTGGATGAAGTAAAAGAAGTGGATAGCACTTTGCTGAGTATCATCGATGCTCAAACCTTACATGAACTCCGAGATGAGAAAACATTTGTCTTAGATAGCACAGGAGAAATAGTGTATAGCAGCGCAGATGATCATAGAATTTCATGGGACAAAAATCTACTCAAGCGTATCCGACAGGAGGGGACCGTATATTTTTCGGAGGGCGAATACGAAACTGCAGGTATTTTTTATAGCGAGGGGAGCATCACTCGATACATCCTGGTAGCTGCTAAAGATGCTGGCGGAAAACAGTTATTTAGAAAATGGGTGGGATTGTTATCAATCAGTGTTGTTGTCATCTTGCTTATCATTTTACTTACTTCCTATTTTTTTGCAGGACGAGCATTGGAACCTCTGTCTATTTTGCAACGTCATATTCTTCAATCTGCTGCAGCACCGCAAGCTTTTTCTGAGCTGAAAAGCGAGCTATTACATTCCAAAGATGAAATTGCATCCCTGGCCAACAGCTATAATGAACTGATGCGTCAGTTGCAGCAGTACGATGCTCAACAGAAACAGTTCATCCGTTTCGCCTCTCATGAATTACGTACCCCACTTGCAGTTCTGATGAGTCAGATCGAACTCGCACTGATGCGGCATCGAACGGAGGAGGAATACCGGGAGTTGTTATATTCACTGCGGCAGGAACATGAAAAACTGGCCGAACTAATTGCTCGTTTGCTCCTTATTTTCAGATCTGAGCAGCCTTTACAGAAAGAAAAACTATCTAAGTTTTCTGTGTACGAGTTAGTGGAAGATTGTTGCGCAGCTATTCAACAACAATATCCCTTCATCCGCTGTACACTTCAGTTCATTCGGCCCGCAACCGATCCGGATGACTACTCGATGCTGGGTGATGAAGTTTTGATTAAAAGTGCGTTCGACAACCTGCTCTCAAATGCAGCCAAATATGGGGAGGGCTCACCTATAACTGTAAAGCTCGATTTAGACGAACAGCGACTGAGTATCGAAATCATCAATGGTGGTACACTGCTTAGCACCCAGGAAGCAGAACAACTGTTTCAGCCTTTTTTCAGGGCAGCAAACAAGGGAAAGCAACCCGGAAGCGGATTAGGCCTCGTTCTCGTAGAGAAAGTGGTTCTCCTACATGGGGGTACCATTCATTATCGGGTATCGGAGCAAAAGAATTCTTTTTTAATTCAATTCCTGCATGGCTCAGCTTCTCGGTAATAAACATTTGGTAATCAATTATTTAGATTTAATCTGTTTTTAAGTTGGTTTTAAGTCGCCTTTAATCTGGCGGTCGGATGTTTGCATTATCAACATCAATTAAAACAACATAAAAACAAACAAAATGAAAAAGTTAATCTCTCTCCTCCAATTGACATTAGTTATTGCCGGTTTTTCTACTTTACTGGTTTCATGTTCAAAAAGTTCGGAGATACCGGAATCCATCGTTGAAAATCAAAACAGGAATTATGCTTATGGCAATGTAACAGTCCTGGATAAGTATGGTAAGTTGACAGGAAACAACAGTGGTGTAAAAGTTACCATAGAAGGTAATGGAATTTCAAGGGAAGTTATTACCGGCAACGATGGAAAGTACGAGTTCATGCAAGTACCTGCCGGTAACTATCAATTGAGTTTTTTCAAAGAAGGACTGGCATTCAGCGGTAAACCGGTTGAAGTAAAAGGATATACAGGTGTTTCTTCTACTTTCATCGGTCCGGTTGCAGAACACCTGTTGGTAATTGACAAGGCAACTATTCAGGGTCAGGAAATTCAGTTAATCATGACTTCTAACCCAACACCTGCCAGCAAACAACCCGTTGGCTACACAGTATTTGCTTCTAACAGCAGTGATGTGAGTGCAGGAAATGCACCTTACTACAGAACTACAAGTTCGGAAGTGTTGGATGTTCAAACAATTTCTCTGGAAGTATTGGAAAAAGCCGGTATCAATACCAATGCCACCATTCACCTGGCGATTTATCCTACCACTTCAGGAGTATCCACCTCCAATGTGAACGGAGTGATCAGCTTTCCGGCCATCAATTTAAGTGGGAAAAAAGTTATATCAGTAAAAAAATAAATATCAATAGACTATGTTAAAAAAGCTCCGCTGTAGGCGGAGCTTTTGGTGTGGATGCGTATTATTCCTCACATATGGTTTTTTTTCATTAGATTTGAGTATCCAATTCCTGTGAAACAATTACAATATACTCAACTGAGTGGCGTTATTAGATTCCGGTGTCATAAAACGGATGCTAACCCCCCCACCATGGCGTACAAACGTCTGATTATAATATTTTTTGTCGGTTTCTTACATGTTGCCTTTGGGCAACCCAACTGTATTATTAAAACACGCTATCTGAATGATGGTATGACTGTAAAATACATTCAACCAGTAACCATAGATAGTACCTCTGAAGAAACTTGTGGAATGGGTATTGAGATGGCCAATGTTTCCAATTATATTACTTTACAATTTACTTCATCAGTCGCACCCAAGCAATTGCAGGGCGATTTGGTTATTTTTTTTACGGACAAGTCTGAAATGCGATTGCCGCAGGCATTGATCAATTTAAGCCGCGTGAACGGAAAGCAGGTCACCCTATATACCTTTTATATATTAGATAAATTCACGAACCAAATCATCACCAAACCGGTTGAATCGATCTCCTATCAGTTGCTAAGTGGAGAACAAAAAACGGTATCCCTTAGATCAGATTTTTCTTTTATGCTTAAAAATGGATTGTTGTGCCTTAATCCACTTTTGTAAGCTCCCCCTTCCCGTTTTCCCCTTTTTTAAAGTAATTTGAATTTAAACCTCATTGTATGAAGTCATTCCTTCTGTATGCCTGTTGGCTCCTGTTCATTCCCGTTTCAGTTGTTGCTCAGTCCACCGATGCCTGGTTGCCAGTTTTTGAAAAAATAAATCAGGAAGTTCAACAAAATTCTCAGGCCTATCAGCGCCTGAGGGAAGCTACTTCAACAATTGGCCACCGTCTAACGGGTTCTTCCAACGGGAAAAAAGCGGAGGACTATGTTGCGCGTGTTTTAAGATCTTGGGGTTGTAAGGACGTGCGTTTCCAACCCTTCGCTGTCGAAAGCTGGAGCAGGGGTTCGCTCTCGCTCTCTGTAGGTACTGATGGGAAGATGCAGACCATGAAAGCAGTGACGCTTGCCCATTCGCCCGTTAAGGCCGAGGTAAACCTGCCAATGGCGGACATGGGGAATGGTTTGGAAGAAGATTATTTGAACAATCCGGAAAAGGTAAGAGGTAAAATTGCATTGGTATATCTGGGAGTATTGCCCAATTCAAAACCCGGTACCGGAACCCTGCATCGATCAGAAAAGACAGCGCTTGCTTTTAAGTATGGAGCGAAAGGTATCATCATCATCAATACTCCTCCCGGAGGAATTCTTTTAACAGGAACCGCATCAGTTACCGGAAAACTAATAACCATCCCTGCGATTTGTATAGGTAGAGAAGATGGCATGGCACTGAAGGAAAGACTTGCTCAGTCCCCTTTGAATGCCAATATTAAAATGACCAATCAGTCGGCTGTTATCAAAGCGAGAAATGTTATAGCAACCTTTCAAGGATCAAGTCTTCCCCGGGAAAAAATAATAATGGGAGGGCATTTGGATAGTTGGGACTTGGCAACGGGTGCCATCGACAATGGCATAGGATCATTCTCTGTACTCGATATGGCCAGAACATTTCAAGTACTAGGTTTGAAAACTGCTCGCACCATAGAATTTGTGTTGTTCATGGGGGAAGAACAGGGGCTTCTTGGTTCAAGGCATTATGTAGCCAATGGAAATAAAAACAAAGAGCTGGAGCAAATTCGTTACATGTTGAATTATGATATGACCAATGATCCAAAGGGGTTCTCCTCGTCAACTGATACCACCAAAGAATTGTTCCAACAAATAGGGGCCACTGTTCAAAAGGTTGACCCGGCATTTCCCAATATGTTTAGGTCCGGAGCCGGATTGCACAGCGATCACCAACCCTTTCTCTTACAGGGGATACCAACCGGGGGTGGTGCGGGAGGGACATTGCCGAACAATGCCGGCCCCTGCTATCATGCCGATTGTGATGATTTTAAATTAGTAGATGAACAGGGCATGAAGAACACAGTACGGTATAATACAATGCTGGTTTATGCTCTTGCGAATGCCAGTAAAATTCCAGCCAAAAAATTGTCGGACGAAGAAACCAGACTCTTCCTCATCAAAAATAAACTCGAGGAGCCGCTCAGAATCTCCGGTGACTGGAGGTGGAAAGATAAGTAGGACTGATGCCTTGCATTCATTGACGGAATCTTGCCGGCAATACTTTGCTTCTTGTAGCGATCATTAAAATGGTCTGGTAATTTCCAGAGAAACTAATCCATTATCATAATCAGAATAAGTGGGGCATTCTTTGCACCACTCTGGTTTTACCCATTTCATGAATTCCGCCATGAAAAAATAGTTGCCTATGACGAATTCAACAGTTTCCCCAATTTGATAATCACTTTTATAGGAAACCCTGCGGGTGATTTCCTTTGCATATTGTGCAGTAATGATCTGCATGAATTCCGTAATCGTATTTCCGCCCTCATTTTCTGTTGTCAGGCTGTTTTTTTCCTGTGTACTCTTGGCTTTTCGATAACGATAACTCGAGGCCAGTCTGATGCCCAATTTCTTCCAACTTTCGGGTAACTGGTGGTGTGCGATTGATTGAAAGCTAATTCGGTCAATGTTTTTAGCAAAATCGGTATGGGCATAAAATCTGTTGTTGTCCATGTTATACCGGATACAACGTGTTTTGGCTGAATCAGGGGAACTGATTCTTGCCATACAAACCCCGCGAGATTCCAAAGATGAGCTTTTGGTAACACCTAAATCGATGCTAAGGGGCATTTCAGTGAGTGGTGATTGAGCCGCTAAGTTGAGGGGTAGGTAAACAGACGGCAGCAGAATACCAAAAAGTATCACCAGATTTCTGCCGACCATTTTCATAAATATATTGAATTTTTCCCCTGGGTCCGGGGACTCAGGCTTGCTTACTGTCGGTAAATTTACTAATTCCTGACAATACGGCGAAGAACACGGTATTTTCCATCTATTTCTTGCCTCGAATAGGTTAATTCCAAAATACGGGCAATCATTGGATAAATATGCACATTGGAAAAGCCATCTACTACCTTCATTTGCTTAAATGCAGGTCCCCAGGCCATAAAACTGGCATGCATATCCGGGTGTCGGTTGTCGTAACCATGTTTTCCGGGTGACATCGGGTTACCGGATGGATTGAAAATAGCGGGTGGTTCTGCTACCAACAGTATATCTCCTATGCGGTTGTACCTGTCATCGGCGGCACCATATTTCCAATGGGCGGGAATGTCTTTCTTCAGATATACCTGAAAGTACCCTTTCTCCTTTTTTAGTAATTCATATTGCGGTAAAATAGCGGCCTCATTTTTGCCATAGAGATGAACAGTAGCATTTCCATAAGGTACAATGAATTGAGCAGTATCAATGCACTTGGGTAAACGCATGACCTTCCCTGGATCAATTTTTGTCATTCCATGATCAGATACAAAAACAAAACTTACCGGTAATCCGGAAGCCCGGGCCACACTGTCTAATTTCCCAATTGCAGCATCTACCCATTGTACAGCTTTACCCGTTTCCTCTGCGTCGGGTCCGAAAACATGACCTGCATAGTCTACTTCCGGGAAGTAAAAGGTGATGAAATGAGGTCTTCTTTCTTCCGGCAGCCGCAACCATTCAGCAACTACTTGTATTCTTGTATCAATAGGAATTTTATCGTTGTAATTGTAGTAATAAGTTGGACGTTTTCCCTGTATCGCACTCTCTGAAGCAACCCAGTAAAAACTGGCAGCCAGCATGCCCTGTTCTTCTGCAAGAACCCACAAAGGCTTCCCACCATACCAACTTGAATCAGCGACCTGTCTTTTATTAGACATTGAATAAACTGTTCTCTTGTTGCGGTCATAAAAGTTATTATCGACCAAACCATGATGGGCCGGATGAAGACCTGTAACAATGCTGTAATGATTTGGGAAGGTAACAGTAGGAAAGCCTGCTTCGAGATAACTTGCTCTTACCCCTTGTTTACCGAGTGCTAGCAGATTTTTTGCCCCGTATTTTTCTGCCATATCAGCCCTGAATCCATCCGCTGAAATTAATATGATGTAGGGCTTTCCTATCTGATTACGTTTGTTAACCCGTTCATGGTTGATCTGTTGGGTTGTATCCTGCGCATGCAGTGGAAGACAAGAAAAGGAGAATAATGAAATGGCAAATAAGCAACTACCAATAATTCTAAGATTCATTCTTCTGTTTTTTTGGGAAAATTGATTCCAGGTAGAGTGAGATTACAATGGTTATGTTTCCTACCACCATGCCGGCGGCCACATCTACGGGAAAATGTTGTGCCAAATAGATACGGGAATATCCTACGCCGAGTGCCAATAAGAATCCAATAGGTACTACACTCCTATGTGAAATCAAATGACATGCCAACAAAAAAATACTAAAGGCAGCAGAAGTATGTCCCGAAGGAAAACTTTGACTGGTATGTAATTCAACACCCGGAACGGTATGAATGGCAGGTAATTCTTTTGGATCTGCAGCAGGTCTAAGTTCATCAGGAAACAAAAGGTGCTTGCCCCCCTGTGCCAGTAGGGTAGATACAGCTATGCAACAGAGTACCAGTAGTAATTTTTTTCTTTGGTAATAGGCGACCAGAAGTACAACAAGTACCCACATCCAACCGTCTCCCAAATAGGTCCACCCATGAAAAATTCTATCTAACCATGTTCCTCCATTGCCATTGAGCAGAAGGAAAAATGAATATTTCCCCATTGTATAGGAACCAATGAAAAGTAATCCTGCAGTTAACAGAGTTACCAAAAGGGCATTGTTTAATTGTCTACTGACCGTCATGTTGAATAACGGGCTAAAGTTAAGACAAAACCGGGCGATCGGCCCCTACACTTCAGTTAAATATTCATGATGCAATACCTGCCAGCTCGAGACTTTTTTTCTTCACTTGCACCAGATCAAGATTATCAATGATAGGGTCAGGGGTCAGCAGGAGGCTGTTTCCGTTTTCTTTCCACCAATTCGATGAACGAAGATGGGATTGATGAATTACCCCGATAAGGTATTTCCTGTCACTATTGGCATGCCATTCTTCCATCCACTCAAATTTTTCTTGCGGTACCCATTTCCAGTCATTACAACTGAGGTAGATCCTCAAATAATAATCGTTGGTTAATTCGTGAGGGGTATGGAAATATCTTTTCTTGTATTCATATTTGTATTGGTAGCGCAATGCAGCAATATCGCTAACGACTGCTGATGCGGTTGGAAAACTACCCGCACCCTTACCATAAAAAAATTGCTTGTCTGCGAAACCACTTTCAATCACTACACCATTGTATTCGTTCCGCACAAATGACAATGGATCAGACGCCGGAATGAATTGCGGCAATACGAAAGCTGCTACTTTCCCATTCGATAATTTTTTGGCCTGGGCTACCAGCTTGATCTCATAATTTTTTTCCTTGGCTACCAGTGCATCCGATAATTGTATGTGCTGAATGCCCGTAAATAAAATGTTTTCAGGTCGTTCCACTATACCGTAAGCATGGTTCAGCAAAATGATCCATTTATTTAGTGCATCCCAGCCTTCTGTGTCTAATGCCGGATTGCTTTCAGCGAAGCCGAGTTGTTGTGCCAACAACAGCGCCTCCGGGAAATCCAGTTTGTCTTCAAACATTTTGGTAAGAATGAAATTGGTTGAGCCATTGACAATTGCCCGAATGGAATGTAACAGATCATTGTCATAATATTCTTCCAGATTCCTGATGACCGGAATTGAGGCGCAAGCAGCAGATTCATATAAAAATGAAGCACCTGTTTTTTCCTGAATTTCCAATAACTCTGTCAGGTGCTCTGCAATCATTTTTTTACTTGCACTTATAGCAGATTTATGACTTAATAGTGCAGTGGAAACAATTTCATAAGCAGCGGTTGCATCATCAATTACTTCTACTACCACATTGATTTCCGGATCATCGAGTATGTCTTCTCTTCGGGTAGTAAAGAGCTCCACCGGTGCATTTCTTGTCTTTTCAGCATTTTTAATGCATACTTTTTTGATGGTTGCTTTCAGTGATGGCGTTTGTTGTAAAACGCGGTAGAGACCTTCTCCCACCACTCCGAAGCCAAATAATCCGATAACAAGTTTTGTTTGTGTGTTCATATCAATTTTATAAAGTATTGTAATGGTTAAATGAAAGCGGGTTCTTGTTGTATTTTAGCCGCAGTATAATTTGTCACTCGATTCAAAGTTTCAGTAAGATCATTGAAGAGGTCTGCTCCTTCTTCCAGTCCGATGGATAACCTGATCAAACCATCTTCGATGCCTGCAGCTCGTCGTTTTGATACCGGAATGGTTTTGTGGGTCATACTGGCGGGGTGTGAGATCAAACTTTTAATACCGCCCAGACTTTCTGCCAGCTTAAAAAGTTGAGTTCCTGTAATGAAGTCTCGTGCCGCCTTTTCGGTGTTATCATGTAATACAAAGGAAATCATACCTCCGAAGCCTGTTGCTTGTTGTGTGGCAATCAAATGATTGGGATGTGTTGTTAACCCCGGGTAATTTACATGCCGAATTGCCGGGTGGTGTTGGAGCTGGGTGGCAATTTCCAATGCACTTCTGCTGTGTTGACGTATTCTTAAGTGCAGTGTTTCCAATCCCCTTATCACCAGCCAACTATCAAAAGGGCTTAATATAGCACCGCAGGCATTTTGAAAGTATTGCAGTCTTTTCCCTATTTCCGCATCAGCCGTTACCAGCAATCCCGCAATCAGGTCACTGTGACCGGCAAGGTATTTGGTGGCACTATGAACAACTATGTCGGCACCGAGGGTAATGGGTTGTTGCAATACCGGAGTGGCAAATGTATTGTCAACGCAGAGCAGACAATCATGTCGATGTGCCAATGTAGCCAGGGCAGTAATATCAGAAATCTTTAAGGTCGGATTACTCGGTGTTTCCACCCACAGTAGTCGGGTAGCCGGACTGATAGCTGCCTCTACTGCTTTCAGGTCAGCTGTATCTACCAGCTTTACCCGGATACCATATTGTTCATAAACGCCTGTAAACAACCGAAAGGCACCTCCATATATATCATCAATGGCAACAATTTCATCACCGCTGCGCAGTAACTTTAAAACGGCATCAATCGCAGCGAGTCCGCTTGAAAAAGCAAGTCCCATTCTGCCATTTTCCATTTTGGCAATTAAATCTTCTAAAATTTTTCTGGTAGGATTTCCGGTTCGGGCATAATCAAAGCCCTTGTTGATACCGGGTGCTTCCTGTACAAATGTAGAGGTAGCATAGATTGGCACCGAGATGGCGCCGGTTTGTTCATCCACAGGAATGCTGTGGATCAGGCGTGTGGCTGATAGCATGTTAAACAGTTTTGTTTGACTGTTACTTGGGGGTAACAGACAAATGGGTGACAGAATGAATTTTCATTCTTCGAACATGTTATCAAGAAAGTAAGTGAGTGAACCGGCAGTAGATTTCTGCAGAAAAAGTGGTGTAACACTGTCTTATCTTTCCACAAGTGATATGTGGTCGGAATTGGCACCTTCATACAACCGGTACACCGGGTTATATGGGTTGCCAAGGCATCATCGGGCCTGAATCCCTCCGCCTTTCTTGATAAGTTGTAACAAAGAACTGGAGCAAATATAGGGGGTACGATTGATTCCAACAAAAAAAATGGATCATTAACTCCTATTTCAACCTTTCCCCTTTCCTATTGTTATCTTTAACGCTTGTATGTCTATCCCAACTACTTCTCAACCCGCATCAGTTTCCGAAGGCAATGATTTTATCGTTGTAACTGGGGCTCGGGAACACAACCTTCAGAACATTGATATAGCCATCCCCAAAAATCAACTGGTGGTTTTTACCGGTGTCAGTGGAAGTGGAAAATCATCCCTGGCTTTCGATACCATCTTCAATGAAGGTCAGAGGAGATACATGGAAAGCTTCAGCGCGTATGCCCGTCAGTTCATGGGTGATATGGAGCGTCCTGAAGTGGATAGAATAACCGGATTATCACCTGTTATCTCCATCGAACAAAAAACGACCAATAAGAATCCCCGATCAACAGTAGGCACCGTTACAGAGATTTACGATTTCATGCGTCTCCTCTATGCTCGCATTGGTGAAGCATATAGCTATGAAACGGGCAAGAAAATGGTTCGCTTCAGTGAAGAAGAAATCATTGCGAATATTTTTGAAAGATTCTCCGGTGCTGCAGTTACCCTCTTGGCGCCGATTGTTAGAGGTAGAAAAGGTCATTACAGGGAACTCTTTGAGGAAATCAGAAAAAAGGGATTCCTGAAAGTTAGGGTCGATGGTGAAATATTGGACATAAAACCCAAGATGCAGGTCGACAGGTATAAGATTCATGACATCGAAGTGGTGATCGACCGCCTACCTGTAAAAGAGGACATGAAAGTTCGCATCAGTCAAAGTGTACAGCAGTCACTGAAGATGGGCAACGATCTCATGTTTTTGTTGCTCAACCAAAATGGAAAGCTTATTCAATATTCCCGCCACCTGATGTGCGAAGATACCGGCATCAGTTACGAGGAACCTTCCCCCAATACCTTTTCTTTTAATTCGCCGTATGGCGCTTGTCCTACCTGCAGGGGGCTCGGACAAATTTCTGTTGTTGATATGGAAGCGGTTATACCTGATCCTTCTCTTTCTGTTCGTCAGGGAGGTATTGCTCCCTTGGGCGAAGAGCGACAGGCCTATCTGTATCAGTCGGTGGAGACTTTCGCAAAAAAGAACAAGATCAATCTCGACAAACCATTGCATGATTTGAGTCTCACTGCCAGGAACTTACTTTTATTCGGCACCCCTGATGCCGGAAAATTAGAAGTGGTTCCATCAGATGATGGTGCATCAGGGTCTTTGTATGATCATTCTGTTTATGAAGGAATTGTACCCATGTTGCAACGCTGGTTCACACATGGGAATAGTACGGAAGCCCTGCATGAATGGGTGGTGAAATTCATGCAACAAAAGGATTGTCCTGCTTGTGAAGGCCAACGACTCAAGAAAGAAAGTCGCTGGTTTCTCATACAAAAGAAGAACATTGCTGAGTTGAGTAAAATGGACTTATCCTCTTTGCAGGAATGGTTGACAGCTGCATCCGGCAAACTTTCCTCCAAGCAACAGAAGATTGCGCGTGATATTTTGAAAGAGATACAGGAAAGATTACAATTTCTTTTAGATGTTGGACTCCATTACCTCACCATTGAAAGACCTACGAGAACCCTGAGTGGAGGTGAATCTCAGCGCATACGACTCGCTACTCAAATCGGATCTCGCTTGCAAGGCATTACTTATATTCTTGATGAACCTTCCATCGGACTTCACCAGCGTGATAACCAGCGTTTGATCAAATCACTTTTAAATCTGCGAGACATTGGTAACAATGTTTTGGTAGTCGAGCACGATAAAGACATCATGCTGGCAGCCAATTATCTGGTTGATATCGGGCCAGGTGCGGGACGGAAGGGAGGAAACATTGTTGCTGCCGGAACCCCGGAAGCAATTTTGAAAAGTAATTCAGAAACTGCCAGCTATCTGAAAGGAGAAAAGAAAATTCCTGTACCAAAAGAGCGAAGAAAGGGCAATGGCAAGTGGCTCGAATTAAAGGGAGCCAAAGGCAATAACCTGAAAAATGTTACGGTTCAATTTCCGTTGGGATCCTTGATTGTTGTCTCGGGTGTAAGCGGGAGTGGAAAGTCAACGCTGATCAATGAAACACTGTATCCCCTTTTATCTAAGCATTGCTACAACAGCAGGGTTTCGCCCATGCCTTTTCAATCCATTTCAGGATTGGAACATATTGACAAAGTCATAGAGATAGATCAATCACCTATCGGTAGAACCCCTCGCAGCAATCCTGCAACCTACTGTGGTTTTTTTACAGAGATTCGTTCACTCTTCGCTGCTGTTCCAGAGGCAAAAATTCGTGGGTATGCTCCGGGAAGATTTTCCTTCAATGTAAAAGGGGGCCGCTGTGATGTTTGTGAAGGAGGGGGGATGCGCGTTATTGAAATGAATTTTCTTCCTGATGTTTATGTTCATTGTGAAAAATGCAATGGGCAACGCTATAATCGGGAAACACTTGAAATCCGCTACAAAGGGAAATCAATCAGTGATGTATTGAATATGACGGTCGATGAGGCGGTTGAATTCTTTCAGCCAATCGGTTACTTGTACAGAAAAATAAAAGTTCTGCAGGATGTTGGTTTAGGATACATTACTTTGGGACAATCGGCTGTAACATTAAGTGGTGGTGAAGCCCAGCGGGTTAAATTAGCTACTGAACTTGGAAAAAAAGATACCGGTAAAACATTTTATATCCTGGATGAACCAACAACAGGATTGCATTTTCAAGATATCCTCCATTTGTTACAGGTATTGAATCAACTGGTGAACAGAGGCAATACGGTATTGATCATCGAACACAACATGGATGTGATCAAAGTGGCAGATTATATCATTGATCTTGGTCCGGAAGGAGGAGATGCCGGAGGGAAAATATTATTTCAGGGTGTTCCTGAAAAATTGATAGCTGTTAAGGAAAGTCACACAGCCCCTTTCTTGCAACAGGAACTCGCAGCCGGATAGGTTATCCCTTTAACAACATGTGGATGTGTTCGATGTTATCTTCCAGGTACACTTCTCCGATTGTCTGAAATCCGAATGAGCCATAAAATTCTTTCAGATATAGCTGTGCGCCGATTTTAATTGGGCCTTCTCCGAAGAGCCGATGACACTCACTGATCGCTTCCCGCATCAATAATTTTCCTGCGCCTGTTCTTCTGCTCTGGGGAGAGGTGATAACGCGGCCAATGGACATATACTCATAAGCAATACCCAGTGGAAGCAGACGGGCATAGGCAATCAATACATCTCCGGAATGAATGGTCAGGTGATGAGCAAAAGGATCTTTTCCGTCTGCATCCTGAAAAACGCATTGCTGCTCTACCACAAAAACTTCATTCCTTAATTGTATGATTTGATAAAGAGCCTGTGGTGTTAGAGAATCAAATGGTGTGCAAGCAATGGTTATATCCGGATGAAGATTCGTTGCCATAATAAGTATTCAATTTTGTGGGGATAGTCAATATCCATATTTATTTTTCCAGCGGTCCTTCAAAAACTTTTTCATTTCCTGTTCTCGGGCGTTGGCTCCGGGCCGATAAAAAGTATGTCCTTCCAGTGAATCGGGAAGATATTCCTGTTCGATGAAATTTCCTGATCCCAAGTGCGAATAGAGATAATCTTTACCATACTGTAAATCCTTCATAAGACCGGTAGGTGCATTGCGAAGATGAAGAGGTACAGGTAAATCGCCTTTTCCTTTTACGAACTGCAGTGCTTCCTGGATGGCTTCGTAAGAGGCATTGCTCTTGGGAGAACCCGCCAGATAGATGGCACATTGTGATAAAATGATTCTACTTTCCGGATACCCAATTTTGGCAACCGCATCAAAAGTGGCATTTGCCAGTAAAAGTGCGTTGGGGTTGGCGTTGCCGATGTCTTCACTGGCAAAAATGAGCATGCGGCGGGCTATGAACTTGACATCTTCGCCACCTTCAATCATTCGTGCCAACCAATAAACTGCTCCATTCGGATCACTCCCACGCATGCTTTTGATAAAAGCAGAAACTATGTCATAATGCTGTTCCCCACTTTTGTCATACAATGCAACTTTCTTTTGGGCCACCCGCATTACGGTATCATCTGTTATGATGATTTGCTTGTTGTCTCCTTGTAGTTGCGCTTGTTCATGCTGGAATACCAATTCAAAGAGGTTCAGTAATTTTCTTCCGTCTCCTCCAGCCAGTTGGAAGAGGGCTGCAGTTTGTTGGAGATGGAAAGAATACGGAAGCAGTGCCTCATCTGTTTGGATGGCTTGCTCCAGCATTTGCAGCATGTCTTTATCACTCAGCGGTTTCAGTACATATACCTGACACCTGCTCAGCAAGGCACTGTTCACTTCAAAGGAAGGATTTTCTGTAGTTGCGCCAATGAGAGTAATGGTGCCTTTTTCAACCGCACCCAACAAGGCATCCTGTTGAGATTTATTAAAGCGATGTATTTCGTCAATGAACAAAATGGTTCCTGTTACATTTTTAGCGGCTTCGATCACTTCCCTGATTTCCTTTACCCCACTGCTGATGGCACTCAACTGAAAACAAGGCACCTGAAGTGTTTGGGCAATGATCTGCGCCAGCGTGGTCTTTCCAACACCCGGAGGACCCCACAGTATCATGGAATGTACTTTCCCCCTTTCAACTATTTGTCGCAATACACTACCTGCACCGGTGAGGTGTTCTTGACCTGCCAAAGCATCCAGCGTTTGTGGACGCATCCTTTCGGCAAGCGGACTGGTAGGGTTCAGCATACAATATTTTTAAAGCATGGTAATCTCAGTATTTCTCGTTGGGAGAAGTATACAATTTCTGCAGCCGGAAATTGATAACCAGATGTATCAGTAATGTTACACTTACCACCAGTAAAAAAACTGAAAAAGATTTTAGTCTGCCAACCATTTGCTCGGCAGTTATTCCACCGGCCAGCGTTCCCATGGTATCGATGGTAGGCTGTATCATTTCGACTAACTTCTGTTCAGGAAGGAATAGAATGGCTGCAGCATTCATGAGAAAAAGAACACTCATGAAAATAGTGACAAATCCGTTGACACGCATCCAGTCCCGCAGTTTCCCGGATACAGGTTGACCTGCTTCAATCCGTTGGGTAAAACGAAAACTGGTGAAAATATAAATGGTAAAGCAGGCCATGAGAAATAGGGGCAGTAGCAACTGGACATTTGAAATGGCAATCACTAACATCATCAGCGCCACCATTCCGAAAAAGAAACCAATGGGTAACAGGAG
Organism: Chitinophagaceae bacterium; assembly: GCA_020403455.1. GTDB lineage: Bacteria > Bacteroidota > Bacteroidia > Chitinophagales > Chitinophagaceae > Sediminibacterium. Next base: position 24,048 of record JADBXP010000001.1, read on the forward strand.
GTATGTCAATACCTTGAAGATTGTAAGTTCAGTCCGGTTCAATGCAATAATTTTTATTGAAGGGCTAAGTTACCAAATCCGTTGTTTTCAACCGGAATAATTATGACATGTGGGTGAAGCTCAATCCACCAAAGGCTCATTTCAGGTTCAGCTTGATTTGCAGTTCGTCGAGTTGCTGCTGGTCGATTGTTCCCGGGGCATCTAGCATAACATCCCTGCCGCTGTTGTTTTTCGGGAAAGCTATGAAATCTCGGATGCTTTCACTTCCGCCCAAAATAGAACAGAGACGGTCAAAGCCGAAGGCAATACCGCCATGTGGTGGTGCACCGTATTCAAAAGCACCTAACAGAAATCCAAATTTATGGCGTGCTTCTTCCTCGGTCATTCCCAGTGCAGCGAACATTTTTTCCTGGAGTGGGCGCTGAAAGATTCTGATGGAACCACCTCCAATTTCGTTCCCATTCAGTACCATGTCATACGCATTTGCCTTGATACCGGCATAAGGATGTTCCAGGTACCTCGCAGCATCTTTTATTTCCGGGTCATTGTCGATCATCACAGCAATATGTTCCGGCTTGGGTGCAGTAAAAGGATGGTGACGGGCAACCCAGCGATTTTCTTCTTCCGCATATTCAAAGAGTGGGAAATCTACTACCCATAGTAACTTTAACTCCTCTTCTTTTCTCCAGCCCAGGCGCTTCCCCATTTCTAAACGGAGTTCGCTGGCAGCTTTTCTGGTTTTCTCTTCTCTACCTGCAAGCAGGAAGACCAAATCTCCCGGCAGTGCTCCAGAGCTTTCAGCTATGGCTTTCAATTGTTCCTCAGAGAAGAATTTATCTATGCTGCTTTTACAGGTTCCGTCAGCATTGTATTTAATATAGACAAGTCCCTGCATACCAATTTGAGGTCGCTTTACCCATTCAGTTAATTCGTCGATTTGTTTGCGGGTATATTCAGCACAACCTGTCACTGCCATTCCAATAATGGTTTCAGCGCCATCCAAAACAGCGAATCCGGTTTGCCGGAAGTCAATATTACCGGCAGTAGCAGCAGATCGTTGGGGAAATGTGTGAGAGGGGAATTGGAAGTTGGCTAACTGCATGCCGAAACGAATATCCGGTTTATCGTTGCCATAGCGCCACATCGCTTCTTCCCAGGTCATTCTTTCTACTTCTGCAGTGTAATCAATTTGTTTGACATCTTTGATGATGTGCTTGATCAACTGTTCAAACATTTGTAAAATGTCTTCCTGTTCCACGAATGCCATCTCACAATCTATCTGGGTAAACTCCGGTTGTCTGTCGGCTCTCAGGTCTTCATCACGGAAACATTTTACTATCTGATAATACCTATCATAACCACTAACCATCAACAACTGTTTGAATGTTTGCGGTGATTGCGGCAATGCATAGAACTGACCGGGATTCATCCGAGAAGGCACCACGAAGTCTCTTGCTCCTTCAGGTGTGGATTTAATCAGGAATGGAGTTTCAATGTCCATGAATCCCTGCTGGTGGAGGAAATTACGGGCAGACCTGTTCACAGCGTACCTGAGTTCCAGGTTTTTCCTGACAGCATTTCTGCGTAAGTCAAGAAAACGATATTTCATCCTCAAATCATCCCCGCCATCCGTATCATCCTGAATGGTAAATGGAGGTACTGCTGAAGCATTTAAAATTTTAAATGATTGAACAGTTACTTCGATATCTCCTGTAAGAATCTGAGGATTTTTATTGGAACGCTCAGTCACCAAACCCGTTGCCTGCAAAACAAATTCCCTTCCAACCGGCTGCTCCGTTAATTGTTGATTGAGTTCCTCTCCAAAGAGCAACTGAGTTATGCCATATCGATCTCTTAGATCAATAAAAGTGATGGATCCGAATTTGCGAATGGTTTGTACCCAGCCGGCAAGGGTAACTTCCTGATGAACATGACCCAATCTTAATTCCCCACAGGTGTGCGAACGATACATATACTAAAATTTCATGACCAGAACTGAAATGCTCCGGATGGTCACCGGAACCATTTGATGCCGCAAATATAGCCCAATTGCTGCATGCTTTTTTTCTCCCTGTTTAACTGAATTCTTCCATCTTTGCACCATGTTCTTCCTTCGATTAACCCCCCGAATTTCTGTTTCCCTGCTTTTTTTTGCTGCCGGACTCACTTTTGCCAGTTGGGCCAGTCGAATTCCGGATGTGCAACAGTTGTATCAGCTGGGCAATGGGGCATTGGGGGCTGTTTTATTTGCTCTTCCCGCCGGATCACTGATCAGCCTGCCACTGTGGGGTTGGATGATCGCCAAAAATGGGAGTAAAAAAATGTCTGCTGTGGGGTTACTTCTCTACCCGGTCTTACTGTGTATTATTCCTTTGATGACAACCACCTGGCAGTTATGGCTCTTGTTGTTCCTCTTCGGCATGACGGGAAACCTTTGCAACATTGCCATCAATACACAGGCAGTAGGGGTGGAAAAAAGTTATGATCGGTCTATCATGGCAACTTTTCACGCCATCTGGAGTCTGGCAGGTTTTACTGGTGCATTTCTGGGAAATCTTTTGATTAGCTGGAATGTGTCACTCTTACTCCATTTTGGCATCATTGCAATTACTACCTATGCATTGTTGTTATCCGGACTTCCCCGACTGATCAAGGGAGATGGAGGAGCGGTAACCAGCAGTGGTTGGGTTCTTCCCGGCAAAGAATTAATGTTATTGGGATGCATCGCCTTTTGTTGCATGGCCTGTGAGGGTACCATGTTTGACTGGAGCGGTGTTTATTTCCAGCATGTATTGAGGGTACCGAAAAGTCAGGTGGCACTTGGATATGCTGCCTTCATGAGTACCATGGCAGGTGGGAGATTTCTTGGCGATTGGTTCATCAATCGTTTGGGGAATAGAATGGTCTTGCGTGTAAGTGGTTTATTGATAACCTCCGGTCTGCTGCTTTCAGTTCTTTTTCCTGCTTTGGTAACTGCTACCATTGGTTTTATGTTGGTGGGATTAGGCGTTTCTTCAGTAATTCCGGTTGTTTACAGCAATGCGGGTAAATCAGCCGACTTATCTCCTTCAGTTGCATTGGCCACGGTTTCCAGTATCGGATTTATTGGCTTTCTCATTGGCCCACCCATCATAGGGTTCATCGCAGAAATGTTCAGTCTTCGCTGGTCTTTTACTTTGATAGCTTTACTTGGACTGGGAACGACATTTTTTTCCGGACTGGTCAAACTGGAAAAATAGTGGCAGCAAAAAATTACATGGTCTCTGCTTCTTCCGGATTTCTGGGTTTCCAGATCAGATAGTAGTAACCAATTATAATTAAGCCTGCAATAAAAGGTATCAGAGCCAGTTGCTTGTAGGTGAACCCGCCACCGATGGATACATTATCCAGGTGAATGAATTCAGTAATCATCCACAATGAGTTAGCTGAAATCCATAAAGTGATAGCAAGGTTGTGGCACAATTCAGACACTATGTTCCGGGTTCTCCAGGCAATTACTATCGAAATGATGAGTGTTGGAATGATAAATATGGTTCCCAATAATTTCCAACCCATGCACCAGGATACATCTTTGAATAGCCAGAAAATGATGTGAAGATTTTCCATTTTTCTGTACTGTATCGGAATCTTGTATAAAGAGTTCGATACGCGGGGTGGTGTATCCATTTCGATTAGTGGGGCTCTATTTCAGTGAAAGAGGTTGTTTTTGATTGGAGTAAAAATAACGATTCAGTGAATAAATCGGGACAAAATTTTTGAGAAACGGGATATGTCGGCCTGAGGGTGGATGGGAAGCCCGTGAATCAGGTGATTTGCGAGCTCCCGGGCGAACCAGGGTGCCAGCGAGCAACCCTTGGTGCCCATGCCATTTAAAATTCCTACGGAACTGTATTGAGGATGTAAGCCAACAAATGGTCTGCGTTCCATATTCGCAGGTCGCAGTGACGCTTTGTGGTCCAATAATTCGAATGGCAACTTCAGCCATGCTTTTAATGTGTTATTGACCCGATCCCGAAAAGCATCCGTAGGTTGGTCATCTTCAAAATCCCATTCGTACGTTGATCCAATCCAAAAAATATCCTCATTCCAAGGCACGATGGTAAGTCCACACTTATAAATCTGACCAGAAGGAAGACCAGGTATGCGTGCCCATATCACTTCTCCCTTGTTGGCAACAAATGGGAGGGCAGCAAACATATGAAATTGGTTGCCTGCTGCTCCGTCACAGAATAAAACTTTGTTGGCTTTTATATCCCTGTAAACAACATTGTTTTCTTTGATCACCAGTTCTTCGTGATAAAAAACTTCTTCTCTTATTGTGTTCTTTTCAATCAATATAGATCGCCAGCCTTCCAAGAGTGCATTGATGTTTATCAGTAAGGCAGGTTTGATTTCTCCGGGTGGGAATGCGAAATGGAAAAAATGCTTCCATTGATCGGTGTTGGCCGGAATTCCCAGCAGTGATTCCTCTGCCATTCTTTCCTGAAAAGCAAGATGCATTTGGGCTGTAACAGGAAAATCTAGGATGCTCGTTTCTGTCAATAAGGGTTTACCTAACAACAATTCCCAACTCTTATAGGCATCCTTTGCCAACGGCATGAATTTGTCAATTTCCCATGTCTTCACCAGCCTCCTTCCTGTCACGGGATTGATGATGCCGCTAGCAACCCGGGATGCTGTGTTGGGCCTCTCTTTATCAATCACGAGAACATCACATCCTGCTTCCAGCAGGTATCTACTGAGGAAACTACCACAGATACCCTGTCCTATAATCAGGTAATCAACATTCATGTTACAAATATCCGGATTAATCTCCAACACGGATGGTAGTGGAGGTAGTGTGTGCTTGGAACTCAGGTGCATACAGACTTTGTAGTCTGGCCATTCCAAAAGAAAATTCACCCGGATGGGTCAGGAAAGAGGAGTAATCAATCATGTAGGTTCCTTTCTCTATCCTGCGGAAGAAGAAACCTGTATGTGTATCCAGTGTTGTCTGATAATAAGCCAGACCATCTTGTTGATGGTATGCACTGATTACATCTTCAGGCTCACTTCCTGCAGCCCGCATGTCTTTTAGGAAAACAAATTCCATGGACCGACGACAGGTTATGATTAATCTTGTTACAATGCGGTCTCCCTTTCGTAGGTTGCTCATTGCAGTCAATGGCTCCAGCATATTTCCTGTAGAACTTTTTTTGGAGACAAATAATTTTTTCTGAATACTCCAATCAGGATGTTGGCTGTCTTTGATGCGGTCGAGGTTTTCCAGGTATTGCCAATAAACAGCTCCAGAAACAGGACCGGCTGTTGCACTTTGAAGTGTTGATTTTTTATCGCCACTCATCTGTACGGTGATGCTTCCCATCGAGTTATCGACTTTTTTTCCCTCCACTACTTGTCTGAAATATCCTGTACCGGCTTCTGATTGCTCTTGACTAACACGGTAACTCATTTTACCTATTGTAACTTCTACCTGTGGATTATCGGTGGGGAGCGCAGTAGGCAGTGATGACAACAAGGCATAACAGGCTTCGGCGGTGGCAGGGGTTGTTGCCCACTGACTGGTTCTCTTTTGTTGCAACATCCAGCGAATGATAGAGTCAATGTCTTTTTGATAAGAATTTTTCGAGAGGGTTCCTGCTTTTTTGAGGATAGTCAGCATCTGTGTAGCCATGCTAAGATGGGTGGTATAACCACCCCTGTAACCAGAATACTTCCAATACATGCCTTGTGAAGAATCGCGCACGGCAATCTCCAAAAGAGAGGGAATTAATTTTTGAAAAGCAGTGTCCTTTTCTTTTCCATTCACCATGATTTCTGCCAGCTGACTTTGTTGCAATGGTGCATAGAAACGCCAATTGCGGGTTGCGAGTTGACGCAAGTACTCAAATTCCGAAGCATATCTGTTGGAAATATCATTGAAATGAGACCGGATTTGAAGATAGTGAATCCAGTGGTCGGGTAGAGTATAGCGTGTGGTGATTTCTTTTTTAGATAGACTACGATCATAGAAAACATGCAGGGAACTATCAAGGTAGCGAAGTGCCGAAGAAAGCATGGGTTGCCATTTGTTCAGAGGGTAAGCTTCTACAGCATTTAGTTCATTCAACTTCTTAATGCCTGCCACGATATAAAGTGTGGTAACCTCATCGGGCTGACCACCTTCCAGCCAACTAAATCCTCCCGAACTGTTCTGGAATTTTTGAAGTGATGGGAGGAGAGTTGTTACTTCACTGCCCATTTGAGTTTTATCGAGCAGCCGGCTCAGTGATTCCAGTTGTTGTTCCTCCCTTGCTGCCTCTTTCAGCCAGGGAGTTTCCCGGTTTAAGGTTGATGAGAGGTGGGCGGCTTTCTCAAAACGGTTCTTGGTATTGGTTGAGTCCTGCTTCCACTGCTGAAGGGTAGATTGAATAAAAGGATATTGATGTAAAGTGAAAGCGGCCAGCAGGTTGCCATAGATTCTGTTCCAAATTTGTTCTGCACTGGGTTGGTCATTTTCTATCAGCAAGGGCAGTGCTTTTACAACATACCAGGCAGGACGTGTTGCTATCTCCCACTGCATATTTTGGTGGGTAAGGGTAGCACTGTTGTTATTGAGTAAATTAGGAAATTGGATGGTCTGCCTTGAGTCTCCCTGTAACCAGAAAGAGCGCGATTCAGTGACCAATGTCCGGTTTGTAATTACCGGTAAAATATTTTGTTCGCCGTCTGACAGGTTACCTGATTTGGCTTTGATGCGCCAGATGAGGGGTTGGTTGAAGCCATAGGGTACCTGAATCGGAAACTTTATGATACTTGTTTTTCCGGCTGCCACTGTAAAATATTGTACCGGAAATACATGGTTGAACCAGCCATCAACAGGTTTTTCTGTTGCGGCATTGATTAATTCAAGGACCACCTGGCCGGTCAACTCACTATCCCCACTATTTGCAATTTGGGTAATCAATTCAATCTGATCGCCCTCTCTCAGGAAACGGGGCATCTGTGGTATTACCATCAGTTGTTTACGTGTCTCTATTTCCGTGACATAAAATCCAGTTTGCAGTGATCGGGTATGAGCGAAATTCATCCATTTCCATCGGGTGAGTGATTCAGGAAGTGTAAATTGTATGGAGTAGTTGCCACTGCTGTCTGCATATACTTCAGGTAGGAAGAAAGCAGTTTCCTGTAATTGTTGGCGCACTGTAAAATCATCTGCCAACTGAGGTGTTGCCTTGCTAACTATATCAGACAATTCGGTATGATTTTCCGTTGATATATCAGAGGTAAGAGCATCATTCATCTGGCCACTGATCTTAATGTTAGCAGGGGCATAATGTACTTTAAAAACTACATCTTCTTCAATAATATCATCAAAAATGGGTAACACAAACGATTTGCCATCTATTTTTCTCTCACGATTTTGATTCACCAGTTCGTAAGCAGTCCGGGCGAATCTATCAGGTTGTATGACAGGAAAATTAGAATTTCCTATTTCAGGAGTATAATAACTGAAGGAACTTGTTCTTGAAAAGTTATGTAAGAAAGTAAATGGATAAAACCCGATGTTGGGGATCCCGAAACTATTCCAATTCCAGGAGTGTGTTGCCAGTGCATCGAGTGAGGCATCATAGAGGGCTGTTAGCAATTCTGCTGCTACCTTTTCGCCGCTAGTATTTTTAATTTCTACTGTCCATTTTTCCTTGCTGCCGGGTTCCAGTGGATTGCGGAAAGTTGAAGTACTAATGGATAGATGTTGATTAGCCGGTTGCACTTCCCACTCGAAAGAATGTGAGTAGTTTCGATTGTTTTGGATGAAGGCAAGATGATAATAAAACTTGCCGGCTTGTTTTGTTTTTTCCTTAAAACTAAATTCTTTACTTGTCAATGGCTGGCTATAGACTCCAATAATATCTTTGTTGGGATCAATTTTGATCATCAGTAAGTGGGCATCTGATTCTGCTAAAGTCAGACTCCCCTCCATGAAATCACCTACCTCGATTTGCTGCTCGTTTTGATACCAAACCGCATTGTTGAAAACCACATTCTTGTTTCCGCTTTGATGTATTATTTGAAAATGCGCTACGTTTTCTATGATTTTGCCGGACACCGGATCATGGGTGGTTGTGACCATTCGATAAAAGCCCGGTTCAGGCATTTGATTGCTTAAATCGAGGGTGCCGTTTTTTCGTGTGATGAAACTATCATTCGCTATTATTCTTACTCTTTGCCAGTTGGCAGGATTTAACTCATCACCATATTCATCCAAAGGAAATTTTTCTCTGAAAATTGTCTCACTCAAAATAACCTGGTCCGGTGCTTCCCAATATTTTTTTCTTAGTGACTTTTTGGGTGCCTGCAATGAGTAGAGAGCAACTTTTACAGGTGAACTGATCTTTTCACCACTCAGATTACCCGTAAAAAGACGGATATTCTTCCAGTCTTTTTCCCCCATCACTTCCTTGATTTGCCATTCGAAAAAGACAGATTGACTACCTGCATATATAATGGTTTGGGCGGTTCTGCTTTCACCGGATGCATCTGTTACATCTGCTGTGATTTCAAAATTGAATGGCCCAAGTTCATCAGTGCTTTTTTCTTCTTCAGTCAATGGTGAAAACTGTATCCTAAATCTACCCTCTTTATCTGTTTGTGTAATACCCGATCCAATTTCAATTGAGCCGGATCGGGAACCTCTCCATGCATACCTCAAGGATCGAATGATTCTATACTTTACATTGGCATTTTCTAAAATGTTTCCTGCAAAGCTTCGGGTATATCCAAGCATTTGAATACTATCCAATAATGAATAACTCTGCTTGGGATCTTCCCATGCTACAGTAAACCGGGGTCTTTTGTACTCTTCAACAAGTAGGGTGGCCAGTTGATAACGGGATGCGGAGGAAACAATCGAAAAATTACCGGTAAGTCTGTCTTTAGGTATTTCGAAATTACCATGGCAGGACCCAAAATTATTCAGGCTTTTTTCGACTGAGTCAATGTTAATGCCCTGTCCATCTTTTAGATAAAACTTAAGTTTGGTTCCCTCTGGCATTAATGCAGGAGCAGATGAACCTGTATCTTTTAGCGAACCAATCGCTTTCCAGAAAACGATTTGTCCGGGTCGAAAAATTTTCCTGTCTGTAAAAATTTGTACCCTGCTTTCCCTTTTACCCTCCCGATTGTTCTTGATTCTGGTTGTTTCATCTGTTCCACCAAAAATTTGACCCAATAACAACAATTCTTCCTGTTGATATTTTATCGAAAGCCCATTGGCGGGTTCATTGGTATAGTTGAAATAAAATTGTCCTGAAGTATCGCTGAGACCCTTTGCATTATTAATCTTTCTGAAACCTATTCCGTCAGAAGATGAGTAACTCGAATAAAACTGGAAGGCGACTTTGGGTAGCGGTTTCCCGGTATTTCGATGCAATGCTATCCAATTATTTCCATGCTGAACTGTGGCAATTGAAGACACCTGAAAGGGTGTTAAACAGATGGTTGCTGCATTGTCATTGAGTTCTTTTTGTGTGGCTGTAATGAGCAGGTATTGTCCGGCTGGAAGGGGATCCAGGTAAATTTCAGTCCTATGTTTTCGAAAATCTCCCTGTCCGGGAAGGATCCATTTTTTTTCCTGCAACGCTTTTTTTGCAATGAGTGCAGCTTCACTGGGTTTTTTCTGTCTGTTGTATTTTTCCCATTCGTCGGAGTTCAGCGCCACCACACGAACATAAACCTGAGGAGTATTTTGATATTCAATCAGGGTCAGCAGAGGTTCTCCCGGCAGATAAATCGCCTCCATAGTGGCCTCAATTGATTGGCGACGGATTTCTGCCTGTAGGTTTTGTAAAGCAATGGTTTCAGGGGTTTTAACAACTTTTTTTTGTAAAGCAATGGAGAGAAGTGAGTCGGCTGTTAGGAGACCATTACTGCCTGTTTTTTTGATACTTCTGTCCCTCTCATTTTTTATTTCTATAGATGCTAATGAGTAAACAGCCAGGACAGTCGCCGGGTTGTCGGGATATGATTGAATGATTTGTTGTAATCCCTTTTTGTATTCATCCTGCCGGGAAGGTGAAGACCCGGTTTGTTGCCAGGCCCATTCTAGTCTGTCGATGTGCAGCGCAATGCCTAATTGGGGCTCTTTTTTATTGGCCTGAGCAGCTATGAGTGCTTGATAGTCTTTGAGAACTAACATTTCAGCAGAGGAGTCCTTAGCGGGGAGTGTAGTTGAATTAAAACGGTTTGGTTCAAGAAAAGCCAGTGATTGCCAGGTGGAGGAAGATGGCGGTAGATAAGCAGAGACAATCGGATTTTTATCGTACGATAATTTCTCGAGTAAGATCAATTCATACCAATTCGTTGGCTGCAATGATCCGCTTCCCTTGTAAATAATGGCATTGATAGCTCTCACCGGCATCTTTTTTAATAGTTCCGGTCGTGCCAAGGCTTTTGCATAAGCCTGTACAATCGCTTTATTGAAATCACTGCTGTTCCATTGGTGAATATCGGCGGAAGCAGCTAACCTTACAGGTTTTCTTTGATCAATGTTCCATCGATTTTTTTTGTAGAAACGTTGGTATTGATCTGAAAGCATGGCTTGCAGTACCATTGCCGTTAGTGGATCTTTTTGTTGACTGATTTCTTTTCTGAGTCTTTTAATGGCCACTTCATTTCCGGGCTCGTTGAGTTGCTGCTCCAGTGTCATCTGATAGAGCAAGCATTTGAGCTGTTGGGGACCTAGATTATCTCGTACTGCCTTCTGATAGAGTAGATTAACTTTTTCCAGTGCTGTCTTGGGTAATCGGCTGATGGTGATGGTGGAATCAATATCCAGCCAATCTCGATTATAAGTACTATCTCCGGTTTGTGCCTGCACGGCAAAAACTGATGCAATAGATAATACTAATAAGGAAATGGCGTACTTCCACATATGCTTCGGTTGATTCGGTTTTTCCGAAGATGCATGGATTTTACAATTGCACAGGCAATTTGCGAATTTAACAAATGGAGCGGCTGGAATTGCAGCCGTTAGAAAAAAGGGGAAAAGTCCTGTACGGAAAAAGTGTTACTTCTTTAAAACAGCAGCCATGGTTTTACCGATGTCTGCCGGACTCGCAACAACGTGGATACCGCATTCAGCCATGATCTTCATCTTGGCTGCGGCTGTGTCGTCTGCCCCACCAATAATGGCTCCGGCATGACCCATGCGACGGCCGGGAGGTGCTGTTTGTCCGGCAATAAATCCAACCACCGGTTTGCGGCTATTGTCCTTAATCCATTTGGCAGCATCAGCTTCCATGCTACCTCCGATTTCACCAATCATGATAATGCCATCGGTTTCAGGGTCATTCATTAATAATTCTACCGCATCACGGGTAGGGGTTCCGATAATGGGGTCACCACCAATTCCTATGGCAGTGCTGATACCCATACCTGCTTTTACCACCTGGTCAGCTGCTTCATATGTCAAGGTTCCACTCTTTGAAACGATACCGATACGGCCGGATTTAAAAATGAAGCCGGGCATTATTCCGACTTTGGCTTCGCCCGCAGTGATTACCCCGGGGCAGTTCGGTCCAATCAAACGTGTCTTGGTTGTTAGGAGGTAGTTTTTCACTTTCACCATATCCTGCACAGGAATTCCTTCCGTAATACAAACTACTAGTCCGATGCCAGCCTCCGCAGCTTCCATAATGGCATCAGCAGCAAATGCAGGTGGAACGAAAATAATGCTTACGTCAGCTCCCGTTGCTTTTACTCCCTCTGCTACTGTATTGAATACAGGTTTATCTAAATGGGTTGTTCCTCCTTTGCCTGGAGTGACCCCACCTACAACCCCTGTTCCATACTCGATCATTTGAGTAGCATGAAAAGTACCTTCCGTACCGGTAAATCCTTGTACCAGTATGCGGGAATTTTTATTGACTAAAACTGACATATGGGAATTGAATTAAGTTCGCCGCAAAAATAGGCGAAAACGACGTTGAAATAACAGGGTTAAGGAAAGTTTAGGGATTTTTGCCTCCGTTGATGAACAAAAAAAAGCCAGCCGGAGTTATTCCGACTGGCTGGACAAGAGCCGATAAAAATTATTGTTTGTAAAACTGGGCACTGTCTCTGCCATAGGCATTGCCTACCCGAAGGAAGTAAAGTCCGGGATTTAACCTGTCAGCAGAGATTTCCAGGATATTATTACCTGATGCCAATTCCTTTTTGAAACTCATTTTTGGGTTCCCATTCACATCATATACCGTGAATTCTGTTGAGATGTTGGGTAACCTGCTCCAAACTGTCACGGCCATTTTGGTTTGTACGGGGTTCGGATTGATGCTGACAATTTTCAGGTAGTTGATAGCTATTCCGGGTGTATTGGTGGTATCTAATACCCTCACATCTTTACAAACATCGGCTACACAGCCCTTACTGGTTTTTACCTGAAGACAAACCCTGTAGGTACCTGCTGTCCGGTAAACCTTTTCTGGGTTTACGACATTGCCGGTCATCAGTGAGTTATCTCCAAAGCTCCAGATCCGTTGTGTGATTGTATCACCGGATGTAGTTGTACTTGCACCACTGGCAAATTGTATTTTGTTTGGCGCAGTTTGTTCGAACTTGAAGTCAGCTACCGCCTTGCAAATGGGCTGGATGGTGAAGGTAACTGCATATTTGCTTTCGCAACCTGACCGGGTTTTGATCACCAAATAAGCTGTGTAGGTTCCCGGCTTGAGATAATCGAATTTAACTTCTACTTCGTTTCCACGATAAGTAGGTCCGCTGGTGGCATTACCCAGGTACCAGGTTCTGCTGATGATGCTGTCGTTTGTGCCTCCAATCGTCGGTGCTCCGGTAGAAGCAGCGCTATTGAAATAAACTACTGTTCCATTGATGCTGTATTCAAATAGGGCTTTACAATTGTAGGGTGCTATGCTCGAGTCGCTGACATTGATTTCAAAACAACTTTCACTCACACATCCTCTTCTGGATTTAGCAACCAAACATACCTTGTATTTACCGGCTTTGGTATATGTTTTTACAGGTCTTTCATCATTGCCTTCATTGAAAGTGCCGTCACCAAAATTCCAGGAACGTTTTACAATGCTGTCACCGGCTATCAATCCGGCATGTTCTGCCCTAAATTGATACGAGAGTCCGCTCTGTCTTCCAACACCGATGCGGGTTTCGAAGCGACAATCTTGCGGACGGATAATTATCGTTGTAGTATACTTGCTTTCGCATCCCTTTTTTGTTTTGATGTAAAGAATTACGGGATATGTTCCCGGTTGATTGAAGATGTGACGGATGCTTTCCTGATTTCCGGGTACTTCTATTCCACGGGTGTTGCTGCCAAAGTACCAGATGCGTTGTACAATGCTGTCTCCATTGGTTCCCATTACTCCGCCGGAGGCTGTTGAACGACCACTGTTGAAGTAAACCACACTGTCTTTTACTTCATAGCTGAAAAGAGCTTTACAATCTACCGGCGTGGCAAAACTGTCCTTTGCTTCCACTGTAACGCATGCCTCACTGCTGCAACCCCTGGCTGTTCTGGTATAAACACATACCGTGTACTTGCCGGCCTGGCGATAAGCTTTGTATGGACGACCCTGACTTTGATCGAGTGAAGTGCCATCACCGAATTTCCAGATAGTGCTTACAATACTGTCACCGTTGTTAACATTTGTAACCAATCTTTCAAACAAAAATTCCAGTCCGCTGCTTTTCACCACCACAGCTTTGGTACTGAGGTTGCAATTCTGATTCAGTAGAGTGATGCTTTGTTCTAATTTGCTCTCACAACCACTTCTTGTTTTTATCACCAGCTTTATTTTATAATTGCCGGGACGTTCAAACAATTGGCGAAGTACAACCAGGTTGTTACTGGTAGATGGAACAAGTGTGTCATTGATGTACCAGCTTCTGCTGATGATGCTATCACGTATACCGTTGGGCATTGCACCCGCGGTTGATTGCTCACTGGAGAACCAGGCAGCAAGCCCTTCACTTTTAGTAGTAAAGAATGCTCTGCAAGCTGTGTTAGAGATTGAACTGTCTTTGACGCGAACAGCAATACAAGCTTCACCTGTGCATCCGTATTTGGTTTTGAATTGCAGACAAACCCGGTAGGTACCTGAATCTTTGTATTTCTTAACCGGACTGATTTCATTTCCATCTATGCTACTGCCATCCCCGAAGGTCCAGCTGCGCTTGATGATGGAGTCTCCGGCAGCCAGATTGTCTTCAACAGAGCTAAACTGAAGATAAAGTCCTGCCTGTCTTTTAATAAATACTTTGGAAATAACGCTGCAAGGTTGCTCTTTAACAACTACAGTGTTGGTTATTTTGCTCTCACAACCCCTTTGTGTTTTTATTAATAAAGTAACCTGATAGTTGCCCGGGCCGGGGAATGCATGGCGAACATTGATTTCATTGCCAGTTACAGGGGCTGTTCTGTCGCCAAACAACCATGTTCTCGCTACGATGCTGTCACCGGGAGCGGCCTTGCTGTTGGCACTCAGGAAGCCATACTGAAACAAGGTGGGAGAGGAGGTAACTGGAGCAAAAGTGAAAGAGGCATTACATGCCATAGTTGTCGGTGAGCCGCAAAGCACAAAATTGCTTTCAATTACGCGGGTACTTCCGGGAATCATTCTGTGCATAAACATTCGACCATTGCAGTCGGTTGTTTGTACGGTAATGAAACGGATTTCTGCTCCGCAACTAACGGAATCAATGTAGAATCCGTTGGCATTGGTTTGAACCTTTTTTTGGAGGTTACATCCCGGGGCACCGGATTCAGCTGAGATGTACAGCACTTTTCCTGCCAGAGGACGCCTGTTATCATCAGTAACAGTTCCCTTAATGATGAATGTGCCTGCCAGGAGGTCGGTCTGGATGCCTAACCCTAACACGAGCAAGAGGTGAATGAAATACTTTTTCATAGAATTTGGATTTTCTAATGAAATAGATACCAATTGAGTAAGAAATGCAGCCTTTTAAGTTCAAAAAGTTGAACTGAAACCGAAAAAAAAGGCGAGAAAACAGGATAAATCCCTTCTGAATACCCTGATATTCCTGCTGTAAATCAGTTTTATTTCAGCACCATTGCCTACTTTTGCCGCACTTTAGTTAAAACTATAATTATGGCAACCACTTCCGACATCAGCCGTGGCATGATACTTAAATTGGACGGCAGTCTGTATTCTGTAGTAGAATTTGGCGAAAACAAGACTGCCCGGGCGGCGGCAAAAGTTTGGGCAAAGCTCAAAGGCGTAGACAACAAACGCACCATCGAAAAGACTTGGAACAGCGGTGAAAACATATTTCCTGTTCGTGTAGAAAAAAAGACCTTTCAATTCCTCTA
This sequence comes from Chitinophagaceae bacterium, assembly GCA_020403455.1. GTDB lineage: Bacteria > Bacteroidota > Bacteroidia > Chitinophagales > Chitinophagaceae > Sediminibacterium. Next base: position 39,391 of record JADBXP010000001.1, read on the forward strand.
TAAAGACGACAGCGGGTTCAACCTCATGAACAACGAGACTTTCGAGCAGATTGCTCTTGCCGAGGAAATGATCGATGCACCACAGTTTTTGAAAGATGGTTCAGAAGTGTTCGTTTTTATCAATGCAGAAACGGAACAACCAATTGGCGCTGAGCTTCCCGAGAAGATTGTTGTAAAAATTACTTACTGTGAGCCGGGCTTACGTGGTGATACTGCTACCCGTGCCCTGAAAGCAGCAACTGTGGAAACTGGCGCTACGGTGATGGTACCCTTGTTCGTTGAAGACGGAGAACTGATTCGGGTTAACACCAAAGACGGTAGCTATGTAGAGCGTGTGAAGGAGGGGAAAGAGTAATTTTTCGAGCGCCTGATTTTTGCTATTTTTTCAATTTTTATTGAATTTCGACGCATTTTTGGCCATTTTTGGCTCAAAACAACCTATTTTTGCCCTCATTTCGTCCAAATCCATCTATCCTGTAAAAAGCCGGTTTTTTAACAAAACCGGGGTAGAAATACCCACGCATTGCCATTGATTAATCGGGGCTTACCCCAAAAAAAAGCTTTTTATGGACCTCAAACAAATCCACGAACTAATCAAAATCATCAACAAGAGCAACATTGGTGAAATCAGTATAGAAGATAAAGATGGTAAGGTAACCATCAAGCAGAAAGAGGAACAAGTAATTGCTCAGGCAGCCGCACCGGTTCACCAGGTTTATCATACGGCACCTCCGGCACCAGCACCTGCAGCTGCCCCCGCAGTAACTTCAGCTGCTCCAGCACCTGCACCCGCACAAGATAATTTAATCACTATCAAAAGTCCAATGATCGGTACTTTCTACCGCAGGTCCTCGCCCGACAAACCGGTTTTGGCTGATGTCGGACAATCAGTGGCACCGGGAAAGGTACTTTGCATCATTGAAGCCATGAAACTATTTAATGAGATAGAAAGTGAAATAAGTGGAACCATAGTAAAAGTTCTGGTGGAAGATGCCAGTCCGGTTGAATTCGATCAGCCACTTTTCCTGGTTGATCCCAAGTAGTCAAATTTATTTTTCTGTTCACCGGAAGGATTAACTACTTGATCGTAGTATCCCAAAATTTTTTTCAGCATGTTTAAAAAAATATTAATAGCCAACCGCGGAGAGATTGCATTGCGTGTTATCAGAACTTGCAGAGAAATGGGTATTAAAACCGTAGCTGTTTATTCTACGGCCGATAAGGATAGTCTGCATGTAAAGTTTGCCGATGAAGCAGTTTGTATCGGAAAGCCCGCCAGTGTTGATTCCTACCTGAACATTCCACATATCATGGCTGCTGCGGAAATCACCAATGCCGATGCCGTTCACCCGGGCTATGGTTTTTTGGCTGAGAATGCTCGCTTTTCTCAGATATGTGCGGATCATGGAATCAAGTTTATCGGGCCCACACCTGAGATGATCAGCAAAATGGGTGATAAAATCACTGCAAAAGAAACAATGATTGCTGCAGGGGTACCGGTAGTTCCCGGTGGAAAAGGTTTGCTGGAAAGTTTGGAAGCTGCTGCCCGCATGGCAAAAGAAATTGGGTATCCTGTAATTTTAAAAGCAACTGCAGGTGGCGGTGGTAAAGGGATGCGGGTTGTATGGAAGGAAGAAGACCTGGAAAGGGCTTATACCACTGCGAAGACCGAGGCTGCAGCTGCATTCAAGAATGATGGAATCTACATGGAGAAATTTGTGGAGGAACCACGCCACATTGAGATACAAATTGCAGGCGATCAGTATGGTAACGTTTGTCACTTGAGTGAGCGAGATTGTTCTATTCAGCGCCGCCACCAGAAATTGGTGGAAGAATCTCCTTCCCCCTTCATGACACCTGAATTAAGACATAAGATGGGAGAGGCCGCTATTAAGGCTGCATCTGCCATCAATTATGAAAGTGTTGGTACGATTGAGTTTCTGGTGGATAAACACAGGAATTTTTATTTCATGGAGATGAATACCCGCATTCAGGTTGAACATTGTGTAACTGAAGAGGTGGTGAATTATGACCTGATCAAAGAACAAATAAAGATTGCATGCGGCGACAGGATATCAGGAAAAAATTATGAACCACAGCTACATGCCATTGAATGTCGCATCAATGCGGAAGATCCTTACAATGATTTTCGTCCCTCGCCGGGAAAAATAACAGTATTGCATACACCCGGTGGTCATGGTGTACGGGTAGATAGTCACGTATATGCCGGTTATGTAATTCCACCTTACTATGATTCAATGATTGGTAAATTGATAACAGTTGCACAGAGCCGGCAGGAAGCTATTGATACGATGTATAGGGCGCTGAGTGAATATGTGATTGAAGGCGTAAAAACAACCATTCCTTTTCACCTGCAACTGATGCAGAATGAAGACTTCCGCAAAGGAAATTTTACAACCAAGTTCCTGGAGAATTTTACAATGGCCAGATGATGGGCCTGATGAAATAAAAAAAACCTCTTCATTGTAAGAGGTTTTTTTATGCAGTTGTGTGCGTTATGACTATTGATTTCCGCCGCCGCCACCGCCGCGTCCACCCATGCGTTGTTGGGACAATGCTTCGATAACTTTTTTCGCCAGTTCGGTAGGAAGTGCTTTCTCAATTCTTTTGTTGCGCTCATCCATGATCTCTTTCATTTTTGCCTGTCGGGCTTCCGGTTCGAGATCACGCAGGGCCATTTGTTTGGGACGCATGTCATTGGAGATGGCAATCAGTGAATCTGCTTGTACATCATCGCATCCCATGGCTTTGAATCTTTCTTTCATCATAGCGTTGCGCTGTTCAGGCGACATTTGACCACCCCCTGGCGGCTGGGCATATAATGATGTTCCTGCGGAAGCAAGGAACAACGTGGCCAGTAACATCCATTTTTTCATACTATTTGATTTAGAAATAGTAAAATACTTTTTTTTTGGTCGTAGAGCAAACAATTTCGGTCAATAAAGCCGGGTAGTCGGCTGAAAGCAAAAAACCCCGACGCCAATGGTCGGGGTTTTGGAATTTCATCGGAATGTTTTTATCTGATAAACAACATTTCACGGTACTTGGGTAAGGTCCAAAGATCATCATCAACGAGGTGTTCCAGTTTATCTACATGATAACGGATCTCGTCAAAGTAAACTGCTTTGATGTCTTTGTCATAGGCAATGGCTTTTTCACGGGCATTCTCAATGGCATTGGCTTTCTTGCGTGCCTCCACCATTTGATCTACCTGCTGATGAATTACCTGTATGTGCTTGCTAACAGCGGTTAGAATATCCAGTTGGCTCTGGTAAGCTTCTTTTCCAAGACCGGCAGCTTTTAATCCATTCACGTTGGCCAGGAGTTCATTTTGGTAACGAATGGCAGCAGGCAGAATGTGGTTAATGGCCAGATCACCCATGATGCGCGATTCAATCTGTACTTTCTTGGTGTACTTTTCCAATTCAATTTCGTGACGGGCTTCCAGTTCAACATGGGTATATACTCCATTGGATTCGAACAGGTGTTTAGCTTTTTCAGTGACCATCGCATCCAAAGCCAGTGGTGTTGTTTTTACATTGGGCAAACCACGACGGGCAGCTTCATCATGCCAATCTTGGCTGTAGCCATCCCCTTCAAACAATACTTTCTTACTTTCTACAATGTAACGTTGAATAACGTGCATAATAGCTATTTCCTTTTTCTCTCCTTTTTCAATCAGGGCATCCACTTCCTGTTTGAATTTGCGCAGGGTGTCGGCCATGATGGTATTCAACACCGTCATAGAAATGGCACAGTTGGCAGAAGATCCCACAGCCCTGAATTCAAACTTATTACCTGTGAATGCAAAGGGGGAAGTTCTATTCCTATCGGTATTGTCGAGCATCAGTTCCGGAATGCTGCGGTGCAAATCAAGTTTTAAAATGGCTTCATCCTGCTCATCGAATTTTGTATTTACCCTGGATTCAATATCTGATAAAACTTTCGCCAGGTACTGACCAACAAACACGGATATGATGGCTGGAGGCGCTTCGTTGGCCCCCAGGCGATGATCATTGGGTTCAGAGGCAATAGATGCTCGGAGTATGTCGGCATTATCATGAACCGCTTTAATGATGTTCACAAAAAAAGTAAGGAACATCAGGTTGGTCTTGGGTGTTTTGCCGGGAGCGAGAAGGTTCACACCAGTATCAGTGGCCATGCTCCAGTTGTTGTGCTTACCACTTCCATTGATACCGGCAAATGGTTTCTCGTGTAACAATACGATCAGTTGATGGCGGCGGGCAACCCGATTCATGAGATCCATCAACAACGTATTGTGGTCAACTGCGATGTTCACTTCTTCAAAGATGGGCGCACACTCAAATTGCGAAGGGGCAACTTCGTTGTGACGTGTTCTCAGCGGAATCCCCAACTTGTAGGCCTCCTGCTCAAAGTCACGCATAAAAGCATACACACGCTCCGGGATTGAACCAAAATAATGGTCCTCCAATTGCTGTCCCTTAGCAGGGGAAGCACCAAAAACAGTTCTTCCACACTGAACAATATCCGGACGCGCATGCGCAAGACGTTCGTCAATTACAAAGTATTCCTGTTCCCATCCCAGGGTGGCAGTTACCTTGGTGACATTTTTATCAAAATAGTTACAAACTTCAACAGCTGATTTGTTGAGTGATTCAAGCGCTTTCAGCAATGGTGCTTTGTAATCGAGGGATGCTCCGGTGTAACTGATGAAAATGGTGGGTATGCATAAAGTCTTGCCATGACCAATTTCAATGATGAAAGCAGGTGATGACGGATCCCAGGCAGTATACCCACGTGCCTCAAAAGTTGCTCTCAAACCACCGCTGGGGAAGGAAGATGCATCAGGCTCCTGCTGGATCAGCGCAGCTCCGTCAAATTCTTCAATCGGTGTGCCATCTCCCTTCAGGGTAAAGAACGAATCATGCTTCTCAGCTGTCGTTCCTGTGAGCGGTTGAAACCAGTGAGTGTAATGGGTTACCCCTTTGCTCTCAGCCCAGGCACGCAATCCATTGGCAATTTGGTTAGCTACATTGCGATCTATTTTCTTTCCGCCCCTAACACTGGTTAAAAGAGATTTATAGCCCTCATCACTCAGGTATTGACGTGCTGTTTGCAACGTAAATACATTTTCATTGAAAATACCCGTGATTTTCAGGTTGGGTGTAACCACTGGTGCTCCTTGGTCGGAGGAAATGGTTTCAATAGCATTGAAGCGGAGTGACATATTTTTTTATTTAGATGTAGGCACAAAATTGATATTTTTTTATGGAAAAATTGAGATTTCATTTGTTGTTGGGGAAAAAAATCGGCGAATTATGTGGAAAAATTATACATAAAATAAAATACTATATGTAATTGGGCTGTTTCTCCCTTTTTCTGAAAAAGACAGTTTGTATTGATTCCGACTGATTGTAAAACCCATGAAATTGAAAAAACGGAAAAGAAAAATATTCATGGAATTGATAACAGACTGTTGGTATCTGTAAAAAAACAATTCACCGGCAAATCCTACCTTTGTCGGCATCATGGAAATTACCGCTCAAACCGCCGCCGAATTAAGGCTAACCGAGGAAGAATTCAACAGTATTTGTGCCAAGCTGAACAGAACCCCCAATTTTACAGAACTCTGCGCCTTTAGTGGCATGTGGAGTGAGCATTGTAGCTATAAAAATTCCATCCGTTGGCTGAAAACACTTCCGCGCAGCGGAGGCAGAATGCTGGTAGCTGCAGGTGAAGAGAATGCAGGTCTGATGGACATGGGCAACGGATTTGGCGTGGTATTCAAGATTGAAAGTCACAACCACCCCTCTGCTATCGAGCCATTTCAGGGTGCAGCCACCGGAGTAGGAGGTATACAACGCGATATTTTTACCATGGGTGCCCGACCCATCGCTTCCCTGAACAGTCTCCGTTTCGGAATACCTGAAGATAAAAAGACCCGTCGCCTTCTCAGCGGAGTGGTTCATGGCATCGGTCATTACGGAAACTGCTTTGGTGTTCCAACCGTCGGAGGTGAAGTTTATTTCGATGCCTGTTATCATACCAACCCACTCGTCAATGCCATGAGTGTGGGAATTGTTCCGGTAAATAAAACAGTTAGTGCCATCGCGAAAGGAACAGGCAATCCTGTTTTCTTTGTTGGAAGTGCGACCGGCAAAGACGGTATTGGAGGTGCCTCATTCGCATCTGCCAATATCACAGAAGAAAGTACGGAAGAATTGCCTGCAGTTCAGGTGGGTGACCCTTTCCAGGAAAAGAAATTACTCGAAGCCTGTCTGGAAGTAATTGAAACCGGCGCTGTGGTGGGTATGCAAGACATGGGCGCTGCCGGCATTATTTGTTCTACCGCTGAAATGAGTGCCAAAGGTGGTGTTGGAATGCACATCGACCTGGAAAAAGTGCCCACCCGTCAAAAAAATATGAAGGCCTGGGAATTGCTTTTAAGCGAGAGCCAGGAAAGAATGTTGCTGGTGGCAGAAAAAGGCAGAGAACAGGAAGTAATTGATGTTTTTGAAAAGTGGGATTTGAGTTGCAATGAAATAGGACATGTCACAGACGATGGTGTATTGAGATTTTACATGAATGGTCAGTTGGAAGCTGCCATACCGGCCTTTGAACTGGTACTGGGTGGTGGTGCACCACAATACGAACGTTCTTACACAGAGCCGGCTTACTTCCAAAAAATTAATGCATTCGACATTCAATCAATTCAGGATGTAGAAGACCTGCAGACTTCGGCCAGACAGTTGAATCGTCTTCCCAACATCGCTTCTAAAAGATGGGTCTATACCCAATATGATAGCATGGTAGGAGCAGCTACGGTTACCACCAATGCCCCATCAGATGCAGCTGTGGTAGTAGCCAAGGGAACCGGACAATCATTGGCCATGACGGTGGATTGTAACAGCAGGTATGTTCATGCGAACCCACATACCGGAGCCATGATCGCTGTTGCGGAAGCTGCCAGAAATATTGTTTGCAGTGGCGCCGAACCAATTGGAGTAACCAACTGCCTGAACTTTGGTAACCCCTATGACCCTGAAGTATATTATCAATTTGCACACGCCATTCAAGGCATGGGTGCTGCCTGTCGCGCTTTCAATACACCTGTTACCGGAGGTAATGTGAGTTTCTACAACCAGAATCCGGATGGTCCGGTTTTCCCTACACCCACCATAGGTATGGTCGGCATTCTCGAGGATATTTCAAAACACCTAACTCTTCATTTTAAGCAAGAGGGCGATTTGATTTTTTTAGTGGGAAAAACGGTGAATGATATTGCCTGTTCTGAGTATCTCTATCAAATTAAAAAAGTTGCATTTTCTCCTGCTCCATACTTCAATCTGGAGGAGGAATTGGCAGTTCAAGGGTTGATTCGTGATGCCAACAACAAAAAAATATTGCGCAGTGCCCATGACCTCAGTGAAGGTGGTTTGATCATCTCATTGCTTGAGTCCGGTTACCCCGGGTTACTCGGATTCAAGGTAGCGGCGACACCACAGGGTTTCCGCAATGATGCTTTTTGGATGGGTGAGGCACAAGGCCGTGTTTTGGTAAGTATTGCTCCGGAATCAAAGCAGGCATTGGTGCAGATGGCAGCAGAAAAAGGAGTGTCATTGCTGGAACTCGGCGTTGTGGGTGGGGAAGAAATCGTTTTGAATGGAGAGAGCTGGGGAAAAATTTCCGACTGGAAAAATGATTATGATACCTCACTGGAAGTAATCATGCAAAGCAATGCAATATGAGTGCTCCAACAGAATCAGTAAATACTCCAGGCCCATGTATTGTTGTCACCGGTGCAGCAGGTTTCATTGGTTCATGTGTTGTCAAATGGCTCAATGAACATGGATACAGTCAGCTGCTTTTGGTGGATGATTTTGGGGAAGAGGAAAAAAGAAAGAACTGGGAGGCAACACAGTTTATCCGAAACATTGAGCGGCAAGCATTCTTTGACTGGCTGGAAGAAAATCCCCTGACTATTGACCTGATCATTCACCTGGGTGCAAGAACCGACACTACCGAATTTGATTATGCAGTTCACGAGGCACTGAACCTGAAATATTCTGAGGAGATCTGGAAGTTGGCAACCCAAAGACAAATTCCACTTATTTATGCTTCTTCTGCTGCTACCTATGGAGCCGGGGAAATGGGATACAGTGATGACCACGCACTTCCTGAAAAATTACATCCCCTGAATCCTTATGGCGTCAGTAAAAATGAATTTGATAAATGGGCACTGCAACAACCCATAGAGAGTAGTCCGACTTATTGGACAGGTTTAAAGTTTTTCAATGTGTACGGTCCGAATGAATTTCACAAGCACAGAATGGCAAGTGTTATCTGGCATTCTGTGCTGCAGATAGAACAAAAGGGATATGTTCAATTGTTCCGCAGCCATCGTGATGGATTTAAAGATGGGGAACAATTGCGAGATTTCATTTACGTGAAAGACATTGAAAAAGTAATAGGTTGGATGACAGAAAAAATGTTGGCAAAAAACTGGACTGCAGAAAGTAACGGATTGTATAATCTGGGTACCGGAAAAGCCAGAACATTCAATGATCTTGTTGCTGCTTGTTTCAATGCATTGCAGTTGCCAACCAACATCGTATACATCGATATGCCGGAAGATATCCGCGATAAATATCAGTACTTTACAGAAGCCGATATGCGCAAATTGCATTCTGCCGGCTACACCGATCACATGTATACATTGGAGGAGGGAGTTACTGATTATGTTATTAACTATCTTCATCCGGTACGGTACCGTTAATTGAATTTTTAATTCCATCAATATGAGTTATCACCTCACAATAATTGGCGGGGGAAACCTGGGTTCTTCTATGGCTGAAGGATTGATCAATAGTCACTTCATATCAGCTCATCAACTTACCATTACCCGAAGAAATAGTCAAGCGCTTTCAGGCTGGAAAGAAAAAGGCGTCGATGTCAGCACAGACAATCTTGCAGCTGTTGAGAAAGCCGACTACATCATTCTGGCTGTAAAGCCATTTCAGGTGAAAGACATCCTGCAGCAAATACTGCCGGCGATCGACCCGGACCGCCATGTTATAATCAGTGTTGTTACAGGAGTTTGGATCAAAGAGTTGAGAGAGGTGTTGGGTGTAGAAAAAGCCATACCTATAATAAGAGCCATGCCCAATACTGCCATTGCAATTCAAGAAAGCATGACTTGCCTTTGTTCTGATGGTGCAAATGCAGAGCAGCTTGAGTTCGTAACTCACCTTTTCAATCAATTGGGCAAAACTGTTTTAATTGAAGAGAAATTAATGGATGCAGCAACTGTATTGGGTGCCTGTGGAACAGCATTCGCAATGCGATATATCCGTGCTAACATTCAAGGCGGAATTGAAATTGGATTCAGTGCAGCAACAGCCTCACTAATTGCTGCACAAACGGTTAAAGGGGCTGCGGAATTATTGCTCCTCAGAAATACACATCCTGAACAGGAAATAGATAAGGTTACAACGCCCAAAGGATGTACAATCGCCGGTCTAAATGAAATGGAGCACAGGGGCTTCAGTTCTTCCCTCATCAAGGGAGTGGTTACCAGTTACCGGAAGATCCAGGATGACATGTAGAACTCAACCAAAGAGTAGAGATGGATAGAATTTACATGATGGCAGGAATTCCCACCCGAATGTCATTAACTACAAGCGTTCTTTGATGAATGCAATTGCCTTGGTGTGTGCATCAGCAGTCGCCACCTTATCATAGGAGGGATTACTTGGATTGGCAAATCCATGCCCCGCATCATACATGTGCAGGCGCAGGTTCTTTCCAACCGTTCGCATATCTTCTTCAAAACGCTTGACAACTTCGGGAGATGGACTTCTGTCTTTACTTCCGAAAATACCCAGTACATCGCATTGCAGTGTTTTTAATTTTTCGAGGTTGTTTTCCGGGCGACCATAATACATGATACAACCGGCTGCCTGATTGCCTGCCAGCAAACTGCTTTGTAAACTCCACATACCACCAAAACACCATCCAATAGTAAAAATTCTTGCCTTACTTCCCGCGTAAGCGATCCCACCTCGTACAATATTTTCCAACCGTTCTCTGGTAGCACCTTGTACGAGTTTCATGGCACTATCCGGGGTTACTGCGACTTTTCCATCATACATATCTAGTGCCAGTACATTAACATTGCCCAGTTCCTCTGCCAGTTCTTCGGCCTCACGGAGAATATTATCATTCATGCCCCACCATTCCTGGATGACTAAAATCCAATTATTACTCGAAATTTTGCTTTTGATGGCATACCCCAATGCGGTAGTTCCATCCGGCGCCTTGAATTGCACCCTCTCTCCCCTGGGTTGTGTTACAGTGTATTTACGCGGCAGCGGATGCATTGCAGCAAATTCGGGTGACATGGCTTCTTGTCGGAATCGCTCTGTTACCTCTGAGGAAAAGCAACTAACATAACAATCGGCGGACAATAAGGGAGATTTATAATGAGCCGGCTGGTGACTAACCAGCACGCTGGAAAGCAAGACAATAAGTGCAAAGGGGAATAATTTTTTCATGGTGCCGGTTTTTTTGATGGCAAAATGGCGAACCTAAAAGATGTACACGTTAAATTAACACTTTATTGGTGTAGAATACTGAATTTCTCGGTCATATTTTTTTGCTTCCGCTTTTTGGATTAGGTTTGTGCGACCCCCGAAATATTCCGTCTACGAACATTTCTTCCGGTCACCCGTCATCTTCCCGTGCAGTTTTTATTGGGGGCCTTGTGCCAATTTTGAGGAAGTAATTGTTGGAGCATAAAAAAAGTAATATTCAGGTTATTTTTTAAACCATTGTATGGCTAAGTATATTTTTGTCACAGGAGGAGTTACCAGCAGTCTAGGAAAGGGAATCATCGCTGCATCTCTTGCTAAACTGCTCCAATCCCGTGGCTTGCGGGTAACCATTCAGAAATTTGATCCCTACATCAATGTTGACCCCGGTACACTGAATCCTTATGAACACGGAGAGTGTTATGTAACGGAAGATGGTGCAGAAACAGACCTTGACCTGGGACATTACGAGCGTTTTCTGGGGATATATACCAGTCAGGCGAACAATGTTACCACCGGAAGAATCTACCAAACCGTAATCAATAAAGAAAGGGCAGGGGATTTTTTGGGAAAAACAGTACAGGTGGTACCGCACATAACCGATGAGATCAAGCGAAGAATGCGGTTACTGGGTGAGTCTGATCAGTATGATATTATTCTCACAGAGATTGGTGGTACCGTAGGTGATATTGAAAGTCTTCCTTTCATAGAAGCAGTTCGACAATTGCAGTGGGAGCTTCCTGAACAAGATGTGATGGTTGTTCATCTTACCTTGATTCCCTATCTGAAAGCTGCCAAAGAACTCAAGACCAAGCCCACACAGCACAGTGTTAAAATGCTATCTGAAACCGGTGTTCATCCGGATATCATTGTGTGCAGAACCGAAGAACCACTTAACAACGATATCAAGCGAAAAATTGCGCTGTTCTGTAATGTTAAGCAGGAAGCAGTAATTGAAGCAATGGATGCTTCCACCATCTATGAAGTTCCCTTGCTTATGCTGCGGGAAAAACTGGACTTGATATGTCTTAAAAAGTTACAAATCACAGGGTATAAAGAGCCCGATCTGAATAAGTGGATTGGTTTCCTCGATAAATTGAAATACCCTCGGAGTAAAGTTACGGTAGGCTTGATCGGGAAATACATCGAATTACAAGATGCTTACAAATCAATTTTAGAAAGCTTCGTGCATGCCGGCGCTGTCAATGAAGTAAAGGTGGAAGTGGTGAATGTGCACAGTGAGTTCATCACCAAAGAAAATGTAGCCGAAAAGCTGAGTCATTTTGATGGTCTGCTGGTAGCTCCCGGATTTGGTCACAGAGGAATAGAAGGAAAAATCATAGCCGTTGAATACGCCCGAACACATGGATTACCCTTCTTCGGTATTTGTTTGGGTATGCAAATGGCAGTAATTGAGTTTGCAAGAAACGTGCTGGGCATGGCATCTGCTCACTCCACTGAAATGGACCCTGATACCACGCATGCTGTCATCAACATGATGGAGGAGCAGAAAAAAATAAGTATGATGGGAGGCACCATGCGCCTGGGGTCTTACCCCTGCTCAATACAGGAAAATACGCTGGCTCATAACATTTATGGTGAAACCCTGATCCATGAGCGCCATCGCCATCGCTATGAATTCAATAATAATTTTCTCGATGACTTTCAAAAGAGTGGTATGGTAGCCAGTGGAGTGAATCCTGAGACCGGACTCGTAGAGATCATGGAATTACCTACACATCCCTTTTTCATAGGTGTGCAATACCACCCGGAATTAAAGAGTACAGTTGAGCGACCCGCACCACTTTTTGTAAGTTTTATAGCCGCCGCACGTAAATTCAATGAGCAAAAAGCCGGCAGCCAGTCGCTACCTGCGGGAAATTCCGCCAGGCAAACCAATCTCTCCTGAATCGGTAGATGCATGGCTTTTTTGTATTTTTTGCTTTCGGGAGGTCCTATTCTAAAGTTCCGGCCCGTATCTTACCGCCAAATCATAACTTTGCCCCTCAACTTTCTATGGTATGAATACAGATAAGAATACGGTCATTGGGTTTGTCTTATTAGGAGTATTGTTTTTTGTTTATTTCTGGTACACCAATAAGCAGGCTTCCGAGTGGCAAGCCATTCAGCAGAAGCAGCAAGATTCCGTGCGGAAAGCACAGGCCAAACTAAGGATTCCCGCCGACCCTACTTTGGCGCGACTCGATTCTTTGCGTCGTGATTCTGCTTCCCGACTGACTGCTGCCGGCAACTTCGCCGCCAATGCCCTGGCAACAGAGCAGGAAGTTGTGTTGGAAAACGAACTGGTGAAAGTAACACTTACGAGCAAAGGCGGACAAGTAAAAAAAGTTGAACTCAAAAAATATTCGACTACTGAAGGAAAGCCAGTGATATTGGGAGAACAAAATGCCATTGCTTATTCGGTCAATACTGCTCCCAATGTAGCCGCTTCCAGTTCGCAACTTAATTTTGTGGCAACGCCTGTGGCAACAACGGCTGCCGGCGGACAGTCTGTTACATTTGAATTAAAGGATTCCAGTGGCAAATCTCTTTCGCATCAATTCACATTGGAAAAAAATGTTTATCACATTGATTGGAAAATTGATATCAATGGTGCAGGACAGTTACTCAACAATGGAACCGTCCAATTTCAGTGGAAGGGAGCAAGCTTTCAGCAGGAAAAGACTACCGAGTATGAGCGACAAATGTCTAATATGTGTTTCTCAGAGGGCAATAAATTCGACTATATTTCAGCTAAAAATGAATGGACTTTTTCTCAGCCCGTTCAATGGGTAAGCATGGTTCAGCAGTTCTTCAATGTTACCCTTATCAACCAGCAGTCTTTCAAAGGCGGTACAATAAAATGGGAAAGAAAAACAGATTCCTCTCGCCACTTGGCAGACGCAGACGTTGTATTGCAAACCAATCCTTCCGCAAATACTTCACTGAGTTTACCGATGCGGTTGTATTACGGGCCCAATGATTTCTACATATTGGAGAAGGAAGCACCTGAAATGGAAAAGATAGTCAATCTGGGAAGAGATATGTATTCCTTTGTTCGACCCATCAATAAGTACATCATCATGCCGGTTTTCAATTTCTTCTCCGGGTGGGTGTCTAACTATGGTTGGGTTGTATTGTTGCTCACTCTCTTTATTCGTTTGGTAACATCACCGCTCACCTATAGCAGTTACCTGAGTGGTGCCAAAATGAAAGTGCTTCGTCCGGAGCTTGATGTTTTGAAGAAAAAATTTGGCGAAGACCAACAGGGATTTGCCATGGAACAGATGAAATTGTTCAGGGAAGCAGGTGTGAATCCTTTGGGTGGATGTATACCTGCACTTTTGCAAATTCCTATTTTCTTTGCTCTGTATAGTTTCTTCAATTCGCACATTGCCCTGAGAGGACAATCGTTTTTGTGGACGAATGATTTGTCTTCTTATGATTCCATTCTAACGCTTCCTTTTTCCATACCCGCTTATGGGGCACATGTTAGCTTGTTTACCATTACAGCAGTATTGACCAGTTTCCTGATTTCGATTTATAATATGGCAATGACGCCAACGCAAGACAATCCGGCACTCAAGTACATGCCGTATATCTTCCCTTTCATGCTCTTGTTTATATTTAATAAGTTGCCTTCTGCCCTCACCTGGTATTACACTGTATCAAATATCATCACATTGGGACTTCAATTTGTGATTCAGCATTACATCATTAATCACGATAAGATATTAGCTGAGATTGAAGTAAAACGCAAAACCCCTAAGAAAAAAAGCAAGTTCCAGGAGCGGTATGAACAAATGATGGAAAGTCAGAAAAAACTCCAGGACCTAAAAACAAAAACTGAGGGTAAAAAGAAGTAATTTCAGAAAGTGGTTTCTACAATTTTCCACGTTTAAATGATTACTCATGCAACGTTGGTTACAATGGATTGTATTGTTGGGGACGGTACTGGTTAGCGTTAACCTGTCTGCTCAGCGGATTGTTGCCGAATGCACTGTTGAATACAAGGTACAGCCAGACAGTGGGTGGACAGAAAAAAATGGGGACAATAGTCAGGTTCCTTTCAACGGCGTAAAGCGTATTTACATTAAAGGAAATGATCTGCGAACGGATATGGAAAGTCAGGGATTCTTGCAGTCCATGATTTATGATAAATCCAACCAACTGTCTGTTATTTTACGCGTTATCGGAACCAATAAATTCATCACAAGACTCGAAGGGAGTGATTGGCAACAGGAATTGAAAAAGTATGATAGTATTCAGGTAACATATCTCAATGCCTATAAAACGATTATAGGCTATGATTGCAAGAGTCTTGCCCTGAAATTGAAGGACGGAAGTGAGTACCTCATTTATTATACAACTACCATAGCCCCCTCAGTTCGTGAGTTTGAATTGGCATTCAAAGATGTGCCCGGTTTTGTTTTACAGTATATCGTAAAGCAAAATAATCGTAAGGTTAGTTATACTGCTTCACGCATCAGTTTCAGTCCGGTTCCTGCCTCCCGCTTTGACATACCTTCCAGTGGCTATAGGGCACTAAAAAAATAATTGCCCATAGTGTGGGCAATAGTTGGGTATTCGGGAGTTACCCGACATATCATCCTTTGAAACGTTGAAAACTGATTAACGAAAATCGGGAGAAGGCGTCTTGAATTTTGGCGCCTTAATAACTACATGATAGTTGTAGACATAGGTGGTGTTCCCATATCCATAACGCATCATGGAATTTGACTCCAGCATACTTCCGGGATGGCTGATGGTGTAATTTTGCACTCCTTTCAATGGCATAGAGAGACGAAGTGCAGAAAAGTTCAGGCTTTTGGAAGACAAGCTACTCAGATTGCGAAGAGAGTACTTGGCGGATTTGGATTTTTCGTCGGTCAGTCCGGTTAACGTAAACGCCGCATAAGTGAATTGCACACCTATGAGGAGAGTTACAAAAAGGACCTTTAAAAATGGATTTTGGCTTTTCATGTAATACAAAAGTATGAAATAATTAACAAATTTCAAAATTCTTTATTAACTAACCGTTAACATGTGCGAATGTTCATAAAAAAATTACAAATTTCTTGCCAAAAATCATTTACATTGTAAAAAACCTCTGAAAATGTCCGAAAAGCCACACAGTGAAGACCGGGAGTCGATGGGGGAGCTGCTCAAGCAATACCGCCAGCTATTGAATGGTAAGCAGCATTTTTTATTGGAAGAAGATGATTTTGAACGAGTTATCAATTATTTTGATGATAGCGACCAGCTTCCATCTGCCATGGAGGCCGCAGAAATGGGGTTACAACAATTTCCCTATTCTGCCCAGCTTATGATTAAAAAAGCTGATTTGTTATTAGCTACCCGCAAGTACAGGGAGGCTTTAGAAGTGCTGGAAATGGCAACACTGTATGACCCCACCGATATCAATCTGTATATTTTGAAGACAGATGCCTATTTGGCGCTCGACCAACCGCAAAAGGCGGTGGAGTTGTTGGAACAGGCTTTAGATATGTTTACAGGGGAGGAGCGATTGGACCTGCTCTTCGAACTTGCAGATGTTTACGATGATTATGAAGAGTTTGATAAGGTATTTGATTGCCTGCTGTTGATCTTAGGCGAAGATCCCCTCAATGAAGAGGCATTGTACAAAATTTGTTTCTGGACAGATTTTACAGGTAGAAATGAGGAAAGTATTTCACTTCACCAACGTATTCTTGAGGACCACCCTTTCAGTGAGTTGGCTTGGTTCAATCTCGCCGCTGCCTATCAGGGATTAAAGCTTTATGAGAAAGCAATTGATGCTTATCAATATGCGGTTGCCATTGACGAAAAATTTGATTATGCCTACCGCAACATGGGAGATGCTTACTTGCGCTTGCGGAAATACAAAGAAGCAATTGAGGTGTTGGAAAAAGTATTGGAATTGAATCGCCCTGAGGAATTGATTTATGAAGCAATTGGTCATTGTTATCACAAAATGGGGCAATATGCACAGGCCAGATTTAATTATAAAAAAGCAGTACACCTGAATTCAACTGACTGCAAATTGCATTATAAAGTAGCAGTTACTTACATGTTGGAAGAGCAATGGCAAACGGCATTGAAACATCTTGAAAATGCTATGCGTATCACGCGGCATGTACCCGAATTCAATCTGGCTATGGGCGAATGTCATCTCAACCTTCGGAATTATAAGGAGGCAATACAACATTTTGGAGAGGTGATCCATCAAAAGCCCCGCTATCTTCCGGGGTGGGAGGCATTGTTGAAATGCTTATTGGTTGCAGGAATGAATGAGGAAATGATGGAAACAAGTCTCCAGGCATTGCGGGTAACTGAGGGTAAACCTTTATTCCTGTATTATTACAGTACTGCCTTGTTTAGTTTGGGCCGAAGTAAAGAGGCCCTGATTCAACTCGAGCTTGCATTGGAGAATGCCCCCCGCCATCTTAAAAAGTTCATTGACCTGAACCCCTCCATTCTCAGAAATCTGCAAGTTGTTGACCTCATAGCCCGATATAAAAAAGCTCCCCGCCGAAAGAAGAAAGAATGAGGCATCGGTGTCAAAAAGGTTGAAAGCTTTATAGTATTTTTGCGACTGAAACATCTAATACATGAACTATCATTTGACAAAAATTCCCCAGAGAACTCAAAAACCCAGGGTAGATGGAATTACCATGGTAATGGATAAAGGTCTAAGTATACGGGAGGCCGAAGATTTTTTAAGTGTTGGTAATCCACACACCGATATCGTTAAATTGGGTTTTGGAACTTCATTTGTAACACCCGGATTAAGAGAAAAAATCAAAGTTTATCAGAATGCTCAGATGCCCATTTATTTTGGTGGAACGCTTTTCGAGGCATTTTTAGTAAGAAACCAATTTGATGATTACATAGCCGTTTGTAAAGATTTCGGCATAACACATGTTGAAGTGAGTGATGGCTCAATCAGCATCCCCCACGCAGAAAAATGCGGTTACATTGAAAAACTGACCAAGCATTTTACCGTATTAAGTGAAGTAGGAAGCAAAGATGCTGCTCATATTATCCCTCCCTATAAATGGATTGAATTGATGCGTGCAGAATTGGAAGCCGGTTCCAGTTATGTTATTGCGGAAGCCCGCGAAGCCGGAAATGTTGGTATTTATAGAGGTTCGGGTGAAGTACGCGAAGGATTGGTTCAGGAAATCCTGACACAGATACCCGCAGAAAAAATCATCTGGGAAGCCCCGCAAAAAGCACAACAACTCTACTTCCTGGAACTGATTGGCTGTAATGTCAATCTAGGAAACATTGCTCCTCATGAAATCATACCCCTGGAAGCCATGCGAATTGGACTAAGGGGAGATACCTTTTATCTTTATCTGGAAGAAAAATAAATATGCGTCGTTTCGGCCTCATAGGATTCCCTTTGACACACTCCTTTTCCAAACAATTCTTTACTGAAAAGTTTGAAAGAGAGAGTTTGGAAGGCGTTGTCTATGAAAATTTTCCGCTGGAAAATATTGCCGATTTGCCCGCATTACTCGCCGCTAATCGGGATTTAGTCGGTTTGAACGTTACTATCCCACACAAAAAAGATGTCATACCTTTTCTTACAGACGCAGCCCCTGCTGTAAAGAAGACCGGCGCCTGCAATTGTATCAAAATTGATGGTAAAAAGCGGATTGGATATAACACCGACGTAATTGGCTTCCATCTTTCACTGCTTCCACATCTTCGGGTGCAACATCAACAAGCATTGATTCTCGGAACAGGAGGTGCTTCAGCTGCGGCTGAATTTGTTTTACAACAGATAGCAACCCCCTATTTGGTTGTCTCCCGCAATCCCGGTGAAAATAGAATTGGATATGATCAGTTGACGGAAGAAATCATGTCGAATTATACTTTGATTGTCAATACAACCCCTCTGGGTACCTTCCCCCATGTAGATACATATCCACCGATACCTTATCAGTATGTAACGGACCAACATTTTTTGTATGACATGGTATACAATCCCGCTGAAACCATTTTCATTCAAAAAGGGAAAGAGAAGGGAGCCACCACGCTTAACGGTATGGATATGTTGATAGGGCAGGCCAATGCCAGCTGGGATATCTGGAATTCTTAAATTATGGATTTTTATTTTTTCTCCACCTGCTGTAGAAAAGTAATCATGGCTTGCACAGCTTTTTTTCTGTGACTGAATTTGTTTTTTTCATCCATGCTCATCTCAGCAAAGCTTTGCTTGCTGCCATCAGGAATGAAAAGAGGATCATAACCAAAGCCATCTTTACCTGCCGGAACCTCCGCAAGCGTGCCTGAACACATCCCTGAAAAAAGATGATGCTCGCCGTTGAGGCGAAGTGAGATGACGGTTACAAACCTGGCTTTTCTATTCTTTTGCCCCTTCATTAACTCCTGAAGTTTGGTCATGTTATCCAGTGCTGTCGCCTTTTCACCCGCAAAGCGAGCACTTTTTACACCCGGCGCACCTCCCAAAGCTTCTACCTCGAGTCCCGTATCTTCCCCGAAACAATTTTTACCGGTTAACTGATAAATGACCGAAGATTTTTCAGCTGCATTCGCTGCAATTGTATCATGCGGTTCAGGAATATCAATCACAATGCCTGCCTCTGCAAGCGTAATTATTTGAAACTGCTCACCAAGGATACTATTGATTTCTTCTGCCTTGTGGCGATTGTTACTGGCGAATAAAAGGGTGAATGGAGAAGTCATATCAGGCTTTAATAAATGAATCCCACATTTTCCTTAAAGCTGACCATAGTTTTGATTTCTCTAATTTAGCAGCATCTGTTTCACCCAGCATTTGCTCTAATGAAGCAGATTGTAACAACTCACACTGGTCATACTGTTGAATCTGATACATCGGAATTGAAAAAGGTAGATCAATTTCTGTAGTGGTAACCTGAAAAAGTAAAAGAAATTTAGGTCCTAATTGCTGCTTGATTTCTGTAAAGTTAGCAGGGGTTCTGTACCAATTAACGATGGCCACATCTGCCATAGTCAGATTACAGGCTTTTAATATATTGCTCAGTAAGGTAAACTCCTTATCTGATAAAAATGCCCCTTCGGCGGAATTTACCAGAATGGTTATTTTTTGAAGGTGATCCCCCAATTGTTTAATTACTACCGGTTCCCGCTTTTTAACAGGGATAACGGATTTCCGCAGAGAGGTATATCCATTACCAGCAATAACCAGGTCATTTTTGTACCAATCGGCCAGGATGAATGCAGGTAAGCGGGGGGAAGTATCCATGTTAAAAAATAACAGTCGTTAGTTTTCTTTTTTTTTGTTTCTTTGCAGCAAATTTAAGGCTATGACGGATGCGGAAACTATACAAATTATACGTGTTGATAAATCTGCCTTAGGTGATTTGGACTTCAAAAATCTACCTTTTGGTAAAGTTTTTACCGATCACCTGCTGGAAGCAGATTATATAGACGGGCAATGGACCAATGGTTGTATCCGTCCCTTTCACTCCCTCCAGCTTTCTCCCGCCACCGCCGTTTTTCATTACGGTCAGGCAATATTCGAGGGAATCAAGGCCTATAAAACTGAAGATGGAAAAGTTTCGATTTTTCGTCCCGAGGAAAATTTTAAGCGATTCAATTTATCAGCAGTACGCATGGACATGCCCGAAGTTCCTGAATATATTTTCATGGAAGGTATGCGTCAGTTGATTGAACTGGATGCTGATTGGGTGCCTGCTTTGGCTGATCATTCCCTCTACATCCGCCCCTTCATGATAGCAACAGATGAGGTAATTGGTGTAAAACCTTCCGAGACCTACAAGTTCATGATCATTTTAAGCCCCTCCGGACCTTATTACATCAAACCGATGCGTATTTACGTGGAAGAAAAGTATACACGCGCTGCCCCGGGTGGAGTCGGTTTTGCCAAAAATGCCGGCAATTATGCGGGCAGTATGTTGGCAACCTCCCAGGCCAGAAAGGCCGGATACGACCAAGTTCTATGGACGGATGCATTTGAACATAAGTACTTGCAGGAAGTGGGCGTAATGAATGTTTTCTTCATGATTGGCGATAAGGTTATCACACCAGCATTGGATGAAGGGACAATTCTCCCGGGGGTAACCCGCAATAGCGCCATTGAATTGATTCGTGACATGGGATATGTGGTGGAAGAGCGTTCCATTAGCATTGATGAATTAATTGCTGCGCATCAAAAAGGGGAAGTGAAAGAGATTTTTGGAACCGGAACTGCTGCTACCATAGCATATATCTATGAGCTGGGCTACCGGGATCAAGCTATTGAACTCAATACAGAACTGTGGAAGCTAGCTCCTGAACTGCGCAAGCAAATGAATGATATCAAGTACGGTAACATCCCCGATAACAAGGGTTGGATGTATCCCGTAAACTAGATATTCAACA
This sequence comes from Chitinophagaceae bacterium, assembly GCA_020403455.1. Lineage (GTDB taxonomy): Bacteria > Bacteroidota > Bacteroidia > Chitinophagales > Chitinophagaceae > Sediminibacterium. Next base: position 60,381 of record JADBXP010000001.1, read on the forward strand.
GACCTATCGCCTTATTTCTGCTTGATCCATCTCCCCAAGGCCTGGAATTTTTGATCAGGACTGCATATTAAAATTTCATGAACCCCGGGGGGGATTTCGCTTACGTTTATTTCAAGTTCCGATTGGGTCGGTACCGGAGCTGTAAAAGATTTAATTAACTGTCCGGATGAATCATAGATATACACCCATACTTTGGTTGTGGGCCAGCGGATACTTGCTGCATACAAAATATCTTTTGCAGGAACCGGCCATAGGCGAAGCCTCAACTTAAAATTTCTACTCGAATCATAAGTTAGTAACCAGGGACTACCGATGATAAAACGGTCACTCGCATGGCTCATTGAATCATTATTTATCTGGAATGTGATGATGGTATCTTTGTTGAGAGGCCACCATTTTCCGGCATATCGGTCATGTAACTGCCAACCGTATTCCTCTTTCCATTGGTTTCTTCGGAAGTGTAATTGATAATTTCCCGGTTTGGCATCAATAGCCCCTACAGTAATTTTTGATTTAGCATCAAAATATCTCTGATCATAGCTGAGTCGGTAGCCTGAAAAGGTTGTTACAAATAAATTGTGAGAGGGATTATTGATTTTAATTCCATCCCAAGTATCATAATCAGCTCCCGCTTTTTTATTGTTCCTTACAATAACTCTGTCTAGAAAAATACTGTCTTGCCACCATTCAACAACTAACTGCTGCTGAACTGCTGATTCAATGTTGGCGGGACTTATCAAGTTGGAGCCAAACTTTGCCCTCTCTGGAATGACTATCCGGTGTGTGTTTTTTTTACCCCTGAGTTGAACGATGAATGAGCCAAAGGCAGAGAGGGTATCCCAGTTTCGAAACTCTGAACAAGTAAAACCCCCGGAACTGCCCTGATTTGGATTCCATTTCCAATAAACTGGGGCAATGCTATCTGAAAGTTGAATGGCCATGGGATATATTGGACTTACAAATGGATTTCCCAGCAAGCGAAAGCCCACTGAAGAGTCAGGAAATACAATCGTCTGGTCGCCCGTGTTGACTTCGCCTTTCAATGGAATAGTAATTTTCGGCAAGTCTCTATTCGATTTCGATTGTAGCCAATCGGTTTCATCGTCCAAACCTTCCCCCTTCTTTCCTCTGAATAGCCATCGAATTCCTTCATAAGGATTCCATCCATCCAACCCCATTCCATTCAAGGAATTAAATGGTCTCCACTTCAATTGCTGCAAGCAGCTATCTGTCTCACAAGAGATCAATTTAAATGCTGAAGGTAACTGTAGCGGTGATGCTGCGAAATTAGTATCCACAGTTCGGTTGCCGGTAATGTCTATTTGCTCATTCAGCTGGTCTAATCCAATTGTATGAAGGAAAGGATGAGCAGTAAATTGATACTGTCTTTTTCTTCCGGGTACTTCATAATTAATTTCCACTAAACCACGAATCATCGATCCTTCTGCAGATGGTCCTATCATTGCATTTTTTTTCAACCGTAACTGATCCACGATGGTTACATCACCTGATTGTATTGTCAATTTTCGCTTAAGGCATAAAGTGTCAATAAGTTCCACCCCCTTTTTATTTCTCACATATAGTTCGCCTAGTTCTTGATTCCTGAAATTTCTTCCTGATAGAGTTTGCCTTTCCTCACCAGAAAGAATCAATACGCCATCCTCAGCTTGAACCAGCCCTGGCCGTACATGAATATTACCGCTTAATTGAAGTATTCCTTTTAACAACAGTGTACCATCTTCCTGCATCTCAAGTCGACCGGCGTAAGCAACACCACTGATTACAGGGGAAAAAGGAACACCCCCTGGAATCAATACGTTCATGTCTTTTAAAGGAATTTGTTGACCACACCAATTGCCCGCTAGGTTCCAGTCCGATGAAAAGTTACCGACCCATAAGCCCTTCCCCATGACAGGAAATAGAATAACTCCGGAGATATCGGAACAGGGTCCTGACCTGACTTTCCTCCTGAAAAAAATTGAGTCGGTTATTGACATTGGTGCATATTCAGGTAGAGTATCATTGCCACCGGCATTCCTGAATACAGCAGTAGGAGTAGAGGCAGATTCCCATTGAAATTGGTAACTGCCATTTCCACCTGCTGGAAAATCTGCTTTGATTGGGAGAGGTTTTGATGCTGAACAGTGAATGGTTGGGGTATGAAGGAAGTTCCTTTCAATTAATGGAATGTACTCAATTATAATTTTTTTCGATGCGACGTGAATGCTATCAGACAATAGAAATTGAATTGTATCCTTCCTGGCATCCTTTTTACTGATGAGTGGAATACGTAAATACGGGAGAATGACAGCACCTGTAGAGGAATAAAAAAGGGAGGGTAGCTTTGAAGAATTATTTTCTGAAAACAATATTGGTTGAAGCGTTATTTTTTCTAGTGGTTCTGGGTCTATAAAATCTAATAAGCGCTGCAGGTCGAGGATAGTATCTGATGTGCAAAGGAGGAGCGATGTGTCTCCGGGTATTAAAAACCGCGGGGCAGTCGCATCAATCAAAATCTTAAAATCAGTATTGAATTGTTCAAAATTTAGAGCAGCTAAATTTCCGGCCATGTCTATAAGCTTATTTCCTGTCCCAATAAGTATGCGCATAGGTTTGATTCCCTTTTTATCCCATACTCCCTCTTGAATTGTGTAAACAAATTGCAAGCTGGTATCTGTAGCTCGTGTAAGCCGGGCCAAAACCATTTTACCTTCAGTCTGAATTTGCAAAGCTGCAGTTGCCTCATCTCCCCAAAATCTTATTGGTTCTGAAAAGTCAAACGTAAAAGAAAGTTCTTCCCCCATCTTGTACAAGAAAGGCTGTGGTTGATGCATTCTCTTAATGAATGGAGCTATTCCATCAACTGTTATGACTACAGAGTTTGGTATGAAATTCAGTATTGCTGAATTGCCTGCCAGGTCATTGATTCTTGCCCCGTTTAAGGTGATGTTGTTTCTCCAGGAGATGCCCTGATTGTCCCAATCACCCGTTTTGATGATGTATTCAAAAACCAGCATACTACTATCTGATCTTCGAAATGTTGCCTGTCGATTGTACCCACCAATATTGATCCATAGGTAAGGCTTCCTGTCTGTTGTGCAGATTATTTTCTCCGAGAACTGAAACTCCCAGCGCAAAGTATCACCTATTGCGTAACTACCTGGAGCATTTTCGACACACCGTTTTACTGACGGTGCTTTGGTATCTACCCCATCTTTGTCTTGCTCAATCTTCATCCCGATTTCATTGGTACGATTCCCCAACTCATCTGCTAGCTTCAAAATGCATAGAATAGGATCTGATGGCGCTATTTCGATACTACCTGATGGAATTACCAAAGTTGAAGTATAGATGGAATCATTTAGTCGGTGCCAATGATTCAACCCAATGCCGGCCCATGACCCTTGTAACAATTGAACCCTGCCGGTATCCGGATTAATATGTATTTCAATAATTAGAGTATCTCCTGATTTGAAGGCTTTGTTGGGGTAGATAATTTTTTTAATCGCCGGAGGAGATTTATCTAAACAAGCAGTTCCAGTTGCTTGCTTGGGAAGACCATCAATTACAACAGTATTCGTAGGGGAATTAATGAGCTTTAAACCGATGCAGCCATCACCTAGACCTGTATGAACCGAAACCAATGCTTTGTTCTGCTTTTTTTGAATAGATTGAATGCTTGCATCCTGAACACCCCTGGTAACGAGTGAAAAATGGTTTATAAAAAATTCAGGAATCTCATTGGTCAATGCTACTTCAAAATAGACGATGCTGTCAGAACTAAATGGAGCACTTCTAAGTGAGAAATAATCTATGTAAACCGGTGTGTTTATTGAATATATCTCACCTGCTGATACATTGTCATTCTGTTGTAACAGCCCCCTTAAGTAAATGGAACTGCCTGTCGGAATTCCCGAAATTGTTATTTGAAATGTATCTGATGCCGGAGGAGGAGAAGTTGTAATACTTGATTGGCTAAAATCAGAAAGGGTAGACCATTGTATCCGAATCGACTTGATGGGGAGTCTATTCTTTTTTTCGATGATGCCTGTAATTGTCGCTTCATTTCTTTTCGTTATCAGGTGATTAATGATTTTTATTTCCGGGGGCAATTCCGGAGTAAGGATAGAAATAGTTTCACTGGTCACCGAACCTGCCTCATTGACTGCAATCAGTCGAATGTAGTATTGCTTGCCTGGCAGGAGTCCCGATAATTGTCCGGTTACTGATCTGAATTCTGTTGCAGCAGTGAGTAAAGTTGGAGTGGCAGCAAAAGGAAGGTTAGTAGAAAATGAAGGTAGGGTATCACACTGCCATTGGAGTTGGGTTTCACTCCCGTTGGGATTAATGTTAGCACGAATCAGAAATGAACCCGGCTGAATCGAGTCGGGTCGCAAGCTATCTATTTGCGGAAGACGAACCAGTCTATCCGCTTTGAATGAAAAATCATCCAGGGAGCACAAGTCATCGTTCCCTGGATCATCCGGGTCGAACCAGCAAAGCATTAATTGTTCCCCCGGTTTCCAGATTATTCCTTCTTGGCGCAGGGTCAATTTTTGTTGATTTTCTATGAGATTTCCATTGAGAGATGCTGAACCTGGTGTGGAATGCAGCGAAGAAAAGTTCCCTGCAGATAGGGGAATGCCTCCGCTCGTATCGATGCCTTGCCAAACACCTGTTTTCATTCTAAACAGCCAGTTGTTCTTTTGCCCTGAACCTCCTTTGCGCCATTGTTCTATGTTAGCGGTAAAATCAATTGTATTTAAAATTTTGTTGGTTTGGTTGATGAATATTACCCCGAAAGCATAGGAAGCTGTGGAAGTGGATAAACTTCCCAACGAACGATCAGGGTTATTGGTTTGTCCTGTACTCACCATTCCATGAGAAGTTGATGTGCCACTTCCTACATAGAAATTAGCCTGTGTGCCGGTACCTGCCTGCTGCAGAAAAAACCAGCCGACAAGTCTGGGGGGCAGGAATGGGGTGCCTTGGAAATGGTGTGGACCCCTTCCCGGAAGTGAATATGTGCCTGCCATTGGCAAACTATCAAAGTTTTGGTAATACGTAGTTCCGGGAGCACCATAATTAAGGGCTCGAAATTGGGCTTTTGCTGAACTTGAATAGGCGAGGACCCAAAAAATTGTAACCAACCATTTCATAGGACATAAGTCAGGTGAACAGCTAAAATAGTTGCGGTTTTGGCGGCAAAATCAGGGAAAACCAATAAGGGTGATTAAACCCCCTTCAAATAGGGTATTGTTTCTCTTGTATTTTTCAGTAAGGACTAAATAGGGGGGTACCTGGTCGCCTGAGGCACCAAATATTGAAAGTCAGGGCTTTCTAAATCATCCGGAGAAGGTCCGTTAGTAATAAATTAAGCCCACGGGGGATAAAACATTTTGAATTTTCGGAATTGACTATTACCTTTGCCGTCCGAATTTTAAAAGGAAAATAATGCCTACTATCCAGCAATTAGTTAGAAAGGGCCGCGAAATCATCCGTGCCAAAAGTAAATCCAGGGCTCTGGATGCATGTCCCCAGCGTCGCGGGGTATGCACTCGTGTGTATACTACCACACCAAAGAAGCCCAACTCAGCGCTTCGTAAAGTGGCCAAAGTGAGATTGACCAATAAGGTGGAGGTAATTGCTTATATACCTGGTGAGGGTCATAACCTGCAGGAACACAGCATTGTTCTGATCCGCGGAGGTCGTGTTAAGGATCTTCCGGGAGTTCGTTACCACATCGTACGTGGTAGTCTGGATACTGCCGGCGTAAAAGACAGAAAGAAGAGCCGCTCTAAATACGGTACTAAGAAAGAAAAGGCAAAAAAATAACATACTCATTTTAATAATTAACGCACATGCGTAAAGCACAAGCAAAACGATTACCACTGGCTCCGGATGGCCGTTTCACTGATAAACTGGTTACCCGCTTCATCAACAACCTGATGTGGGACGGAAAGAAAAGCACTGCCATCAATATTTTCTATGATGCAGTGGATAAGGTATCTAAAATAACCAGCGAAGATGGTTATGAGGTATGGAAAAAAGCGATCGCCAATATCACACCTTCGGTGGAAGTACGTAGCCGCAGAATCGGTGGTGCTACCTTCCAAATTCCAACCGAGGTTCGTCCTGATAGAAAGATTTCATTGAGCATGAAATGGTTGATTCGTTACAGCCGCGAGCGAAATGGTCGTACCATGGCTGATAAATTAGCCAATGAAATCGTGGCAGCTTCCAAAGGTGAAGGCGCAGCTTTCAAAAAGAAGGAAGATACCCATCGTATGGCTGAAGCCAATAAGGCATTCTCCCACTTCAAAGTATAATCATCCTTTTGTTGATATCTTTTTTAAGTCCTGTTCCGCAGGACTTTTTTTTTAATATGAATTGATTATTAATAATTTTTCCGGCATGAGCCGGAAACTAATCCACATAAATTGTGTTGACAAAAAATACTCCTATCATTAATATTTGTACCTTTGCGGCTCAAAATTCGGGTCTCCACAAAAGGTAACCCATTCATTTAACAAAATAAGCTATGGCTGATTTAAGATTACAACGAAATTTCGGTATTGCCGCACACATTGATGCGGGAAAGACCACCACAACGGAGCGTATCCTCCGCTACACGGGTATGATTCACAAAATTGGTGAAGTACACGACGGAGCTGCAACAACCGACTGGATGGAGCAGGAAAAAGAGCGTGGTATTACCATTACCTCTGCTGCTGTAAGTTGTGAATGGAAATTTCCTACCGTTCGCGGAACTGCTGACAGCAATACCAAGTCATACTATTTCAATATCATCGATACCCCCGGTCACGTGGACTTCACCGTAGAGGTTGAGCGTTCTATGCGTGTACTCGATGGTTTGATTGCCCTGTTCTCTGCTGTTGACGGTGTAGAGCCCCAATCAGAAACAGTTTGGCGCCAGGCCAATCGTTACCGCGTTCCACGTATTGGTTTCGTGAATAAAATGGACCGTTCAGGTGCTGACTTCCTCATGGTAGTTAGCCAGGTGAAAGAAATGCTGGGAGCCAACGCTGTTCCTCTTCAGTTACCTATTGGCGCTGAAGATGATTTCAAAGGCGTTGTTGACTTAATCACCATGAAAGGTGTAATCTGGGACATGGAAACAGAAGGTATGACCTTCAAGGAAATTCCTGTTCCGGATGATATGAAAGAAGATGTGGACCATTGGCGTGCTAAACTCATCGAGGCAGTTGCCGAGTATGATGACAATCTGATGGAAAAATTCTTCGAAGATCCTAATTCCATCACTGAAGCAGAAGTGCATGAAGCCATCCGCAAAGCTTGTATCGATTTGAGCATCGTTCCAATGATGTGCGGTTCTTCCTTCAAGAACAAAGGTGTACAGACTGCATTGGATGCTGTTTGCCGTTATTTGCCTAGTCCGGTAGATATCGATCACATTACAGGTACCAATCCTGATACAGGTGAGACCATCACCCGCAAGCCGGATCCGAAAGAACCATTTGCAGCTTTGGCGTTCAAAATCATGACCGACCCATTCGTAGGTCGTTTGGCATTCTTCCGTTGTTATTCCGGCCACCTGGATGCCGGTTCTTACGTACTGAACGTGCGCAGTGGAAAGAAAGAGCGCATCAGCCGTATCATGAAGATGTTTGCTAACAAACAGAACCCGATCGACTTCATTGAGGCAGGTGATATTGCTGCAGCTGTTGGTTTCAAAGAAATCAAAACAGGTGATACACTATGTGAAGAGAACCATCCAATTACCCTGGAGAACATGTTCATCCCTGAGCCTGTAATCTCTGTGGCAGTAGAACCAAAAACTCAGGCTGACGTAGATAAAATGGGTATGGCAATTGCCAAGTTGGTTGAGGAAGATCCTACCCTTAGGGTTAAAACTGATGAAGATACCGGACAGACCATCCTTTCAGGTATGGGAGAATTGCACCTCGAGATCATCGTTGACAGGATGCGCCGTGAATTCAAAGTAGAGATCAACCAGGGTAACCCTCAGGTTGCTTACAAAGAATGTTTTACACAGGCCATCGAGCACCGTGAGATCCTCAAAAAGCAAACAGGTGGTCGCGGTAAGTTTGCCGATATTTATTTTGAAATCGGACCAGCAGACCAAGAGTGGTTGAATGAGAATCCTGGAAAAGGGTTCCAGTTCAAGAACGATATCTTCGGAGGTTCAATTCCGAAAGAATTCCATCCTGCGATTATCAAGGGCTTTGAAAGTTCAATGTCTACAGGAGTGCTGGCAGGATATCCCATGGAAACAATGAAAGTGCGCATTTTTGACGGTAGCTTCCACCAGGTTGACTCCGATGCTATGTCATTCGAATTGTGTGCCAAGGGTGGTTTCCGCGAAGCGGGAAGAAAAGCACGTCCAGTGCTGCTCGAGCCCATCATGAAAGTAGAGGTTGTAACGCCCGATCAATACATGGGTGATGTGACCGGTGACTTGAACCGCCGCAGAGGTATGCTGGAAGGAATGGATAGCCGTGGAAACCTTCAGGTAATCAAGGCCAAAGTTCCTTTGAGTGAAATGTTCGGATATGTAACTCAGTTGCGTTCACTTTCATCAGGCCGTGCTACTTCTACTATGGAGTTCAGTCATTATGCTCCTGCACCTAATAACATTGCAGAAGAGGTGATTGCTAAGAGCAAAGGAAAAGTGAAGGTTGAAGATTAATTGCTGAAAAGTAAAAACTGGATACAAAAAATGCCGTCTCTTACTTTTGAGACGGCATTTTTTTTGGATGCCTGATCGAGGGATATTCTTTTATAAGCTTTTAGTACATCTATTTTTTTAGACCGGCTTTTTATTTCCGGAATTGTTATTTCTTACAGTAATTATTGATCAAACCATCAGCAGCTGTATACCCTCTTGACTTGGAAATTTGAAGAAGTGCACAGGCTTCATCTTTTCTTCCCAGATTGATGAGGGCAGCAGCTTTAAAATATTCAGCTTTTCCATCGGTAGACTTTCTCAAGAATACCTGGTCGAACCAGGGAAGGCTTCTTTCCCACTGCTTCATGTTGAAATAGCAGATAGCAATGTTTTCGTACACACCATAGCTGCCATTACTGATTTCAGTGGATTTAATGAATTTTTGTGCGGCCCCTTCGAAGTCTCCTTTGGCAAAAAGCGCAGAAGCTTCGTTGAACAATTGGTTAGCCCTTATTACATTTCTTTGTTGTTCTTCCATTCCTGGAACCTGTCCGCCCGGAATATTGGTGATGATCTCATTTCTTCTCACAAGTAAAGATGAGTCATTCGGAAAAAGTTTAAGGGCGCTGTCAGCCATTTGCAGCATCTGGGCGGTAGTACCTTTCGGTTGTGTAGTCATTTTGATGTTGATCATACCCTGCAGGTAAAGATTCCAACCCAAGGATTCTTTTCCTCTGTATTTGATGAATTCTTTGAATGCCCTTTTCAACGTAACAGAATCAGAATTCTTAACACATACAGCAACCAGGGTCTGGTAATAGGTTTTTGCACGTGGCTTGGTGAAATAAGCGAGGGAAGCATATTTCATAGCACTATCACGTTTGTCTTGGGCAAAGTAAACATCTGCCTTCAAGAATTCACAATACATGATATATGGATTCGCTTTGATACCCCTGTCCAGATAAACAATTGCCTCATCATATTTTTTATTCTCATAAAGGTACCTGCCAAGAATACCGTCAATGGGCTGTGCGGAGGAGGTGACATTCGGCATGCTGGGGAAGGCATTGATAACACTCTCTATTGGAAGTTTAAGCGGTTCATTTTGCAGGTCGGCAATAACCCTGTTTTGAACTTTCAGTGATTGAAAGGTAAGAAAAGTTACATAAGCGCTGGGCAATAGAAAGATAATGGCAATGAATGAATAGATGTACTTGGTATTTTCGGACAACTGTGCCGAAGGTTTGGATTCTGTTTCAGCTGCCTCTTCTTCCGCCGCAAGACTTCCTGTGTAGGCCAACAGATTGACGGCTGCAAAAAACGAAAAGAACAATTGGTTCACCGGTCTCTCGATTGGAAAGTTGAAGAAGGCATCTATTCCATATCCGATCATGGCCAGCAGTGAGAAGAATGCGATCATCTTGTTTTCCTGACCGGCAGTAGGAGAGGTAATTACCCGATAGGTATAGAATGCAATGGTCAGGAAAAGACCTAGATAAAGAAGCCCACCCGGTAATCCGAGTTCCGCAAAAAATTCCAGAAAATCATTGTGTGCGTGAACGGGAACCGAAAGGTCGTCTACCAGAGGATTGGTCGGAGGGATGCTGGCGAATTTCCAGTTACCGTAGCCACAACCCATGATGGGGTGTTTAAGACCATATTCAAATGCATGTTTCCAAAGGAAAAGACGTTGGTTCCGGCTATTGTCATCAGCAGAGTTGATCGTCGATACTCTTTCCAATACACTTCCGTAACCGGAATTGGATTCATCTACAAAACTACTTTTCGCAGCACTCAGCGACATAAGCGACAAGAAATAAGCAACCGCTAATCCGATGATGATTCCTCCTCCATTGAAAAGAAGTAACTCCTTTTTTTGCTGTCTCCAGAATTGGTAAACACAAAAGCCCAGATAGAATAGGAAGATGAATATAAGCGCCAGGTAGGTAGTTCTTGAATTGAGCAAATAAACCAGCCAAATGGCGATGATAAAAACAAAGAAGTAAAACATTTTCTTAAAGCCATCCGATATATAAAAGCCATAGAGGACAAATGATATTTTGGCCAGAATACTCGCCGCAAAAATGTTTTTATTTCCTGCATTTCCTTTCATCTTAAGCACCAGACCCGTCAGATCGAAATTACTCATCTGTGTAAAGAAAACATAGAGTTCTCGAATGGATTGATACAGCACGATTACTGATAAAATAATGGTCAGGGTGCCAAAAAGATGCTGCCTTCTGTAGAGTAATATAGCAAGGTTAAAGAATGCAACAACCGTTGCAACAAAGCGAACATAGCACACCCAACCTTCAGTGCGATTGATTGAAAAAAATACCGATATCCCTGCCAGGAAAAACAGTGCAGTGAAAAGTTTGGAAAACAATGCCCGGAAAACCTGGTTCACTGCTTCCACATATTGACCCTTGTTGTTTAGAAAGTAGGCTACTATTCCCAAGTCTAACAAAACAAGGTAAACCCATTGAGGCCCCTGGTCATCAGTTGCCCCTAGGTTCGGAATAAACTCAACAATAAAATACAGACAGCAGAATAAGATGGTGAGAAGATCGCCGGCATTGCCGATACTAGACTTTCTAGGTTTTTGGGCAGCCGGTATAGCAGCGGTTACAACTTCAGGTGATTTGGTATTGGAATTTTTTTTATTTTTTTTCATGATAGCTCCATTTAAATCTGCTCAGTTTGAAATTATAAATTTTTCAGGATAATGAATTTTCGTTTCAACAACGTTGTATCCCCCGGAAATATTTTAAGTGCACTATCTGCTAATTGCAATAATTGGCTGCTCATGGCAGAGGGTTGATAGGAGACCTTCACGTTCGTCATGCCTTCTAAAAACCGATCCCAGGTACCGGGTAACTCAGGTCGTTTGGAAATAAATAAATTGAATGCTTTTTTGATGGTATTGGTATCTTTCATTTGAACGCTCGATGCTATTAGCAGGTCGTAATAATTTTTCACGCGGGGTCTGTGAAAAAATGCCTCAGCTGCATACTTCTGTGCACTGTCAGGCCGATTGCTGTTGATATAGATCAATGCTTTGAGAAATTCTCCGTATTTAAGATGTGGATTGGTATACTGAATACGGTTAACGTATTTCATGGCATCCTCCATTTTGCCATTTTGTCCCAAGTACCTTGCTTTAATTCCATCAATGGGCAGGGTGGAATATCCTATATTGGGCATGGAGGGAAAGGCACTAATGACATATTCGGGAGTGAGGATTATGTTCTCCTTGTCCATATCAATTCTTGTTTTTTCCTGAATAATCAGGGACTGATAGGTTTGGAATGTTACATAGGCTACCGGTAACATGATCAATAACAAGGAGAAGGTCATCAGGAGAGTTTTGTTCCCTTGTTTGCCGGCAGGCAATTGATTGGTGTCTTCCGGTGCAATTCTGTTAGGAATGTAGGAAGCCAGACAAACAGCACTGACCAAACTGAAAAAGATCTGGTTAATGGATCTTTCAATTGGAAAATTGAAAAATGCATCAATTGCATAAGCCAGGAGTCCGATTGCCGCCATGACCAGAATGGGTTCTGTCTCTTTATTGTTTCCTTGAATGATTGTTCGAATGGTTATCAGCGCGATGGTGATGAATAGACTGATGTAGAGTAATCCTCCGGGTATGCCCAGTTCGGCAAAGAACTCCAGAAAGTCATTGTGAGCATGTAATGGAACAGATAATTCATCGAAAATATCTTTGGATGGTTCGATGCTTTCCAATTTCCAGTTCCCGTAACCTGACCCAAGAAATGGATGAGATTTGGTGTAATCAATCGCATGTTGCCAAAAAGCCAACCGTTGGTTTCTGCTATTGTCTTTTTCCGATACAATAGAACCCATTCTTTCCACTACGGTTCCATATCCACCTTCAGTATTTTCATCTCCCACATTGTACTTGCTGGAATTAACCAGGCCCTGACCGATTAGATAGCTAACCGCCAGTGGAAGCAGCAGGAAGATAAACTTCAGCCAGTGTTCTTTGTTCCTGTCCCTGAAGAAGCGAATTAGTTCGTAAATCACGGTCAATACGATCACCGCAATCAATCCCAGATAAGTAGTTCTGGAATTCAATAAAAAAATAACCAGTGAGCCCAGGGTAAATGAAGTGAGGAAGAATAATTTTCTAATACCCGCTAATTGAATAATTCCATAGAGGGCAAATGGAATTTTTATCATTAAGCTGGCGGCATAGATATTTTTATTTCCGGCATTTCCTCTCATACCCAGCACTATTTCATTAAAACTCATGCTTCCCATCTGAGAAAATAGAAAGCTGAGAGATTGGATGGATTGTAGTAACAAGATTCCCGCTAGTAAATATGCCAACACGTTAAGAACATCTTTTTTCTGATCGATCAGCAGAAATAAATTGAAGAAAGCAACCACAGTGGTCAGCAGGCGGGCTATGCAAACCCACGTTTCAGTCGTGTTAAAGGCCCAGGTAACTGAGATGGTAGCCCAGGTTAGGAAGGCCAGTAAGAGGTAGGTAAATGGGAAGGAAAAAAGTCTTTTAACCGCGGATTCAAATTCCTGGTGAGCATAGAGGAGGTAAGACAGGCAAACCATGTCCACCACTGCCAAATAGAACCACTGGGGCCCCATGGTATCGTAGGAACCTAGGTTGGGTATGAATTCTACCAATAGGTACAGGAGAATAAAAAAGGTAGCAATCCAGGTAGGAAGTTGGGAGGTCATGGGCCGGCTTACCTGTGCCGACGGGGTTACGGATTCAGTTTCCGGCACCCTTTTTTTATGTTTTTTGGCCATAGGAATGGTGATGACGTAAAAATATCAAAAAAATATGGTGTTTGTACAATTCGAAGGGGGAAGTAGGCGGTTATAAAAAGTTTAGAGCCAAAAAAAGTTATGACAGGTGGATATTGGGCAAGTAGGTAACGAAAATAAGTACATATACATTATTATATATTTATATTTGAATTTGTATTGGTGAAAAAGAAATTCATACAAGCAGTAGAAAAATTTTTCTGTTTAACTACATAATCCTACCTTTGCCGTCCCAATACGAAAAATGGGATAGGAATATGTCTCAGCGAATCAGAATAAAACTGCAGTCCTACGACCACAACCTGGTTGATAAGTCGGCTGAAAAGATTGTGAAAACTGTACGTAGTACAGGTGCGGTAGTTACTGGACCTATTCCGCTGCCCACGCACAAGAAGATTTTCACGGTACTTCGTTCGCCACACGTGAACAAGAAGAGCCGTGAGCAGTTCCAGTTAGCTACGCATAAGCGTTTACTGGACATTTACACATCCTCTTCTCGTACTGTGGATGCGTTGAGTAAGCTGGACTTGCCCTCCGGTGTTGAAGTAGAGATCAAGGCCTGATGTTGATTGGGTTTTGAACCATTGAAAAAAGAGTTCTTATCATAATGTCATCTTTCAAATTCGCCTTTGGCGGAAGAAAAAAGCGCTGACATAACCTAAACTCCCGGGGATGGTCGGGAGGAAACATATAAACAGGCCCTTCGAGGTTTGTTTACTGCCGGTACTTCCGCTTTTCTGCCAAGAAAAAACAAAGGAAAAGGTCGGTGGCAAACGAGGATTGAAATCTGCTATCATCGGCAGATTGTCCTTAACAACCTGCGCGGGGCTATAAACCGCGAACGATGAAAGGAATTATTGGAAAGAAAATCGGGATGACAAGTGTCTTCTCGCAAGATGGTAAGCAGACTGCCTGCACCATCATTGAGGCCGGACCCTGTACAGTTACACAGGTGAAATCTGCCGATACAGACGGTTATACCGCACTTCAGCTCGCATTTGGTGAGAAAAAAGAAAAGCATGCTACCCAAGCAGAAATCAACCATTTCAGCAAGGCACAGACTGCTCCTAAAAAATTCGTAAAAGAATTCCGCAATTATTCAATTCCCAAAGCCATAGGGGAAACCATTACCGTTGATATCTTCTCTGAAGGTGAATCAGTGGAAGTGGTTGGAACCACTAAGGGTAAGGGTTTCCAGGGTGTTGTGAAGCGTCATGGTTTTTCCGGTGTGGGTGAAGCATCCCACGGACAGCATGACCGTTCCCGCGCTCCGGGATCCATTGGTGGATCATCCTATCCTTCCCGTGTATTCAAAGGAATGCGCATGGCAGGAAGAATGGGTGGAGACCGCGTAAAGATGAAGGGTCTCAAGATTGTAAAGATTTTTCCTGAAAAAAATTATATCCTCATCAGTGGTTCAGTACCAGGTCACAACGGCTCCATCGTTTTGATCCAGAAGTAATCACCCCTCAATCGTTAAAAAATGCAAGTAGAAGTTTTAAATACCAAAGGAGAGAAAACCGGCAGAACGGTTGAATTACCGGATGAAATTTTCGGCATTGAACCCAATGATCATGCGATTTATCTCGCTGTGAAGCAATACCTGGCCCAGGCTCGTCAGGGTACACACAAAGTGAAAACCCGCGCTGAGGTGCAAGGTGCTAGCCGTAAGTTACACAAGCAAAAAGGAACCGGTGGATCTCGTAAAGGAAATATCCGCAACCCATTGTACAAGGGTGGTGGTACTATTTTCGGACCTAAGCCACACGATTACGGCTTCAAACTGAACAGAAAAGTAAAGGATCTCGCTAAGATGTCCGCTCTTTCTTATAAAGCAAAAGAAAATGCACTTTTCGTGATCGAAGACATCGTGATGGATGCTCCCAAGACGAAGACCCTCATGAATGTGCTCGAAAATCTGAACATCGCTCACAAAAAAACATTGATGGTATTGCCTGAATACCAGGATAATTTATACCTGAGTTCACGCAACATCCCCAATGTAGGAAGTCGTTTGCTGTCAGACATCAATACCTACGAATTAATGAATGCCGATGTATTGGTGTTATTGGAGAATACTGCTAAAATTCTGACAGAGGAAGCTGCTTAAAAAAATAAGTTCAAAACTGATTATTATGAAACTCAGCGAAGTATTAATAAAGCCCATAGTTACCGAAAAAGCCAATGCACAGCAGGAAAAGCTCCGCAGGTATGCTTTTAAAGTAGACAAGCGTGCCAACAAACTGGAAATCAAAAAGGCAATCGAAGAATTCTATGGGGTTAATGTTGTAGATGTGAACACGGTGGTGGTTCCGGGCAAGAATAAAACCCGTTACACCAAAGCCGGATTCATCAAGGGTATCAAGAGTCCTTACAAAAAAGCTCTGGTTACTGTTGCGGAGGGAGATAGCATTGACCTGTACGCTAACATTTAATAAAAGGTATCCCACCTCACAAAGGGAAAGAATGGTAAGCAACTACCGCGAAAGTTGATTAACAAAACCGCACCAGCGGAAAAAGAAACAAAAATGGCACTTAAGAAGTACAAACCGATTACTGCAGGAACTCGTTGGAGAATTGGAAACGCATATGCGGAAATCACTACCAACCAGCCTGAGAAGAGTCTTTTAGAACCACAGAAAAACACGGCAGGAAGAAACTCTCAAGGTCGTCGTGTAACCCGATACATGGGTGGTGGTAACAAACAACATTACCGCATCATTGATTTCAAGCGCAACAAGCGCGATATGAATGCTACCGTTCTGTCTGTTGAGTATGACCCCAATCGTACTGCATTTATTGCATTGTTACAGTATACAGACGGTGAAAAGCGCTATATCATTGCACCTCAGGGAATTCAGGTAGGATCAACTGTAATTGCCGGTGACAATGTTGCACCTGAAATTGGAAATGCCCTGTTGATGAAGAACATGCCACTGGGTACCATCATTCACAACATCGAAATGCAGCCTGGCCAGGGTGCCAAACTGGTAAGAAGTGCCGGTTCATCCGCTCAGTTAGCCAATAAGGAAGAGGCTTATGCAGTTCTTAAAATGCCTTCCGGTGAATTGAGAAAAGTATTGATCAACTGTTACGCTACTGTAGGTGTTGTATCCAATAGCGACCATAACCTCGAAACCGCCGGTAAAGCTGGTAAGAATCGTTGGAAAGGTATTCGTCCCCGCGTAAGAGGTGTTGCCATGAACCCGGTTGATCACCCCATGGGTGGTGGTGAAGGTAAAGCTTCAGGAGGACACCCCAGAAGCAGAACAGGCAAATACGCAAAAGGAGAAAAAACTCGTACCCGCGGTAAAGGCAGTGACAAACTGATCATTCAGCGCCGGGATGGTAAAAAAATCGCCAAATAAATAAAAACCATTTAATAAATAACACATGGGTCGTTCGATTAAAAAAGGTCCTTACGTTGACAACAGCCTGGAGAGCAAGATCATCGCCATGACCGAGGGTAGAACAAAAAAAGGGGTAATCAAAACCTGGAGCCGTCGCAGTACCATTACGCCTGATTTTGTAGGTCACACCTTCGCCGTTCACAATGGTAACAAGTTCATCCCGGTATATGTAACTGAATTCATGGTGGGGCACAAATTGGGCGAATTCGCTCCTACCCGCAACTTCAGAGGACACGCAGGAACCAAAAAATAAACACCAGTACTGATCTGGACTACAATGCCCAGGTGAGTCAATAAATAAAATGAAATGGAAGCAGTAGCAAAACTCAATAACTATCCTACAGGTCCGCGCAAAATGCGCTTGCTGGCCGATGTGATTCGTGGTATGGATGTCGAGAAGGCACTTGCCATTCTTGAGCACCATCCGCAACACAATGCAGTACCCCTCGCTAAATTACTCAGAAGTGCTATCAACAACTGGGAGCAGAAAAATAGCGGAGTAAGTGCAGCAGACAGTGCATTAATTGTTAAAACGGTTTTTGTAGATGGCGGTCGCACACTGAAAAGAATGCGTCCGGCACCCCAGGGCCGTGGATACCGGGTTCGCAAGCGCAGCAACCATGTCACTTTAATTGTAGATTCAAATAAATAATTCGTAAAACACTTATATGGGTCAAAAAGCAAATCCGATTGGTAACAGGTTAGGTATCATCCGTGGATGGGACAGTAACTGGTATGGCAGTAAGAAAGACTTCGCCAATAACCTGATTGAGGACAATGAAATCCGCAAATACCTGAATGCCCGTATCAACAAAGGCGGTATCGCTAAAATTGTAATCGAGCGTACTTTGGGTAAACTGATTGTAACCATTCATACTTCTAAACCCGGTATCATCATCGGTAAAGGTGGAAATGAAGTGGACCGCATCAAGGAGGAACTGAAAAAGCTGACCAGCAACCAGGATGTGCAGATCAACATTCTTGAGATACGCAGACCCGAATTGGATGCCAATATTGTTGGAGATACCATCGCCCGTCAGATTGAGAACAGAATCAATTTTAAGCGTGCCATCAAAATGTCAATTGCTTCTACACTCCGCATGGGTGCTGAAGGAATCAAGGTAAAGGTAAGTGGACGTTTAGGAGGTGCTGAAATTGCCCGCAGTGAAGAATTCAAACAAGGTCGTGTTCCTCTGCATACCTATCGTATGGATATTGATTACGCGAGTGTTTTTGCTCAAACAGTTTACGGAAAAATCGGAATCAAAGTATGGATCTGTAAAGGGGAAGTACTGGGCAAGCGTGAATTGAACCCGAATTTCGTTGGTGGAAAAACCGACATGAGCGATCGCAGAGAGCGTACTGATGACAGAGGTGATAGAAGAGGCGGTGACAGAAGAGATGATCGTCGCGGAGGTGGAGACAGAGGAGGCAGAGGAGGCCGTCGTTCTTCCTAATTTATTATAACCAATTGTTTTCATAGAATTACAAACAGCAATACATGTTACAACCTAAAAGAAGCAAGCACCGGAAACAGCAAAAGGGCAGAATTCGTGAAGTAGCTAAGCGTGGAACTGCCATCTCTTTTGGTTCTTTTGCCCTCAAAGCCCTGGAGCCAATATGGCTAACCAACCGTCAGATTGAATCTGCCCGTCAGGCCATGACCCGTGCCATGAAAAGAGAAGGAAATGTGTGGATTCGCATCTTCCCGGATAAAATCATTACCCGTAAACCTGCTGAAGTACGTATGGGTAAGGGTAAGGGTAACCCTGAATTCTGGGCCGCTGTTGTAGAACCAGGACGTATCATATTTGAGTGTGATGGTGTTAGCCAGGAAACTGCTAAAGAAGCCATGAAACTCGCAGCTCAAAAATTACCCATCGCCACCAAATTTGTTATCAGAAGAGATTTACAGGCATAAAAATTATTATCCATGGCAAATAAACAAACCAACGCATTCAATACGTCGATTCGGGAAATGAGCGTTTCTGACCTGACTGCTAAAATCAAAGATGATCAGCTACGACTGAAGAAGCTGGAGTTTGCCCATGCAATTTCTCCACTCGAAAATCCAATGAATATCCGAACTCTTCGCCGCGACATCGCCAGATTGAGAACGGAACTTAAGAAAAAAGAAATGGGCATTTAATCCATAAATCAACTAAAAATGGCTGAAAGAAATTTACGCAAAACAAGAACGGGAGTAGTTACCAGTGATAAAATGAGTAAGACTATTACCGTTGCTGTAGAAAGGAAAGTAAAACACCCGATCTACGGAAAGTTCGTGAAGAAAACCACGAAATTCCATGCCCACGATGAGAAAGAAGAGTGTGGTATCGGTGATGTGGTTAAAATCATGGAAACCCGTCCGCTCAGCAAAACAAAGCGCTGGCGCCTGGTAGAAGTGGTTGAGAAAGCGAAATAAACAATCTCTGGGCGGAAAAAAGTAGAACCCTACTCGTTTCTCCGTCCGACATCAAACACAAACAGTATAACAATGATACAGCAAGAAAGTCGACTGAATGTTGCCGATAACAGCGGAGCCAAAGAAGTTCTTTGCATCCGTGTGCTGGGAAACAGTGGTCAGGATTATGCCAAAATCGGTGATAAGATCGTAGTTACAGTTAAAGATGCCATCCCCGCCGGTGGAATTAAAAAGGGAACAGTTTCTAAGGCAGTAATTGTAAGGACTAAAAATAAGTTGCGCCGCAAAGACGGATCATACATCCGTTTTGATGACAACGCAGTGGTATTATTAAACAATGCTGACGAGCCAAGAGGTACGCGTATATTCGGACCGGTTGCCCGTGAGTTGCGTGATAAAGGTTACATGAAAATCATTTCACTGGCACCAGAAGTACTGTAATAAACTATTCTATCATTAAAAAATAACTCCTCGGAGAGTTGGAGGTACCATGAGTACAAGATTTAAACCAAAGTTCAACATCAAAAAAGGCGATACAGTTGTTGTAATCGCCGGTGATGGAAAAGACCTGAAAAAACCACGCACTGTGCTGGAAGTTATTGTTGATAAAGGTCGTGTGGTAGTTGAAGGTATCAACATAGTTAAAAAACACACCAAGCCGACGGCTCAGAACACCAAAGGTGGTATTATCCAAAAAGAAGCCCCCATCAGCATTTCCAATGTGATGCTCTGGGATGCCAAGGCAGGTGAAGCTACACGTGTTAAAAGAACACGTGAAGAAGGTAAATTAGTTCGCATTTCTAAAAAATCAGGGGAGGTAATCAAATGAGTACTGTAAAATATACACCCAGACTTGCAGACAAATATTCTCGTGATGTTGTTCCTGCATTGATGAAAAAATTCTCTTACGGCTCTGTAATGCAGGCACCCCGTCTGGAAAAAATTTGCATCAACCGTGGTGTTAACGGAGCTGTTTCTGATAAAAAATTGGTTGACATCGCTGTAGATGAACTGACCACGATTACCGGACAAAAAGCCGTGCCTACCACTTCCAAGAAAGATATTTCCAACTTCAAACTTCGTCGTGGAATGCCCATCGGTGCACGTGTTACTCTTCGCGGAGCTAAAATGTACGAATTCCTCGATAGACTCGTATCCGTAGCCCTGCCGCGTGTACGTGACTTCAAAGGTATCAGCGACAAAGCATTCGATGGAAGAGGAAATTATACCCTCGGAGTTACCGAGCAAATCATTTTCCCTGAAATCGATATCGACAAGGTGAATAAAATTACAGGTCTCGACATCACCTTCGTTACCACTGCCCAATCCAATGAAGAAGCTTTCGAATTACTGAAAGAATTGGGTATGCCCTTCAAAAACGTTAAAAAAGAAAACAACTAATACACATGGCAAAAGAATCCATCAAAGCCAGACAGCGTAAGCGTGAAAAAATGGTAGCTAAATATGCCGACAAAAGAAAGGCATTGAAAGATGCAGGTGATTATGCCGCTCTTGACAAGCTTCCTAAAAACGCGTCACCCGTGCGATTGAAAAATCGTTGCCGACTGACCGGACGCCCTAAAGGGTACATGCGCTTCTTCGGTATCTCCCGGATTATGTTCCGTGATATGGCGCTGAATGGCATTATCCCAGGCGTTAAGAAAGCCAGCTGGTAATACGTGTGATAAAAATAAATTCTGAACTGATTTAATTCAATCAATATGGTAACAGATCCGATAGCAGACTTCCTCACCAGAATCCGCAACGCTCAAATGGCCGGTCACAGACTGGTGGAGATCCCTGCTTCTAATATGAAAAAGCGGTTGACTGAAATTTTGTATGAGCAAGGGTACATCCTGAAATACAAATTTGAAGATGACAACAAGCAAGGTGTCATTAAGATAGCATTGAAATACGATCCGCAAACAAAACAGGCAGCTATCCGCTCTCTGGAAAGAGTTAGTCGCCCCGGTCTGCGTCAATATGCTAAACCTGCTGAAATTAAACGCGTAATCAACGGTCTGGGAGTAGCCATTCTGAGTACCTCCAAAGGCGTTATTACCGACAAACAGGCAAAAGCTCAAAACGTAGGTGGAGAAGTACTTTGTTATATTTATTAATCGGGTTGGAATCGCTCATTTAAGCCTTTAGTCGGGGCTGAAACCGATCCAACATTCAATAAAAAAAAGAAACGACTATGTCTCGTATAGGAAAACAACCCATCAGTATCCCTTCAGGCGTTACAGTTTCTGTTAACGCAGAACACATCGTAACTGTAAAGGGGCCCAAAGGTGAACTCAAAGAAGCAATCAACCGCGATATCGTGGTTGAAGTTAATGACGGTCAAATTAACCTTACCCGTCCTACCAATCAGATTCGCCACCGCGCTATGCACGGACTCTACCGCGCACTGATCGCTAATATGGTGAAAGGAGTAACGGAAGGTTTCAAAAAAGACCTTGAGCTGGTAGGGGTGGGTTATAAAGCGGCCAACACTGGTAATGTTCTTGACCTCGCTTTGGGTTATTCTCACAACATCATTTTTGAAATTCCCAAGGAATTGAAGGTGACCACAGTAACAGAAAAAGGTCAGAACCCTAAGATTTTCCTCGAAGGCGTTGATAAGCAACTGATCGGTCAGGTAGCTGCTAAACTACGTAGCCTCAGAAAGCCTGAGCCATACAAAGGAAAGGGTGTTAAATATGTGGGTGAGCAACTGAGAAGAAAAGCAGGTAAGGCTGCAGGTAAATAAACAAGTTAGTAAATCAGTTTCCGGCAGAATCGGAAACAAAAAAAACATACCATGAGTAAATTGATTCAAAGGCAGAAAATCAGATACCGCATTCGCAAGAAAATAGCCGGTACCTCTTTGAAACCCCGCCTGTCTGTTTTCAGAAGCAATGCAGAAATCTATGCACAACTGATTGATGACGATAATGGAGTAACCTTAGCTGCTGCTTCTTCTTTGGATAAAGATATCCAGGCACAAAAAGGTACCAAAATAGAAAAGGCAAAGCTTGTAGGTAATGCCATAGCCCAAAAAGCACAGGCACTGGGTCTACAAGGATGTGTTTTCGACAGAGGTGGTAATCTCTATCACGGAAGAGTTAAATCAGTAGCTGACGGTGCACGTGAAGGAGGTCTTCAATTCTAATAATTATCGAATAATCATTCAATCAATCTCAGACAATGTCGAAACTCACTGTAAATAAGGTAAAAGCAGCCGGAGAGATGGAACTTAAGGACAAAGTAGTTTCCATCAACCGTGTAGTTAAAACTACCAAAGGTGGTCGTACTTTCAGTTTCTCCGCACTCGTAGTAGTAGGTAATGAAGGTGGCGTAGTTGGCCACGGATTGGGTAAAGCCAAGGAAGTTCAGGAAGCCATCTCTAAGGGAATAGAAGACGCTAAGAAAAATCTGGTTCGTGTACCTGTTATGCATGGTACAATACCCCACGAACAACTGGCAAAAGATGGTGCTGCTAAAGTGCTCATCAAGCCTGCTGCACACGGAGCAGGTGTTATCGCGGGAGGTAGCATGCGTGCCGTTTTGGAAAGTGCCGGTGTAACAGACGTACTCGCTAAAAGCCTCGGCTCAGCAAACCCACACAACGTGGTGAAAGCAACCATCAAGGCTCTTGCCATGCTCAGAGAACCTGTGCAGGTAGCAAAAACCCGTACCATCAAATTGGCCAAAGTTTTCAACGGATAATCAGCCGAAACCTGTAAAAATTAAGTCATGAAAAAAATAAAAATCACGCAGATTAAAAGTGGCATCGATCGCCCGGAACGTCAGAAAAAAACACTGGCTGCCCTTGGTTTGCGTAAACTCAATGCCTCCAAAGAAGTAGATGCTACCCCGCAAATACTCGGCATGATTCAAAAGGTAACTCACCTGGTAAAGGTGGAAGAAGTACAGTAATACCTACTGATTCCAAACAAAATTATTTTTTAAAGCGAGGGGTGATTCCCCGTAAGTTCAAACATCTGACAATGAAACTGCACACACTAAAACCCGCCAAAGGATCAACACACAAAGCAATCCGTATAGGTCGTGGTGAAGCTTCCGGTAAAGGAGGAACTTCTACAAAAGGTAATAAAGGTGGTCAAAGCCGCGCCGGTTATAAAAGTAAAATGGCCCACGAAGGTGGACAGATGCCTATCCAACGCCGTATTCCTAAGAGAGGATTCACCAACAATAACCGCATTTCTTACAAAGTTTTCAACTTGGGGCAAATCGCTCAATTGACCGAAAAATATGCTTTCACCGAGTTTAGCCCGGAAACACTCTATGTGAACGGCCTCATTGGTAAGACCGATCGCGTAAAACTTCTGGCAAATGGCGAACTTAAGTCGGCTCTTACTTTCAAAGTAAATGCCGCCAGCGAAAAAGCCAAAAACGCCGTTACTGCCGCAGGTGGTACTATCGAGATTATCGCATAAAATATTGTAAATTGCCGTTGCTTGACCGGTGAGTGCACCTGAGAGCGATTTATCAAGTTATTAATAGCCATTCAGTGAAAAAATTAATACAGACATTAAAGAATATCTGGACCATTGAGGAGCTAAGGGATAAGATTTTACTTACACTGGCATTGGTTCTGACCTATCGCCTCGGTAATCACATCGTTTTACCCGGACTCGACCCCAACAAAATTGAACAAGCTCAGCAAACAGCCAACAATACTGGCCTGCTGGGTATTTTCGACATGTTCGCTGGAGGCGGCTTCTCTCAGGCATCCATCCTTGCCTTGGGCATCATGCCCTACATCTCTGCCTCCATCTTCATGCAGTTGATGACCATTCTGGTACCTACCCTCCAGAAAATTCAAAAAGATGGAGACAGCGGTCGAAAGAAAATCAATGAATGGACCCGTTACCTCACTGTAATCGTTACCATCTTCCAGGCCGGTGCTTATGTTGCCTACCTGAATGGTCCCGGTTACCGCGATGCCATCCTACCGGGATTTGAAGGGTCATCCTTCACCTTCTCTACTATCATCACGCTGACTGCAGGAACGTTATTCGTAATGTGGCTGGGTGAGAAAATTCAGGACAAAGGTTTGGGTAATGGAACTTCCATCATTATTATGGTCGGAATTCTTGCCCGTCTGCCCATTTCATTGATTCAAGAATTCAGTACCAAAGAACAACGCGGAGGCGGTGGATTATTGATTTTCCTCGTGGAAGTTGCCATCCTCGTAATCGTTATCATGGGATTGATTCTCCTGGTGCAGGGTGTCCGCAAAATTCCTGTAAACTACGCTAAACAAATTGTTGGTAATAAGCAATTAGGCGGTGCCCGCCAGTTCCTGCCCATCAAGGTGAACAGCGCCGGTGTTATGCCCATCATTTTTGCACAAGCCATCATGTTCCTGCCTACCCTGGTGTCATTTACCAACCTGGATTCAACACAGGGAATCATTAGAATCTTCAATGACCCAAGTAATTTCTGGTACATGCTGATCTATGCAGTTATGGTGATTGGATTCACATTCCTTTACACTGCATTGATCTTCAATCCCAAACAAATTGCTGAAGATCTCAAGAAAAACAACGGATTTGTTCCCGGTGTTAAACCCGGACAGCCAACAGCTGATTTTATAGGAGGCATCATGGATAAGATTACCCTTCCCGGTGCCATCTTCCTGGCTTTCGTTGGTATCATGCCCGGCTTTGCTCAACGCCTGAATGTAACCCAGGGATTCAGCTCTTTCTTCGGAGGAACTTCTTTGTTGATCATGGTTGGTGTTATTTTGGACACACTTCAGCAAATTGAAACCTACCTTTTGATGCGTCAGTATGATGGTTTGATGAAGAGCGGCAGAATACAAGGTCGTCAGCCGGTTGGAACAACAACAACCACTACTACAACCATTTAAATGAAATAAGTAAAAATCTATAACCTGTCAGGCATTGCCCGGCAGGTTTATTTTTTTCTAACAAGCATGGATGTTATGATGTTTTGTAAGACGGATAGTGAGGTACAATTGATGAAAGAGTCAGCTTTGCTGGTAAGCAATTCTTTAGCAGAAGTTGCGAAAGTTCTTCGCGCGGGCATGACTACCCTCCAGATTGATAAAATGTGCAATGAATACATCCGGGATCATAAAGCTATTCCTTCCTTCTTCCAATACAGAGGGTATCCTCATAACATTTGTGCATCTGTCAATGATGTTGTCGTACACGGTTTTCCCGATAACAAACCACTGAAAGAGGGTGATGTTGTTTCAATAGACATTGGGGTTATTTTGAACGGCTGGCACGGTGATCATGCTTATACTTTTGTATTGGGAGAAGCCGATACAACTGTTTTACAATTGGTGAAAGTGACGAAAGATTCTCTTTATCTCGGTATTGAAAAGGCAATCGTTAACAACAGAATAGGAGATATATCCTTCGCTATACAGGATTATGTAGAGAGAAAGCACCAGTACGGAGTTGTGAGGGAATTGGTGGGACACGGTTTGGGAAAACAACTTCACGAAGACCCCCAGGTACCTAACTATGGTAAACGAGGTTCAGGACCCCGCCTAAAAGAAAACCTTGTACTTGCTATCGAGCCAATGATAACGCTCGGTTCCAGAGAAATTTTTACAGATGATGATGGATGGACAGTTCGAACTCGGGACGGGAAAACGGCAGTCCACTTTGAGCATGACGTTTGTGTTAAAAAGAACAAAGCACTAGTTCTGTCTGATTATAGCATCATCGAACAGGCTGAGAAAGGCAACCAAAATCTCAACAGTTCTTATTATTGATTGGCGGGATGCTTCCTATCTTTAAGGTATGAAAAAGCTTCCCTTTCTGCTACTTCTCCTGCTGAGTAACCAACTCTGCTCACAGACCGACCCCTCACAACGTATCACTGCTTTTTGTCAGCAACAGCAAAATGAATGGCTACAGGAATTCATTTCCTTTGTCCGTTTACCCAATACACCCCTCAATGAATACCACACCCGATTGAATACCACCTTTATGGTGAACCTGATGCGCAGTTCCGGGATAGAACGCGTTCAATTGCTCTCTGCGTCATCCCCCAATGTTCCCCCGGCAATTTACGGAGAGGTAAATGTGCCGGGTGCAACACGCACCATTGTTTTGTATGCTCATTACGATGGACAACCGGCAGATAGTACTCGTTGGTATCCGGGTTGGCACCCCTTTCGTCCATTGATTGTTGAGGGTAACCCTTCAACAGGATATAAACCTGTTGAAGAAAATTCAATGACAAGGAAACCATCCCCTGATTGGCGCATCACAGGAAGGGGCAGTGCGGATGATAAAGCGGGCGTTTTTGCAATCATCAAAGCTTACCAAACACTCCGGCAATTGAACATCAAGCCCACTGTTAACCTGAAGTTTTTCTTTGAAGGTGAGGAAGAGGTCGGATCTACTCATTTGCCTGAAATTCTTACCCGACATGCGAGCTTACTGAAAAGTGATGGATGGATCATCTGTGATGGACCGGAGCATGCTTCCGGTGCACCACAAATGTTTTTAGGCGTTCGTGGTGATGCAGGAATGGAACTGACAGTCTATGGAAGCAACCGTCCCTTGCACAGTGGTCATTACGGAAACTGGGCACCTAATCCAGCACTTCTGCTCAGCCATCTATTGGTATCCATGAAGAACCTCAATGGCCAGGTGTTGATCAATAATTTTTACGATTCCATTACTCCATTGAACACCGATGAACAAGCCGCACTGGATGCACTGCCTGTTATGGACAATGATTTGAAACGTTCATTGGGTTTTAGCCGGGCCGAGGCAGGAAGTCGGGGGTTATCAGCTTCTTTGTTGTTGCCTTCGTTGAACATCAATGGTATTCAAAGCGCCGCTACCGGAGTTTTAGCAAGTAACATTATTCCATCTATTGCTACAGCCACTCTTGACCTCAGATTGGTTCCGGGAATTGATTATCAAGTGCAGCAGCAGCGCGTGGAAGATCATATCCGGGAACAGGGATTTTATATTACAAGCGGAATACCTACCGATGAAGAAAGAAAAAAATATGATCGCATCATTCAGGTGAAAAGAAAATCCGGCTACAATGCACAGAAAACGCCCATCGATCATCCTTTAGCAGTTGCTGTGATACAGGCACTTCGACAACATACGCAAAATCGTTTACTGGTAGTTCCACTGATGGGAGGAAGCTTACCCTTGTATATGTTCCGTCAATTTGCAGGTGCTTATCCTATTACAGTTCCCATTGCGAATTATGACAATAACCAACATGCAGAAAATGAAAATCTGCGTCTGGGTAATCTTTGGACAGGTATTGAAAAAATGGCTGCACTGATGCGTATGTAAGTATGAAGAATAAAAAATTAATCGTCGTTGGGGGAGGAGCTGCCGGTTTTTTTTGCGCCATCAATGCAGCAAGAATTCAGCCCGATCTGGAAGTTATTCTTTTAGAAAAATCAGCACGTTACTTATCCAAAGTACGCATTAGTGGAGGAGGGAGATGTAATGTAACCCATGCCTGCTTTGATGTCGACGCTATGAGTAAGCTTTATCCAAGAGGAGCCCGACTGATGAAAAATCTATTGCACCAGTTTGGACCCCATGAGACGATACAATGGTTTCAGGAGAGGGGCGTTGAATTGGTAACGGAAGCCGATGGCAGAATGTTTCCCTCTACCAATGACGCTCAAACCATAGTAGATTGTTTAATTAGAGATGCTGAAAAATATAGGGTCAAATTACTTTTACACCAGGAGGTTATAGCCGTCGAAAAAGAAAATACGTTCACTGTTTTCACTGCCGATGGCAACAAAATGACTGCAGACTTTGTTTTAATTGCAACGGGAGGATATCCAAAGGCAGAACAATTTTCCTGGATATTAAAATTGGGCCACACCATTGAATCACCCGTACCCTCTCTGTTTACATTTAACGTGCCTGATCCGGAACTTAGAAAATTGATGGGTATATCAGTAGATCCGGTGCGCATTTCATTGGTAGGAAACAAATTACAGGTTGTAGGACCGCTTCTCATTACCCATTGGGGAATAAGTGGTCCGGCAGCACTCCGACTATCCGCTTTTGCTGCAAGGGAGTTATCGGAGAAATCATACACCGGAAAACTTTCCATCCATTGGTTACCAGACTACAATGAGTCGACATTGCGTGCTCAGTGGCAAGAGTGGAGAAAGCAATATGGAGGACAAAAAGTATACTTGCGGTGTCCTTTTACACTTCCTTCAAGACTCTGGCATTATTTATTACTGCGGGCAACCATTCCTGAAACCAGAACCTGGGCTGAAATAACTTCCCGCGAACAAAATCAATTGATAGCAATTTTAGTGGGCACAGAATTGGAATTCAAAGGTAAAACAACATTCAAGGAAGAGTTTGTTACCTGTGGTGGTATCGCGCTCAAAGAAATTCATCCCTCAACAATGGAAAGTAAAATTCAGCCAGGACTTTACTTTGGCGGGGAAGTAGTAGATGTAGATGGAGTTACGGGGGGCTTTAATTTTCAACATGCATGGGCCAGTGGATGGGTAGCTGCTAATTCCATAGCCGCTGCATGCAACAAAAAAGCCTCTGTATAAGAGGCCTTTGCAAGAATGAATGCATTAGGATTATCCCTTCCCTTTTTTAGTTGCCGTAGCTTTATTTTCCTTATACCGCATATCCAGCGTACCATCTTTTTTAGTTGGACCTGCAGGCTTTGCGGTTTCCTTATTTGCTTTGTACCGCATATCAGGGGTTCCATCACTTTTTGTTGGACCTGCTGATTTTGCTGCTTTGGCAGGCTCGGATTTTTTAGTCTGGGCTGTACCTGCTAATGTGAACAAACAGCAGGTTAAGAGGAAGACGAAAATTTTTTTCATGGCAAGAATTTTTGTTATCCCTAAAATACTAATTTTTTTAATTATCGAACTATTTGCCACCTGTTGGCACGGGAATGATGTCACCATTGGGTAAATGTGCAATCTGTTTCATATAGATATTTCTCAAATTAGGGGCTCCGGATATCTGAGCATCATGGTAAAATAAATACCAACTTCCCTTAATATTTGCAATGGAGTGCCGACTGCCACCACCCACGCTTGTTTCCAGCAGTACACCCCGGTAGGTAAAGGGGCCATAGGGCGAGTTACCAACAGCGTAAGCTATCAAACGCCTATCTCCTGTAGAATAGGAGAGATAATATTGCCCGTTGTACTTATGTACCCATGTAGCCTCACCAAATCTTTTTTTGTTATTTTTTGCCTCCAGCAATTCACCATTTGTATCCACGATTTTTATTTCACTTACTACTTCCGCCAGTTGTTTCATATCTGCAGAAAGTCTTGCCATTCTTGGTAAGAGAGAAGATTGCTCACCAACTCTTTCTTCTGCATTGGGTCGATATACATTGTTTTCCCATTGATGTAGTTGTCCGATCTGTGTGCCACCAAAATAGAGATAGAAGGTGCCATCATCATCCTGAAAAACACAGGGATCAGAACTATATGCCCTCGAAATAGGATTTCTTTCCGCCAGAAAAGGACCTCTAACAGAATCAGCAGTCGCTACACCAATGCGAAAAACATCATTCTTGTCTTTGAGTGCGAAATAGAGATAATATTTTCCTTTATGGTAGGTAATATCTGACGCCCCTAATTGACGACTGCCCCAGGGAATTTGTTTGATATCCAGTACTTGCCCAATTTCCTTTGCCTTGCCATTGATCTCACTTAGCGTGTATACCCACAGATCTCTCATGGCAAAATGATCGCCAAATTTATTGGGAGATATGCCCACATCGAGATCCTGTGTGCAATAGATGTATGTTTTTTCATTGAATACCCGAACTGCCGGATTGGAAGTGTACCGCTGATTAATAAGTGATTGTCCGTTGATTGATTTCCTCTGGCTATAACTGTATTGCGCAGGAACAGAGCAGGGTAGGCTAAACACAATCAATAGCAAAAATTTTGACATACGCTGATTATAATACTGCGAATTGGGAAATCAATTGAACTACAGTAGTAACGCTCATCTGTGCTCTTTATTTTTTCTTACACATGAGAAGCCATCACCAATCTTTTGAAATTGATCAGAGATGTGCAGTTTTAACTTTTGTTATACACCCTATCTTAATAACTCGAGTTACTGCAGAGGGCGATGCATTTTAGGTCTTTAACAAGAAATAGTTAAATTCGGTTACAATTCACATAAGCATGTTGTATATCGGCATTGATCTCGGCACTTCTGCAGTAAAGTTGACTGTTTGGGATGCAGCGACTCAGCATTCGCTGATAACCGTTCAGTATCCAACCGAGGAAGCCCCCATATATTCTCCACAACCGGGATGGGCTGAACAATCACCTCTGGATTGGTGGGATTATATTCGGAATGCCATGCACCAGGCCAATTCCTCCGGAATGTATGCGGTAAAAGATATCAAGGGCATCGGAATTGCTTATCAGATGCATGGATTGGTATTGGTTGATCAAAATGGTAGCAGCATTGGGAATAGCATAATCTGGTGTGACAGCCGTGCCATTCATACCGGTGAAGAAATCTATCAGACATTAGGACGAGATTACTGTGATAGATATCTGCTGAATTCCCCCGGAAATTTTACTGCTGCCAAACTCGCATGGGTTCAGCAACATCAGCCAGAAATCTTTCAACAAATTCACCGGATCATGTTACCGGGGGATTATATTTCCTTCAGAATGACAGGGGAGGCAACAACCACCAGTTCTGCACTTTCAGAAGGTATTTTTTGGGACTATCAACAAAATCAACCAGCCCATCAATTGTTTCAACAGTATCATTGGAATCCGGAGTGGATACCGGCAATCCGACCGGTATTTGGAGAACACGGTTTTTTATCAAGTGAAGCTGCTCATGAATTGCAATTAATTCCCGGTATTCCTGTAACCTACAAAGCAGGCGACCAGATGAACAATGCTTGGTCATTAGGTGTAATGGAACCCGGACAGATAGCTGCCACAGCAGGCACTTCCGGTGTTATTTACGCAGTCACTGATCAACCACTGACTGACTCGCTTGGACGTATCAACAGCTTTGCACATGTTAATCATTCCAACGAACAAGCACGACTTGGTTTATTGATGTGCATCAACGGTGCCGGAATACTCAATAAATGGGTTCGACAACTTACAGGCAACAGATATGATTATGAAGAAATGAATAGGTTAGCAGCTACTATTCAGCCCGGAGCTGATGGATTATTTTTTTATCCTTTTGGTAATGGCGCTGAGAGAATTTTAGGCAACCAAATTATTAATGCTCACCTGCACAACATTGACTTCAACAGACATTCGCCTGCCCATCTATTCCGCGCAGCGCAGGAAGGTGTTGCATTTGCTTTTCGCTATGGATTAGATGTTTTAAGAGAGATGCAGGTAACTGTAAAGTTGATCAAAGCTGGCACTGCGAATTTGTTTCTCAGCGATGTTTTTATTCAGGCATTCGTTCAACTAACACAAACACCTTTGGAATTGTTTGATGTTAATGGGAGTGAAGGAGCAGCCAGAGGGGCAGCTAAAGGCAGCGGGTTTATCAATAAAGAAAATCATTCGACGCTGCTTTCAACCCCAATTAAAAGAATAGATCCTGATACTCGTGATAAAAGATGGGAAGATATCTACCAGCAATGGCTTTTGCAACTGAAGAATAAAATCAACAATAGTTAAAAAATCGTTTCTATGCAGTTTATAAAAGGAGATGTAGAGTACTTCAAAGGAATCAATACCATTTGTTACGAAGGGCCTGATAGTCCAAATCCACTGGCTTTCAGGTGGTATGACGCTGATAAGTATGTAGCCGGAAAACCTATGAAAGATTGGCTTCGGTTCGCATGTGCTTACTGGCATAGTTTTGTTGGAAATGGATCGGATCCATTTGGAGAGCCAACTCATCTTTATCCCTGGAATGAACATCCAGACCCGATTGAGCGTGCGAAGAAAAAAATGGATGCTGCCTTTGAATTGATGACCAAGCTTCAAATTCCTTTTTACTGCTTTCACGATGTAGACATGGTTGACCTCACCAGTGATCTCGTGGAAAATGAACGAAGAATGCACTTGTTAACAGACTATGCTTGGCAAAAGCAGCAAGCAAGTGGGGTGAAATTACTTTGGGGTACTGCCAATCTGTTTTCACATCGCAGGTACATGAATGGCGCAGCAACCAATCCGGATTTTACTGTTGTTAGTTTTGCTGCCGCTCAGGTAAAAGCAGCATTGGATGCAACCATCCGTTTGGGCGGAGAAAATTATGTTTTCTGGGGGGGTAGGGAAGGGTACATGACTTTACTGAATACGCAAATGAAAAGAGAAATTGACCACCTTGCCCGGTTTTTACACCTGTGTAAAGATTATGCCAGACAACAAGGATTTAAAGGTCATTTTTTCATAGAACCAAAACCCTGTGAACCTTCCAAACATCAGTATGATTATGATGCCGCAACGGTTATTGGTTTTCTTCGGGAATACGATTTACTCAATGATTTTAAATTGAACATCGAAGTCAACCATGCTACACTTGCCGGACATACATTTCAACATGAACTGCAGGTGGCCGCAGACGCCGGGGTTTTAGGAAGCATAGATGCCAACCGCGGGGATTATCAGAATGGATGGGATACCGATCAGTTCCCTACGAATTTGTATGAATTGATAGAAGCAATGCTGGTTATTCTACCTGCAGGGGGCTTTGCTGGGGGAGGGATTAATTTTGATGCAAAAAGAAGGAGGAATTCTACTGATCCTGTCGATTTATTTCATGCACACATTGGAGGGATGGACAGCTTTGCACGGGCATTATTGATAGCCGATAAAATATTGAACCAATCAGATTATTCTGCCATTCGACAAAAAAGATATGCCTCATTTGACACAGGAAAGGGGAAAGAATTTGAAGAAGGAAAGTTGACACTGGAAGCTTTGGCAGATCTTGCCACACAATATGGAGAACCTTCCATAATCAGTGGACGACAAGAGTACCTGGAAAATTTGATCAACAGGTTTATTTAGATACATCTTTTTATTATGGCTAAACGGGCATTTATTTTCGACCTCAATGGAACCATGATCGATGATATGAATTTTCATATACGCGCATGGCATGACATACTCAATCAACTCGGTGCTGAACTCACGCTGGAACAGGTGAAACTGGAGTGCTATGGGAAAAACGAAGAGTTGTTGGAGAGGATTTTTCCGGGTAGATTTTCAGAAGACGAAATGCAACTAATGATTGCCCGGAAGGAAGCCGGCTACCGCGAAGTATTTCGACCATATCTTCAATTGATTGACGGATTAGATGTTTTTTTACGACAGGCACATTCCAATAATATTCTCATGGGAATCGGTTCAGCTGCTTTGCCGGAAAACATCAACTATGTGTTGGATGGCTTGTCTATAAGAAATTATTTTAAAGCAATTGTAAGTGCTACTGATGTTCGAATTAGCAAACCCGATCCGGAGACATTTCTTCTTTGTGCAGATAAATTAGGTGTTCAACCGGAAGATTGTATTGTATTCGAGGATGCACCAAAAGGTGTGGAAGCTGCAAGCCTGGCGGGAATGTCATGCGTTGTACTAACAACCATGCATCCGGAGGATGATTTTAATGGCTGGGAACATACCTTATTCAAGGTTCCCAACTATTCGGATGACCGCTTGATAAGTTTGGTACAATAAATTGAATCATAATTTTCTTAACTTAATCTAATACAATTTGTGCTTCCACCCACCAATAGCTGAATACCATCAAAAACAGTATCTTCAGTTTTCCAACCCCCGAAAAAAATAAACAATGAAAGTTTTGCAAACCACCGATTACATAGTTTTCTTTATTTATTTTATCATTGTTAGTGGCTATGGATACCTGGTTTATAGGAAAAAGAAGCAAACAACCATTGCCGCATCACATGATTTTTTTCTGGCTGAGGGTTCTCTGACATGGTGGGCCATCGGGGCCTCTCTAATTGCTTCCAATATTTCAGCTGAACAAATGATTGGCATGAGCGGCAATGGGTTCACCATGGGACTAGCCATTTCAACTTATGAATGGATGGCAGCTGCCTCACTTTTAATCGTAGCTATCTTTTTTATTCCGGTGTACCTCAGGAATAAGATTTATACCATGCCACAATTTTTACAAACCCGGTACAATGATACTGTGGCGATGATCATGGCCATATTTTGGCTCCTGTTGTATGTGGTAGTTAATCTTACCTCAATACTTTACCTGGGTGCGCTGGCAATTCATAGTATCAGTGGCATATCAATTACAACTTGTATGTATTTGCTCGGGGTATTTGCCATATTCATTACACTTGGTGGAATGAAAGTGATCGGGTATACCGATGTGATTCAGGTTTTCTTTCTGGTAGTAGGTGGACTGGTTACTACCTATCTCGCACTTGGATTGGTCAGTCAGATGTATGGCCAGAGCGGCGCAATGAACGGCTTACAAATATTATATACTGAGGCCAATGATCATTTTCACATGATATTGAAAAAAGACAATCCCAGTTATCTCGACCTGCCGGGATTGTCGGTTCTGATCGGAGGCATGTGGATTGTTAATCTCAACTATTGGGGTTGCAATCAGTATATCACCCAACGAGCTCTCGGTGCCAGTTTACCAACAGCGCGCAACGGTATTTTATTTGCTGCCTTTCTTAAATTGCTCATGCCGGTGATCGTGGTTCTTCCTGGTATAGCAGCTTATGTGTTAAACCAAAAAGGTTATTTTTCTCAGGGAGAATTGTTGGGTGAGAACGGACAACTCATGGCTGATAAAGCATATCCATCATTGCTCAATCTATTGCCTGTCGGTTTAAAGGGCCTTTCCTTCGCTGCTCTGACAGCAGCCATCGTTGCATCCCTCGCAGGAAAGGCCAACAGCATTTCAACCATTTTTACGCTGGATATATACCAGAAAAAAATAAATCCTTCAGCGAGTGAGTCATCACTGGTAACAACCGGAAAATATACCATCGTGGTAGCTATGGCTATTGCAATTTTGATTGCTCCGCATCTTGGTATCGAAAAAGGTGGTTTTAAGTATATTCAGGAATATACCGGATTCGTTTCTCCCGGTATTTTTGCCATGTTCATTTTAGGTTTTTTCTGGAAAAAAGCTACATCGAATGCCGCACTCTTTGCTACCATTGGTGGTTTTTTACTCTCTGTATTTTTCAAGTTCCTCCCACAGTGGATTGATCTTTCTTCACTGAGTTCCATAGGTTTTTCAGTCTTGAATGCTGACGGGGTGTATGAAATACCATTCATCGATAGAATGGGTTTTGTATTCCTGATTTGTGTTATCGGAATGGTACTCATCAGTAGGTATGAAAATAAGAGGGGTATCCGCCCTAAAGGATTACAGCCGGGAGGAAGCTTATGGGAAATGCACCCGGCTTTCCTGGCCGGCACCTTGCTGGTTACGGGCATTCTGACTGCCTTGTATACTATTTTCTGGTAGAATTTTTCTTCGAAAATTGCTTGCCCGTATCGGCTGGCTTGGTTGTTCATCCCATTTCAAGCGAAGTTCCGGGTTCGAGAATTGTTGTGCACGGGCTTGAATCATTCCGTTTTCCGTTTTTTCTTGTCTGCTAATGGTGAAATGAGCGGCAGCAATTTTCACATCAAATGCAATAATTATATTTTAAATCAGACGAATAAATATGTTTAAAATATATAATTAGAGTTGTGCATGATCTCTCTAAAATTTCCTGATTTTATAGGTGATTACGGGTGGACTTCGTACCTTTGCCACCCCGTATAAAAAAAAGCGGGTTTTTTATGAATTTCATTAACAAACAACTAAACGCAGATGCTCAGGAGACGGCTGCAGCTCAACCAGCTGAACAGCCCGCTGCTGCGACAACAAATGCACCTGAGACCGCGCCGGCAGCTACGGCACATGATGATTTTGACTGGAGCATTGACAAGCGCAATGTGAGTCATTATGCAGAAACTGATCGTGTAAAGTATGACAAAGTGTACGATCAGACTTTTGTTCAAATTGAAGATGGTGAGATCATCCGCGGATTAGTGGTAGCTCTCACTAAAACCGATGTAGTGATCAACATTGGCTTCAAAAGTGACGGATTGGTTTCTTTAAATGAATTCCGCGATGTACCCGGACTAAAAGTTGGGGATGAAGTGGAAGTGATGGTGGTTGAAAAAGAAGACCGTCAGGGTAATCTTCACCTTAGCAGGAAATCTGCCCGCATCTATCGTGCCTGGGAAAGAATTGTTGAAGTGCACAAGACCGGTGAAGTTATTACCGGTACAGTAACCAGCAAGACGAAAGGTGGACTGATTGTGGATGTTTTTGGTATGGAAACCTTCCTGCCCGGCTCACAAATTGATGTGAAGCCAGTAACAGATTACGATCAGTTTGTCGGTAAGACGATGGAATTCAAAGTGGTGAAGATCAATGAAACCATCAAGAATGCCGTGGTATCTCACAAAGCATTGATTGAAAGTGACATCGAGGCACAACGTGCTGAAATCATGAGTAAACTCGAAAAAGGACAAGTTCTGGAAGGTGTGGTGAAGAACATCACAGATTTTGGTGCTTTCATGGATTTGGGTGGTCTCGATGGTCTGCTTTATATCACAGATATTTCATGGGGACGTATCTCTCACCCAAGTGAAGTTGTGAAACTGGATCAAAAACTACAAGTGGTTGTTCTTGATTTCGATGATGATAAGAAGCGTATTTCTCTTGGTCTGAAGCAACTGACACCTCATCCCTGGGATGTACTGCCTGCCGGACTCGAAGAAGGCAGCGTAGTGAAGGGTAAAGTGGTAAACATTGAAGATTATGGTGCATTCCTTGAAATTCAACCCGGTGTTGAAGGTCTGGTGCACGTATCCGAAATTACATGGGCCAACACACCTATCAATGCCAAAGAATTCTTCAAACTGCATGATGAGTACGAGGCAAAAGTGGTTACCCTTGATAAGGATTCCCGCAAGATGAGTCTCAGCATCAAACAGATGACACAGGATCCTTGGAATGAGATCGAAAGTAAATTCCCAGAAGGCAGCAAGCACCAGGGATTGGTAAAAAACATTACTCCTTATGGCGTGTTTGTTGAACTTGAGCCGGGAATCGGTGGAATGATCCACATCAGCGATCTTAGTTGGTTAAAGCGATTCAATCACCCGGGAGATTACACCAAAGTGGGAGAGAAGATCGATATCATCATCCTGAGCATTGATAAGGAAAACCGTAAACTCCAACTCGGACATAAACAACTGGAAGAAGATCCCTGGAATGCACTCGAGGAGACTTTCGCAGTTGGAACCCTGCATGAGGGAACCGTAGTGAGGAAGGAGGACAAAGGTGCTCTGGTTCAATTGACGTATGGACTGGAGGGATTTGTACCCAATCGACACCTGACGAAGGAAGATGGTAAAAACCTGCAGGTAGAAGAATCTGCGCAATTCGTTGTTATTGAGTTCGATAGAAACGAAAAGCGCATCCTGCTCAGCCATACCCGCATCCGCGAGCAACAGGAGACAGAACAAAAAGAATCAGCCAAGAAAGAAGCCCGTGCGGAATCTGACAGCACCAAAAAAGCTGTTAAGAACATCCAATCCAAAGTAGAAAAAGCTACCCTAGGTGATCTGGGAGCGTTGGCCGAAATCAAAGCAAAATTGAAAGAAGGCGAAGGGGATACCAAATAATCACCCTCGTTCGATACAATAAGGCTGCTTTACCATAATTGGTGAAGCAGCCTTTTTCGCTGATAATGAGGCATTTTAAAATAACCTTAACGTGCTCGCAGGTTGAGGTACATTAAATTGCCGGTAAATAGTTAACTTTGCCCGCCTTTATGAAGAAAATTCCGGTTTTTTATTTCCTTGCCGTTTCCCTGCTTACCATATCCTGTGCAGGTAAATTCGGAAAGATCATGAAGAGCAAGGATTTTGAATACAAGTATAAAATGGCTGAAGAGTTTTACGCCAAGAAAGATTGGGTATACGCACAGCAATTATACGAAGAGATCTTTCCTTATGTAAAAGGTACCCAGCGGTATGAAGATATGTACTACAAATTTGCCTATTCATATTTTTATGATAAGGACTATTTGAATGCTGAAAACCTCTTCAAAACTTTTGTTGAGAATTTCCCTACCAGTATAAGATCTGAGGAATGTGAATTCATGAGAGCCATGTGCTTTTATAAGCAATCTCCCAAAGTTGAGTTGGACCAGACTACTACCAACAAAACCATGCAGTTGTTACAAGCTTACCTGAGCACACATCCAACTTCTCCCAGAATCAAAGAAGCCAATGAAATCATTGACAAGTGCAGGGAAAAACTGGAGGCAAAAGAATACAAAAGTGCTGAACTCTATTATAACCTGGGATATTACAAAGCTGCAGCCATTGCATTTGGAACAGTTGCAGATAATTTTCCGGATTCGAAAAAGGCAGACGAGTACAAGTACCTTATCATTAAATCATACAATCGCTATGCAGATATGAGTTATGAAGACAAGCAAAAAGAGCGATTTGAAAAGGTATTGACCGAATGCAATGACTTTACCGAACGATTTACAGATAGTAAACACCTGGCTGAAGTAAATAAAATAAAGACCCAAACCATTAACTTTCTAAAAAATATCTCCAAATGAGCAAACTGAGAAGGCAAATGAGTGCCAACATCCCCAGCGTGGTGGAAACCAAGAACCTGACTGATGTGAAATCTGTTACAGGAAATCTCTATGAGTCCATAGCGATTATTTCCCGCCGTGCCAACCAGATCAATATCTCGCTTCGGGAAGAATTGCACAACAAACTGGAAGAGTTTGCTAGTCATACCGACAGCCTAGAGGAAATCCACGAGAACAAAGAGCAGATTGAAATATCTCGCGCCTACGAGAAAATGCCTAACCCTGCCATCCTGGCAACACAGGAATTCATGGAGGGGAAAGTATACTACCGTAAAAATGATGAGGCGGACCTTTTCCGCTAATTCACAGCGCATACTTCTTGAAACGACAGCATCTCGCTGTCGTTTTTGCTTCCAGCCCAAGTCGGAAATTTTTCTTTGATTTCATTGGTGTATCTTTAAATTACTCACGATAACTTGAGCCAATAAATTCTTATGAAGTTTAAGGTGTTTTTGCTGTTATTATTTTTTTTCCCGCTATTAAGCCGGAGTCAGGAACTTCAGGCAAAAGTAACCGTCATTACCAGCAGAATCACAACGACAGTTGACAAAAGAATATTCATCACCTTGCAAACTCAGTTGAATAACCTGATGAATACCAGAAAATGGAGCAATGATGTATTCCAGTCCAATGAAAAAATTGATTGCAGCTTCATATTGAATCTTGAAACAATTGTTGACCCCAATGTATACAAAGCAACTTTAACTGTGCAAGCTGCCCGGCCGGTATACAACAGCAGTTATCAATGCGCCCTGCTGAATTATCTGGATGCAGATGTTACTTTCAAATACCAGGAATTTCAGCCGGTTGAATTCAATGAAAACCGTATTCAGGGCAATGACCCCCAGGTTGCTAATCTGACCGCCATTTTTGCCTATTATGCTTATATGATTATCGGTCTGGACTATGATTCTTTTTCCCCAAAAGGAGGGGAGGCCTTTTTTCGCAAAGCACAGCAGATTGTCAACAATGCCCCGGAAGGTAAAGGAACAACCGGCTGGCGGGTTTTTGACGGATTGAGGAATCGCTATTGGCTGAATGAGAACCTTATTAATAACCGGTATAACATCGTTCATGATATCATTTATTCTTACTATAGAGCCGCAATGGATAAATGGTATGATAATGAGGCTGAAGCCCGACGAAATATGCTGCAATGCCTGACCCAATTACAGGCCTTCAACAAAGAGAATCCCAATACCATGATCCAACAGATTTTCATGCAGGGTAAAATGCAGGAACTAGTTGGACTATTTAAAAAGGGAACTGCTGATGAAAGGAATAGGGCAATAACTTTATTGCAAGAACTAGATGTAATCAATGCTCAATTCTACAAACAGCAACTTAAATAAATTTCTTTTCCACCATTGACAATGAGGTTTCAATTTAAAAAGTTACTAACCATTCTCCTGCCGGCATTTTTTTTCATTACTGCCTGTAATCTGCCCGGGTTAGGTGGTGAAATGTCAATTGACGAAATGAAAGTGGTTATGTGGGATATGATGAAAGCAGATGAATTGAACAATTTACAGGCAACAAAAGATACCGCCTTTGCAGCCAAAAAGATGAATTTTGCCTATTATGAGCAGGTATTCAAATTGCATAACATAACACGAGAACAATTTTATCGATCTTTAAAATACTATGAATCTCATCCTCCACAGATGAAAATACTCATAGATAGCCTCGATCTATATGCAGCCCGTGAAAGGAACAAACTGTATCAGCCTGATGTTCGATATGGTAACGGTTTCGGTAGAACTGCTACCCCCACTCACTGATGGTGATTTTTCTTTCAGTTTTATCTGTAATTTTACTCTCTAAATTATACCATTATGAGTATCCAGGTAGGTCAAAAAGCACCCGATTTCACACTGTTCGATTCAGATAAAAATAAAGTTTCCCTTTCAGCAATGACTGGGTCACCCGTCGTTATTCTTTTCTTCCCACTTGCTTTTACAGGTGTTTGCACCAAGGAGCTTTGCAGTGTGCGTGATAACATAGCTACCTATAACCAAACCAATGCCAAAGTGATTGGTATATCAGTAGACTCTCTGTTCACACTTGCCAAATTCAAAGAAGATCAGCAATTGAATTTTACGCTCCTGAGTGATTTTAATGGAACCGCGGCCTCATCTTATGGAGTATTATACGATGTTTTCCCCGCTTTTGAGATGGAAAAAGTGAGTAAGCGTGCCGCCTTTGTAGTAGATGCCGAAGGCGTTGTTCGTTACGCCGAAGTTTGTGCCACTCCCGGTGATCTTCCCAATTTTACTGCCATACAGGAAACACTCGCCGGTCTGGCATAGGGCTGCGGCATAACCGGTATTGACAAGTCTCACCTGTTAAAATTTCCTCACCTGCATTATTTTTAGCATACTTTGGCTAAATTAGCACCGTCATGTCCTTTCTGAAAAGCCATATCTATATTGTCTTACCATTACTTTGGATGAGTTTTTCGGCTCCCCCCGCACTTACATCCACGCCCGTACTTTCCAATTGGCCGTATGATAGTAAGTTGGTACAAATGTTTCCTAACCCTGCTTCTACAGTAATCAATTTTACCTGTCAAGGGCCGACAAACCAACAACACATCCTTCAGATCTATAGCTTTATTGGGAAGAAAATGACCGAGGTCCGAATTTTCGGCAATACCCGACTGACAGTTCAACTGGGCGAAAATTATTACAGAGGAATATACATTTATCAATTGCGTGACCTGGATGGAAGAATGATTGAATCAGGAAAATTCCAGGTTATCAAATAGAAGATATTTCCCTTTATTTTATTTGTCGGTCACTTCCGCGATCAGAAATTTCAGATAATGTGTATTGTCAATTCCCCTTACAATTGGGTGATCACCTGATTGATGTCCCAACAAGACCTGTCTGATCCTTTTTTTTGCATCCCTGGCTGCATCTTCTATCGTTTGTAGAAATTGTTCTTCACTAACCAGATTGGTACAACTCGAACTTACCAGGAAACCACCATCTCTGATCAGTTGCATGCCCCTTAGGTTGATCTCTTTGTATCCAGTCAATGCCTTGTCAATATGACTCCTGCTCTTGGTGAAGGCGGGTGGATCAAGCATTACCACATCAAATTTCCTGCCTTCTTTCCCCCATGCTTTCAGCAAATCAAATGCATTTCCTGCCTGAAATGTGCACCTGGTATCTAGTCCATTCAGACCGGCATTGATGCGGGCTCTTTCAACGGCCTGCTCTGAAACATCTAAACCGAGAACTGTTTTTGCTCCATAATGGGCAGCATGTATCTCAAATGTCCCGGTATAGGTGAAAACACCCAGCACTTCAGCATCTTTCACTATAGAGGCGATGGCTTTCCGGTTATCCTGCTGATCGAGAAAATGCCCTGTTTTTTGTCCATTAGCAACATCCACGAGGAAGTGTAGTCCGTTTTCTACGATGGGAACATCTGTCAAAAAATCACCGTATAAAGGGCCTTTTTGTTGCGGTA
Source organism: Chitinophagaceae bacterium (assembly GCA_020403455.1). Classification (GTDB taxonomy): domain Bacteria; phylum Bacteroidota; class Bacteroidia; order Chitinophagales; family Chitinophagaceae; genus Sediminibacterium. The sequence continues at coordinate 102,856 of JADBXP010000001.1, forward strand.
ACCCCTCCAATTCACGAACAGGAACATCATTTCGTTCATAGATTCCTCTGGGTGAAAAAAGTTCAATCAAAGCGTCAACGATCGCCTGTTTCCATTTATCCATCCCCAGTGCCAGGGTTTGTATAACAAATACATCATTGAACTTATCAATGATCAGGGCCGGTAAATCGTCTGCTTCCCCAAATACGAGGCGGCAATTTTTGGTATATCCCAACTTTCTTCTATACTCCCAGGCTTTCCTGATTTTTTGCAGGAAGAATGTCTCATCAATTTTCTCTTGTTTTCTTGTCAGCAATCGAACTTGGATCTGTGATAGCGGGTTATAATAGCCCCGCCCCACGGGCTTACCGGTATGGAATACTACATCTACAATTTCACCTCCGCTTACCTCCCCTTTAACCGAATCTATTTCATTGGAATAGATCCAGGGATGGCCGTTGCCAATGCGGGGGGCGATTTGTTTTTTTAACCATACTGTAGCCATGCAACAAATATAGCATACGGATGGGCAACGCTGCCCCATATTCACTTGCAGTTTATTTAGCCAACCATTCAAATTCTGCCATTTTTTCGCTTTTCTTTGCGTCGGCAACATTTTTGACATATATGTACAACATATTTATAAAGCATGAATCAGCAAGAAAATACACCCACAGAGCCCTTACATGACAATTCGGAAGCGTTTGAACTGAATACTGACGAAAATGCAGCCGGAACCACCCACCTGAACGAACCGGTCGGCGGTGAACCCGAAATCGAGAAATACAAGGCCGATTTGGAGGAGCAAAAGGATAAATATCTGCGCTTAATGGCTGAATTTGACAATTTCCGTCGCAGAACCGCCAAGGAGCGTCTGGAATTAATACAAACCGCTTCCAAAGACGTTCTTGTTTCACTCCTGGATGTACTCGACGACTGTGACAGAGCAGAAAAACAGCTTGCCGGGTCCGATGATATAGCGGTTCAAAAAGAAGGTGTTTTTTTGGTCTTCAATAAACTGAGAAATATACTGCACCAAAAAGGGGTTAGACCCATGGAAAGTGTTCATCAGCCATTCGATTTGGAGAAGCATGAGGCCATTACAGAGATTCCTGCACCCAATGAGGAATTAAAAGGCAAAGTGCTGGATGAAGTAATGAAGGGATATTATTTAAACGATAAAATCATTCGTTTCGCAAAAGTTGTGGTGGGCAATTAATTGAGAGAGTCCTTACAATAATGCCGGACTAAAATAAAACGATAACATGGCTAATAAGAGAGATTATTACGACATTTTGGGTGTTTCAAAATCTGCCTCTGCGGAAGAAATTAAAAAGGCTTACCGCAAAGTGGCCATGCAATTCCATCCCGATAGAAACCCGGGTAACAAAGAAGCTGAAGAAAAATTCAAGGAAGCCGCAGAAGCTTACGAGGTATTAAGTGATACGGATAAAAAAGCCAAATATGATCGTTATGGTCATGCCGCTTTTGGTCCGGGTACCCAGGGTGGTGGTTTTGGAAATATGAATACGGAAGATATCTTCAGTCACTTCAGTGATATATTCGGCGGAGATGATGTATTCAGTAATTTCTTTGGTGGTGGGGGTGGTCGTCGTGGTTCAGGTGGAGGAAGAGCCAGGGGTCAGCGCGGCAGTAATCTTCGTATTAAAATGAAACTTACTTACGAAGAAATTGCCAAAGGTGTTACCAAGAATGTGAAGGTGAAAAAGTATGTAACCTGTAACTCCTGCACTGGTAGTGGCGCAAAGGATAAGAACAGCTTGCAAAATTGTAGTACCTGTCAGGGAACAGGTCAGGTGAGAAAAGTTACCAATACATTTCTGGGACAAATGCAAACGGTCGCTACCTGTCCGTCATGCAATGGTGAGGGCTCTACAGTTACTGCCAAGTGTGGTGGCTGTAAGGGCGAGGGAAGGGTTTATGGTGAGGAAACTATTTCCATTGATATTCCGGCAGGTGTTCAGGAGAACATGCAACTTAGCATGAGCGGAAAAGGCAATGCAGGAGAAAGAGGTGGAGCTCCCGGTGACCTCATAATTCAAATTGAGGAGGAACAGCATCCACAACTGCACAGAGATGGATTGAATGTTGCTTTCGACCTATATATTTCAATACCCGATGCAGCTTTCGGAACACAAGTTGAAGTCCCTACCATTGACGGCAGAGCCAAGATTAAAATACCTGCCGGCACACAAAGTGGTAAAATCTTTAGACTGAAAGGAAAGGGTTTTCCCGAAGTACAGGGCTATGGCAGAGGAGATCAATTGATACAAGTGAGCGTATGGACACCCCAGCAACTTTCCTCTGAAGAAAAAGCGATCTTAGAAAAATTAAGTCAGAGTGATAATTTTAAGCCCAATCCCGGAAAAGGTGACAAAAACTTTTTTGATCGGGTTAGGGAAGCTTTTCAGTAGTTCTGTCACCTGATTTTTCCAATACCATTACCTGAAAACTACTTGGTACCCAGCGTGTGGCTGATGGAGTGACCTGCTTAACTGCATTCTTAGTTGGTGTATACTGATCAGCACCGGGTAAATATAAAGCCGAGGTAGTTTCATCAAAGGCAATACTATTCGATCCTTTCTTGGTGGGAATGTTTTGAACCAACGAATAGTCATTCGGGGCCAATTGACTGATAACGGATAAACTTCCATTGCCATTAGCAATAAAAAGCAGCTTATTAATGGGATCAAAAACAATCCCATCCGGATTTTCGCCAATTTCAAGTGAGTCAACAATTTTGGAAGTAGTGATGTCAAGAATAATCAATAATTTATTACAAACAGAAAACAATCTTTTGTATTTCGTATCAATGGCCATCCCTGCAGGAGATTTACCGGTACCGAGATTCCAATGCATCTCTACTTCATACGTACTCATATTGACCCAAACAACCTCTCTCTTGTCTGCCAGGTGAACATACAAGTTACCATTGCCATCGCTGACCATTCCCGTTACCCGGTTACCTCCCAATGGTAGGGTAGCTTCCACCTTATCTAGCCGGGGATCTATCACGGAGATGCTTCCTTCTTTTTGGTTACTGACAACAATTTTACTGGAGAAAACATCATATATGATCCAGGCCGGACTTAATCCTACGGGGATATCCTTGACGTATCTGTCACTCTTGAGATCAAATACGGTAACAGAATTGGATTGACTGTTGGTAGTGTACCCTTTGCCATACTTGGGTGCCAACGCTACACTTTTTACACCGGGGGTATTAGGAATAATTCCGAGTGAGTCACCGGTATTTTTATTCACAATACTCACTTGGTTACCGTGTGTTATGTACAGTTTATTAGAAGACGGATTAACAGTGGGATGTTTCCATTCGCCCTTATATGGAAGATGAAATACAGTATCAATGTAGTAAGTGGATTGAGCCTTGAGGATGGAAACAGCAAAAAGAAATAGTAGTAACATTATCGCAGGCAACATAGCATTCCTGACCAAGGTTGGGAATACATGTACATACATCAAACGATATGTTATAAAGCCATCCAAGAATGCTCCGTATAGGCTACAAAATACAAAAAATCATTAACTTATTGGAGAAATCTGAGTTCTAAAGAAGCTCTGTTTAAAATTGTTAATACAATTCTAATGTAAATTTAACAATTTCTTCTTGCTCAGTCTTGTAACTGGTATAATCCGGGAAGGTTTCTTCCCAGGCCATTGTAGTCTAGTCCATAGCCCAAAACAAACAAGTTGGGAATACTAAAACCACAATAATCAATCGGTACTTTGAATTGGGCGGCATCGGGCTTAAAAAGTAAGGTGGCAATACTTACCGAAGCAGGTTTTTTTTCATGTAGACTAGGCAAAAATGCAGTCAGAGTTCTGCCTGTATCGATGATATCTTCCAGTAGAATGACATGCCGATTGTGGATGTCTTTATCCAATCCTATCGCTGTTACCACTTCACCGGTAGATTGTGTGCCTGCATAGGAAGACAATCGCACAAAACAAATTTCTGCTTCCACTTCTATTTGTCTGAATATGTCTGCGGCAAACATAAATGAACCATTCAGTATAGCCAGAAATATGGGCCTTTTACCTTTAAAATCTTCATTGATTTGTTTCGCCATCTCCTGAATTCTTTTGTGCAATTCAGCTGACTCAATGTAGGGGATGAATTGTTTGTCGTGAACTGTGACGATTTTTTCAGGAGGCGGCATACAGTAAATTTTAAATGGTATTGAATTAATGAGTCCCCGATAAACTGGTATTACTTTCACTGGTGGGTTGTAACCATATTTTTTGTCCCGCAGGAACAAGTGTCTCCGGCCTTGTCACCTGATTATACAGCATCAGCTGTTCAAGCCGAATCCCTTCCAATTGGCTGATGTCTTTCCAAGTCTCTCCTTGCTGGGCAATTCGAAATGCCTTATTGCTCTTTTTCAGTCTTCTTTCTAAATAAATGAGTTGGCTTTCCATTAGACTGAAGGTTTCGGGGAGATCATTGTAAGCCATGATCTCTTCCGGAGAGATATCATATTGCCGGGAAATATCTTTAATCAAAGTACCTGCAAGTGCAAAAACTACTTTTGAACGATTGATGGTAAAAATCCCTCTTGGAAAAAAACTATTCCGGCTGTACTCAATGCCTGACTCATCATTCATTGCAGCTTGTATCTTTTCGGTTCTTTCTTGTGAGGCATTCTCTATCGCAGGCAGAACATTCTTTTTCACTGTCACCGCTGTATTGTATTGTTCAAGGTTATAATCTCGTATGATCTTCAGTAAACTTTGCGGATAAGTTTTGCTGGTAGCATATCCTGCTTTTTTCAATCCATACGCCCAACCTTGCATATCCGTGGGTTCCAAATTAAAAAGTGATGCATAATAGGGCCTGTTCCTTAAGAAATCAGAATGATCTCTAAATGATTGCTCAACTGAAGGATAAACCCTGAAACATTCACCCTTTTCATCGTCATCTTGGTAAACTTTACCACCCGTCCACTCAACTTTACATTTTATACCAAAGTGATTGTTGGCTGTTAATGCCAAAGTGCTCGAACCTGATTGTGATTCCAGTATCGCCTGAGCTAATTTGATCGCAGCAGGTACACCGGTTCTTTGCATTTCAGCTATCGCCAGATCCTTGTATTGTCTGATATAGGCATCGGTAGCAGCTGATTGTCCTTTGGCCGAAATCAGCAGTGACAAAAAGCCCCCAATCAAAAACCCCTTCATTTTCATCTTCTGTGTTCTTTATTTTTTTATCACGAGTAGTAAGCCATCCCTGACCGTCAAGATAAGTCTATCCGCATTGGCATCTGCTGCCACTCTTTGGGTGAATTCCCGCAAAGCTGCCGGATTTTTGGCATTGTTGTTTTCATCCAACACCTGACCATGGAAAAAAATATTATCTGCAATGAGCAATCCACCGCTCCTCATGCGGGGCATAATCAGGTCATAGTATGCGGCATATCCGGTTTTATCTGCATCAATAAAAACCAAATCCCAGGTCATATTCAGTTGTGGAATGATATCAGCCGCTTGACCATGATGCAGATGGATTTGATGTGAATAGGTACTTGTATTGAAATTTTGTTGGGCAGTCAATACCTCTTCCTCTCTGGATTCAATGGTATGCAATTCTCCATCATTTTTCAACCCTTCACAGAGACATAGCGCACTGTAACCGGTGAATGTTCCTATTTCCAAAACATATTTTGGAGTAATCAACCTGGAAAGAAAAGCCAACAACCTTCCCTGCACATGGCCGCTCAGCATGTGTGCTTTTGGATGATTTTTTTGAGTGGCTTCAGCTATAGCAGAGAGTAATTCCGATTCCGGACTACTGTATTTATCTGCAAAAGCTTCTGCAGCAGCATTAATTAATTCCATGCTGCAAATATCCGGCTTTTTTTTAGCTCTTTTTAGTGGTTGAAAGCAAAAATAAACCGGCAAAAGTAATCAGTCCGTTGATCAGCAAGAGTTCGATGCCAATCTGATATCCGTTGAACAGAACAGGAGCTTGTTTGCTCAACAAATAACTGAGTACCGGGGCCAACAAAGCCAATGCCGTAATCCCCATGTGGTCGGGTAAACTTCTTTTGGTGAATATGCCAAATGCGAAGAGTCCCAGCAATGGACCATAGGTATAACCTGCCAGATCAAGAATTATGTCGATGATGCTGTTATCATTGATTTTATAAAAAATGAGAATGCAAATCAGGAAAACGATTGTAAAGCTGAAGTGAACGGTGAGGCGCGTTCTCTTTTTCTGTTGTTCGGTCCATCCCTCTCGTTGTTGCAATCCCAAAATATCAATGCAAAAGGAGGAAGTGAGTGCTGTCAATGCCCCATCGGCACTTGGAAACAAGGCGGAAATGAGCGCAATGATGAATAATATTCCGATAGCAGGAGGTAAGTATTGCATGACTACTGAGGGGAAAACCTTGTCACCAATAATGTTTTTTTGGTCCAGTATCAGATGTTGAACATTCTTCCCATTCACCATTACTTCCTGGTACATTGCACCTTTTGAAACAGCAAACAGATACAACAATCCACCCAGGAATAGGAAAAGCACCAAAACAGAGACCAGAATTACTGCGAGCGACAAAACATTCTTTTGTGAGTCTCCCAGTCTTTTTACACTGATATTCTTTTGCATCATTTCCTGATCAAGTCCTGTCATCGCAATTGTGATGAACGCTCCACCAATGATCTGTTTAAGGAAAAATCCCTTGCTGTTCACATCGGTATTGAATATGGTAAGATATCCCGCGTCACTCATTTGGTTGATGGCCTGTCCCAAGTTCATGTTCAATTGATTCAGGATAAAAATCACACAAACCACCAATCCGGCAATCATCAGTGAAGTTTGAAGTGTGTCCGTATAAACGATGGTTTTAACCCCGCCTTCAAAGGTGTAGAGCAGTATCATCAATAAGATAATGGCTGCTGTTACGATGAATGGAACACCCATCTGATCCAGAATGAAAAATTGCAGTACGTTGATAACAAGATATAGACGTGCAGTGGCACCTACAGTTCTGCTGATGATAAAGAAAAGGGCACCGGTTTTGTAGGCAGTATTCCCAAAGCGCTGCATCAGGTAATGATAGATGGACGTTAAATTAAGGCGGTAATACAGCGGTAGTAAGATGAAGGCAATGACCGTATAACCCAATAAGTATCCCAATGCCACCTGCAAATAAGCAAAACCTTTAAAGCTGCCTCCGGCCAGGTCTCCCACAGCACCCGGTACACTGACAAAAGTGACCCCGCTCAGTGATGTACCAATCATACCGAAAGCTACCAGCATCCAGTTGCTGTTTTTATTTCCAATGAAAAAGGATTCGTTGGTGCTGTTCCTGCCCGTGTACCAGGCCACAGCTAGCAGAAGGAGGAAATAACCGATAACAAAACTGAACAGTAAGATGGGTGACATAAGGGTCGTTTGTGTACAACAATAAAGTATTCTGTAAAGATGTAAAAAATATTTCACCTATTTTTCCACTTTATTTGAAAAAGCATGGTAGAACGGATAGCCGTTTTTTGTGGGTCAAAGCCGGGAAATTCCCCCTTGTTTGTCAGCCATGCCCGGCAACTGGGTGGGTTATTGGCACGCAATCGATTTACACTGGTGTATGGCGGTGGAAGTGTTGGTATCATGGGAGCAGTCGCGGATGCCGTGATGGAAGGGGGCGGACAGGTGGTTGGAGTTATTACGGAATTGCTGCTCACCTGGGAGCAGCAGCATACAGGCATTACCGATTTAAGGGTCGTTCCGGATATGCATACCAGAAAAAAAATGATGTATGAGCTAAGTGACGCTGCGATTATACTGCCGGGCGGAAACGGGACCCTGGATGAACTGTTCGAGATGCTCACCTGGAATACACTGCAGATCCACAACAAGAAAATTTATTTGCTCAACTCAGGTGGTTTCTACCAAAACCTCATAGCTCACATGCACAGCATGCAGTCCGAAGGTTTTTTATACGAGCAATGGACAGACAGACTAGTTGTTGCAGCAACTCCCGAAGAAATCATCTCCTTGCTGAATGTAGATAAATCCCAAAGCCCGCTCTGATAACAGGAAGTGGGTCATTGAACTGGTCTCTGTAAGGAGAGTTGGGGTTTTGCAATACATCCATCATCAGTGTAAAATAAGTATAGCTGCTGCCTATCAAGCGAGACCCATACCCTATACCAACCAAAAGACTTTCCGCAGAATACTTGTATTTGAAAGCTTGTTGGGTGACGACATTTCTTTGAGCTGAGTTAATCCAATTGTATTCAGGTTGAACCTGCAGAAATAGAAAATTCACCGGCCATATCCGCGTAAAAACTCCTGCACCATAATTGATATTTCTGAAACGGATCGAACTGAAATCTGTGGCATTTTGAGAGAAATAATTGAAGTTGGCAGCTATTCCTGCATCTAGCCAACGTGTCAGACTGTAACCGAACTCAGGATTAACGCCAATGTTAAAAGATCTATTGGCAAAACCCAGGTTGAGATTGGCACCAAAAAACATGTTTTGCTTTTTCATGCCCCTTCCGTCTTCATCCACTGAAGTTTGGGCAGAAACCCCTACAAATGCTAAAAAAAAGAGGGTTATCAGACAGTATTTTCTCATAATATCATTGGTATCCATCAAACCTACTACTATTCTATATAGACTTGTATGATTGGACTTATAAAAAAATGTTAGCTTTTATTGTGCTCATTCATTATCAACACGTTATTTGAAAGCCTATAACATATGATAATTAAATATTTTTTATTATTAACATCAATGAAAGGGAATGAATTCCAATCGGTTGATGTGAATTATATAATTTTGCAATTAACTAACATTCGTAAGTATGAGTTTATTGTCAGCTTGGAAGAGCCAACCGGTTGGAAAATTTCCTTTCCATATATATCCCGGAATCAAGTACCAGCAAACTCCGGATGAATTGATTGAGGCAACTGTTCAACGAGGGCAAGGTACACTCAGTGATACCGGTGCTCTCTGCATCAATACGGGGAAGTTTACAGGACGGGTTCCTAAAGACAAATTCATAGTGAAGGATGCAATCACAGAAAACAGGGTGAATTGGAATCAGTTTAATCAGCCTGTTGATGCCCAGGTTTTTAGCAGATTGAAAGATAAAATGTTGCAGTATGCTGAAGGACTGAATGAATTGTGGGTTAGAGATGTTCAGGCAGGCGATCACCCCAATTTACATTATTCTGTAAGGGTTGTAAACGAAACACCCTGGAGTAATCTTTTTGTCTCCAACATGTTCATTGCCTTAGATCCATCCTATGACTATGGGGAACCCGACTGGTTGGTTGTTCAATTGCCCTCTTTTCAGGCAGATCCTTCAATAGACGGGGTTCCTGACCAACAGTTTAGTTTGGTTTCCTTTACCGAACGCATGATTCTGATCGGAGGTACGGGGTATACGGGAGAAATCAAAAAGGGAATCTTCACTGTTTTGAATTTTGTTTTGCCTTCTGAACACGGTGTGCTGAGTATGCATTGCAGTGCCAACAAGGGTGCTAAAGATGATGTTGCCGTTTTCTTCGGCCTCAGTGGAACAGGAAAAACAACATTAAGTGCAGACCCCGACCGGGACCTTATTGGTGATGATGAACACGGTTGGACGGATGAAGGTGTTTTCAATTTTGAGGGTGGGTGTTACGCCAAAGTGATTCGTCTCAGCGAAAAAGATGAGCCGGAGATTTTTCGTGCTGTCAAAAGAGGTGCTTTATTGGAAAATACCCTTTTTCATCCTGGAACGAATCGGGTAAACTATGAAGATTCTTCCATCACGGAGAATACCCGGGTAAGTTATCCACTTTCCTTTATTCCACATACCTGTTCGCCTGCGAGGGGTGGGCATCCTTCGGTGATTTTCTTTTTAACCTGTGATGCTTATGGCATCCTTCCGCCCATCAGCAGATTGACAACAGAACAAGCCATGTATCAGTTCATCAGTGGTTATACAGCGAAAGTAGCCGGTACGGAAACGGGCATCAAGGAACCTGTGGCAACTTTTAGTGCTTGTTTTGGGGCTCCTTTCATTCCCTTACACCCCGGTGAATATGCTTCCTTGTTGGGTAAAAAATTAGAACAACATGGAGTTTCCGTATGGTTAATCAATACCGGCTGGAGCGGAGGTGCCTATGGTACCGGCCAGCGCATGAAAATTGGTTATACCCGTGCCATGATTTCCGCAGTTATGCAGGGCAAATTGCAGCAAGCAAACACCATGCAACATCCTGTTTTTGGTATGCACATTCCTCTTCAGTGTGAGCATGTACCCGATGAAGTAATGTTGCCATGGACAACTTGGAAAAGCAGGGAAGAATATGACGAGCAAGCCAATAAACTGGCAGAACGGTTCATCAACAACTTTGCACAATATGAGGCAGGGGTAGATGAGAAAATCAGAAATGCGGCGCCGGTAGTTACCGGTCATTAGAACAGTCCAAACAACGTACTGTCAACTTTGCGAATGATTTCACCCAGGTGCTCTTCGTTCTCTGCGAACTTGTTTTTATCACAATCGATGACCAGCAATGGGCCTTCCCTATAGCTGTCAATCCACTTGTTATAGAATTCATTCAATTTTTTGAGATAATCGAGTCGAATATTTTCTTCGTATTCTCTTCCTCGCTTTTGAATTTGTGAAACCAGTGTTGGAACCGATGCCTTAAGATATATCAGCAAATCGGGGGGTTGCACCATGCTTTTAAGCGTCTGAAAAAATTGATAATAATTATCGAAATCTCTTTTGCTCATCAATCCCATTTCGTGCAGGTTAGGAGCAAATATATTCGCATCTTCAAAAATCGTTCTGTCTTGTATGATTGTTTCAGTTCCATGATGAATTTCCAGCAACTGATTCAACCGGCTATTTAAAAAATAAATCTGCAAATTGAAACTCCAGCGGGGCATGTCATCATAAAAATCCATCAGGTATGGATTCTGGTCAACATCCTCAAATTGTGGTATCCAGCGATAATGTTTGCTCAGCAATTCTGTAAGCGTTGTTTTCCCCGCTCCGATATTGCCGGCCACTGCCACATGTTTTATTTTTTTTGCTTTTGCCATGGTTCCAAGGTACAATAATTTTCAAAAAGTAGAGAGTAGGTTGCGGAAAGTACGCTTCTTCCTCCGATTAAGCATCAATTACCCGTTCCGATTGCCTTTCTTACTTGGGTTAAGGTTGTGGCCGCACTCGCTCTTGCTTTCTCGGCACCTTTTTTAATGATGGTGGATAACAACTCCGGATTGGACTGTAAATCAGCTGCTTTCTCCCGAATCGGGGCAATGAAGCGGATCATATCTTCAGCCAGTTGCTTTTTCATATCACCGTACCGTATTCTGCAATCTCCCTGCTGACTCATGTTATAATCTTCTTCGAATTTGCTAACAGTATCGGGTGTGCTGACCAATTTCAAGAGAGTAAACAGATTTTCAATATAGGGAGGTTTGACGGAATTTTCTGTTGCAGGACCCTGGTCTGTTTTTGCTCTGGCAATTTTTTTTCGGATTGTCTCATCATCATCTGCTAAATAAAGGGTTGACAACTGGTTCTCACTTTTACTCATTTTCCCTTCCCCATCCAGTCCCAATATCTTCACCAATTCACCCCCATAATTAAAGCCATAGGGAAGTGGAAAAACATCGCCATATCGGTGGTTGAAACGTTCGGCAAAATTGCGGGCCATTTCGAGGTTCTGTTCCTGGTCTTTGCCTACAGGTACTTTAACAGCCCGGTGAATCAAGATATCTGCTGCCTGTAAAACCGGATAGGTGAGGAGTCCCGCATTTACATTGTCGGGTTGCAGCCTTACTTTTTCCTTAAATGTGACAGTTTTTTCCAATTCTCCTTTGTATGCCAGCATGTTCAGGTAGAGATACAACTCTGCTATTTCAGGAACATCACTTTGAACATACAGGGCTACCTGTTCCGGATCGAGTCCGCAGGCGATATTTTCGGCTATGACACGGTGCACACTTTGTCTAAGAGTTTGTGTATCAGGATGCGTTGTCAGACTGTGCCAGTTGGCGACGAAAAAATAGCAATCAAATTCAGATTGCATGCGCACAAAGTTGCGCATGGCTCCAAAATAGTTTCCCAGGTGCAGGAACCCGGTGGGGCGAATACCACTCAATACAACCTCTTTACTCATAAGCAGCGAAGATAAGATGTGCAGTGGTTTTACGGCACGGCAAACTTTATTTTTTTCAATTTTCCCGCTAACCTTGAGTCAATTTTTTACTCTCCCCATTCATGCCATAATAATTAAATTTGCAACAACTCATCAACAATCCCAACGTTATATCCGGAGGCCCCAACATATTATCTACCCCCATTGAATACCTCAAAGGAGTTGGTCCGGTTCGTGCCGATTTATTGAAAAAGGAACTGGAGATTCATACATTCTCCGACCTTTTGGAACATTTTCCTTTAAGACACATTGATAAGACAATCGTTGGTCTGATAAAGGATATTCGTCCCGATACAGATACGATTCAGGTAGCCGGAACCCTTTTGTTTAGCGAGATTGTCGGTGCAGGTCGTTCCAAAAGACTGGTGGCACAGGTGAGGGACCGATCAGGAATACTTGAACTTACCTGGTTTCAGGGCATCAGCTGGGTAACCAAATTATTGGAACCCGGTACTACCTATCTCATTTTTGGAAAAACCAGTTTCTTCAATGGGAAACCACAGATAGTTCACCCCGAAATCGAAGTTTTTGTTCCCGCAGTTGCAGGTGGAAAACCGCATTTGGAACCTGTCTATCCCAGTACAGAAAAATTAAAGGCACGGGGGCTCAATGGTCGACAACTGGCCAAATTAACAGCCCAGCTCTTTCAACAAATTCGTTCATCCGATATTCCGGAAAACATCCCGGAGGCCATTCTGCAAAAATATCAATTGACAAGTAGGGCCACTGCTTTCCGACAGATGCACTTCCCGGCCAATCCGGACGAATTTAAAAAAGCACTCGATCGGTTGAAATTTGAAGAATTTTTCATGGTTCAGGTTCGCATGAATCTGGTTCGGCTGCGGCGCCATAGATACAGCAAGGGAGTGGCTTTTGAAAAAGTAGGGGAACTTTTCAACCAATTTTTCCATCACTATCTTCCATTTTCTTTGACCGGAGCTCAGAAAAGAGTAATCAAGGAAATTCGCAATGACACAGGACATGGAAGGCAAATGAATCGTCTTTTGCAGGGCGATGTAGGAAGTGGTAAGACCATTGTTGCACTCATGAGCATGCTGCTGGCTGCAGACAATGGATTCCAAAGTTGTTTCATGGCACCAACAGAAATTCTGGTGCAACAACATCATGCCGGATTACAAAAATTACTCAAGGATCTTCCTGTTAAAGTTGCTTTACTGACAGGAAGCACCAAGGCAGCCAGGAGAAAAGAAATATTGGAAGGTTTGTTGGATGGAAGTATTCAGATAGTTGTCGGAACCCATGCTGTTATAGAGGAGCGTGTTAAATTCAGCCGTTTAGGATTGGTGGTGATAGATGAACAACACCGGTTTGGTGTTGAACAAAGAGCCCGATTATGGGAAAAAGCTGACATACCTCCCCATGTTCTGGTTATGACAGCCACGCCAATACCCCGAACACTGGCGATGACTGCTTTTGGTGATTTGGATTACAGTGTCATGGATGAATTACCCCCCGGCAGACAACCAATATTGACTGTCCATCGAAATGAAATGGCAAGAGCTTCTGTTTACGATTTTGTGAGAAGCGAAATAGATAAAGGCAGACAGGCATATTTTATTTATCCACTCATAGAAGAAAGCAACAAGGTTAACTATGAAGATCTTTTGCAAGGCTATGAGCAGGTGAAAAGTTTTTTCCCTGAGCCTAAGTTTCGAATCAGTATGGTGCATGGAAAAATGCCCGCTGAACAGAAGGAAACAAATATGCAACGATTCGTGACCGGTGATACCCAGGTGATGGTAAGTACTACTGTTATTGAAGTGGGTGTTGATGTACCCAATGCCACGGTGATGGTGATAGAAAGTGCCGAGAAATTCGGTCTTTCTCAGCTTCATCAGCTGCGCGGAAGGGTGGGAAGGGGCAGCGAGAAAAGTTTTTGCATATTATTAACGGGTAGTAAAGCAAGCAAGGAAGCCCTCGAACGTATCCAAATAATGACCCAAACCCAGGATGGATTCGTTGTGGCGGAGAAGGATCTGGCGATGCGGGGGCCTGGCGAAATCGAAGGTACCCGACAGAGCGGGGCCTTGAATACCAGGGTCGCCAGCATTGTTCACGATCGGGATTGGCTGGAAAAAGCCAAAATAGAGGCCGAGGAATTGGTGGCGGAAGACCTTACACTGGAATTGGCAAAGAATTTGATGTTAAGACAATATCTGAGTCTGCGAGAGGGAAAAACTGCCTGGAGCCGGATTTCATGATAAGAATCAGCGATTATAGTCAAAATTTATCGGAAATTTATGCCAGTGAAGTCCAGTAACCTTTTATACCCGCTGATATTCTTTCTTTTTCCCTGGGGAATGAATGTCTTTTCTCAAGACCAATTACAATTCATAGAAAACAAAGGTCAATGGCATGAATCAGTTACTTTCAAAGGTGATTTATCCGCAGGTATGTTCATCCTTACGAAAGATGGATACAAAGTAATTCTACACAATCACGAAGATCTCGCGCGCATTGGTGAAGCTACCCATGGCCACAAGGAATCTACAGTTAAACATACCTCTGCTGACAATCCTCAGCCGGAAGCACCTCGGATGCCCATCACCTTGCGATCACATCAGTACCAGATGAAGTTGATCAATGCCAATCCGACGCCTCAGATTGTTCCGGAAAAAGTAGTCAATGGCAGTACTAACTATTTCATCGGGAACGATCCTGCCCGTTGGGCAAGTGGCTGCAAAACCTATCTGGCGATAACGTATAAAAATGTCTATCCCAACATAGACATTCGATACTATACATCTGAGGGAAATTTTAAGTATGATTTTATCATCCACCCGGGAGGTCGTGTGCAAGACATTGCCATGTATTTTGAGGGTGCTTCATCACTGCGCATCAAAGACGGTGGTTTATTGATCAATACTTCTGTTCAGGAAGTGAAAGAATTGCCTCCGGTTACTTATCAATTATCAAAAACAGAAAAAAAAGACGTCCCCAGCCGTTTTGATCTGAAAGGGAATATTTTACGGTTTAAACTGGAGGGGCAAATTGATCCGGGAAGCACCATTGTGATAGATCCTAGTCTTGTCTTCTCTACATTCACCGGTAGTCGTGCTGATAACTGGGGCTACTCTGCAACCTATGATACACAGGGGAATTTTTATGCCGGGGGAGTTGTATTTGGTGAAAGTGGCCTTACATTCCCCGTGAGTAATGGTGCTTTTCAAACCAGTTTTCAAGGTGGAACCAGTCAAAGGGGATTCGACATGGCCATCATGAAATTCAATTCTTCCGGTACGGATAGGATTTATGCTACGTATTTGGGTGGTGCACAAGGGAATGAACAACCACACAGTATGGTAGTAGATAGGGACGGCAATTTGGTCATCGCAGGTAGATCAACTTCCAACGATTATCCAACACAAGGTACATTGCGCACCTACGGCAACCCGGCTCCCTCTCTTTGGCACATAGTGGTTACCAAGTTGAATGCCAATGGTACCGCATTGATTGGTTCCGTTCGTATTGGTGGAAGTGGAAATGATGGTATGAATGTTCGAGACAAATTGACTTCAGGAGGTGCTGAGTCTGTTTTACGTAATTATGGAGATGATGCCAGAAGTGAAGTTATTCTTGATAACGCAGGGAACGTTCTTTTTGCTACCTGCACGCAATCACCTAATTTTCCGACTACCCCTGTTTCGGCACAAACAACATTAGGCGGTACCAACACCCGTGGTCGTGCTCAAGATGCAGTCATACTGAAATTAACCCCCAATTTGGGTTCTGTTCTTTTTAGTGTAATTTTTGGTGGAAATGATGATGATGCTGCTTTCGTTTTAGCAGTCAATCCAACCAATAACAACATCATGGTGGCTGGTGCAACCGCCAGTACCAATTTCCCTGGGAATAAAACAGGTGTTGGATTTCCAACCTATCAAGGTGGAGCAGCAGATGGGTTTTTGGCAGAGTTTTCAACCAACGGAAATTTTTTAAGGTCAACCTTTTGGGGAACTCCGGGAGTTGATGGCATCTATGGTATTCAGTTCGATCGACTTGGATTCCCCTACATTGCAGGAATTACTTCTGGCAATTGGCCCATTAGAAACGCGAATTTTGCCCAATCAGGGGGGAAGCAATTCATTGTGAAACTACAACCAAATCTGAGTTCTGAAGTTTACTCTACTGTCTTCGGCCCGAATACAAGTACCCCCAATCTTTCACCAACAGCATTCCTTGTAGACCGCTGTGAAAACGTTTATTTTTCCGGTTGGGGTGGGGTCATTGACCCTGGTTTTCCTAACTCCGGTACTAATGGACTACCAGTTACTTCAGATGGATTTCAGCGTACGACAGACAACAATGATTTTTACTTTTTTGTATTGGAAAAAAATGCCACATCTCAACTGTATGGTTCCTTTTTCGGTCAGGTAGGTGGCAGTGGAGAGCACGTTGATGGTGGCACCAGCAGGTTCGATGAGAATGGCATTATTTATCAAGCATTATGTGCCAACTGTGGTAATGTAAAGCCCAGATTCCCTACAACTCCCGGGGTATGGGCTCCCAATAATGGATCCACCAACTGCAATTTGGCAGCTGTAAAAATCGCATTTAACCTGGCCGGTGTTGCGGCCACAATCAGGACTAGCATTGATGGGGTGTTGAGAGATACAACCGGGTGCGTACCCATTCAGGTTGATTTTGCAGACACCATCGCCATGGGCCAACAATATATCTGGGATTTTAATGACGGTAGTCCTCCATTGATCACCAATACCCCTAATGTATCACACAATTTTACTACAGCAGGTCTATTCAGAGTTAAGTTGATTGCAGTTGACTCCAGTTCCTGTAATATCTCTGATTCAGCCTTCATCAATCTCCGTGTTAGAAACGATAAGGCAGATCTCTCCTTTAATGAGCTTAAACTACCCCCCTGTACTTCTCTTACTTTTCAGTTCAGTAATACAAGCACTGCCCTAAAACCCTTTCAATCGAATAGCTTTCGGTGGGACTTAGGCGATGGTACCACTTTTACAAGCGGATTATCTTCTTTTAACCATACCTACGCTGCTCCGGGAACCTATCAGGTTAAGATGGTGCTGGTTGATACTAATTTCTGCAATGAACCAGATAGTATTGTCAGGCAAATACGCCTAGCTCCGAATGTAACAGCTCGATTTTCAACCCCTGCCCAAGGCTGCGTACCCTATCTGGCACAATTTGACAACACTTCTTTGGGCGGACAAACATTCATCTGGAATTTTGGCGATGGAAGTCCTTTAAGCAATGAAGTGAATCCTACTCATCTCTACACATCAACCGGAAATTATCAGATTACGCTCACTGCAATTGATCCTGCTTCCTGTAATATCTCGAGTACCACCAGTTTTACGATGCGGGTTGAACCGATACCTCAGGCAGGACTCGATTTCAATCCCAATCCTGTACCCGATAATGAGCCCGTCAATTTTATCAACCTCAGTAACAATGCAAGCAGGTACCTGTGGTTATTTGGTGACGGAACTACCCTACAAACATTCAGACGAGATACCATTGTGAGACATGTTTACAATGCCTCTAATACCTTTAATGCCTGTGTGGTTGCTTTCAATCCTGCCGGTTGTCCCGACACTGCCTGCATCGATGTGACAGTGAAAATTATTCCCGGTGCAGATGTTCCCAATGCCTTCTCACCCAATGGGGATGGTAAGAATGACCGGGTATTCATCCGTGGTTTTGGAATTGCGAAAATAAGTTGGAGAATTTATAGTCGCTGGGGCGAACTTGTTTATTTCTCCAATGATTATTTACAAAGTTGGGACGGAACATTCAAAGGAAAGCTATTGCCCCAGGATGTCTATCACTATGTGCTAGACCTGGAGTTTTCGGATGGGAAAAAAGCCATTAAGAAAGGTGACATAACTTTATTAAGATGATGAAACACCTGCCCATATTGATTTTTACCTTGCTGAGCATTCTTTCTTCCTCGAGAAGTTGGGGCCAGGACATTCATTTCTCGCAATACTACAATGCCCCATTGTTGGTGAACCCGGCCAACACAGGTTTCAATCCTGATTTTGATTATAGGGTGGGTGTTAATTATAGAAGCCAATGGGCCAATATAGGATCTCCCTATAAAACCATGTCGGCCTGGGGTGACGTTAAAGTATTAGGAAATAAATTGGAGACAGGATGGCTGGGCTTAGGTGGAATGTTGTTGCGCGATCAGGCCGGCTCGGGAAGTCTGACATCTACAACAGGATTGTTTTCTCTTGCCTACCACCAGATGCTGGGATACAATAGTTTGCTCAGCGGAGGATTTGCAGTTGGATACACCCAAAAAAGAATCGATGTTACCAAGTTGACCTTCGATAACCAGTGGAATGGCATTTTCTTCGATACCAACATCCCTTCTAATGAACCCTTTGCCACCAATCAGGTAGGATATGTTGATTTGCAGGTTGGTTTGAACTATGCCTATTTTGCTTCTGAGAATTTTTATTTGAATGCAGGTGCAAGTATTCAACGACTCAATCGCCCCCGGGAAACATTTTTTGAATCTACTGTTTCCAACAATGAAGTCAATAGCAGGTATAATTTTTTCCTCAATGCCAACATGAAAGTCAGGGATTACTGGATTGTGAATCCAAATGTTTTTTACAGCCAGGTGGGCAATGTTCGGCAACTCGTGGCTGGTGTTAACGCCAATCGCGATCTGGGAGACAACGGTGCAAGACAACTGATCATGGGTGTCTATTATCGCAGCGGCGATGCTGTTATTCCCTTGTTTGGCTATCAGATCAATGACCTGCGCATGACCTTTAATTATGATGCTACGATTTCATCCCTGAGCAAAACGAATTTCACGAGAGGTGCATTTGAAATTTCCGTTGTAAAAGCAGGGATTTTTCCCAATAGCCAGGGCCGCCAGCTTCGTTGTCCCACCGTCAGCTTCTGAATATTTCGTGCATAAGAAGGCTTTCTGCTAAACCACATTCTCGTTATCTTGCGGTATATATGTTTTTCATATGAAGTACGACCCTATCCCTTCCGTGTTGTTTACCACCAACCGCAAACGCTTTGTCAAAGAAATGCTCCCCAACAGCATTGCTATTTTTGTCAGCAACGACGAGTGGCCCTATAATGGTGATGCACTTCATTCCTTCAAGCAAAATAGCAACATTGTATGGCTCAGTGGCATCACACAGGAAAAAACAATGGTCATACTTTTCCCTGATTGTCCTGATGCAAAATTCCGCGAGGTGCTGGTGCTGGAAAGACCCAATGAGCTAAAAGAAAAATGGGACGGGAAGCGATTGCGTGCCGGTGAAGCAAAAGAAATTTCCGGGATAGCCACCATCGTATGGCTTGATACCTTACCCGGGTTATTACAAACATGGATACACCTGGCAGATCATATTTATCTCGACTCCAATGAAAATGACCGGAAGGCTACTGAAATTAAGTCCAATGAATACAGATTCATAGAACAGATGAAGGACGCCTATCCATTGCACCAATATCATCGCTCAGCCCGCATATTGAAAAAATTGAGGGCCATTAAGACACGCCATGAAATTGACCAGATTCAGCAAGCAATCAATATTACAGGAAATACTTTTAAGCGATTGCTTCGTTTCATTCGTCCCGGTGTACATGAATTTGAAATTGAGGCTGAAATTTGGCATGAATTCCTGCGCAGCAGAGCAACACGTCCTGCTTATAGCAGCATCATCGCTTCCGGTGACAATGCAAGAACCCTTCATTATGTTAGTAACAATGGGGTATGTAAATCCGGTGAACTTGTGTTGATGGATTTCGGGGCTGAATATGCCAATTACTGTGCGGACCTCACAAGAACTGTTCCTGTAGATGGTAAATTCACCAAACGACAGAAGGAAGTCTACAATGCTTGTTTGCATCTACACAATTATGCAAAGTCACTCTTGAAACCGGGTATCACCATCCTGGATTATACAGATAAGGTAGGGGTGGAAGCTACCAAGACATTTATCAAAATCGGATTGCTTCGTTCTTCTGATGTGAAGAACCAGGACCCTGAATCACCTCTTTACAGAAAATATCTTTATCATGGAATTTCACATCACCTTGGGTTAGATGTGCATGATCTGGGAACAAGAACAGAGCCCATTCGGGAGGGTATGTTGTTCACGGTTGAACCGGGCATTTATATAGAAGAGGAAAAAATGGGTATCCGCATTGAAAACAACATCTGGATCACCCGGAGAGGAAATGTTGACCTGATGAAAGATATCCCCATCACAACAGACGAGATTGAAAGGTACATGCGCCACAAAAAATAAAGTTGTTCAAGACAATGAAACAAATTCCCAACCTTTTTACCCTGTTAAACCTATTGCTGGGTTGTCAGGCATTGGTATTTATTTTACAGCCGGGATTGACTGTAACTACTAATGAGTATGGTCAGAACCTGGTACAACTGCCGGAAAGGATTACCTGGGCCTCGTTGTGTATCATGGCTGCTGCTATTGTTGACTTTCTTGATGGATGGGTTGCCCGTTGGTTAAAAGCAAGTTCCCAATTGGGTGCACAACTTGACTCACTTTCTGATGTGGTTAGTTTTGGAGTGGCCCCGGCGATGATTGTTTATCAATTTCTTAGATATGCGTATGCCGCCCAGCCGGATGGATTAGATGTGCCGGAATACCTTTTACTACCGGCTTTCCTGCTCCCGCTGGCAGGTGCTTACCGATTGGCAAGATTCAATGTAGAGCCAGCCAATCCCGGTCATTTTTCCGGAATGCCCATTCCAGCCACCGGTATATTAATTGCCACATTTCCACTTGCTTACTGGAATTCCGGCTCATCCTGGCAAATTGAATTGCTGCGCAATACCTGGTTCTGGTATGGTATCATCCTGCTATGCTCCTACCTGATGGTAAGTCGCCTTCAGCTGCTGGCCTTTAAATTCTCCTTAAAGGGAGATAATAAAAAATCCCTCTTCATCATCGGCCTTTTGTTATTGGTTTCCGCCATCGGTTTTATGTTGTTGGGGTGGATGGGTATCAGCATTGGGTGGGTAGCTTATCTGGTCGTATCTTTGCTCAACAAAAAACAAGCAACATGACCTTCCAGGTACAGATCAAAGTAATGCCCCTGAAAGACTTATTGGATCCTCAGGGAAAAGCTGTGATGAATGGATTGCATCAACTGGGTATCCATGGTATCCAGGATGTGCGGGTGGGAAAACATATTTCTTTGTCAGTCGAGGCAGCGACCGAGTCGGATGCATTAGCGCTGGCTAAACAGGCAGCCGAGCAATTACTGGCCAATCCTGTAATGGAATTTTTTGAGGTTTCCCTTGCCGACTGATTTTCCAGACTAAAGCAAAGCTGTTGTTATACCTTGTTCCTACTCCACTTGGCAATCTGAAAGATATTACCCTCAGGGCGATAGAGGTATTGAGGGAAGCAGACCTGATACTTTGTGAGGATACGCGCACCTCTAAGAAGTTACTCGATCATTACCAGATTCATCAACCACTGAGTGCTTATCACCAGCACAACGAACACAAAGTAACGCCCCATTTGGTTGAGCAAATTTTGGCGGGAAAAAAAATTGCATTGATAACAGACGCGGGTACACCTGGAATTTCTGACCCCGGTTTTTTGCTGGTCAGGGCCTGCCTTCAACAGGGAATCGCTGTCTCCTGTCTCCCGGGGCCGACTGCCTTTGTGCCCGCATTGGTGAACAGTGGATTGCCGGCTCATCATTTCTGTTTTGAAGGATTTTTACCTCTTAAAAAAGGGCGTCAAACCACTTTCAAGAAACTGGCCAGGGAAGAACGTACCATGATTTTTTATGAGAGTCCTGTAAGATTGGTCAGAACCCTAAGGGATATGATACAATACTTGGGTGAGAATCGCCAGGCAAGTGTGAGCAGAGAATTGAGTAAACTGTTTGAAGAGACCCGCAGGGGAAGTTTGCAGGAATTGCACCAGCATTTTTCTCAGCATCCTCCTAAGGGTGAAATCGTACTGGTAGTAGCGGGGAACGACTCAAAAGAAAGATCGGCCGATACCGAGGCAGATTCACCGGAAGATTGATGCTACTGACTTTGTATTTCGTATTTTAGTTGAAATTTAATTTTTTAATTCTTGTTTATGAACCATAAGAAATTGGGATGGCTATTGTTTTGTGTCCTAAGCACTTTATCCACTCAGGCCCAGCCTGATCGTTGGCAACAACGCATACGTTACAACATGAAAGTAGATATGGATGTAACCACCAATCGGATGAAGGGTATTTCCAAAATTGAATATTTCAATCAATCGCCCGATACCCTTTATCGGCTTTTTTTTCATACTTACTGGAATGCATTTCAGCCGGGCAGCAGCATGGATGTTCGCAGCAGGGAGCTGGGTAAAAATAAATTATTTGAAAGTGGTAGAGGTTCAGACGGACTCGATTGGGATGAGCGGGTCAAAGACCGCATCAGCAAGCTGACACCTACCGAAATTGGGTATCAACGCATCAGCCAACTTACTATCAATGGTGTTCCTCAAAAGTTAAAAGATCACGAGACCATTTTGGAAGTGATTCTAACGAAACCGGTTTTGCCCAAGTCGAAAATCAATATAGATCTTCAGTTTGAGGCCCAGGTACCCTTACAGATCCGCAGAAGTGGTCGTGATAACAAAGAAGGGATACGCTACAGCATGAGCCAATGGTACCCCAAAATGGTTGAATATGATTACCAGGGTTGGAATGCCAATCCCTACATAGCCAGAGAGTTTTATGGTGTATGGGGTGATTATGATGTGCAAATAAGTATCGACAAAAATTATCTGGTAGCGGCTGGCGGCGATTTATTGAATCCACAGGAAACAGGATTTGGCTACCCCGGGGGAGAAGCGGCCAAGGTTCCGGCAGGAGAAAAAATTACATGGAAATGGCAGGCCAACAATGTGCATGATTTTATGTGGGCTGCCGATCCTACCTATAAGTTGATCACCCGTAACCTGAGTAACGGCCCATTGATTCGCGTTGTATATAAGAAGGTAGATTCGCTAGAAGTCAACTGGCAGCGCCTGGCCGATAGCATGGTGTCTGCCTACCCAATTATTGCCAGAACATTTGGGGCATACCCCTATAAAACGTACACTTTTATACAGGGAGGAGATGGAGGCATGGAATATCCAATGGCAACTTTAATCAAATCTGCCAGTATAGGAACTGCCATTCATGAATGGATGCACAGTTGGTTCCAGATGTTGATGGGCACAAATGAGTCTTTGTATCCCTGGATGGATGAAGGTTTTACGGATTATGCAACCAACCGGGTAATGGCTGAGATGAAGCGACAGACCGGATTTTACTATAACGGATCTTATCGATCCTACTTTGCCCTGGTGCGCAGCGGTTATGAAGAACCAGCATCTACACATTCAGACCATTACAATACCAATTATGCATATTCGGTGGCCTCTTATTCTAAAGGGGCTGTCTTTCTGGCCCAGTTGGGTTATATCGTATCCGATAGTGTATTGGATAAAATATTGCTTTCTTACTACAATACCTGGCGATTTAAACACCCTAATCCCAATGATTTTATTCGAATCGCAGAAAAGGAAAGTGGCATGGAACTGGATTGGTACAAGGAATACTGGATCAACAGCACCAAGACCATTGATTATGCCATCGGTGATATTAATTTGGTTGCTGGAAAAGCAATGGTAAACCTCCGTCGGGTAGGGAAGATGCCAATGCCGGTAGATGTATTGGTGACTTATAAAGATGGTACACAGGAACTACACACCATTCCGCTGAACCTTATGTATGGTACCAAGCCGCAGGATGGAAATATTCCAATGGTTCAGCACGAGGCCTGGCGTTGGACGCATCCCGAATATGCGATGGAAATAACCCGCTCGTTGAAAGACATCAAATCCATAGAGATTGATCCCTCCGGTCGATTGGCAGATGTAAATAAAGTGAACAATAAGTTAGTTGTCCCTGAATAAGTTCTGTTGAACGGGAGTGAAAGTACAGAGGGGAGATGAATTTTCTTCCCTCTTTTTTATTTTGCTACATGGAGAATAAATTTTTCCGCGAAGTAGGGCTCGGGGAATATGCCACTGATGGGCATCATCCTTGGCCTTAGGCCGCTTTCTGCAATCTCAACTGCAAGGTCTCCACCTTTCAGACATATTAGGCCATGCTTAACGGTATTAGCGGGATCACCGGGACCTTGTTTTTTGATGAGGGGTCCACACCACTTCCATAATTCTTTGAGTGGGGCTACTGCTCTTGAAACTGCAAAATGAAAATGATTTTTCTTCAGCTCTTCCACCCGTGCATGAGCAGTTGTTACGTTTTTTATTCCCGCTGCTTCACAGACACCATCCACCACCTTTAATTTTTTGCCTATGCTATCTGCCAACAAGAATTGTACCTCGGGGAAAAAAATCGCGAGCGGTATTCCGGGAAATCCACCTCCGCATCCGGCATCTAAAACCCTGGTTCCCGGTTGAAAGTTAGCAATGGCTGCAATACTCAGTGAATGTAGCACATGGTGCAGGTAAAGCTGATCAATGTCTTTTCGTGAAATTACATTGATCTTACTGTTCCAGTCCCGGTACAGTTCATCCAGTAACCTGAATTGATTCAGTTGTTCGGGGGTGAAATCAGTAAAATACCGAGTTATTAATTCCAGTTTTTCCTGGGTGCTTTCCATATTGCCGGTAGGGTAAAAATGTAATAGAAGAAATTCCAGATATCAAGGAAAAGAAACCATGGCCAGAGGTCTTGTTCCTTTAATTTTTTCATGGTCTTGAAGTAAACAATTGCCTGTACGAGAAATCTTCCGCCAAATACTGCCAGGGTTATTTTCCAATCAAAGAATAGAGCAGACAAGATAAGTAATGGATAATACAGGAAAAGTGAAGTTGAATAAAGTCCCAGTAAAAATTGATGGAGGGGGCGGTAAAAGCGGCTGGTAGTGTAATGGCGATATTTTTGTACCATCCATTCGCTCCATCTCTTTCTGGCTTCGCTATAAGTAAAGGTATCGGGGTCAATCATGATAGCCGTATTTTTTTTATTGGCAACCTGATTGATGAATAGATCGTCATCTCCACTGGGAATGAGATTGATAGAAGAAAATCCTTTGTTCCTTAAAAAGACTTCTTTCTTGTAAGATAAGTTTCTTCCTACGCCCATATAAGGAATGCCTGCCAGTGCATAAGAAAAGTATTGCAGGGCGGTATGAAAAGTCTCGTATCGAATGAGTTTATTGAGAATTCCGGGTCTTTTGTGGTAAGGTCCATAGCCTATCACTATTTCAGTATTTTCATCATAGGCCCTTTGCATTTTGTCTATCCAGAATTCTGAAGCAGGAATGCAATCAGCATCAGTCAGCAACAAAGTTTCATATTTGGCAGATCGAATGCCCATGCTCAATGGAAATTTTTTTCCTGTAATCAGTTTGGCTTCCTGCGTTAGCAGAATATGGTTGATGTGTTTGAATGATTTTTTAAATTCATCAACTACATATCTGCCATCATCCAGGGAATTGTCATTTACGATCACCAGTTCATGGGTAGATGGATATTGTTGTACCAGCACACCCGGAAGATTCCGGGCCAGGTTTTCTGCTTCATCTCTTGCACAAATAATAACAGATACTGCCTGATCATTGTGTTCAGTTTTGGGTTTTTCCTTGTAAAAAGCCAATCGGCTGAAAATGCCAAGGTAATAGACCAATTGGATGGCGGTTACAGTGCAAAAAGCATAAAAAAGAATCTGGCTGACTAATTCGGGCATCATGCCGCAAAAATAGTGGTTGTAAGTCAATCCTGTTCTGCTATATACCCACATCAAACGGATAACTTCAACAATGACAGACGGCTTTCCTGTATTTTTGTGTTATGGCTGAATTGACTTTTTCATTGCAGGGAACTGATAAGAATACCAAAGCAAGGGCAGGTATGGTGGTGACTGATCATGGAACCATTCCAACCCCTATTTTCATGCCCGTTGGAACGGTGGGTTCAGTAAAGGCTGTAAATCAGCAACAACTGGAAGAACTTGTGAGAGCCCGGATCATACTGGGCAACACGTATCACTTGTACCTTCGGCCGGGAACGGCTATTTTAGAAGCTGCCGGAGGGTTACATCAATTCATGAATTGGCAACGCCCTCTGCTTACCGATAGTGGGGGTTACCAGGTTTTTTCTTTGGCGGCCAACCGAAAAATCAGTGAAGAAGGGGTGGTTTTTCAATCACATATTGATGGCAGCAGACATCTATTTACACCGGAATCCGTGATGGGAATTCAGCGAAGTATAGGTGCAGATATTATCATGGCTTTTGACGAATGTCCACCCTGGCCCAGTGAGTATGCTTATACCAAAACCAGTATGGAATTAACACATCGATGGGTGAAGCGATGCATGGAATACCTGGCTGAGAACCCCGCTTTATATGGGTACACGCAAAATTTATTTCCAATTGTTCAGGGAGGAACCTTTGCAGATCTAAGAAAGGCATCCTCTGAGTATGTAGCTTCTTTGGGGGCTGTGGGCAATGCTATTGGCGGACTCAGCGTGGGGGAGCCAGAAGAGATGATGTACGAGTATACGGGGTTGTGTTGCAATATTTTACCTGCCGACAAACCCCGTTATTTAATGGGTGTAGGCACACCTTGGAATCTGTTGGAATGTATATCATTGGGGGTAGATATGTTTGACTGTGTGATGCCTACCCGCAATGGCAGGAACGGTATGCTTTTTACTACACAGGGCGTTATCAATATCCGCAATAAAAAATGGGCGGATGATTTCAATGCGATTGATTCCGGACTACCCACCGAACAGCAATTACCGTATACCAAGGCATATCTAAGACATTTGTTTGTTGCGGACGAATTGTTGGCACTTGAACTGGCTAGTTTACAAAATCTCATCTTTTATTTGTGGCTGGTAAGTCAGGCAAGGGAAAAAATTGTAAGTGGTGAGTTTGCCGGCTGGAAACAGGAAATGGTACCGGTCTTAAAGCAACGGCTGTAAGGCATTTTGACCTTTCTTTTCAAGTTCAGCGCCCGCATTGCCCTATCTTTGTGAGGACCCATGAAAAAAATTGACTGGTACATACTCAGGAAGTTTTTAACTACTTTCTTCTTTGCGATCTTTCTTTTCACCATCATAGCGGTGGTAATTGATGTGAGTGAAAAGACTGATGAAATGGTTCGCTCCCGATTGGGGGTAAAGCGAATCATTATGGAATATTATATTGGGTTTATTCCGCACATCATTGCCTTATTGTTTCCTCTCTTTGTATTTATTTCAGTGATTTATTTTACTTCCAAAATGGCCGTGCAAAGTGAGATCATTGCCATCATAGCCGGAGGGACCAGCTACTGGCGATGGTTGAGACCTTATTGGATAGGCAGTATTTTGTTGGCAGTAGTTTTATGGTTAGCCAATCAGTATGTAGTGCCGCGGGCAAATAAGATTAGGAGCAGCTTTGAGTCTAAGTACATCGATGCCAATTCCAGTTACAATGCACTGATTGGAGGTAATACGCATATTTATTTTCGGGTAGACTCCTTTACCTACGCAGGTATTATGCGCTATGATACACTGATCAAAAGGGGCGGTCCAATTTTTATGTACCGATTTGCGAATGATCGGCTGCAGGAAAATATGCGAGCAGAAAGTATCGTCTGGGATACCGCTGCCAAAAAATGGCGGCTTGAGTCGGTAATCAATCGGCAAGTGAATAAGCTGGGTGAAAGGGTTACACTGTTGGATTATGAGAACCGAACCTACAATTTTACCCCGCAAGACCTGGGTAGAGATAAATATACGAAAGAGAGATTGACAACACCCGAGTTAAACCGGTTCATAGCTTTGGAAAAGTTGCGGGGTTCGGAAGGACTCAATGAACTACTGGTAGAACGTTATCGGCGGGACGCCACCAGTATTACCGTTATACTATTAACATTGATTGGGGCGATCATAGCCGGACGAAAAGTACGAGGAGGCAGTGGATTCCATTTGGCCATGGGTTTCATGCTGGCAGCCCTATTTATTGTTGCAGACAGGTTTTCCACCATTTTTTCTACAAAGGGCAATTTGCCTCCCATGCTGGCGGCTTGGATACCCAACTTACTTTTTCTAGGGGTCGTTTGGTTTTTGTACCGACGGGCACCCAAATAATTGTTAAAAGGATTTTAACTTTACTCCGCTCCTTGTTCTTTGTTCTGCAATCCTACTTCTACTACCTTTGTTCGGCATTGTTTTTGCTGATAAAGCATAAATTATTCCACTTCACATAATACCAACAAACATGGGCATCATCAAAGAAAGGTTTAAATCAAAGGCAGATTTGGCTAGTGCAGAGATCAAGGATTTACTGAAAGAGCACGGAAACAAAAAAGCAGGGGAAGTAACACTTTCGCAGATTTACCAAGGCATGCGTGGAATTACAGGTTTGGTGACTGAAACCAGTTTGTTGGATGCCCAGGAAGGTATTCGGTTTCGGGGTTATAGCATTCCGGAGTTACAGGCGAAGTTACCTACTGTAAAACCCGGTGGTGAGCCGATGCCTGAAGGATTGTTTTATCTGATGCTCGTGGGAGAGTTGCCCAATGAACAGGATGTACAACATATCACCAACGTATGGATGAGAAGAAGTCATGTACCCAACCACGTTTTTGCGACAATTGATGCATTGCCTATCAATACTCATCCGATGACCATGTTTGTTACCGGAGTGATGGCTTTGCAGACTGAAAGTAATTTTGCACGTGCCTATGCCAACGGCTTGAACAAGAAAGATTATTGGGCATATGTATATGATGATGCCATGGATTTGATTGCCCGACTGCCCAGAATTGCAGCATATATCTACCGCAGAAAATATAAGAACAATGAACACATTCATCCGGATGGGTTACTCGATTGGTCAGGTAATTTAGCGCACATGATGGGGTACAAGGACGAGAGTTTCATGGAATTGATGCGTTTATACATGACCATTCACGCAGACCATGAAGGAGGCAATGTATCTGCCCATACTACTCACCTGGTAGGGTCTGCTTTAAGTGATCCCTATTTGAGTTATGCTGCGGGTATGAATGGATTGGCCGGCCCATTGCATGGACTTGCCAACCAGGAGGTGATCAAATGGATTTTTGAAATGCAAGAGAGTTTAGGAACTGATGAGCCCACTAAGGACCAGATAGCCAAATATGTGCAGGATACGCTGTCTGCAGGGAAAGTAGTACCCGGTTATGGACATGCGGTGTTGAGAAAAACAGATCCACGATTTACCGCCCAGATGGAATTCGGAAAGAAGCACATGCCGGATGATAAGTTGGTAAATACAGTTTGGAATATTTATGAAACGGTTCCTCCGATTTTACAATCACTCGGGAAGATCAAGAATCCCTGGCCCAATGTAGATGCTCACAGTGGTGCTTTACTCGTGCATTATGGTTTGGTAGAATATGAATTCTATACTGTACTATTTGCAGTGAGTCGCTCATTGGGAGTTTTAGCCAGTCTTTGCTGGGACAGGGCATTAGGATTCCCCATAGAGCGCCCAAAATCTGTTACTACCGAAGCCGTGAAAAACTGGCTGGTTGGTAAGGATGAGATTTGGGAGTAATCCTTCTAATTAAATTTTGAAATACACCCCTCAGCGAGTAATTTTGCACTCCCCGGGGGGATAGCTCAGTTGGCTAGAGCGCTTGCATGGCATGCAAGAGGTCGTCGGTTCGAGCCCGATTCTCTCCACACAATGAGATCTGTAATTCTTAAGGAGTTACAGATTTTTTTTTGAAGAAAAAGTTGGCTGGAGCGCCCCCGACGTGTCGGGGGACTTGTCGGGGCTCTCCACACAATGAGATCTGTAATTCTTAAGGAGTTACAGATTTTTTTTTGAAGAATAGTCCGGAATTTAAACACTATTACTTCACCCTTTCTTCCGAGTAGATCATCCTTCCCTTACGATCAATACCCTGTACTACGATCTTCCACTCCTTACATAGATCAGTATTGAAAAAACGGATTCGGCCATTACCAGTACTGTCAAGTCGGAAGCGGGGATTCCAGTAAAGAGTCGCTCTCTTGTCTGTTACATTTTTGTTATAGTCCGGCGTTCTCTGATAATCAACCTGGTAAAATTCCCGCACAACAGCATATCCCTGTTTTTGAAAATTCACAAACTGCTTTTTGTTGGAGGAATAGCTTCTTCCTTTTTTGGTATATAAACTGATGGCACCTGCATTGGCTCCAAACGAAAAAGCTAAGGCGCCCTTGTAAATTTTTACCAGTGCCACTTCATCCGGATTCAAAGCATCTATGATGCTTGTTGGCACCGGAATTTCATTCAGAAAGAACATGATACCATCATCTGCACCACCTGTCATACTGCCATCCTCATTCATCGAACCTAATACCATTCCCGAGAATCGATTAAATGTTACGCTCTGCACACCACCGGGTTCAAATGGATTCACATTAAGTCCCGGTACCTCTCGTTGCAAAAATTGCCAAATGTTGATATACCCCCTGTCATTTACTACCTCAAGTGTTTGGTCACTGTTTTCAAAAAAACTCGATACATACACTTTTTGCAATGAATCAACTCTGGTCATTTTCTTAGCGGTAACTGTCACATTGCCGAGATACCTTGCCTGAGATGAAAATGTATCTATTACCTGTAATTGGCTATACAACAGCTTTGCCAACTGTGACTTCCTATTGGCCAGCACCATGGTATCAAGATTCGGTTGAGTTGGAATAACTGCTTTTTCAAGCGTATCAAGTAAAGAAGGATAAAAATTTACATCGGCCACCAGATTTTCTTTTCGGTTGTTGGTTGCCATATAAGAAATGGTGGACTTATTTCTGATGGGAACAGAATCAACAATAAATTCTCCCTTATCAGTTAAAATCGCATCTATCAGATATGTGGTAGAGTCTTCTCCTTTGATGATAAAGGATACCTTCCCATCCTTGATTACTTCTGTTCGATCGGATTTAGTCACTTTGCCTTTCAACTGAAGATTCGATTCTATCGGATACCTTAAAACAGGAGCCTCATTGTTAAGTATCTGTTTCCAGGTAAATTTTCTCCAGCCATGTACCATCATCAGTAAATCAAGTTTTTGTAGCGTCTCTGGTTGTTTGTTCTGAAAATAAAATCCCGGTTCCTGCACGTATCCTTTGATGTCGGATGTCAGTAATAAAGCACTGGCGATTGAGTTTTCCACTCCTATTTTTTCATCAATCGCTGCATCATTGACCAACACACTGATGGAGGCAGGGTCAATACCGGGAAGTGACAATTGCCAATTATTTTCGCTTCTTTTCTCAGCTTGTTTCTTTTCTAACAACAATTGTGGTTTTGCAATATCATAGTTTTCAATAAATGCAAGACGTTCTGCCAACGGCGTTCCCAGGGTATCCATTACAGTTATTTGCATGATGCCAGCCGGCAAATTCTTTTTCAATATAGGTGCTGTAGTTAATCCCTCATCAAAGTCAAGATAGGTTGAATATACCAATTGTCCGCTCATATGAGCCATTACCAAAAGTCTTGGAAATTTCTCAGACCCCTTGCTTCCTCGTTGTACGGATACGAACATGCGGGAAGGACTACTATTAATCACAGTAAGTTGTATCCCTTCGGGTTGTACCGTAGGTAAGGGATATGTAAAGGAGGCACCACCTGCAAGGCGTATCTCTGCCTGATAGTTCTCTTGTTGTGGTGTGAGGGTAAAAACTCCCATACCCTGGTGCTGTACTGCTGCATTGGCAACCTCTCTGCCTGCTGCATCTTTAATATACAAAGTGGTATTGACCGGCATTCCCATTTCATCTACAACCACAAATGCCATTTTGCTTTCAACCCCAGCAATCCATTGACCGCCTTCCGGAAAAAATTTAACCTGTAATTTTTTAGCAGGAAATGTTTTCACTTTTGACACTTCATCTTCACCATAAACAAAAAAGGGTTGATGAAAAATATAGTCCGGTTGATTCAACATCCAGGCAGTGTATCCCCGAAGGGTATAATTTCCGGATTTCCATTTTCTTGCAATATCAATATGTCCATAAAAAGAGCCAAGACTATCCAGACGGTACATTGATTTGTCAACTACTTTTCCTTTTTCATCTACCACATCCACATAGACAATGCGACTCAAAAAACTTGGTTTTTGACGAAAAGTACACCAACCCTTGATCCAAATTTGCTCACCTGAAGTAAACTGCTGCCGGTTCATTTGCAGGTAAACTTTTTCCTGCGGATAATTCTCGAACCATTGTTTCAAATGGGTGATTAGCTTTTCCTGAATAGGATCCGGGTCGATAAGCCAGGATCCCACCATCATTGATGCAACTGCAAAGGGTAGGAGGACAATTGATTTCATGCGTAAAAGATAAAAAAAAGCCGGCAATTACTTGCCAGCTTTTTGATAAGTAGATGAATGATATTAATTACCCGGTAACAATACGCCACCTAAAGAATGGACAACTCCATTGGTGCCTAATACATCGCGAAGAGTGCCTCCGAATTCAATGGGTGTGTTATTCAAAGGACCGGCCAATCGGCTTCCATTGCTGCTGATGCGAATGGATCTGCCTGGACCCTGCATGGTTGAGGGAGATAGACCGTCTTTGAAATCGTTGTTGAAAAGACGGGCTCCGCTGAACATGTGAAAACGGGTGATTCTAGTTGCATCAGCCACCGGAATCGTATTGATGGTGGTTGTTGAATTGAACGGAGCACCCAGAGCTGTAATTGCAGCATCGGTAGGTGCCAGTACTGTAAAAGTTCCGGCACTTAACTGAGCCCATTGTGATGCCCTGTTCAGTAAGGCGATGAACAGATTGTGTTGACCGGTTCTTTGTAAGATGGACTGGATATTGCCTCTCAACTGGGGGGGAGTATTTACGCGGTCTATGACGTGCAATACCCCATTGCTGAGAAGGTTATCGCGGCTAGTTATGCGTGAACCATTCACAAAGAAATCATTTCCTTTTTGTCCCATGAAAGCCAATGTACCTCCCAGTTGGGTTGCTCTCGAAACAGAGAACTGTGCTATCATTTCATTAGTGAGAACGGGAACGGGCGGACTACTGGTGGAAGATAAAATGTGGTACATCACTAAATAGCTGGCTGCTCCGGGTGTCATCCGATTAAGGGAGTCAGCTGTAATTCCTGCAGCAGTGAAAGCTTCATTGGTGGGTGCCAGCCAACTGAAAGGACCGGGACCTTTTTTAAAGTCTGTCAACTGAGCTTTTTCAATAGCTGCGTTGAAGGTACTTAGGTTAGATTGTTTGGAAAGGTAGGTATCCAGATCAGGTAATTCCACTGCGGCTTCTTCCTTCTTACAAGAAGAAAAGCTTAGAGCAGTTGCGCAAATGAGTAAACTTATTTTGAAAAATTTCATAATTGGAGGATTTACTGGTTAACAATTTGTAATGAAATCCCCGGTGTAAATGTAGTGCCCCAGATACCACCCGTAATTACTGTGGTTGCTCTTCTGTTGGAGGAGTTTCCAATAAGTGGTGTAAATGGTGTACCAACAATCTCACCTGTTGCGGTTCTCACCAACCTGTAACGGAGAAATGCATTAACCGGATTGGTAGGGATGGTAATGAATTCTGTAGCATTACCGAATGAAACATTTCTAAAAAGTGTATCCCTTGTAACCAGAGAAGCAGTTGAAGAGTCAATTCGAATAAGTGTCAAGCCGGGAGACTTTCCAGTTGCATTGATTAATCTCAATCGGGTAAAAGCACTGTCCGAAAATGACCCCGGATTGTCCGTGAAAGACAAGAGACTCCTCGTTGATCCGGTATCAGCCAAAATGTTGGTGTAGTAGGTTCCACTGGCGGTAACCATATTGCCTGTAAACAACACTACTGAATCGTTGGTCGTGCCTGTATTTGCCAAGGATAACTTTAACGCTCCATTTGGCTCAACTGCTGCGTATTCGGCAATGGTTGAGTTAGTAGGAAATATACCGGCGGCACCGGAAGTGAAATTACCATTGATTTTTTTGTCATTCACTTTGATCATTACTGAAGGTGTTCCGGGAGATAACAAAACGAATCTGACAAATGCCTTGCCGGTAGGCAGGTCATATTCTGTGGCCCTCAGCTCAGACTTTTGGCAAGCACTGAAGCCATAGATGACCAAGGCGGAGCTTATTATATTGATTAAATATTTTTTCATACAATCCATCTTTAAAAGGTTAAGGTTGACTAAACCACATTTCCAAAGTGTGGTAGTTTTGGTTCAATGCACCAATCTTTCTCAAAGCCTCGCGGTTCCAGTCGAACTCGGAAAAGTTCGTTGGCCATGTGCGATAAGCCAAGTTTGGTCCACCGTTGAAAGCTGAGAAAACTGTGATTGTCTGAAATCCATTGAACACAGGTAGGCCGGTAGCAGGATCTACATCATAATAGTGGAATCTGCGCATATCTGACCATTGTTCAATAAAATTCCAGCCCCAGTTGGCTATGAACTTTTGTTGCATGATGTCCGTTAAATTGAGCACTCCGGCATTCTGTTTTACTGCGGGTGAAGCAAGGTAGGCATTCCGCTCAGCAGCACTAAGTGGAACGAAGTTGGCAACACCTACATTGTTTGCATTCACGAAATCAAAATGTGCACTGATTCCGTTGATGTAAGCTGAATACGCAGTAGCCCTGTCGCCCTTCCTAAATGCTGCTTCGGCTTTGATGAATTGCATTTCGCTGTAACTCATGATCGGCAAAGATGCATTGTTGCGGAAAACGAATTTTCCAATGGTTCTGTCAGTAAAATTATTGATAGCAGGATTCGTAATGGCACTGTCACCCCAAACAGTGGCAGGTGCTCTGCGGAAAGTCAGTGAACCTACTGTACCAATCGTATATCCAACAGAAGGAAGTAAGAAGCGGTATCCACCATTGAGTTCTGTCATCGTAGGAGAGATGAAACTGGTATCCGGACTCAGCGATAACATACCTCTGATGCGCGGATCACGATTCGCTGGTGCTGCACCCCCACGCAAGAGGGTACCATCGAGTAACTGAACGATGAACCTCGATTGCCGACGAACAGAGAAGTTATCACGAGCAGGTCCGAGCGGACTGCTATCGTCGTTCCTGGTAGCTGAATGTGGGATCAATGCATTGTCTGCATTGGAAGCAAGACTCAGGTCCACATACTTGATAACAGAGTCAGCCTTGTAATCTGCTTTGTTGGTAAGACGATGGTAGTTGCGTGCCATCAGGCCATAAACGAAGCGGATCCAGCGATCCCGATTGCCCTGGAACATGATGTCTCCACGGGCCAGTT
Source organism: Chitinophagaceae bacterium (assembly GCA_020403455.1). GTDB lineage: Bacteria > Bacteroidota > Bacteroidia > Chitinophagales > Chitinophagaceae > Sediminibacterium. The sequence continues at coordinate 138,365 of JADBXP010000001.1, forward strand.
GTGACTGGTTGACTTTACCATCTGATCTTCCCAGGAATGACAAAGCACGGCGGCAAATAGAGTCAATGCCTTTGTAAACTGTCTCCTGGTTATCATAATCAAAATAAACGCGGTTAGGTTCCCATGCCTGACGGAAAACGATATCACTGTGCATGTCAGTTAGGTGTTGGAATCCCCAGGCACGAAGTGCAAAAGCAACACCCACATAGTCCCATTGCTCATTCTTTGTTCCTTGTTGAATGATAAGGTCGATGGAGGGACCTTGTAGCTGATAGACATCTCTCCATCCCTGGTTACCCGCACCGGAGCCACCCTGGTTGGCATTGTGAATGTCATTGGTTTCTTGTACGGCTGTATTGGACCAGAATTGGGTGAATGCACCCGTTGCCCGACCGTCGAAAACCAATGTTCTCGACATAACGGCCTGAGCGGGTGAAAGCAGTGCCGGCAAAGAAGGCACATTGGGTGAAGCAGGGTCAGAGTTGATGTCCAGGTATTTTTTACAACCCGTCATACCTGCTACCAGCATCACCAGGCAAATTATATGTATTGACTTTTTCATGTTATACTGATTTAAGCATTAGAATTGTGCGCGAACACCAAAGTTGATACCAACAGGGGTTGCCATGTTGCCATAATCCATACCTACACCACCGATACCACCTCTGGAAGCAGCATTGTTGGCATTGGCAGCAGGATCAGCACCCCGATAATTGGTGAGAATGAACAAATCGGTACCGGTAAAGAATACAGAAGCACTCTTGATCAGATTTTGGCGCTTGATCAGTTTGTTGGGCAAACGATATGACAGCGTTACGTCTCTCAAACGAACCCAGTTGATATTCCGCTCAATGAAATCTTCTTCCGCTACACCCAGAGAGTAAAATTCACTGCGGGCAAATGGAGTAAGAACAATTGTATTTTGCGTAGGATTCGCTGTATTTTCCAGACCATCCTGCAATACTCCTCTGATAACACGTGGTGTTTCTCTGTCAAGTGTACGAACACTGGCACCTCTTGAATACAGGAACCATTCAGTACCATTGAAGATGTCACCACCCTTGCGAATATCAAGGTTAAATGACAAGTTCCAGTCATTCAAGAAAGAGAAGCTGTTGATCAATCCCATGTTCCAATCCGGCTGACGGCTACCCACTTTTATGTAGTCGGAAATCCTAATGGGCAAACCGGAGGTAGGACTGATTAACACGTCACCGCGGGTATTCCGAAGGAAACGGGTAGCAGCCAGGTCGAAGATAGAGCCACCCTTGGTAGCAATGTTACGAATACCGGCGATCCAGGTATCTGAGTTATAAAAGAAAGGTAAGTCAGAAGGCATCCGCAGAATTTCGTTCCTGTTACGTGCCCAGTTAACTGTAACATCCCAGGTAAATTTCTTGCTTTTGATAGGTGTACCTGTGATTTGCACTTCCCAGCCACGGTTCTCCACATCTCCGCCATTGATCCATTTCAAAATAGCCCCGGAAGCATAGCTTAGACGAGGGTTAAGCAATTGATCAACTGTTTTATTGGAATAATAGGTGAGGTCAAAGCCCAGTCTTCCCTTAAAGAATTTGGCTTCCAATCCCGATTCAAATTGTTGGCTGAACTCAGCACGCAATTGTGGGTTACCCTGTGTAACGAAAGGAGAAAAACCACCACCGGTAAACGTAGATTGGGCAAAACGGTTGGAAGTAACATAGGGTGTTCTTGGGTCACGACCTGTTGTAGCATAGTTGATGCGGTACTTCAGGTAAGTAACTTGTTTTGGTAGCTTAATAATGTCACTCAGAATCAAGCTCGAACCGGCAGACCAGTAGAAATAATATGGCTTGGCAGGATCCCAGTTGGTAGGATCAACCAGACGGCTGGAACCATCCATCCTTCCAGCTAAGGAGAAGTTCAGGAAGTTCTTATAGCTGGCGTTGTAATTGATGAAAGCACCCAGGCGATTGTTGTTCTCTGCTGTAGTAATAGATCCGATGGTGGTTGGGTCTGCATTGTTCAAACTTACGAACTCAGGATCGAAAAGACGTTCGCCACGTGTACCATTCACTTCATATTTTCTGGAATCAAAAGTGAAAGCAGCAGTGATTACGTTGTTCACATTGCCGATTTTTTTACGGATAGTAGCACGGTAAGCACCGTTGATCAGTAATTGTCTGGAACGATATTGAAGAATACTACCACCCACTGTTCTGGCCAAGTTACTTTGCGGGTGCGTGAACCAGGTACCCAGATCCGCGTAGAAGTCAACACCCATCAAAGCAGTTAAGTTCAACCATTTGTATGGGTCATAGCTGATCTGGAAATTGCCCATCAAACGGTCATTCTGATCGAAGTTTTGATTTCTATTCAAATCCCAGAAAGGATTGTCATCTTCGGCCAACTGCAGGAAGTTACCGTTAACAGAACGACGATTGCCATTTGCATCCACAAAATTACGCGCATCGTCATCTACCGGCCAGGTTAAAAGGCTTAACAAAAAGCCACCTGCACCCTTAGATCCCTTGCGGGTTTTGGAAGAGATATAGGTAAAGGAATTGGTAACATTGAATTTAGGACTCAATTTGAAGGTTGTATTGAGTCGAAGATTGTAGCGGTCAAATCCGGTATTGGGTACCACACCATCATTGTTGAATGTGCTGGCTGTAAACCGATAAGTACTCATATCAGTGCCCCCTTCAATGGCGAGGTTGTGCTGCTGAGTTTGACCTGTGCGGAAGAAATTACCGAGGTTGTCATATACTTGCACACCCTGAGGAATGCGGTTACCAAAGAAAGTCCTTTGAGTGTTATTGGTAATTCCTCCGAATCCCTGATCGTATACTGTTTGAATCTCAGGAAGACGGGTAACTTTTTCAAAGCGGAAAGAGTTATTATAGCTTACAGAAGCTTTTCCTTTCTTACCTTTTTTGGTTGTAATGATGATCGCACCATTGGCACCATCAGATCCATACAGTGCAGTAGCCTCAGGTCCTTTCAGAACTGTTACCGCATCGATATCCTCCGGATTGATGTCCATCGCACGGTTACCAAAGTCATTGTTTCTATTGGCCAGATTGATACCTCCTGATGCCGGTAATCTGTCTTGCATCTCAAATGAACTGTTATCAATGATCAAACCATCCACCACAAAGAGAGGTTGGTTGGAACCATCAATCGAAGTAGGACCACGCAACACAATCGTAGCAGAGGCACCCGGCATACCGGTAGTTGCTGTGATCATGGCACCGGGAATACGACCGGCCAGAGAGTTGATAAAGTTGTCGCGGCGGGTAGACGCGATCTCATCACCACTCACCGACAGTGCCTGGTAGGTTAACTCGCGCTTGCTCTTTTTGATGTCGTAGGCAGTAACAACTACGTCTCCTAAGCTTTTGTCGGAAGCTACCAGTCGGATGCTTACTTTGTCTTCATCGCCTACTGTTAATTCCTTGGCGGCATATCCCACATAATTGAAAACAAGAACATGGCCTTTTTGCGCAGCGATGGAATAATAACCGGCAGCGTTGGCAGCCGTTTTTTTACCGGTGTTTTTGTTGGTTACGGTAACACCCAGCAGCGGAGAGCCATCGTCATCAGATACAATGGTTCCCGAAACCGTTTTTTCCTGTGCCATCAGGGATGGGGAAAGGAGTAAAAACAAGGCTAGCGCCATGATTTTCCCCAGGCAAGCAACTCTTCTCATAGTTGATGTTTTGGTTCGTTGGTGAGAAAATTTCAATTCCTGAATACATTTTTGAACAATACAGAAGAAAAACTTGCAAAAAGCAGCAGTTTTTACTGATTTTCTGCAATATTGTCTAAAGCAATGTTAAAAATATACTAGCAAGTTAGTACAATGAAAGGTTAATGAGTAATATTTTTTTTAAATAAATATCAACAAATCATTTTTATGCGGCTTTTTGCAGTTTTATTCCTTAATTTTTGTTTTCTCCCGGATTACATTCGATGGTTAAGGTAGTTGAACCGACTAGGATTGTATTCATTTCCAGCCTGTTTCGATAATGCTGGCAGCAATATGCTGATATGTGTATATTTAAGAATGAAAATATTCTATCTCGGCAAGGTAACGCAATGTGCATTGCGTTTTTTTCTCGTTGTTTTTTCACTCGTTAGTTTAACTACCATTTGTGCTCAGCCTCCGTTAGAAATCAAAGAGTTACAGAAAAATTTTTACGTCTACACAACCTTTAATACCTACCAGGACAAAAAGTTTCCTGCCAATGGTTTGTATGTGGTAACCTCTGCTGGTGTTATTATCATCGATACCCCCTGGGATACGACACAATTCAGTGTTTTACTTGATACTATTGCCAGTCGTCACGGTCTTAGGGCAGTCATGTGCATTTCTACCCATTTTCATGAGGACAGAACCGGTGGTCTTAACTACTTTAATAGTGCCGGCCTGGCTACTTATTCAACAATAGCTACCGATGTCATCATTGCAGAGAGGGGATTCCCGAGGGCAAACCATTTAATGAGTAGGGATACTGTTTTTATGGTTGGTGACATACAAATGGAAGTATTTTATCCAGGGCCCGGTCATACACTTGATAATATTGTGGTGTGGTTTCCAGGGGAAAGAATTTTATATGGGGGTTGTCTGATTAAAAGCACGGATGACAGCACGTTGGGCAACACAAAAGATGGTAATCTGCAAGAATATGCAGCTTCTGTACAAAGGGTGAAAAAAAGGTTCCCCCAACCAAAATGGGTAATACCGGGTCACCAAAGTTGGAAGGATAGAAGGTCGGTAGAGCATACCCTGAAAATGGCTAAAAAATACAGTACACCTTAAATACCACAACTTGAAAACTGCTAAAAACCATACCGGAGAGCGACCGATACAGATCTGCCCATACCATTGATACCTGAACCATGTTTTCTATAATCGGTATTGGTAAGATTATTGAAGAAAAGTTGATACTGAAGTTGTTTCCATTTGCCTCCGGCATAAAGGTGAAATACATTGAAACCGGGAGTGCCACCGGAAGGAATTCTGTTGTCATCTTTATCACCCTGTGCTAGCCTCCGCTGGGCTGTGGCAGTTTCCCAGTTAAGACCAATACTAAAATCAGATACCCTGTAATTTAAATTGACCATCCCATTGAATGGGGGAATTCGTCGAACCGGTTCATTGCGGGTGATATTCTGTCCGAATAAGTAAGTCATCATCCCCTGGATACTAAAATGTGAATTGAATTGATACCGGGATTCCATTTCAAAGCCCCTGATGAAAGCACGTTCATTGTTTTCTTTGATGTACACATTGTAACCAGATATCACTTCACTTGTCTTTACCCGGTTGATTAGGTTGAATAAAGAGGAATGAAAAAACGACCCCGACCATCTCCATTGGCCGGATTGGTATCTGACACCAATTTCTTTGTTGAGAGTCTTTTCAGGTTGCAAACCATAAGAGGGCACTTCATACCTGAAATCAATGATACCAAGGGTTCCCATGTCATCAATGTTGGGTGCACGGTAACCGGAACTGAGATTACCAAAGAGTACCCAATTCTCTCTCAAAGAAAAAGATCCTCCTAACAGATAAACGAGTGCGTTGGGTCTTACTAAAATTTTTCCCAGGGTTGTTTCTTCCAGGCGAATATGGTACCAATGATAACGAAGGCCCCCCTCCAATTGCCATTTTCCTTTTTGGAATTGTTGCAGGTGATAGATGGCTCCATGACTAAAAGATGCTCCATCCGGATAGAGTCCTCTGCGCGCTACCGTAGTTCCCGTTGTAGTATTGAGTTGATTTCTTTTACTGAATACCTTATCCTGGTTCCATTCTATTCCGGTGCGGATGTTCCAATGAGGTGAGAGTTTCCAGACAGCTTCAGATTGTAAGGAGAAGCTTTTCAGTTGGTCATTTTCAAAACTGATGTTTGAACTATTTCCGGACTGCGTTATTCTTTGTTCATTTAACTTTTGGTGGGCGAATTGAAAAGTAATTTGTTGAATTTTTTTACCACGAAAATCTTTCTGAATTTGGGCATGTACCATTCCTCTTTCCAGTGGATCAGAGAAATTCTGTCTAAAATTTTCAAGGCGGTATTTGTGGAAGAGGGGTACCATTTGTTGTTTTACTCCTTGTAGCCCCGCCGTCATCAGCCACCCATTGCCGGCATCCCATTTGGCTTTTGTTTCCAGTGTTTGTTGCATATAACCGGAAGGACGTTGAAAGCCAGTTGTATCTCCTCCCCGTAAATCACCAAAATCACTGTATCCTCCAGAAACCTGAAAAGCAAAGCGACTGCTGCTATAATTCACTTGAGGCCGGAAACTGCTTTCCATTGCACTGCTGGTTAACCTTAGATTTACATTGCCCGACCAGCGGGGTGTTGAAGAAAATTCCGGAGAACGGGTGATGATGTTAATAACGCCTCCCATGGCATCACTGCCATATTGCACGGATCCTGTTCCTTTGATCACTTCAATTCTTTCAACAGTCAAAGGATCTATCAGCGTTGCATATTGGTTGGGACCAAATCTAAATATAGCATTGTTGAGTCGGATTCCATCTATCAGTATCAGATTTTGGTTCCCTGTCAACCCACGAACAAATGGAGAGCCGCCACCATGACTGGTTTTTTGTATGAATACTCCCGCAGTTCCATCCAATAATTCGGGTACCGTTCGGCCATTTTGTCTCGCCATTTGACTGCTGTCAAGGATGGAGTAGGAGAAGGGAATAAACTTCCCGTTAGCATTCATCCTGGAAGTTTTAACTATAACTTCTTGTAAGGTAGGAATTGTATCTTGCTGGGCATCTGCTCTTACTAGTGATGATAAAAATACGGGTAAGAATAGAATTGTTTTTTTCATATTAGACAACTAAAATACTGCAAGAATCCACAGGCTGAAAAAGTAGTAAAGCAAATAACTTTAAATTAATGTATTTAAATACTATCATTTTCTTTGTTCAATCCAATGGGATTTACTTAAGAGACAGTTTTTTATTTACCTGCACGAATCACTACCCTGGAAATATCTTTGTACACCGCTGGTAATGCCTGTTCTATTCGTAGATAGGTAGCAGCTGAAATATTCACCTTGTCAAAAGGTACATACTTAACATACTGCTTGTTTTCACCGGCTTTTCTTCCATATTTATATCCATAAGTAAACCAGCCATCCTCCTGTAATTCGATCTCTGCCAGCTCTTTATTAGGAATTGTTATAAAAAACAAATCCTGCTGTTGTTTGCTACCGGTATGTTGTAGCTGCTTCTCTCTCAATACCTGATAAGCCTCCTTGGCAGTTTCATAGGACGGATCTATTAAGGCTACTTCCTTTGCAAGATAATCCCGGTATCTGTATCCTTGTTTATCCTGATAATCGTATAATTCACTCAATACCTGTTGTATGATAGGGCGCATGAATGGATAGTGGGTGCAACCCAAAATCAAAGTGTTCATGGGAAGCTGCATTTTGTTTTGCCGCATTTTTTCCAACATACTAACCAGGTGATAGCGCACATAATTTTCCGGATCATTCAATTGTATGTCCTGACAGGCACCCTTGTCATCATATTCACACAATAGTTTATTACCCGTACGATTGAACCGATAAATAGACATTAGGGTTGTATCAATTTTGTACTGTGCGTTTTTGATTGATGGCCCCTTGTATTCTTTCCTGTAGCGTGTGGCGGTATCTACAAAATAACTCCAGTCCCTGTCAATGCTCTCTGCAAGACCGGCGCCCCCTTGACTTACAATTATCGGTTCGGGCATGCTTAACTTGGCTGACATCTCGATCAATGTTCTGGGATATCCATTCGATGCAACGGTTCCTGCAGTAGCAAATACACCAATGGCACCGCGCCCTTTCTCTCTTTGATGTTGTAATGCAGCTTTTACTCCTGCATCAATGACCCCAATTACAGTTATCTCACTATTTTCTTCTTTCAAAAATTGGCGGATATCTGCCAGTGCAAAGGCGGTGGCGGTATTACAAGCCAACACCAACATTTTAGCCGATTCCTTTGGCATTAATTCCCATTTTACTTTCTTCTGTCGAAGGAAGGAATTGCCTAATAAGAATCGCATGTTCTTTAGAATGTGCTCTTTGAGTAAAGGGGTTTTGTTCTCCGCGGCATAGTTCCCATAAGGCATATTGGCTTGGTCTGCCAGGTATTGAAAATGTTCCTGTTGAAAATCGGGAATACCATCTTTCCCGGTTGCGCCGGTGAGATTATTAAACTCGTCAATCGTAAGAAGGGCTTCCAAAACCGTTAATCCCCCGGTTCCTGAATCGAAAACACCAATGGGTGATACAGCTTTTGGCTTTTGTATTTGCGCTTGAGTAAATTTAGTTCCTGTAGACAGGAAAACCAATAATATCCAGAACTTAGGGTCAGTTACTTTACTCATTGGACATGTATTTTTTGTTCTTATCTAATTTCTGTTGAAAACATTTCCACTCTTTTTTCGAATAGTTGGTATGTTCAAATTATCCAAATCCAGGGTTCTTTTGCCATCATTTGTAGCGTAGAATCTGCTACCCGCTGTATGTGACTCTGTGATGACAAATCATTCCTGGCAGCCGATGAAAAAGCTATTGGGGAAATTGGGTTTTTACAGATGACATTTCAGCCGTTCTCATCCAATTAGCAGGGAGACTAAAGTCATCGGAAAAATTTATTTCCTATAAAGTGTGTTCCCATTTCCGTCTTTAAAGCTGCCCACGATGATCATGATCAGGTCTACCAGGGCCCATATTCCACAACCACCCAATGTAAGTAATTGAGCAACACCTATGGCAGTTTTCTTGGTATAAAAACTGTGTACACCCAAGGCACCCAGGAAAAAACAAAGTAGGAGTGTAGTGAGCCAGTCGAATCGTCCTTCCGGAATGTCCATCACCTGAAAGCCACTTCCTGTTGGTGATTTGTAGTTGGGTGTTGGCACGCCACAATGTATGCAGATAGCGGCCTTATCATCGATTTGCTTCCCGCAATTGGAACAAAACATGGTTACTGATTTTAAATCGTTTGAATTTTTTATTGCTCTAAGATAAATTAAAAGAACCTGTGTAGAAATATTATTTAATGATCTCTTGTCCGTTTAATTGCAGATAGCTGAAATTTCCCCACCAGGGTCTTACACCGGATCCCGATTCATAACACTGTTCTACCCTTACTCTTTCTGCGGCACCGGAGCATCGAAAGCCCGTTCCTCTCGCCTGGCTAGAGGTACAATTTTTTAGAGAGATGTTACTACCTCCCTGAATATCAAAACAAGCTCTTTCTGAAACATCACCCTGATTAAACCCCTGGCAATCTTCTACCAATACATTGCGCACTTTTCCTTTTCTTTCATCGACAGCAATGGCGGAAACCCCTGCATCTTTACTTTTTACCTTACCGATATAAATATTTTCGGTGATACTGTTGTCATCATAAGACTGCACCAGAATGGTACCTCCTCTTTGAAAAGGATTGTTTGGATTACCTGACACAATTACATTTTTTATTGTCACGTTTCTTGTATATCTATTTTTATTTTCGGCAGATTTTATGATGATGGAAGTGAATCCACAAGAAATGGCTTCAACACTGTCAATTACTACTTCACCTGATCTAATCGCAATACCATGATAAAAATCTTTTACTATAATATTGCTTACGTATATATTTCTCCCTGTTTGACACAATATTCCATGATTGTAAGCATGATATCCCGACCCCACTAAACTTATATGATCGAATTTTTGATTCAACTCAACTGAATCTTCTCCGTCACCAGAGATTAAAGCTGCTGCAGTTTTTATGTCCCTTCCATCTATACCTAAATTTCTGATTTCGATGTTTTTTTTGTTGTTGCAATTAATTGTACCAATGATGATGGTGCCGTAACTAAAATTAGAACCTGGTTGTCCCTGTCCTACCAATTCAATACCATCATACGCTATGCGTATATCAGCCTTGTATTTGCCTGCAGGAATCACTACCGGAAGTTTACGGGAATTGGCAAGAGCCATTGCCCTCTCAAATGCTGGTCCGTCATCGCTGATTCCATCGCCTTTGGCACCTTGCTCCAATACATTAACTCCTTGTTGCAACGGTAGCAGGTTGAAAGTCTCGGCCTCTTGCTCTTTCCGGCAAGAAAGGAGAACCAGGCACAAACAAAAAATGGAAATATTTTTCACTGCGCTCTAAGTTAGTTTTTCTTCCTGAGTGCAACAACTCAACTACCTGTAAATGCTTCCTTTATCTTTCACAAAAACGACCCGGCTGTTTTTTATGGCCTTCTGAAGCAATAAATTTGAAAGCTTGCTTTTTTTAAAGTAATTTTCTGAACCCCAATCATTATGCCCGATTCACTTCATATTGCCGGAAAAGGAAAACAACAACATAGCTTTGATGCCATAGTTATCGGTTCCGGTATCAGTGGTGGCTGGGCAGCCAAAGAGCTTTGTGAAAAGGGACTTAGAACCCTGGTGCTGGAGCGAGGACGGAACGTTGAACACCTGAAAGACTACCCAACAGCAACGACGCCTGTTTGGGAATTTCCTCACCGAAATGAGCCTACTTTTATTGAAAAGGAACAAAATTCAATTGTAACCAAGTGCTATGCTTACGGGGAAGCCACCCGTCATTTTTTTGTCAAGGATGCCGAACACCCCTACATTCAAGAAAAGCCTTTTGACTGGATAAGGGGTTATCAGGTCGGTGGCAAGTCATTGTTATGGGCACGACAGACTCAACGTTGGAGCCGATTTGAGTTTGAGGCACCTGCCCGTGATGGTTTTGCCATTGACTGGCCCATCCGTTATTCAGATCTGGCTCCCTGGTATTCTTATGTAGAAAAATTTGCGGGCATCAGTGGAAATAAAGACGGATTGGAAACCTTACCTGATGGTGAATTTCTGCCACCTTGGGAAATGAATTGTGTCGAAAAAGAATTGCAGGCAAAAATTATGCGCGCATTTCCAGACCGACATGTTGTGCAAGGTCGTTGTGCTCATCTTACCCAGCCCAATGATATTCACCTGGAACAAGGCAGAGGAAAATGCCAGGCCCGTAATCTTTGCGATCGTGGTTGCCCCTTTGGTGGTTATTTTAGTTCCAATTCTTCCACCTTACCAAAGGCCGAACGTACCGGTAAAATGACACTACGTCCACATTCAGTGGTACACTCTATCATATATGATGATCAAAAACAACGAGCCATCGGTGTGCGGGTGATAGATGCCTTAACCCAACAGGCAACAGAATACTTCGCACGGGTGATTTTCGTGAATGCCGGCTGTCTCAATACTAATTTGATATTACTCAATTCAATCTCTGCTCGATTTCCGAATGGATTGGGAAATGACAATGATCTTATGGGAAAGTACATAGCTTTCCATAATTACAGAGGCTCTGTCTATGCGCAATATGATGGCCCGCCTGATCAATATTATTATGGAAGAAGACCGACTCAATTGATGATGCCCAATTTTAGAAATGTTCACCGGCAGGATACTGACTTCCTTCGTGGTTATATGGTTCATTTTGGTGCAGGAAGAGGCCGGGCAACTGCAGAAGGACTAGGAGCAGCTTTCAAGGATGCCATCTGTGAGGCAGGTAACTGGGGAGTATATATGATGATGCAAGGTGAAACGATTCCTAAAGAAAGCAATCATGTTAGGTTAAGCAAGCAGGAAAAAGACCCATGGGGTATTCCTCAGTTGATCACTTCTGTTGCCTATGATGATAACGATGAAAAAATTGTGAAAGATTTTTTGGAACAGGGAAGAAGCATGTTGGAAAAAGCCGGGTGTAAAAATATTAGTTCCAATGACAGCAAGCAGGCGCCTGGATTGGATATTCATGAAATGGGAGGAGTGAGGATGGGAAAAGATCCCCGGACTTCATTGTTGAATGAATTCAATCAATTGCACCATTGTGAAAATGTATTTGTTACAGATGGTGCCTGTATGGTTTCTACCGGAACCCAAAATCCATCCCTCACCTATATGGCACTTACGGCAAGGGCAGCTCATTATGCAGTTGCAGAGCTTAAGAAAGACAATCTCTGATCAGGATTTTCCTATCGCAGAGGAATCATAGACAACGACTTTGTTCCATAAATGTTTACAGTTAGCCACAAAGTCAAGGTGAATTGGATGCTCCTGATAAATATCCTGGTCCTTTGCGTTTGAAAAAACAGCCAGCCATGAGAGGGAATAACTGCTGTCAATCACATCTCTTCGGGTTGCTGCCGGAGAACCAATATGGAAATATACAATCTCCGGAATGGCAGATAACTTTTCCAAACCTTCTAGTAGTGCGGCTTTATTGGCAGGTTCTTCAGGATCTACAAGCCAGAAATAAACCTGGTGAACAAACTTGCCTTCCAATGGATTACTGCTATTATTCATAAGAATTTATAAGTAAGATTTAATCTTGCCGATAGCCAAAAAAATCTCAATACCAATACAATCAATGCACTTACAGTTTCATGCTTCCATTACGAAATAACCTGCTCAGTAATTTTTCCGGTATGTTTATTCTTGAGAATTAACTTTTTGGCTCCATAGTGTGTCATTTCTTCTTTTACCAGATAATGATCTGCATCGTATTCAACCAAATGACTTTCTTTGGTGAGTCCTGTTTTGCCTCTCCAAATTTCCAGTTGAACAGGCTCCCACAACTTGGTTTTGGCAGATCGGTAAGCAGCATCTAAAATTGCATTCACAACATATCCGTCATAGAATGTTTCTTTGGGTGCCACTCCTTTTTCCATTGCATTGAACATATCCATGAACATGTGGTTGTAACCCAATTCATTCAATTCATCCCCCACTGGAAACAACCATCCTGAATTGCTTTCGGCTTTTTCTGCAACATAGTCAGCTCCTTTTCCCGTAGTGAACATGTCAAAGCCGGTTCTCAGAAAGCTATTGATCCAAATGGTACCTTCTGTTCCCATCACTTCATCACGTAGATCTAAACCGCCCCGGAAAGTCCAGCTCACTTCGAATTGTCCGATCGCACCATTCTCATATTTTACTAATCCAATGGCATGGTCTTCGGCTTCTATTGGTTTTACCTGGGTATCTGCCCAGCACATCACTTCCACAGGTCTTATGTCTTTTCCGATGTAGCTGCGGGTGATCTCAACACAATGACATCCAAGATCTAAAATACATCCGCCGCCGGCTTGTTCGAGATCCCAGAACCAGTCACTGTGCGGGCCGGGATGGGTTTCTCTTGATTTGGCCCAGAGAATTCTTCCTAAAGCCCCTTTGGATACGCTTTCATTTGCTTTGATGAATTTCGGTGTATAAACAAGGTCTTCAAGATATCCATTAAAAATTCCTGCCTCTTCTACTGCGAGTAACATTCTTTTTGCTTCTTCTGCATTTCTTCCTAAAGGTTTTGTGGTCATCACGGCTTTTTTGTGTTTGCAGCAAAGCATCACTGCTTCCTCGTGGAGGTTATTGGGAAGGGCAATGCAGACGATATCTACTTCCGGATGAGCAATCGACTCTTCCATGTTGGTAGTCCAATGAATGCATCCATAATCAGCTGCAAATTTTTTGGCACTCTCTTCCCGGCGTGAATACACACTCACCACTTTGTCTTTGTTTCTGTATCCCTGAAGAGAATCGGCATAAAATCTTCCGATAAAGCCGGAGCCGAGCATAGCAATTTTTTTCATAGCATGAATGGTTTAAACTTTTTAAGAGGTTGTTGTTGTATTCTTTTCTTTGAAGAACAGGATGAAATAGATCAATACACCGAGTGCAATGTAGGCAGGTACCATCCAGATGTCAGTCCAGTTGTGTCCACCATCACCTGTAGCATATTTATCAACTATCCATCCTGAAAAACCGGTACCAATGAACATCCCGACACCATAGGTGGCAAAGGTAAACAGACCCTGTGCTGCGTTCTTGATAGATTCGTCGGCTTTCTTTTCAGTGTACATATATCCTGTCACAAAGAAAAAATCGTAGCATATACCGTGTAAAATGATACCTGCATATAACATCCATGTATTGGCACCTGTATCTCCATAAGCGAAGCATACATAGCGCAAAATCCAGGCAGTCATTCCCAGTAGCAACATATTTTTTACACCGATGCGATTGAACAAAAAGGGGATAGCCAAAATAAACACTGCTTCAGAAACCTGCCCCAACGTCATTTTACCTGCTGCCTGGCTAAACGATAATTCATTCAGGAATTTATTGGCAAATCCATAATAGAAGGAAAGAGGAATGCACACCAAGATAGCAGCAATAAAAAAGATTAAATATGCTTTGTCGCGCAACAGAACAAAGGCCTGTGTACCCATTGCTTCGCCTGCTTCTACACTTTTCCCTTTTGGTGGTGTATCCGGCAATATGAAACTCATCAATCCCAGGATGCCAGAACTGGAAGCGGCCAGCACAAAGGTGAAGGAAGTTTTTTCAATTCCCAGTTGTCCTATCAATAGCCCTGCTGCGATCCAGCCCAGTGTTCCGAATACTCTGATCCAAGGGAACTGACTTCCGGGATCTGTCATTTGAGAAAAGGCGATGCTATTGGTTAATGCAATGGTAGGCATGTATAATAGAGAATACAGCAGGATGATCCAATAAAAACTACCGTTGTTATCAACCAGTGTGGCACCCATCAGAAGGGCCGCACCCCCAAGGTGCAGCACACCCATGATCTTTTGGGCTGCAAAAAAACGATCTGCTACGAGCCCGACAAAAAAAGGTGAGATCATCGTTGCTATCGCGAGTGCACCATAGGCAGCTCCGATTTCAAGTCCGGTCGATTTTAGGTGCTCTCCCATATATGTTCCCATCGTAACATACCAGGCACCCCAGATGAAGTACTCCAGAAACATCATGATAGATAATAAAATTCCTGTATTCTTTTTCATAGACAAGCCGGTTCGTTGGTAAGAATTTTGTATGTTTAGTTGATGAAACGGGCTTCAATTTAAGTAATTTATGGTTATCGAAAAGTACAATCCGAAACGCGGTTTTTCTTCACCACATCGGGTGATAAAAAAAATTATTTTTTTACTGGTTGCTATCGTTCTTTTTCAATCATCCGCAGAAGCTCGGTTGAGGAAGGGTAAAAAGATTTTAGTGTTTACCAAAACAAAAGGGTTTTATCATACCTCTATTGTTGCCGGAGTGAAAGCAATTCAGCAATTGGGTGATGACAACAAAGTGCAAGTTGATACAACATCTGATGCCGGATTCTTTACATCCCGTCATTTAAAGCAATACGATGCCATCGTATTTCTTAGTACAACCGGAGATGTTTTGAATGACCAACAGCAAAGAGCTTTTCAACAATACATCAGTAGGGGTGGAGGATTTGTAGGCATTCATGCTGCTGCAGATACTGAGTATGACTGGCCCTGGTACAATGCATTGGTGGGTGCGTACTTTTTGAGTCATCCGCAGCAGCAACAAGCCCAATTGGTTATCCGTGACTCAACACATCCCTCTACCCGCCATCTGCCTGCCACTTGGAAAAAGTGGGATGAATGGTACAACTATAAAAGTATCCAACCACACATCAAAGTCTTGATAACATTGGAAGAATCCAGCTATTCCGGTGGAACCAATGGCAGTTTTCACCCCATCGCCTGGTATCATGAGGTAAATGGCGGCAGGGCTTTTTATACCGGTTTGGGTCACACCGATGCATCCTTCACAGATCCACTATTTCTGCAACATTTGTGGGGCGGAATCACTTATGCCATGAAACATTAGCAAATGCAGTTACCTCCGGCTTTACTCACCTCACTTCAAGGGTTGAATGGTTTCGATACAATGGCATTTATTGCTGCCCATGTTCAATCAACTCCGGTAACTTCCGTCCGACTGAATCCCCTTAAGCCCGCCGAACTTTCCGCTGACTGGGAGATGTCTCAGGTTCCCTGGTGTGCAGATGGCAGATATCTTTCCTCCCGCCCCTTCTTTACACATGACCCTTTTTTACATGCAGGTGCTTACTATGTGCAGGAGGCCAGTAGTATGTTTGTTCAGTATATACTCAGTCAATTGTTTGAAAAAGATGCGGCCATCAACATTCTTGATTTGTGCGCAGCTCCGGGAGGAAAATCAACCTTGTTGGCAGGTTACTTTCAGCAAGCTTTGCTGGTTGCCAATGAAGTCATTCGATCTAGAGTGCCGATGTTAACTGAGAATTTGATAAAATGGGGTACACCACACAGCATTGTAACCAACAATGACCCCGCACACTTCGGTCATCTCCCCGGTTTTTTTGACTTGATGCTGGTAGATGCACCCTGCAGTGGCAGCGGTTTATTTCGCAAAGATCCTACTGTAGTAGAGGACTGGAATGAAGACCAGGTAGAATTGTGTGCACGACGGCAGCACCGAATACTGGAGGATGTATTGCCCGCTTTGCGGGAAGGAGGGATTTTGCTTTACGCTACCTGTTCCTTTTCACCGGAGGAAGACGAACACATCACTCGTTGGTTGATACAAGACATGGGCATGGAAGCTGTTGCAATCAATATTCCCAATGATTGGGGTATAGTTGAAACTGAATGCCCCGGAAGTTTTCGTTTCTTCCCTCACTTGTTGCAGGGAGAGGGATTCTATATTTCGGTGTTGAGGAAAAAAAATTCAACTGCTTTTAGTTCAGGAAGAGATATTACCCTTGAAAAAATTTCCCGGCAAGATGAACAGCTCTTCAGAGCTCAGTTCGGACTGGATGCTGCACAATCACTATTTATGCAGGCGGGAACAGTTCGGCTCCTGCCGGAACAACATGTGCAATCACTGAGTCAACTGGCCGCCTGTTTATATATTCGGAGAGCAGGTATAGAATTGGGCGAATTGAAAGGGAGAGATTTAATTCCCTCTCATGAGTGGGCCATGCTGGCGGGGAAAAAGGAGGGTTGGCCAATTATTCCGGTGGATATCGATCAGGCACTTGCCTATCTCGGTAGACAGGTGTTGGAGCTTCCCCTCGAAAAGGGATGGAATCTCATATCCTATCACAATAGCATACTTGGTTGGGTAAAAAAAGCCGGAAATCGGTTGAACAACTATTATCCATCCGATTGGCGCATTCGCCGGTTGCATGCAGGATAATCTTTGGTGACTCTGCTGTTTGGCAGTAATTTTATGCGCTGAAAAAATACATGTGAACAAGTGGATCCTCATAGCTTTCTGTCTTATTTCTCCCTTGCTTGGTCTGTCACAAGCTAAACTGATGGTATTGGGAAAATGTCCGGACTGCTACGTTCAGTACAAGCCAAAAGTCGGAGAAACCGTAGAACAAATTGCGGGTTTAGCTGCCCTCACACCAGAGAAATTACTGTCCTTAAATGGGGTAAAACCCGGAGAGAACAGCCGATTGCCGGCTTTCTGGAGAATTCCCATTACATTAACCAATTTGCAAAAAACGCCCGGTGGAATGCCGGTTTATCATGTGATAGAGCGGGGCGATAATCTGTATCGCATCAATCTCATGTATTTTCAGCCTGGCATCTCACTGCTACAGGAATGGAATTCCCTCAGATCCAATTCACTCAAAGACGGTGAATTGTTGTTAGTAGGATATCTGGGCACAACTTCTCCACCTGTTGCTGCAACTACAACTCCAATTCCAATTCCGGTTGTTCCTCCTTCCGCTCCCTCACCCGTTTATATTACGGATAGCAGTTCTATTTTAAGGAATGAAAGAATTGAAGCCGCGGCTTCAGAAGGATATTTTGCTGCCGCTTTTAATAATGCCGTAAAAGGCAAAAGCTGGCAGGAACGAAGCGGATTATGTGCAACTTTCAAATCAATCACTGGATGGAATGACCAGCGGTTTTATGTGCTCATGAATGATGTGCCGGTAGGTTCGACTGTTAGAATATCTGCTGGCGGAGATAAATTTATTTGTGCCAGCGTAATAGGCCCCATTCCGGATATGAAAATAAATAAAGGACTAATGGCACGCCTGAGCAATGCCGCAGCCCGACAACTTGATATGGGTGAATCAATGTTTGCTGTAACTATTCAAATTGTTCAATAAAAAAGCTACTCCATGAAATGTATCTTATCTGTTCTTTTTTCTCTCGCTGTTTATACAGTTACGGCACAGTACGGAGTAATTGGCATTCAAGAATTTCGCCGGCAATTGGCTACCGGAAAATATCAGTTACTTGATGTAAGAACTGCCGGAGAATACAAGCAGGTGCACATGTCCAACGCTTTACAGGCGGACTGGACCAAGCAGGAGGAATTTGCGGAGCGGGTGAAATACCTTGATAAAAACAAGCCGGTCTTGATCTATTGTGCTTCCGGAGGAAGAAGTGGCCAGGCAGGACAATGGATGGTACAGCAGGGTTTCACCAAGGTAGATAATTTGGCGGGAGGAATGATTGCCTGGAAGCAAGCCGGGCTGCCAACCATCAGCGAGGAGGGCTTGCCTTCCATGACTATGCAGGAGTATAAAAGAATTATTCAGGCAGCGCCTGTTGTTCTGGTAGATTTTGGTGCCGAATGGTGTCCACCCTGTAAAAAAATGGAACCTGTATTAGCTGATTTACAAAATGAATTGAAGGGCAAATTCATGCTGGTAAAAGTGGATGGCGGAAAAGACACAGAAGTATTGCAGGCCAATAAAGTAAGCAGTTTGCCGGTTTTTGTTGTTTACAAAAATGGCAAGGAAACATTTCGTGGTCAAGGGGTTCTGAAAAAAGAAGAACTAAAAGCCAGGCTGCAATAATCAGGTTTGAGCCGGTCGATAGCCACGAAGAAATTCTGAGGTCAACATCCTCTTTTTTCCTTCCAGCTGAAGTGCTTCCACGTGGATCCACCCATCAGAGCAGGTAAAACTCAGTTTTGATTTCCCATCGGTAACCAGTTGACCCGGCTCGAAGTTGTGCTCGGCTTTCTCAGTTGATGCTGTATAAATTTTTAAAGTCTTTCCATCCAATTTTGTCATCGCACCCGGTTGAGGTGATAAGGCCCTTATTTGATTGTAAATCGTTTGAGTTGATTTGTTCCAATCAATGATGCAATCCTCTGCAAATATTTTTGGTGCATGGTGTAGAGAACTTTGAATCAATTCATCCTGCGGCTGCTCTTGTAATTTTCCTGCTGCGAGTAGATGCAATGTTTTTACCAGCAACTGTGCTCCTGACTTACTTAGTACTTCATATAATTCTCCTACAGTTTGTTTTTCCCCAATAGGTACTGATTCCTGCAATAATATTCCGCCGGTGTCTATGGCATGTTGTAATCGGAAGATGGTAACACCGGTCATTGTCTCTCCATTCATGATTGCTCTATGTATCGGCGCTGCTCCCCGGTATTGCGGGAGAAGGGAGGCATGAACATTGATCGTTCCGAGGGGCGGCATACTCCAAACTACTTCGGGCAGCATTCTAAAGGCAACCACTACTTGAATATCGGCATGGAAGGACTTCAACTGTTCCAGGAAGTAGGGATCTTTTAATTTTTCCGGTTGAAGAATGGGTAAATTGTGTTCAACAGCAAATTTTTTGACTGCACTAAGAGTAGGTTGTAGTCCCCGCCCGGCCGGTTTATCAGGGGCTGTTACTACTGCAACTACCTGCAAGCCATCTTTGATAAGTGCATCCAGGGAAGCGACTGCAAAATCAGGGGTGCCCATGAAAACGATTCTAAGAGAGTGTGCTTGCATGTCCCAAAAGTAAGATGAAACAAGCTATTGGAATGAATGGCAGATGTTTTAGGGTAGGTTTTTTCTCTTCTCCGGCTTCGGGGAATTGAAAATATGGGGTAAGCGTTGTATTTTACACCCGGAATCCTTGTAAAACAGGTCGATGCGTTTTCTTTCGTACCTCACGAAAGTAGGGCAGGGGGTTGTTTGGCGATGGCCTCCATTCATCAAAAAAGAAAAGTATGCAACAAGTAAAACATGGTGATACAGTGCAAGTGCATTATCACGGTAAGTTAGGCGATGGATCAACTTTTGATTCATCTGCAGGAAGAGAACCCCTTGAATTTGAAGTGGGCAGCGGCATGGTAATCCCCGGTTTCGATGCCGGTGTAACGGGTATGGTCGTTGGGGATAAAAAGACGATTGTCATCCCTGCAGATCAGGCCTATGGCCCAAAAATGGATGACCGTATCATGGATTTCCCCCGTGCTCAGTTCCCACCCGACATGGTACCTGAAGTGGGTATGCAATTGGCCATGAGCAATGGAAGCGGACAACAGATTCCGGTTCGAATCATTGAAGTAAAAGAAGAAGTAGTAACGCTGGATGCCAACCATCCACTCGCAGGCGAAGCGCTTCATTTCGATTTGGAACTGGTAGCCATTACCAACTCTAAGTCATTGATTATTCAGCCCTAAGAATTTCGATAGGAACACTTGATCGGGTCCTGCCTAGGCAGGACCTTTTTTTATTCCCATTTCAATAAAACAATCGATATCAGTCCGGCTGCAACGTGGTGAATTAAAAAGTAAGTTGAGAACACTCGAACATACAATACTTATTGCAGCTAATTTTGTACCATGCTTGAACGTAATAATTATTCTGTGGCAGATCGCCTGATGCGGTATGTTCAGATTGACACTACCAGTGATCCGGATAGTACAAGTTTTCCGAGCACAATACGGCAATTGGATCTCAGTCGTCTATTGGTAGAAGAGTTGAAAAATATGGGCATAGCCGATGTCGAGCTAAATGAGCAGGGTTATGTAATTGCGCGCATCCCTTCTACTGTTTCTGAAGAAGTACCTGTGGTTTGTTTTTGTAGTCATGTAGATACCAGCTCTGATTGTTCTGGTTCTAACGTACAACCAATTTTACATGAAAATTATGATGGAACAGACATTGTATTACCGGATGATAATAGCCAAGTTATTTCTTTGACTGAATATCCTTATCTAAGCAATCATTTGGGGAAATCCATCATCACTGCTTCGGGGAAAACCTTGCTGGGGGCAGATGACAAGGCAGGAATAGCCATTATCATGAATCTGGTTGAATACCTGCAAAAGAATCCATCCATACCTCATGGCAAGTTGGTTCTTTTGTTTACACCCGATGAGGAAACAGGCCGAGGTACTGAAAAGTTACATGTGGAGGATTTGGGGGCTGATGTTGGCTATACCCTCGATGGTGGTGAATTAGGTATGTATGAGGAAGAAACATTCAATGCCGATGAAATTATTCTTAGGTTCGAGGGCGTGGCAGCCCATCCCGGTTATGCCAAGAATAAGATGGTCAATGCCCTCAAAGCAGCTGCCTCGTTTCTGGAAAAATTAAATGCAATCGTTCCGGCACCTGAACGAACAGAAGGTCGGGAAGGATTCATTCATCCGCACACCATTACTGGAAGCGCTGAATCGGCAAGCATCAGATTGCTCATCAGGGATTTTGACGAAGCTGAATTGGTGGGGAAGAAAAATGTAGTTGATCAGCTGGCCCGCGAAATTGCAGGGGCATGGGGAATTCAATATCAATTAGAACTGAGGGAACAATACAGAAGCATGAAACCCATCGTTGATCAATTTCCTCAGATTCGCAGGCATACTGAAGCAGCTTATCAAAGGGCGGGTATATCCATGACAATTGTACCTGTTCGGGGAGGTACAGATGGAAGCCGGCTCAGCCACATGGGTTTGCCCTGTACCAATATCTTTACGGGAATGCAAGGTATTCATAGCCGCCGGGAGTGGATAGGCGTATCAGATATGGAACGTGCGGTAGATGTATTGGTTGAATTGGTGCAGGTTTGGGCCGGGAGATAATTATCTGGTAACATGCATTTGATTTTGTAATTTTAAAAGAAAAATATGGAGCTCTTAGTTGATTTATGGTATCTCTGGTTGATATTGATCTTTCTTCTAAGTGGGTTGGTAACCGTGAACCAGGGAAGTATTGCAGTGATTACCCTTTTTGGAAAGTACCGCCGAATTTTATTGCCGGGATTGAATTTCAAGATTCCAATCATTGAAAGAGTATATAAGACCATCAGCATTCAAAACAGATCTGTAGAACTGGAATTTCAGGCAGTAACCCTGGACCAGGCCAATGTATATTTTAAAAGTATGATCCTGTATTCAGTTTTGAATCAGGAAGAACAGACCATTAAAAATGTGGCATTCAAATTCATCAGTGAAAGAGACCTGATGCAAGCGCTGATCAGAACTGTTGAAGGCAGTGTGCGTGGATTTGTAGCCACCAAGAAGCAAGCTGAAATTCTGGTGTTGCGCAGAGAAATTGTTGAATTCGTAAAAGATCAGATCGATCAATCTCTCGAAAGCTGGGGCTACTATCTTCAAGACTTGCAGATCAATGACATTACTTTTGATCAGGTCATCATGGATAGTATGAGCAAAGTTGTTGCTAGTAACAACCTGAAAGCTGCTGCTGAGAATGAAGGCCAGGCGTTGCTCATCACCAAGACCAAAGCAGCAGAAGCAGAGGGCAATGCCATCATGATCTCTGCCAATGCTGAAAAAGAAGCAGCCAGACTCCGTGGTCAGGGTGTTGCCCTGTTCAGAGAAGAAGTGGCACGTGGTATGACACAGGCCGCCGAACAGATGAAGCAAGCCAATCTTGATACCAACGTTATTCTTTTCAGCATGTGGACCGAGGCGGTAAAGAATTTTGCTGAACTAGGAAAAGGTAATACTATATTTTTAGACGGAAGTCCGAGCGGTATGGAACATACCATGAAGCAGATCATGGCAATGATGCAAATGAAAGAGAAAAAATAAATCGATTCAATATTGCTTTTTTCCGTTGAATAGTTGTAATTGATTATCCAACAAACTGCAAATAGATCAGCATACCCGCTGCTATAGTCATCACAACACCTGCTGTAATTCCTAAAAAATTACTCATCGGACCATTGACATATTCCCCCATGATTTTTTTGTTGTTGGAAATGTGTAAGATAATCGCAATTAAAACCGGGGCAGTAATGCCATATAAGATAGCCGTATAAATCAGCGCCTGTATCGGAGAAATGCCCAGATAATTCATTGCCAGTCCCAATAGCAAAGAGATGGCAATGATGGTATAGAAACCCTTGGCTTCATGAAATTTTTTACTAAGGCCCTGTTCCCAGCCAAAAGTTTCTGCAAAAATGTAAGAGAGTGATCCACTGAGTACCGGTATCGCAATGAGTCCGGTACCAATGATTCCAATGGCAAACAAGAGATAGGCGGCATTACCCGCAAGTGGCTGCAATGCCCTGGCAGCTTCTTCCACCGTTTGTATATCTGTGATGCCTCCCTGGTGTAAGACGGTTCCGGTAGTTAGAATAATGAAATACATAACGAGACCTGAAAAGGCCATCCCCAGATCAACGTCTTTGCCAACTTCCTGAATGAATTTTTTGTCAACCATGATTCTTTTTTTTCTGCTTTTTTGTTCTTCTACTTCTACTGAAGCCTGCCAGAAAAAAAGATAAGGTGAAATGGTGGTACCCAGAATTCCTACCAGTGTTGCCATGAACTCTTTATTGAATTCGATGTGGGGAATGAAGGTGCTGGTAAAAATTTGTTGATAATTCTGCTTATAAAGGAAGGGTACAATGAAATAAACCAACATAACGATGCACAGGTACTTGAGGATGGATGCCATCTTTTTATATGGCAGATAGATGATCAGTATCAACAGTAAAACCGTAAAAAAGACACTGAAAAATCCGGCATCTATAGAGGGAAATAAAAGATTTCCGACTGCACCCATACCTGCTATGTCGGCTCCAATGTTCATGACAATAGCAGGAAAACTGAACAACAACATCAGGTATAAAATCGGTCTGGGGTAATGTTTTTTTAAAGTTCCCGTTAGTCCCTGTTCTGTAATGATACCGATTCGGGCACACATTTGTTGTATGGAAGCCATCAACGGAAAAGCCAAAATAGAGGTCCACAGGGTGGATAATCCATAGGCTGCTCCTGCCTGTGAATAAGTCGCAATGCCTGAAGGATCATCGTCGCTGGCACCCGTAACCAGTCCGGGCCCTATCAACCGACTGAATTCTTTCCATTTGGTTTTCAATGAAGTAGAGCGTTTGGAAGTAGAATTCTGCTTCGTCATGATAATTTTGTGCACCTTTAAGGCAATTTACACCTTTATTTTTGTGTAATTTGGCTGTGTGATGATGTGGATATCTTTGAACAAGTATTCGGAGCCATTTGGCTTGTTTAGTGGAAATTTGAAAAACAGAATATATTAAAAGCTGTAAGACATGATAACAACGTATGAACAAAAATTGCCAACGGTAACCCTTGATGCTTTTAGGGGTGATGATTTTTTTGGTGCCCGGTTGCTCGATTTTGAATCGGAATTGTTCACGATGGACTGGAAGCAATACATGCCATCCGTCGATATCACAGCAGATGAAAGTTTCTTTTACATCCAAATGCCTGCCGGTGGTTTCACAACAGCAGAGTTTTCATTTGAATGTGAAAATGGAATTCTTTTTATAGCAGCAGAAAGAAATACTGACCGGCCCGGAGAAGATACTTTGATGTTTCGTCGTTCTTTCTCTCTGCCTGATAATGCCGCTACCGTGGGTATCAGTTCAGTAGTAAGTCAGGATCGCTTGAGAGTTGCAATTCCTAAAATATCCTGATTCTTTGGCCATTCTCCTTTGAATTGATCAAACTGATCAGTAACTGATTTTTGTTTGATTGGAAATTTTGCATCCGAATATTCAACTAATGAATACAGGTTCTTCGTTGAATAATGCGGCTTCTTTTTCGTCCAACATCAGATCTTTCACCGCCATTAGCATAGATCTGTTGGCACTGAAACACTCCCTGCTGAAATTAATGAGGGTTGTTATTTCTATTTCAGTAAGGCTAGTTCCCGCAGCCTCAAGGTAAAAGCGACTGAGAATTTGATTATAGTTTTTTTCTATTCCTTTACTAACAGACAAAATTTCCTGGTAGGACGGCTTGTCTGTTTTTTGTAGCCAACCCAGCAGGGTAACATTCAACTGTTCTGCTTCTTGTTGAAAAGAAGTAAAAAAATCGAATTTGAGTGATTTTGAAGACCTGCTCAGATTGCTGATGTTATCGGTAATGTCTTTGATGCTTTTAGCGGCATGCATGGCGTTGCGAATGGAAGAAATGTATAAGCCTAGGTGACTGTTTTCAGCAGGCAGTTGTCTTTGGGTAAATCTAAAATAGATTGCTTGTATCTCTCCGTGTAATTCTTTGATCCAATGATAATGTTCTTCCCCATTTCTGTCTTGCAGATGAAATGATTGGCTTTTCCTTTCATATTCCCCGACTATCGGCAAGTGCTCAGATGAGATCTGTAAAAGCTTATTGTTGAGCAGCATGGTATGATAAATGAAATACCCGGTTTCTTTTTGTAACAATTCCGCAGCAGTATCAGCATCTATTTTTTCATTGATTAATAAGTAGGCGGTTCTTTGGTGATTGCTGGTTGGATGCATTTTCACCAGCAAAGCAGCAAATGGCTTCAATAACGGTACAAAAAGAAGTATACCCGCCAGATTAATTATACTGGAAAATGTTACCAGTGCGATCAATGGTTGTTGGATACCCAGAACTGAAAGTATGAACCGGAGAATGTACTCCATAAAAAATAAGGTAAGCAGTGTAAGCACCAAATTGAAAATGAAATTACCCGCTGCTACTTGTTTTTTGGGGGAACTGCCTCCCAAAGCTGCCAACCAAATCTTGATAGTTGTTCCTGTTTCTCCCCCTAATACAATGTAAACAGCTTTCTCCAGGGGTAGTATCCCACCATGTATGGCAGTTAGAACAATCGCCATGGTTACTGAACTCGATTGCATCAATAAAGTGATCAGAAAGCCAATAAGAAGAAACAAATAAGGACTTGCACTGATATACTCCTCTATTTTGAATGATCGAACAACTGATTCCATCGAATTCTTCATCAAATAGATGGATAGGAACAACAAACCGAATCCTAATAAAAAATAGGCAATGGGTATGAACTGCTTTCTTTTGCCGCTCATCAGCAATAAAATGGCTCCCAGAAAAATAGCAGGAAATGCAGCCGCTTCAATATTTACTTGAAAGCCAAGCACTGCAATCAACCAGCTATCTAGGGTTGTACCTAAGTTCGCCCCCAGAATCAGTGCCAATGATTGCTCTAAGGTAAAGACACCTGCTCCCAGGAAGGCCAGCACCATCAAACTCACCATGGAACTACTCTGAAGAATGCCGGTTATCAGCGCACTACCCGCAACAGCACTTAAAGGACGAGCGGCAACTTTTTGCAGAAATAGCTTGAATTTCCTGCCCGATAACTCCTTCAGAGAAATCTCCAGAAAATGCATGGCAAAAAGAAACAAACCAATGCCCGCGAGTAATTCAGTTAGTTGAAACATGCTTTTCTTTTACCAAATAGTAAGGTAACTTTTTTTAATGTTTCAGCGATACAATCTGTTATTTTTTAACAGCTCGCACCATACGGTCATTCCCCTGCACATCTTTTCGGAGAGTGGTTGTAAATCCCATTTGTTCAAATAATTCAACAACTGCTGAACCAAAACGTTGATGTATCTCTACGTACATCATTCCACCTTCCCTGAGGTGTAAAAGCGCAGCTTTCCCCAAAGCTGCATAAAAGAGAAGGGGTTGTTCATCGGGAACGAAAAGTGCCTCTTTCGGCTCAAAGCCGGTAACATGATAAGGCATGTCATTTTTCTCTGAGAGCGGAATATAGGGAGGGTTGCTGACGATCAGATCAAAATTCTGTGGCTTAAAGTTTGCCAATGAATCCAAAATGTTAAGAGGTGCTAGTTGCAATTCCGCACCATATTTTTGGGCATTCATTTGTGCAGTCTCTAATGCCGCCAGGCTGATGTCCCCAGCTATAACTTTCCAGTTAGGTCTTTTGAGTTGCAGGGCAATGGCAATACAACCGCTACCGGTTCCTGCATCCAATACCCTGAGTGGTTCTTGCGAATGATGATCAGATAAAACCCATTCGACCAATTCTTCCGTTTCAGGTCTGGGAATAAGTGTTGCACTATCTACAAAAAATATCCACTCCATGAACGGTGCCTGATTCAATACATACTGGATGGGCTCGCCCTGTACCAGTCTTTTTTTGATGACTTTCCATTTTTGAATTTCTTCAGCACTCATTTCCTGGCTGATAGCAATCAGGCGTTCACTCTTCTTTTTACCGGAAACATGTTCTATTACCCAGTCAGTTAGTTGGGATGCTTCCCGACTATCATAAAGGAGATTTAATTCTTGAGTCAATATCGTTGATGCCTCTCGGTAAGTCATACTGCAAAGTAACTACCATTTGGCTATTTTTGTTGCCATGAGCCGGGATTCTTCAGCATGTATGCAGCGTTGCCTTCAGTTGGCAGAACTGGGTAAAGGACAAACAGCACCCAATCCATTGGTGGGTGCCGTGCTGACATATGGGGATAAAATTATCGGGGAAGGGTATCATGCCCGATATGGTGCGGCCCACGCAGAAGTTGACTGTTTGCAAAATGTCGCACCTGTGCACCATCATTTGATTCCAGCTGCAACCTTGTATGTTTCTCTTGAGCCCTGTTGTCACCACGGAAAAACCCCTCCCTGTACCGATCTTATCCTTCGTTCCGGTATTAAAAAAGTGGTGGTGGCTACCACTGACCCATTTCCTGCTGTGAACAGTGGGGGCATTCGCGTGCTGCGTGAAGCCGGTGTGGAAGTACAGGTGGGTATGCTGGAGAATGAAAGTCGTTGGATGAATAGGCGGTTCTTCACATTCCACCAGCAACAACATCCCTACATTGTCCTTAAATGGGCGCAAACTAGTGATGGCTTCCTTGGCGGTGAAACTTCAGAACGATGGTTAATCTCCAATGAATTGAGCCAGCGGCAGTTGCATCAATGGCGCAGCGAGGAACAAGCAATTCTCGTAGGTTATCGCACTGCGCTGCTCGATGATCCATCACTCACCACCCGATTAGTGCCCGGGAAAAATCCTTTGCGGATGGTCATTGACCCTAAAAATGCCTTGCCCGCCGGATTGACTATTTTTCAAGATGGCCTCCCTGTAGTGATCTTCAACGAATTAGAGGATGGTAGGCAAGGGGTAGTGAGCCGCGTTAAGGTGGAAGACAAAGATTGGAAAGAAGGCATCTATGCCTATTGCCGCCAGCACCAGATTCAGAGTATATTGGTGGAAGGAGGTAGAGCTACTTTGCTTTATTTTTTGCAGCAGGGATGTTGGGATGAAATCAGAAGAATAACCAACTTGAACTTACGGGGTGATACAGGAGTTCCGGCTCCCGCTATACCGAACCATACAACACCTGCGGAAACTTATTTTTTGGACAATGACAAGGTTGAAATCATCTATAGAGATTCTATTAGAAATACTATAAGAGTTACTATACCATCCTGAAGCATTCCGGATCTCCTAAGCGACAAATCCTTTCAATTGTTCTCTATCTACCTGTAACCAGTTGTCTGCCGGATAGATACAGTTTTGATCAACCGTATGTATGGCATAGGCAAAACGGGACCGACCGCTGGTATTGGGCAAACTATAATGGGGTAGTAGTCCATCCAATACAATGCAAGTCCCCTTTTTAACTTCAAGGGGTATCATCCCATCCATTGCATAAGGTTCATCATTGAGCACTTCCATCATCGTTCCGCCCCCTTCTTTTCTGCGGAAACGACTTCTTAGTGAAGTTTGGTGTCCACCAGGCTTCGCCCATAAACAGCCATTTTCTTGTGTCGCATCTTCCAGCGCAAACCAAAATCCAATGCAGGATCCGGGTTCAGTATAAAGAAAGGTGGAATCCTGGTGCACATCTACTTCCCCGCCAATGCGGGCATGTTTACATATCAACATACTCTGAATCAAAACATGATGGGAAAGATTTAAATCTGCTGCCAGTTCCTGTAATTGAACGGATCTTGAAAACCGTGAAAACACCGGGTCCAGATCGTGTAAAGCATGGCCTACTTTATTGAGGGCATGAAAAACATCCCGATTCAGGTTTCCCTCCTTGTCAAAAGCATCTTTTTCAAAAAAGAAAGCAATTTTATCACCTGAATTCAAAAAATAATCATCCGTAGTCTTACTTTGGTCACGCGTTTGAAAAATACTCCGATGACCTTCCACATCATATGCGAAGGATAATTCTTTGGTTCTTGCTATCAGTTCATCACAGGCAGTAGCTTCTGCCAGATTTTCCACAATAAGAAATCCATCTTTTTTAAATTGTTGCAGGCGGTCAGTCATCATTTATTCATTGAGCTATCTGCAATTTAAGCTTTTCCTGTTAGGCCATAGACAATTGTACCCACCCATTCTTTGATCAAATCTTGCCAATCTCTCATATAAGATATGTCCGGATAGACAGTGTTTTTGAAATCCGGTACCTGAGGATAGACTTTAAAATCACAAGGGTAGGGTATGATTGCTATGCCGGCTTTTGTAAAAACTTTTTTTGCCCTGGGCATGTGCAGGGCTGAAGTGATCAGCAGAAACGGACCTTTAAGTTGTAAGCTATCAATCAGATGCCGCGTATGTATGGCATTCTCGAAAGTATTTCTGGATAAGGTTTCTGCCAGCAGAGCAGAATCGGGAATGCCCTGCAGCAAAAATTGTTGGCGCAGAAAAAGGGATTCTGTTTTTTCTTTTCTCCAGAAATTTCCTGAGCCACCCGATAGGATGAGGCGCTTGATTTGCTTGCTGTGCAATAGATGGGCAGACTGTATGAATCGATCAGAAGACCTTCCAAAGTAACCGTTGCCACTGGAATCAAAACCAACAATACCGGTAAGCAAGATGGCAGTTGGGGGAAGTTGATTACTTGAAGTGGTCAGCGGTCTTTCTTCATAAGACAACATGGCTTTTTGATAGAGCCAGGGGTTGGTGAAAACCAACAGTAATAGAAGGCTCGCCCATAAAAAATGTTTTCTTTTCTTGGGAAAAATCAATGCGGCTGATAACAAGATCAATATCCAGCAGAAAGGAGAGATGAAAAAGTACAACAGCTTGGATAAGGCAAAAAACATGTGGAAGGTTTAGAGGAAGCGGGCACTTACCTTTTTTTCCTGGGTGCCTTCCGAATAATCATAGAAACCCTCACCGGACTTGATACCAAGTTTACCTGCTTTTACCATGTTGACCAATAGAGGGCAGGGAGCATATTTGGGTTGACCGAAACCGTTGTGCAATACTTCGAGAATGCTGAGGCAAACATCGAGACCTATAAAATCCGCCAAATGCAGTGGCCCCATAGGATGCGCCATACCCAGCTTCA
The DNA here is from genome assembly GCA_020403455.1 of Chitinophagaceae bacterium. GTDB lineage: Bacteria > Bacteroidota > Bacteroidia > Chitinophagales > Chitinophagaceae > Sediminibacterium. The sequence goes on from JADBXP010000001.1 coordinate 168,592, forward strand.
TGATGTTGTCGATTGATTCAACTCCGGCAACTCCTTCGTACAAGCTATAGATGGCTTCATTGATCATGGGCATCAGAATTCGGTTGGCAATGAAACCGGGATAATCATTCACTACACAGGGAACTTTTTCCAAACGACGGGTTAAATCGAGGATCTGATCTGTTACACCCGCATGTGTCTGATAGGCGTTGATCACTTCTACCAGCTTCATGACGGGCACTGGATTCATGAAATGCATACCGATCACCTTATCCGGACGATTCGTGACAGCAGCCAGTGCGGTAATAGAGATAGAAGAAGTATTGGTGGCAAGGATACAATGTTGCGGTGCAGAGGCATCTATTTCTCGAAATATGCTCTCTTTAACAGCCTGTTTTTCAGTTGCCGCTTCAATTACGAGGTCGCAATCCTTGACTGAATCGCTGAGTTGCGTCGATAATTGGAGTCGCTTCAGTGCCGCCGTCATTTGCTCCGTACTAAGAATCCCTTTTTTTACCTGGCGCTCCATGTTTTTTTCTATCACCTGTTTGGCTTTTTCAAGCGCAGCCGAGGCAACATCAATCAGAACAACATCCAGACCATATTGAATGCAGACATGTGCAATTCCATTTCCCATGGTACCCGCACCGATCACCGCTATACGTTGAATTGGCATAAAAAACTAAATTGGTAAAAGTAAAATGTACAGTTGTGATGATTACTTCTTCTTCCGTTTAAAGTCTCCCCGCTTCCAGGATTGTACAAAGCTAGCCCAGGCAGCGGGATTGAAGATGTTCTGTGGAGGGAGCTGTCCGCCGGCATAATAAGCTCTGTTGGCTTGGGTCCGCATCTGAAAATTGAAGGCCTCTTTACCGTCCGAAGGTAAATTCGCTAAGATCATTCTGCGCTGGGTCTCGTCAGTATTTTTTCTGGCTGTTTCATATAGGTCATCCGGGGCTGTCATATTCACAAAATCTCTTTCAAACTGTTCCCGGGTTGGTCTGGGTTTGAGAATGGTGGCTGGCAAGTATGCTGTGTCGCTAACCAGCAATTGGATCACGCTGTATTGATTGTCTTGCAGGTTAGTCGGAATTTCAATCATTTTGTCCTTGAAACCCACACTGGAAAAAAGTATCTGGTCTCCCTTTACTACAACAATAGAGAACACCCCGTCATTGCTGGTGATCGTTCCTCTTCCCTTACCCACAATGATGACACTGGCGGAAGGTATGCCGATCAGGCTATCTGCCGTCATCACCACTCCATAAAGCTGAACGATTGAATCGTTGGGATTTCTTTGTTGAGCCCGCAGAGACAGGCCTACAGAAAGAAATAGCAAAGAAATAAATAATATTTTTTTCATATCTGTTGGCAAAGGTACATGGTCTGTCGGGATGGAAGACCAATCGTTAATTTTTTCCGTGGCCCAATTGATTTAACAAAGTAAGGCAGGGAGGGTTTAACTTTGCGCCCGGAGATTTCATTTTAACAAAAACTTTCGTGATGACAGAAGCAGCAATCATGCAGGCATTGAGCCAGGTACAGGAGCCCGATCTGGGGAAAGACCTGGTAACATTGAATATGGTGAAAGATGTGCAGATCAACGGTGATCAGGTGAGTTTCACGGTCGTTCTGACCACCCCTGCTTGTCCGATGAAAGACATGATGCGCTCTGCCTGTGAGAATGCCATCCGGTTGCTGGTGAATAAGGCGGCCAAAGTACAGGTAAATTTTACCGCCCAAACTACAACCGGGCGCAAGGGTGATCAGCAAATGCTGGCCGGTGTTAAAAACATCATTGCGGTGGTGAGTGGAAAGGGGGGCGTTGGAAAAAGTACTGTTTCTGCTAACCTGGCGCTGGCGCTCGCTGAAGGCGGTGCCAAGGTTGGATTGATGGATGCAGATATTTATGGGCCCAGTGTACCCATTATGTTTGGGGTTCGCGGTGAAAGGCCGCTGATGCGGGAAGTGAATGGCAAGGGAATGATCGTACCATTGGATAAGTTAGGAATACGGCTGATGAGCATTGGCTTGTTGGTAGATGAGAAAAATGCGGTGGTTTGGCGCGGACCCATGGCTAGCAGCGCCATCAGACAGTTTGTAACGGAAGTAGATTGGGGGGAACTGGATTATTTGATCATCGACATGCCCCCCGGCACCGGAGATATTCACCTGACGCTGATGCAAACGGTACCTGTGACCGGTGTTGTGATTGTAACAACGCCTCAATTGGTGGCTTTAGCAGATGCTAAAAAGGCGATAGCAATGTTCGGGCAGGCACAGATCAATGTGCCGGTGATCGGACTCGTAGAGAACATGGCTTATTTTACTCCGGCAGAATTGCCAGATAATAAATATTATTTATTTGGGAAGGAGGGCGGTATGAACTTAGCATCTGAGTATGAGTTGCCCTTCCTCGGACAGGTACCGTTGGTGCAAAGCATACGGGAGGGTGGAGATGCCGGTGTTCCTGCGATGGCGGGCCATGATACGATCAGCAAGCAGGCATTCAGAGAGATCACTGCACAGGCGGTGCGCAATATTGCCAGAAGGAATGCCAGCATGCCAGCGACCAAGCCGGTAAGTGTTCAGGCATAAATCGGCGGTGATTCGATCGGGCATACATCGGTAATGATCTTTTAGTCTCACAATGCTGTCTTTGTCGCGCTCATTTTATTCCAGCGACTTTGGAGTACACCAATGTTTATTTTCCGGTTAAAGCTGAAATCCGATTCCAAATCCGGGAAGAAACATGGTTCCTTTGGTAGTTAATTCAGCTTCATGAAGTGGTGCTGGTTGGTTATTTATCTGGTAGGTACTTCTGGATCGATGGAAGATATTGTTGCTAAGAGCCCATTGTTGTTGAAGATAACCGGTGAGAAAAATATTTTTAGATAGATGAACATTAACACGCGTACCTACCAGCCCGGCCAGGAATGCCTTTGAGGGCGTATCTCTTGTTTCTTCCTCAATCATGGAAAAATTATAAAAAGGGGGTTGGTAGAATGAGTTGAAATAAATATTGCGCGACTTTATGTCTTTTCTTTGGAGTCCAATTGCCAATCCTGCTCTTGCCAACCATTCTATTTTTAGTTTTCCTTTTGTTTGCATCAAAGTGTATTCAGCAAGTAATGGAATTTGATGACTGTTGTTAATTGCAGCACCGCCTCCGCCACCACCTAAATCAGATGAGACGGGTGCAGGTCGGGTATCTAGCTGGTAGGGAACGCTTTCAAAACCGGTACCAAATTGCCATTTTGAATTTAGGCGGTAAAAAACCTGTGCACCATAAGAAAAGCGTTCAACAGGCTCTGCCAAAAGGTATCCGGCCGGATCAGTGTGTTGAATATTCGGGAAGACATGACTGGTAATAAAAACAAGTGACCAGCGTTTTCTTTTTTCCCATTGTTCCTCGGAGAACTTGTTTTTGAATTGGCGAAGTTCATCTTTTCTGGCTTGGGTATTTCCGAAAGCATAACCCATAGAGATGGATTGGGTGATGGTGCTTCCGGTATTCAGTACCCGGGCATTGCGAACTACCGTTTCATTGAAATATCGGTACTGAACATCCTGAATGATCACATCATCGGAGGTTAAGTTGACGGATGGGTAGATGCTGTAGGTGAACCGAAGACGGGAATTGGGGGTGTAAACCAAGCCACCGCCAAGGGTGAGTCCGGCAAAAAAACCTTTGTTATCTTTTATTTCCGTGTTAAGAAATGCGCTCGTTATATTATTGCTATCAGGAAAAATTGTTTCTACAGTTCCTGTGCTTCCTTTTATCACTCTGGCGAATGTAAAACTAGGCCCAATTTTTCCGAAAAGAGAGAGCAAGGTTCGACGGTTATTTTGCATCAATGGCAATTGGTACTGTAAATTCGGGGTTAGTCTGTTGTACGACCTTCCTCCACCATACATGGACGGAAAATTGCGGAATGTGAGCGTATTGCCAATAGTTACAATGTCATAATCCAATCCGATAATCGTTCTGTTGTCATTTAAATAAACACCTGCATTGATACCGGTCGTTGGTTGAGTATGTGCCCTGGTAATGAGTTGGTTACCGGGGTCGGTGAGTTTATTCAATTCCATGTGTAAACCTGCCTTCAATTCAACAAATACCCGATAGGGTGGGGGAGTAAAACCGAATTGCGAGAAAAGATGAATTGGAAATACTAATACAAGTAATGATAGTATATTTTTTTTCATACTAAAACTCTTAAAAGGACCATGCTCCAAAAAAAGAGTCACCTGGTCTTTTGATATTCATTCTATTTTATTCACAAGCAACTATACTGATCTATAAATAAAAACTGAATCTTTTCCGGTATTTCATGTATATGGTTTCATCAATCAATCTTAGCTTCACCAAATTTGGTGTGGACAAAGAACAAAAAATACATTTTAAAATTACTGATATATTAACCGCTTATATATAAAACTTTTATAAGTTAATCATTAGCGTATTTTGAAGAAGAATCCTCTATCACTTACAGAGCAGTTGTAGTCTCTGTGAGCAAGTCCTGTAAAATAAATTTCATCCATGTAGCAAACTTCCTTCCACCGAAGAGATTTTTTTTCCTCCCGAGAAAAGCGGTCAGTCGCTTGGATACAACTAGTTTAATCCGAAATCGATCTGCCACAATTTCTTACATGTCAGTATAGCAACTATGCATTCTTTTTGATTTTCATTTTTTTCAATGCTGGTTGAATCATTCCAATGATGTCAAATAAATTCCAGAAACTAGTTCGCATGGATTCATGGTATCACAAATTGACAATAAGAAATCAACATCCCCGAAACCGAATTGTTTTTTTAACTTTACTATCATTAAAAGATATGGTCAAGAATCGATTTGGGTATTTGTTGTTTGCGCTTTTAGTGGCTCTAATCGGTCAGGCATGTTTCACCTCCCGTCACTCTCAAATGTTTCAGATGCCTTCATTCGATCAACAAGGTCACAGAGGTTGCAGAGGTCTGCGCCCCGAGAATACCATACCCGCCATGATACATGCGCTGGAACTCGGCGTCAATACCCTGGAAACAGATGTGGTGATTTCAAAAGATAAACAGGCAGTTCTGAGTCACGAGCCTTTCTTCAACCACGAAATCTCTACTACCCCCGGAGGACATCGAGTAACCACGGCAGAAGAAAAAAGTCTGAACCTGTATCAAATGACCTATAAAGAGATACAGCAGTATGATGTCGGTCTGGCAACACATCCGCGTTTCCCCCGGCAACAGAAAATGCCCGCAAGTAAACCTAGATTGGAAGATATGATTGACAGCGTGATCAATTATTGTCACCAACGCAACCGGTCATTGCCCTTTTTCAACATAGAAACCAAAAGCGAAGCTTCCGGTGACAATGTCTTCCATCCAGAACCCGCAGAGTTTGTTGATATTATTGTTGCTGTAATACAAAAAAAGAAAATCATTCCCTACGTAACGATACAGTCTTTTGATCCACGTACACTTCAGTACCTCCACGTCAAGTATCCAAAGATTAAAACAGCATTATTAATAGAAGATTATGATAAAAGGTCTTTAGATGACCAACTCAAAAATCTTGGATTTACCCCAACCATCTATAGTCCGGCATACCAACATGTAACTCCCTCATTGGTGCAGCAGTGCAAGGAAAGAAAGATGGTTCTCATACCGTGGACAGTAAATGATCTTCCTACCTTGCAACGGTTAAAAGATATGGGGGTGAATGGCATTATCAGCGATTATCCCAATCTGTTCGCTGCTTTGAAATAGAGCCCCAATTTTATATGGTTTTCCACTTAATTTAGTTCACCTTTGTTGTTGGGAGGAATGTGAAATCCCATTGAACTATGTCTATCATCATTACAATTGACGGTTATTCTTCTTGTGGAAAAAGTACCCTTGCTCGTCAGCTTGCGCGGGAATTGAATTATTTATACATCGACAGTGGTGCCATGTACCGCGCTATTACCTTGTATTTTTTGCGCAACCATGTAGACTGGGCAGTGGTTGCTGAGGTTCATAAAGCACTGGATGAAATCAATCTGCATTTTGAATACAATTCGCATACCGGACAAAGCGATATGGTTCTGAACGATGAGAATGTGGAAGCTTTGATCAGGGATATGCTTGTAAGTGAACATGTAAGTGAAGTGGCAGCCATCAAAGAAGTCAGGGAATTCTCGGTAGCACAGCAACAGAAAATGGGGGAGAAAAAAGGGATTGTAATGGACGGCAGAGATATCGGTACAACTGTTTTCCCTCATGCCGAACTCAAAATATTTGTCACCGCTGACCCGGCAGTTCGGGTGGAGAGACGTTTCAAAGAATTAATCGAGCGGAATCCCAATCTCACTATAGAGGAAGTAAAGAACAATCTCGAATTAAGAGATTATACCGATAGCAACAGAGAATTTAGTCCATTGCGCAAGGCGGCCGATGCCGTTGAATTAGACAATACCCATCTGACCCGCGAGCAACAACTGGCCACAGCTTTGAAGTGGGCCCAAGAGCGGATACAAGATTAAGTTAGTAAGTCGTCGTCATGTTTTCCGGTACACAGATAATGTAATCAGCCCTTCCCAGGTGCTCCGCCTCCAAACGACGAATGTCTTTTTGAGAGACGGTCGTTATGGTTGCATATTTCAGCTCAGGTTTTTGTCTTTTGAGGTACCAGAGAATACCCTCATAAAAATCTGAATGATATGAACCATTGAAATGAATGAAAAGACTACCGGGTTGGTAGTACTGAAGAATAAAATGCGCCATCGTAGCATCTTTAATGGCCTGTGCTTTGGGAAGATTGGATCCGCCATGACCACCCATCATCGCAACCATATTTTTATATCCCGGTAAACTTGAATCATAAGCTATAGGTAAGGGGGCTATCCAACTTTTTTGCAATGCCCCCAACGTATCCAATGCTTCCAGTCCTGCCCTTGCCACCAATGATGCATAGCGCCGGGGAATGTTGGTAGCCGCAAATGCTATACCCTTGTTTTTGGCAAAGCGCACCAGTGGGGCATAATCAGTAGGATAGTTTTTCCACAGGCGAGCATTGGAATCCAGCCGACGCTCAGATATTTTTCCCTGAAGGAAATCTGTGAGTGCTTGTTGATTGTCTTGTTCAAACATTTCAGCACCCAAAACGAGTTGTCGTTGCTCGGCCAGTTGAGTGGTTACTTCCAGTTGAAGCCAGTGGGCAATAGGGTTGTTGTGGTACTCACCGAAAAGAAGTATATCCTTGTCACCCAGTTGCTGCATCATTTTTCCATACTTTATCTTTTTCCCTTTGGCGTTGTATAGAATATAAGCGGGATTGTCCTGGGCAATAACTACTCCTGCTGAAAGAACAAAACAAGCTGCTACTATTAGGTACTTGAAGTGGCGAAAAAGATTTCGTCCGGTGTTCGATGGGTTCATCGCAAATAAAATTAAGAATGGAAATTACTTCTTTTTTGCTAAGAAGCAACCCCTTCAATTTATCTGCTTGCCAGCTCTTGTGAGTTGTGTTTTTTGTTTTTTGAAATGGCGTTGAAATAGGGAGTCGTTCCAATCAGCAGATCCGGCATCTTTTCTTGGCCGACCCCGGTTAACCCGGTTATGATGAGAAACCCGGGAGAATCGGCGAAAAAGGTATTGGCACCCGCAGAAAAATACAATTCAATGGTCTTTTCATTGGGCTGTTCTATCCGATAATAATTTTTCGGTAGCAATGAGCGAAGTTCTTCGTTTGAATTTGCTTTTTGATGAACTTTTCTGATGTTCAGACCATCCCCTTGCAGGGGAAGAACGGAAGTCAATCTAATTCGATAAAAGCCATCTTGAATCGAAACCTGTTCCGGTATGGTTTGCCAATACTCGAAGTCAGCTTTGCTTTCGCTGTTGAAGTTGCGAATGAATTTTTTTACATTTTTCGATGCCGGCTGCATGAAAACTTCATAGGGAAAAGCCATACCGGATGTTGATGTATGATTGACTTGCGCTGTGGCGGATGAAACCAAGCAGATTGTAAGAAATGATAAAATGTATTTCACGGGATAAATAGTTTGAGTTGTGAAAATCCGGGCCTATCCGGTTAACTAGGTTAAAAGTAGATAGGCAGGAACGGGCGGGCAAGAGGAGAATACCTAAAAATGAGGTAGGGTTTTTCCTGTTTAAGTAGGAATTATTCTACAGGTTGTATGCCCAATGGTGCTGATTTTTTGCCGAGAATGATATTGTTGGAGTACCCCCATTTTTTCATTTTCCTAACCCCAACTCCCAGATTTTCAAAGTGATAAATCATTGCTTCCAACTCTTCGTAGGCAAGAGTTTCCGGAATAGTGTTGAAGACAAGTTGACCTTCCGGGGCAAGCGCAGCAGCAATATACTCTATAAACTCATATTCAGTGGCAGCCGACGGAAGGGTATCAATGATGAAAAGATCGACAATGATTAGATCATATTTCCCGAATTGATGTTTGATCCAATTAGTGGCATCTGCTACAATGAAACGGGTATTGGGTCCTTCCTCTATATCAAATTCCTCTTTGGCAATGGTGAATGCCACTTCATCTATATCTACGCCGGTAATCATTGCCTTACTTTGGTGCTGTCGTCGGATTGTCTCAAGAACAGACCCGGCTCCAAAACCTAGTATCAAAATATTTTGTGTGTCGGGGTTGAAGGGAAGAAGTTCAAGAGAGCGTTTGAGCACTTTTTGTAATCCACCAAATGAATAGTTGGTCATCCTGGTATCCAGGATTTTTTTCCCCATGAAATAGCGAATAAAGAGATGACCACTGAATTTAGATTCGAATTGCCTGACGGTAACCGGCCAAATAAAACTGATGGCTTGTATGAACCAGATCGGCATAAAAATATATTATGGGCTGATGGAATTGTCGTCTTTACAATGTCAACAAATTTGATGGAATGAATTTTAAACAAGCAGCTTTCCCATCCGGCAATCAGCAACCATTCCTTCAGTGTCGGAAATTACGAATTATTTCAGAATGAATCGATGCTAATGTGTAGCAATTTGTTAGCTACACCATTCATTCGCCAGCCGGTCCAATTCTTTTTCAACTCCGAAGAATCCTGCCAGCCGCAGCATGACAGCATCTACGACAGCATCCGGACAACTGGCACCGCTGGTCATTAAAACATTGAGCGGGCTATGTGCAGGTAAATAATGATGGTGTATCTGTAATTCCTTGGTGTCCCAGCGGCGATGTTCTATCTCTTGCTTAGAGATCATTCTTTCCGGGGCGTCAATGAACCAAGTGGGCAGATGTTGTTCACAAAGTTCCACCAAATGGGAAGTATTGCTGCTATTGTAACCACCGATAACGATTGCCAGATCTGCAGGTGTTGCCAGCATTTCTCTTACGGCTGTTTGGTTATCATTGGTAGCATAACATAAGGTGTCGCGGGTATCGGCGAAATGAAGGGCAATCTGGTCGGATGAGAGTTCATAATGACGTATCATTAGTTGCTTCAGATACTCTGCAATGGCCTGTGTATCGCTGGAAAGCTGCGTGGTCTGATTGATCACGCCGATTTTACTCAGGTGAATTACTGGATCAAAGCCGCTGGAGTACTGTCCGCTGAAAATCGATGAAAAACTTTCATGGTTTCTTTCTCCCGTGATGAATTCTCCAAGAACCTGCGCCTCTTTCAGATCATTTACTATGATGGTAGGGGCATGGGCTGCTGCGCGGGAAAATGTTGCGCGGGTTTCTTCATGCCCGGGTTTGCCATGTACCACAATGGTATAACCTTTGGCAGCTATTTGTTCCCCCCTGTTCCATACCTTCTCTACAAAAGGGCAGGTAGTATTATAAGCCGCTGTTTCAATACCCTTATCTTTCAATTGACTTTCAATGGCAAGTGTCGTTCCAAAGGCAGGAATGATTACAATGTCTTCCTTACTCAGTTCTTCGAAAGGAATCAACTGATTGCCCTTGGTATCTTGTAAGAAACGCACTCCCAAGGCAATCAGGTCGGCATTTACCTGTGGATTGTGGATCATTTCGCTCAAAAGAAAAATACGTTTACCGGGGTTGCGGGTAATGGTTTCAAAGGCAATTTCTATGGCATTTTCGACTCCATAACAAAAACCGAAATGCCTGGCCAGCCAAATGCGCAGTGGTCCCATGTCTAGCAGGGTGGGGGAAAAGTCCTTCTTCAGTTTATCGGCTTCTCTTCGCCGCTGTTTGATGGCAGAAATGAGTGGACTTCTATAGGTAGGGGGTACGTTGAATTTTTTCATCAGATTGGGTGCAAAGTTACGAAAGCACAGGTATTCCCCACTACATGTGTGATAAGCCACTTGAAAACAAGCGCTTATATCAAAAAAATTGTACTTTCATACTTAGATTAACCATTCTGCATGCGATTTGTTTATTTCTTTCTCTCCTTGTCGATAACCGTGGCCCTGGTTTGGGCACTGAACAGGCAGTGGCCATTGGGTTCAATTAAATCACCCCGGATAGGATATTTTCTCTCCCCACAACAGGGTTTTTGGCAAAATGCCGAGTCAGCATCACCCAGTTTTGATCTGGCTGTGAAGTCCCCCGAACTGAAAGGGAAAGTGGATGTTTACATTGATCAAAAACTAGTACCACATGTGTACGCTGACAACGATTTTGATGCCTATTTCGCACAAGGATTTATTCATGCGCGTTTCCGTTTGTGGCAGATGGAATTCCAGACCCACGCTGCCGCGGGAAGATTGAGTGAAATTTTAGGGAAGGAGATGTTGAATACCGACCGCTTTTTTCGCCGCATAGGAATGGTGTATGGTGCAGAACAGGCAATGGCTGAGTCAGAAAAAGATTCAACTTCCAAAATAGCTATAGATGCCTATGCAGCAGGTGTCAATGCATACATCAGCGGTTTGCGCCCCGAGGATATACCTTTTGAATATAAGTTGCTGGATTACGAGCCGGAAAAATGGACATCCCTCAAAACCTATCTTTTCATGATGTTCATGGCTTTTGATTTGAGTGGAAGAGATGTGACTACAGATTTACAAATGACCAATGCCAAAAATTATTTTGGCTGGGATAATTTCCGCCAACTCTATCCTTTGGTGCAGGATTCATTGGATCCCATCATCCCGAGGGGCACACCCTTCAGCAAACCGGTGAAACGTCCAATAGCCCCCTCTGATGTTGCTGTAAGGTATCTTTCATCCAATGATTCCAGCATAGCCTATTCCACACCAGATTCAAAATTTACGCCCAAACAACCGGATGCCGATAATGGCAGCAATAACTGGGCAGTCAGTGGTAGTAAAACCAAGAGCAAGGCACCTATTTTGTGCAATGACCCACATTTGGGACTGAACCTGCCGAGTTTATGGTTTGAAATGCAGTTATCTACTCCGACCTATAATACTTATGGTGCTAGTTTTCCGGGAGCACCGGCCATAGTGATTGGTTTTAACGATAGTATTGCTTGGGGAGTAACCAATGCAGGTAGAGATGTCATGGATCTTTATACAGTCCGTTTCAAGGATGAATTGAAGAAAGAATACCTGATGAATGGAAACTGGATCATGTCTGATCAACGACAGGAAATGATTCTGGTGAAAGATGGTGCTAACGTGAGTGAATTGATCCCCATCACGAAATTTGGTTCCGTGCTCTATGATAAAGACTTCAATGTGCCCGATTCACGCGGTTTAACTGTTACGGTGAAATGGACAGCAACAGCCGGCAACCAGGGAATCAAAGCATTTTTACTCTTGAACAGAGCAAAAAATTTTAATGATTATTCTGCAGCAATTTCTCAATGGACTTGCCCCGGTCAAAATTTTGTTTTTGCTTCCAAAGCGGGCGATATCGCTATCAAGCAACAGGGAAAGTTTATTGCCAAATGGAAACACCAGGGTGATTTTGTCATGCCCGGAACTGATTCTTTTTACCAATGGCAGGGTTACATTCCAATGCAGGAAAATCCATTTATGATAAATCCTGTCCGCGGTTTTGTGAGCAGCGCCAATCAAAAGCCTGTAGATTCTACCTATCCATATTATCTGGGTTCTGCAGGTCATTTCCCTCTTTACAGAGGTATCATCATCAATCGGAAATTAAATGAGATGAATGGTATCACGCCGGAAGATATGATGAAAATGCAAACCAGCAATTACAATGTCTTTGCAGAAATGGCTCGTCCGGCACTGATGAAATATTTGGATAAAAATGCACTTACACCCAATGAAAAAAAGTTGATTGGCGAGATGGAAAACTGGAACCTGCGGAACGACCCAAAGGAAAGGGGAGCAACCATTTTTCACTGTGTTTGGGATAGTCTGGAATCTGCCGTGTGGGGAGATGAGATAGCTGCATCCAAGTTCAGCCTGCCCTGGCCGGACTCTTATTCACTTCTGGAAAGAATGTTGAAAGGGAAGGGTGATTTTATGGCAGATGATATCCGAACCAAGGGGAAAACTGAAACCATACAGGATGCTGTGATGATTGCAGTGCGCAAAGCTGTCAAGCACATAGAAACCCTCGAAGGTGCGGGTAAGGTTAATTGGTCTGTGTTCAAAGATACTTATATCAACCACCTGTTGAAATTGCCCTCCTTCAGCAGATTGCATTTGGGAATAGGTGGAGGTGAGAACATCATCAACGCCACCAAATCCAATCACGGACCCGGCTGGAGAATGGTTGTACACCTGACAGCAGAGACAGAAGCCTATTGTGTGTATGCCGGCGGACAAAGTGGTAATCCCGGGAGCGTTTACTATGATACATTTGTGAACAATTGGGTTGAAGGAACCTATAATAAGGCACTATTCCTGAAACGTGAAGCTGCTGCATCCAGTGATCAGATGAAGTGGCGCATGAGTTTTTCCAATTAAATAATTGACGACAATGAAGTTACTGACCTCCATATTACTAACTGCCTATTTGGGTTATGTAGTTGGCGTGTACACCAATTTCCCTTGGTGGTTTTTTGTTTTTTCCTCTGCAGTCATTGCCCTAACCATTCGGCAATCTGCATTCACTACCTTTTTTGCCGGGTTTACCGGAATGTTCCTTTTATGGTTTATACTGGCATTGATCAAAGATACTTCTAACCAGCACCTGCTTTCTCAACGAGTGGCACCCATGTTTGGTCTGGGTAATTCATCCCTCTTATTAATTGTTGTTACCGGAGTAGTTGGAGGACTTGTCAGCGGTATGGGAGCACTGACAGGATATCATCTGAGACGTATTTTCCGCGCTATTATTAGCATAAATCTCGAATAGAAAAAGACGGCACTATTTTTGGAATAAAAAAGTAACTTTTTTTACTCCAACACGTATATGTAGTATGAATAAAACTTTTTGCTTTCTTTTTTTTCTGGTCATTGCCTTTTTTTCTGCTCAAACCATCCATGCTGCTGAAGTAAAGGGGTATGTGAAAGACTCTACCGGACAGGTACTCCCCTTTTCCTCCGTTCTTGTAAAAGGTACAACCCGGGGCGTTTCTGCCAACGGAAAAGGGTATTATCAGATACAACTCAATCCGGGAGAGTATACGCTGGTATGTCAATACATTGGATTTACAACAGTGGAAAAAAAGATTAGAATTGGGAAAGAAGATCTGCAATTGGATTTCGTACTTAGTCCGCGACAATATCAATTAGCCCAGGTAGAAGTTAGTTCCGGCGGAGAAGATCCTGCCTATCCCATCATACGGAAAGCTATTGCAGCCCGCAAGGTCCACTTGCAGGAGTTAAGAGCTTATCAATGTGAGGTGTATGTAAAAGGGCAACTGCAACTGAGGAAATATCCTAAAAGATTGTTCGGACAGAAAGTAACTTTCGTAGAGGGAGATACAGTTGATGGAGATACTACCAAGAAAAGGATGATTTATCTGTCTGAATCGCTCACCCGATTGTCGGTGGACAGCAATGGGAAAAACAAGGTAGAGGTAGTTTCAACAAGGGTCAGTGGCAGCAGCAGCGGATTCGGTTTCAATACACCACAAGACATCAACTTTTATAGGAATGTCATTCAAGTAGGGGAGGGTTTAAATCCTCGTGGATTCATCTCACCCATTTCAGCCGGAGCCCTGAATTATTATCGCTATAAATTCGAAGGAACATTTTTTGAGAATGGCATTGAAGTCAATCGCATCAAGGTAACACCCAAGCGTACTTATGAGCCACTTTTTACAGGTTATATCAACATCACCGAGGGTGACTGGTACATACACAGTGTTGATCTGATGTTGTTGAAAAAGCAGCAACTTGAATTATTAGATACGTTGCGCATTGTACAACAACAGGTGCCCACGGGTAGTACCTGGGTTATTAAAAACCAGGTATTCTATCCTTCCGGAAAAATATTGGGCTTCGATTTTTTCGGCAACTTTTTAGAAGTATATGACCAGTTTAATCTCCAACCACGCTTTACCAAAAAATTCTTCGATAACACAATCATAAAGTTCTACGACAGCTCGAATAAAAAATCTGCCGCTTATTGGGACAGTATTCGTCCGGTACCACTGCTGTCAGAAGAAGTGCGGGATTATCAGAAGAAAGATAGCCTGGAACAGGTGAGAAAACAACCCGCCTACCTAGATTCACTCGATAAAGTCAGGAACAAAATCACTGTAGGAAACATTTTATTAACCGGAAAAACTTTTTCAAAGCTCAAGACCAAAGAATTATTTAGTATAGATCCAATTATTAATTCAGTGGATTACAACACGGTTGAAGGACTGGTGCTGAAGACTGCGCCAAGCTATAACAAGCGCTGGGAAGACAGAAAGCTTTTAGCCATAACCCCAACAATACGTTATGGATTCGACAACAAGCATCTCAATGCTTCTCTCGGTGCTTCCTATTTTTGGGGAGGACAAGAGAGGAAATCGGTTGGGGTAAGTTTCGGTAGTGCAGTGTACCAATTCAACCCATCGAATCCTATTGATGAAAGAAGCAACACATTCGCTACTCTCTTATATGGGGCTAACCACATGAAAATTTTTGAGGCCAAATTTTTCAATTTGAACACTTCCATTCGTTTAAGGGAAGGTATCAACCTGACAGCGTCATTCCGTTTTCAAGACCGTTATCCTCTGAGAAACCTCACGAATCCTGCCAATTGGAGCAATCCTTTTAATAGAACTTATACCCCCAATGACCCGGGGGAAACAGCAGGTACACCTATGCCCCGCCACCAGGCAACACAAATGCGGGTAGGTTTGACCTGGAGACCCGGTGGCAAATACATCGAACTTCCCAATGCCAGAATATTGGCGGAGACAGCCTATCCGACCATTTCTGCCTCGTTCACTTCGGGAATTTCTGGATGGTTTGGAAGTGATGTTCAATTTAATCGCTGGTCACTGGGTATCAATGAAGAAATTAATCTGAAAACCGGAGGCAGCTTAGAATACAACCTGGTGGCAGCAGGATTTATTGGTCAAACCAGGGCGTATCTTCCGGATTTCCTGCACATCAATGGTAACCAAACAATTGTTGCTAATCCGTTCATGAGTTCATTTCAGCTGGCACCCTATTATCAATTCAGTAACCAATCTGATTTTATGTTAGAAGGCCATATTGAATATAAATTGAACGGGTTGCTCTCCAACAAAATACCGGGATTTAAAAAGTTGAATTGGTTTTTTGTAACAGGTTGCAATCTGTTGCACATTCGTGGGGTCACCAATTATGCGGAGGCTTATTTCGGGATCAACAATATTTTGAAAGTAATTCAGGTAACTTATGTCAGGGGCTTCCAGAATTCTAAAGAACCTCTTTCCGGGATTCGCATGGCCTTGCCTCTGTTTGACCGGTAGTTATCTCTGATACGGTGAAAATTAGTTATTTTTGTAGTCATTTTGGCTGCCCTGCCAGCAGCTCTTTTTCTCAAAGAACTCTCATTCCCCATTGAATGATTGTCTAAAATGACTGAATATGCCCCTTTTGCACAACCGGGTTTCCAACGCTGAGCTCAAACAGCGACTCATGCAGGAAACGTTCTCCCGCATCACCATCAGTTTCTATAAGTACGTACCTATTGTAAACCCTCAGGAGTTCAGGGATGAATTGTACAAACAATTCAGTTCCCTGAATGTGTTTGGGCGCATCTATATCGCTCATGAAGGAATCAATGCACAGGTTAGCATTCCTGAAAATGCTTTTGAGTCATTTCGCGATTATTTATATGCAATTCCTGGTTGGAATGGACTTCGCCTCAATAGAGCAGTTGATGATGATGGAAAGAGTTTTTGGGTATTGGCTATCAAGGTCCGGGATAAAATAGTTGCTGATGGAATCAATGATCCCTCATTCTCCATGGAGAACAAAGGAAAATATGTCGATGCTGCCAACATGAATCGCTTGTTGGACGACCCGGATACGATAGTTGTTGATATGCGCAATCACTATGAATATGAAGTAGGACATTTTGAGCGTGCCATTGAGATCCCATCGGATACTTTTAGAGAACAACTTCCCATGGCATGTGAAATGCTGAAAGGAAACGAGGAGAAGAATATTATAATGTATTGTACCGGCGGAATCAGGTGTGAAAAGGCAAGTGCCTTTCTTCTACACAACGGGTTTACCAACGTTTTTCACCTGGAAGGTGGCATTATTAAATATGCACAAGATGCTAAGTCCCAAGGATTAGAGTTGAAATTTCATGGAAAGAACTTTGTATTTGATAATCGCCTGGGGGAAAGAATTACAGATGAAGTTATTTCCACTTGTCATCAATGTGGAAATGTATGCGACAGACACGTCAACTGTGAAAATGCAGGTTGCCACCTTTTATTCATACAATGTGATGCTTGTTACCAAAAAATGGCAGGGTGTTGCAGTGATGCCTGTAAGGAAACTATTCACTTGCCTCTTGAGCGGCAACAACAATTGAGGTCAGGGGTAGATAGGGGACGAAATATTTTCAATAAAAGCAGGGAGCGGCTTAGACCCAGAATCAACAGATCTTCGTGAAAGGAATGTTTAAAAAAGATGTAGTAAAGCGCAGCTACAATTATTGAATCTCCATTCTTAACAATTCCTGCCTGATACATTTTTCTAATTGATCATCGGTTAAATCTACAGGCATGAAAGTGCTACCGGTTACTTTTTCATATAACTCAATGTATCTGTTGCTGATGGTCTGAATCCATTCGTCACTCATAGCAGGAACCTGCTGCCCCTCCTTGCCCATGAAATTATTAGCCATGAGCCATTCCCGAACAAATTCTTTGCTAAGCTGCAATTGTTTTTCCCCTTTCAACTGCCGTTCTTCAAATCCATCCAGGTGAAAATAGCGCGAGGAGTCAGGAGTGTGTACCTCATCCATCAGATAAATTTCATCACCAATTTTTCCGAATTCATACTTGGTGTCTGCCAGAATCAGTCCTCTTTCATTGGCCATCTGTCTGCCGCGCCCGAATAATGCCAAAGTATATTGTTGCAAAATTTCCCATTCTGATTCGGTTGCCAAACCCTGTTGAATGATTTCCTTGGGGCTTATGTCTTCATCATGGCCCTGGGCGGCCTTGGTAGAAGGGGTAATAATGGGCTGGGGGAAATAGTCATTTTCTTTCAGTCCATCAGGTAGAGTGGCACCACAGAGGATCCTGCTACCGCTCTGATAGGTTCGCCAGGCATGACCTACCAGGTTGCCCCTAACCACCATTTCAATTTTGAAAGGGGTACATTTTCTGCCTACTGCAGCCCTCGGTGCGGGGGTGGAAATCAACCAGTTAGGACAAATATCGCGGGTGGAGTTCAGCATGTAAGCTGCTATCTGATTGAGTACCTGCCCTTTATAGGGTATTGGGCGCGGCAAAATCACATCAAATGCGGAAATACGGTCACTGGCCACCATTACCAGCCAATCCTGACCGATATAATAGACATCGCGCACTTTTCCACTGTAAAAACCGGTTTGTTGAGGGAAGGATAGGAAATTCATGGTACAAATCTAATCGGCTGTTTTCGTATTTGTTTCCTCCTTATCTTTGTTTTTTCTTAACAATTCATGTTGGGTTGTGGACAAATATTATTTTTACCACAATTTTGCATGTATTACTTTTAGAATAATTCAAAAACCTAGCCCTTTATGAAACCAGTTTTCAAGTTCTTAACCATGCTTGTTCTGGGTAGTTTCTTAACCGGATCTGCCTTGGCACAGGGTTCCACTGTTCTTTCCGGAACGGTAAAAAACACCAAGTCCCGTGAAGGACTTTCAGCGATTTCCGTAACCGTTAAGGGAGGAACCGCCGGAACCTACACGGATGACAAGGGAAATTTCAAGTTCACTACAACACAGAAATTTCCCCTGACCCTCGTATTCTCTTCCATTGGATTTGCCTCTAAAGAGGTGGTAGTGAACTCAGCAGGTCAGGATCTGGATGTTGATTTATCTCCTTCCTACACCCTTGGTGAGGAGGTAGTTGTTGCCGCCTCCCGCGTACCTGAAAGAATCTTAGAATCCCCCGTGTCTATCGAGCGCATCGGAACTACTGCCATCAGAAACACACCGGCTTCCAATTACTATGACATGTTGACTAACCTGAAAGGTGTTGACGTGGTTGTTGCGAGTCTTACTTTCCGCAGTGTGGGTACCCGTGGTTTTAATAGCAGCGGTAATATTCGCCTGAATCAGTTGATCGACGGTATGGATAACCAGGCTCCCGGTTTGAACTTCGCTGTTGGTAGCATTATCGGTTTAACTGAACTCGACGTAGATAATATGGAATTGTTGCAAGGTGCTTCTTCAGCCCTTTACGGTTCCGGTGGTATGAATGGTACTGTTTTGATCAACAGCAAGAATCCATTCAAATACCAGGGTCTTAGCTTCCAGATCAAACAAGGAGTAAACCACGTAGATGGTTTTCAGCGCCCCCGTTCCCCATTCTTTGATTGGAGCTTCCGCTGGGCTAAGAAAATAAATGAGAAGTTTGCATTCAAGATCAGCGGTCAGTTTATTCAGGCACAGGACTGGTTGGCTAACCAAAATAACAACTACAACAGAAATGCTACTGCATCCAATCCTTACGGTGTTGGAGTTACAGGTAACAGATTGAGTGACCCCAATTATGATGGTGTGAATGTGTATGGTGATGAAACTACCTCTTCTTTAGCAGCTGTTCGTGATGGTGTATTCGCGCAATTGGCAGGTGCATTTGGTCCAGCTTGGAATACCGTATTAGGTAATTCAACTGCTTTTCTGAATGCTTCTCCTGCGGCTACCATCAATGACTTTAATTTCTGGCTCAATGCCAATGGATTGAGTTCTTTGGTAAATACCGGAGCCACTCCCATTATTTATGGTCACGCACGTAACTACTTTACTGGTGTTAATGTGAGCAGAACAGGTTA
Source organism: Chitinophagaceae bacterium (assembly GCA_020403455.1). Classification (GTDB taxonomy): domain Bacteria; phylum Bacteroidota; class Bacteroidia; order Chitinophagales; family Chitinophagaceae; genus Sediminibacterium. The sequence goes on from JADBXP010000001.1 coordinate 187,893, forward strand.
TGAAGAAAGAGATATTATCAATCCTACTACCCTGAATGCTAAATTCACCGGAGGTCTCTTTTACAAACTAAATGCTAATACTGAAGCATCATTACAAGCTTATTGGGGTACCGGTAACTCTGTTTACACAGGAAGTGATCGTTATTCTCTGGTGAACTTGGTTATGGGTCAATATAAGGCAGAAATCAAGAGCAAAAACTGGTTCCTGCGTTATTATTTTACTCGTGAAAATTCCGGTAATGCGTACAATGCTACCATTACTACCCGTTTGTTCAACGAAGCTTGGAAGCCCAGCAATACCTGGTATCTCCAGTACGCGGCTTCTTATGCAGGTACCCGTTCTTTTGGTATCTCTAACATAGATGCACACAACCGTGCCCGTGGATTTGCTGATCAGGGTCGTCCTACCGGTTTCATCGGTAACAATCCATTGTTCCAGCAAGTGGCCAATACACCTATTTCTCAGGGTGGTGGTTTGTTCCTCGATCGTTCAAGACTCCGTGTTTTCGAAGGTCAATACAATATGTCTAATGACCTAGGTTTGACCAAAACTGGAACAGACTTCTTGCTCGGCTTCAGCGCCAGACAATTTGTGCTGAATTCTCAGGGTACTTTGTTTGCTGATACTGCAGGCAATATAAACATCAACGAGCTCGGTGCTTATGCTCAATTATCTCAGAAACTGTTCGGTGACTTCCTGAAAGTAACTGCTTCAGGTCGTTATGATAAGAACACCAACTTTGAAGGCCGCTTCACACCACGCGTTTCTGCCGTAATGAAGCTCGCTAAAGACCATAACCTCCGCTTTTCTTATCAGCAAGCGTATCGTTTCCCAACAACACAAAACCAGTGGATCAACTTGTTGATCGGCGGTGGTACACGTTTGATGGGTGGCTTACCTTCTCTGCGTAATTTCTACAACTTCAGCGGAAATCCTGCTTACAGTGTAGCTAGCGTTCAGGCATTCGGTGGAAGCGTTTTGGCTGGTGCTCCTAATCCGGGTCTGCTTCAACAACAAGCTTTCGGTGATTTCAGACCCGAGGTGATGACCTCTAATGAAATTGGTTACAAGGGTCTTATTGGCAATCGCTTGTTGATCGATTTCTACTACTACTGGGCTACCTATCAAGATTTCATCAGCAGTGTCAATGTAATTCAAAGAAGAAATGCCGGAGGACCTGTTACAGATGTGTTGAATCCCAATTCACGTATCGTGTATAGCATTTCTACTAATACGCCAGGTGATGTAAAAACATCAGGTTGGGGATTTTCAGCTGACTACCTGCTGAGACGTAATTTAACATTGACCGCTAATTTATATTCAGATAAAATTGGTGATTTACCTGTTGGATTCGTATCCTTCTTCAATACTCCACAGTACCGTACCAACATCTCTCTGAACAACACCGGCTTTGGCAGCAAGAATCGCTGGGGTTACAGTGTAGTTTATCGTTGGGTAGATGAATTCTTCTATGAGGGTACTTTCGGTGTAGGTCAAATGCCTTCTTATGCAACTTGGGATGCTTCTGTTAGCTACAAGCTGCTCAATACGAAGTCTTTGATCAAACTGGGCGGAACCAACATATTTAACAAATACTATAGAACCGGTTTTGGAAACCCACAAATTGGTGGTCTCTATTACATGAGCTTTGGCTGGAATGTATTTTAATCGGTATCAATCGAAACATACAAACCCCTTCCCTTCCGGGAGGGGGTTTTTGTTTTTACAGATGCCCTGTAACAGATTTGGGAAACTAGGTGAGAATCTTCTATTTTTGCACCTCAAACCAATAATGTAATCATGCGATCGATAGCATTTCGGGAGGCGCTCCGCGAAGCCATGAACGAGGAAATGAGAAGAGATGACCGCGTTTTTTTGATGGGGGAAGAGGTAGCGGAATACAACGGTGCCTATAAGGTGAGCCAGGGTATGTTGGCGGAGTTCGGAGAGAAAAGAGTCATAGATACACCTATTTCTGAACTGGGTTTTGCAGCAGTTGCAGTAGGAGCTGCCCAGAATGGCCTCCGTCCGATAGTTGAATTCATGACCTGGAACTTCGCTGTATTGGCAATGGACCAGATTTTGAATACTGCTTCTAAAATGCTGGCCATGAGTGGAGGACAGATAGGTTGCCCCATCGTTTTTCGCGGACCAAATGGCAGCGCAGGCCAATTAGGTGCTCAACACTCCACTGCATTTGATAGCTACTATGCCAATATACCCGGCATTAAAGTTGTTTCGCCTTCCAATGGATATGATGCCAAAGGTTTATTGAAGCAATGCATCCGGTACGAAGAAGATCCTGTTGTTTTCATGGAGAGCGAGGTGATGTATGGAGATAAGTCTGAAGTACCCGACGAAGAATATTATATCCCCATCGGAAAAGCCGATGTTAAAAAAGCAGGTAGAGATGTAACCATTGTTTCCTACAACAAAATGATGAAAGTTGCATTAGGAGCTGCCACTGAACTCGAAAAAGAAGGCATCAGTGCCGAAGTAATTGATTTGAGAACAATTCGTCCGCTGGACTGGATGACGATATTGGAAAGTGTCAAGAAAACCAATCGTCTTGTTATTGTTGAAGAACAATGGCCCTTTGCTTCTGTTTCCTCAGAGATATCCTACCGAATTCAGAAAGAGGGTTTTGATTATCTCGATGCTCCGATCCGCCGAATTACCAGTGCAGATGCACCTATGCATTATGCCCCCAATCTTGCTGCCTTGGCAATACCTGATGTTGGAAAAACCGTTCACCTCGTAAAAGAAGTGATGTACTTAAAAAAGTAACAATTACTCATGCAGTAAAAAATATTCAATCAACTACCCGGCCATTGTCCGGGTATTTTTTTTCAGCGATGCACCTGCCTTTTTCATATAAGGAGCGAATTGTACTTCGGATCATCCGGATTGTTATCACCGCAAGTGGTATTTTGTACCAAGGAGATATCCTTTTGGCCCAGGAAATGAAAAAGGATACCCTTGCATACCCCCTGCTTTCGGGTTCAGATTCTGTTGTTGTTACTGCTTTCCGGCAAACCTATCTCCTTCAACAATTACCTGCTTCTGTAGCTCACATGACCCGTAAAGATTTCGCTTTTCTGGGTGCAACATCTATGTTACCGGCAGTTAATCAGGTACCCGGTGTAAGAATGGAAGAGAGATCTCCGGGGAGTTACCGTTTCTCTATACGGGGCAGTCTTTTGAGAAGCCCTTTTGGAGTCAGAAACGTAAAAGTTTATCTCAACCGGGTTCCACTAACCGACGCCGGTGGAAATACATACCTCAATTTGCTTCCCCCTGGAATGCTGGGTGAAATGGATATTTTGAAGGGACCGGCAGCAAGTTCTTATGGAGCAGGAACCGGTGGTGTTCTTTTGCTGAGTAGCAAAAATGATGTACAAAAGCCAGTGGGAACTCATGTTTCGGCAGGAATTGCCGGAGGAAGTTTTAACCTGTTTCGCCAGAATTTATCTATTGAACAGAACAATGAAAAAAGCCAATGGCGAATTGATCAAGACCACCAACAGTCTGCCGGCTATCGAGAGCAAACAGCATTCCGTCGAGATGCAGTTGCTTTCCAATGGCAACAAAAAGTAGGCATCCATACTTTTCATTCTCAGGTATTTTTTGCCAACCTCTTTTATCAGACACCCGGTGGTTTAACACTCACGCAGTTCAGGCAAAATCCTCGTCAGGCCCGGCCCGCAACTGCAACCTTACCCGGCGCTGTAACTCAAAATACATCTGTCTCCAATCAGACCGCCATGGTGTCTGTAGCTCACGAGGTGAGTCTTGCAGCTAACTGGAACATTCAATCTTTCCTGCTGGGTGGGAAAACTAAATTCCGTAACCCATTTATTACCAATTATGAGGAACGCAGAGAAAACAACCTGGGAGCTGGTACAAGTATTCGTTTCTTCAAAAGTAAACAAGCATACAAAATTGAATGGATCAATGGTATTGAGTGGATACGTCAGCGAGCAGATGTGACCAACTTTGCGAACAACAAAGGGAATCCCGATACATTGCAATGGAAAGATGATTTAATGGCCAATCAATGGTTTGCTTTTTCTCAACTCGCAATACAAATCAAAGACTGGCGATTGGAAGCAGGGCTCAGTGTCAACAATCAGCAGTTTAGATTTGAAAGAACCTCAGTTCCCGGAAGCCGGCCACAGTTGCGTAATCTGAATGTAGTGGCAACTCCAAGATTCAGTATCTCAAGAAAAATACATTCCCGATGGCAAATGCAGTTGCTGGTATCCCGCGGATTTTCACCCCCTACCTTAGCAGAAATCAGGCCTTCCGATGGAAATTTTTATGGAGATTTACAGCCGGAGTCTGGGTGGAATGTTGAGTTGGGATGGCGTTGGAATCTTGTTCCGGGCCGTCTAAATTGGACAGCCTCTTTCTATCGATTTCAACTCAATCAGGCCATTGTCAGGGGGAACAATGCCGCAGGTGTGGAATATTTTATCAATGCAGGAAGAACGCTTCAGCCCGGACTTGAATCATCTCTCCAATGGCAAATTATTCCTGTCTCTTCAAAGTCGAAATGGCAATTGAACTGGCAGACAGGGTATAGTTATCAACCGTACCAATTCATTGAATACAGGCAAGGCACAACTGATCTCTCGGGTAAATCTTTGACAGGTGTTCCCCGCCATATGCTAACAATAGGAAATCAGTTAACACATAGCGCCGGCTTTTACTGCAATTGGCAACTGAATGCGACATCCACTTTGCCTTTAAATGATATCAATGATGAATGGGCAGCACCTTATCAATTGTTGCAAGCAGAGATGGGTTGGAAGATGAGAAATAGGGGGAAAGAATGGCATTTTTTTCTGGCAGCTGATAATTTGCTCGATCAAAGTTATAGTCTTGGCAACGATATCAATGCTGCCGGCAGAAGATTCTACAATGTTGCGCCTGGTCTCAGTTTTATGCTGGGAATACGGTTCAATGCGCGTTCAGCCCTTTTTTGATATCTTTAACCTCGGTATTTGTCATATTTTGACACTTTTACTGACCTATAACTGAACAACCTAATATGGCTTCCATACTGATCATAGATGATGAAAAATCAATTCGTAATGTTTTGAAGGACATACTTCAGCATGAGGGATATCAGGTGGAAGAAGCTCCTGACGGCGAACAAGGACTAAAATTATTCCAGTCCAAACCCTTTGACTTGGTTTTGTGTGACATCAAAATGCCAAAAATGGATGGAATGGAGGTTTTGCAGCAGATTATGGCTATCAATACTGAAATTCCTGTGATCATGATCAGCGGGCATGGAAGCATAGAAAATGCAGTCGAAGCAGTTAAAAAGGGGGCCTATGATTTTATTTCCAAGCCACCCGACCTGAACCGATTATTGATTACGCTGCGCAACGCCCTCGACAAAAATACTTTGGTAAAAGAAACGCGTATTTTAAAAAAGAAAGTGAGTGGGGTCCAGGAAATCATTGGTGAAAGTGAGGCGATTGGAAAAATAAAATCCACCATTGATAAAGTTGCTCCAACAGATGCTCGTATTTTGATTACGGGTGAAAATGGAACCGGGAAGGAGTTGGTAGCAAGATGGCTGCACGAAAAAAGTAATCGTTCCCACCAGCCATTGATAGAAGTCAATTGTGCTGCAATTCCATCAGAACTCATCGAGAGCGAATTATTCGGACATGAAAAGGGATCATTTACATCTGCCATTAAACAACGCATAGGTAAATTTGAGCAGGCACATGGCGGAACACTTTTTCTGGATGAGATTGGAGATATGCATGCCGGTGCGCAGGCTAAAGTATTGCGTGCCCTGCAGGAAGGAAAAATAAGTAGGGTAGGGGGTGAAAAAGAAATTGATGTTGACGTTCGGATAATTGCTGCTACCAATAAAAATCTATTGCAAGAGGTGGAAGAGAAAAATTTTCGCCTCGATTTATATCATCGGCTGAGTGTTATTTTAATACAGGTACCATCTTTGAGAGACAGAGCATCAGATATACCCATATTGGTCAACCATTTTTTGCACGAAATTGCTCAATCCTACCGCCAACCGGTCAAGCAAATTGATACTGAAGCAATGGCAGCCCTATCCCAACAACATTGGAGCGGCAATATCCGTGAATTAAGAAATGTGGTGGAACGATTGGTGATTTTATCTGATAAAAACATTTCTCTCACAGATGTTCATAGTTTTGTGTTGCTTTCATAATGATTAATTTTATTCAAACATTTTATATCAATTTATCACAATGGGTTATATATTACTGATTATCGGAGTTATTGGTTGGCACATCGGCATGTATGGGATGTTCAAAAAAGCCGGAATAGCTCCTTGGAAAGCATTGGTGCCCTTTTATAATACCTGGTGCATCGTTGAAGTAACCAAGACTAAAAAATACTGGTTTTGGTTGCAATTGATACCCATTGCCGGACAATTCATTACTATTTGGCTGACCATCATTTTTGTAATGCATTTTAAAAAAGTTTCTGTACCCGATCACGCTGCAACGGTATTGATACCCTTTTTGTATTTCCCTTATCTCGGTTTCTCCTCGGATGTAAAGTGGCATGGACATGATACCCTGAGACATTATCATAAGCCGGTTTCAAGAGAATGGATTGATGCTGCTGTTTTTGCAGTAGTTGCAGCTACATTAATTCGAAGTTTTATTTTCGAAGCTTACGTCATTCCCACAGGAAGTATGGAAAAAACCTTGCTGGTCAATGACTTCCTTTTCGTGAATAAAATGTCTTATGGCGCTCGCATTCCACAAACACCCCTATCGTTCCCTTTTGTACATAATTTCATGCCTTTTAGCAAAACATCCCCCTCATACATCAAAGAAGTACAAATCCCTTATAAACGCCTTCCTGCAATCTCTTCTATCCGGCGCAATGATGTCGTGGTCTTTAATTTCCCTGCGGGTGATACAATCATCAACGACGAAGAGCATGGCAGTCTGGTACCTTATTATGATGTTCTTAGAAATGAGTTCAATGGGAACAGAGAAGCATTGAAGGACCGGTATCCTGTATTGGTTCATCCCATGGATAAAACGGACAACTACATCAAACGCTGTGTTGGTGTGCCCGGCGATCTGTTAGAAGTGAAGTCCGGAATTTTATACATCAATGGTCAACCCGGATTCCAGTCTCCCACCTCTCAGACCGAATATCTTGTACAAACAGACGGGAGTCCGATAAACAGTGAGTTCCTGTTGAGTGAACTGGGTATTGATGTAGATAATACTAAGGACCAGATACGTTTCACATCAGGTCAGTCTGATATATTCGTTATCAACATGACCCCAGCTGAAGCTGCAAAGGTGAAAGCACTTTCTACTGTCAAATCTGTTGCTTTATATTCTGATAATATGGTGGGGCAAACATTTCCGAACAATGAAGCCCTTTATCCATGGACAGTTGATAATTTCGGTCCATTGCGCATCCCTAAAAAAGGAGATAAGGTGGAACTGACTCCAGCCAATATTGATATTTATCGCAGATTGATAACGACTTATGAGCACAATCAATTGGATGAAGTCAATGGCAAGTATATTTTAAACGGAAAAGAAGTCACTTCCTATACTGTTCAGCTGAATTATTACTGGATGATGGGTGACAATCGCCACAGAAGCCAGGACAGTCGCTATTGGGGTTTTGTGCCTGAAACCCATATCGTAGGAAAGGCATCTATGATTTGGTTCAGTTACGAGAACGGACCTCGGTGGAAAAGAATATTTTCTTCAATTAAATGATGTGTTACTAAGTCAATAACTTATGATTCAACATCTGTCTTTTGAATATGAAGTATATACATCTTCTGATCAGTTATCAAAAGAGGATGCATTTCTTTTACAGCAGGCAAGAAGCATAACAGCACAATCATATGCACCCTACTCAAAGTTTCATGTAGGTGCTGCAGCATTGCTAACCAATGGTGAGATCATTACCGGTACCAATCAGGAGAATGCAAGTTATCCGGTTGCCATTTGTGCGGAGCGAGTACTTTTATCTGCCCTATCCTCCCGTTTTCCCGGTGCAGCTGTTACAACTATGGCCATAAGTTTTCATAACCAAAAGAATAATAAAAGCCGCCATCCTATTTCTCCCTGTGGAATGTGCAGGCAGGCATTGGTAGAACACCAATTTCATTTTGGTCAGACCATTCGGCTGATTTTATCAGGTCAGGAGGGTGAGGTATACCTGATTAAAGATGCCTCTTCTTTGCTTCCATTGGGTTTTTCAGCAGAAGATATGCAATAAGAAGTACTCGGTATCAGAAGAGTTTTTGCACTCCCATAGTGATGTTCAATTCATGTTGGAAAAGCCATTTTTTACGCCAGATGCCACCGGCATAACCAGTAAATGAACGATCACTTCCCAAAACCCTATGGCAGGGGATGAGAATCATGATATTGTTTTTTCCATTGGCAGCTGCAACTGCTCTGGTTGCTTTCGAGTCACCAATGGCATCGGCCAATTGCTGATAACTGATGGTCTTTCCGAAAGGGATAGTCAACAATTCTTTCCAGACCATTTCCTGAAATGCTGTACCGGTTTGGAAAAGCGGTGTATCAAATTGTTTGCGATTGCCCCTGAAATATTCTATTAATTCCTCCGTACATTGGTGTATCACCTCAGTGACTCCGGGCTCTCCATGAAGCATGTCTTGTTGTTCATCCACAAAGACAACTTCAGTGATAAATGTCTCTGTTCCTCCAATTCTGATGAGGCCCAGAGGACTCTCATAGTATGTATAATAAACTTCAGGCATTAGCCAATTTTTAGCCCATTTTTCAAGTGCTTATCAGGGTGAAGCAACACTACCTGATTAGATTCATCGTATACACCCAGCACCAAACATTCACTCATGAAATTCGCAATTTGTTTCTTTGGAAAGTTAATCACAGCAATGATTTGTCTGTTGATTAATTCTTCCCGGCAATAGTGATGGGTTATTTGAGCAGAAGATCGCAAGATGCCCAATTCACCAAAATCTATCTTCAGTTGAAAAGCCGGTTTTTTTGCCTCAGGAAAGGGAAATACATCCAGTATAGTGCCAAGTCTGATGTCTATCTTTTCAAAATCTGACCAGCTGATCATGTAGAAAGATTATTTTCTTCAGAGGGATTATAATATTCCAGTTGGTCTGCAAGGGAAAGGATTTCAGCTGATTTTATCGGGTCATTTTTCTTGCGCTCGTAGAATTTCGCTGTTTGATATAAAAGATGCAAAACACAATATTCGTTGGTAAGAGGTGTAAAGAAATTAGCGGTCGGTTCAAGTCTAAAGCTTCTGAAATAGTTATCTGCATTGTACTGAGAAAAAGGTTTGCCGGTTCCGGGTTCCACATAGAATTGAATCGCTTCTCTAATGGGAGGGTACTTCGGCTCGTAAAGAAGTCCGGTTGAATAAAAAGCCACCATGTAGGTATTCGGCAAATGAAGTAGAGATGTTTTGATGCCTAATTGCTGGCACAACGCATGATAAAGGATTCCATTGGTGATGGTGTTGCCTTGTTTTGTTTCTATTACTTTTTGAATAAAATATTCATCTTCTTCACAGTTAGGTAATAGTGAGCCCTTCAACCCAAAAAAATCATAAATAATGTTTTTCAAAACTTTCGCCTGTTCCAGGGGTGTCAGAAAATTATTTAGTTCAAGCCAAATATTCTTTTTCAGTTGTTCAACTGATTCAAAAAAACTTTCTCTGTTGAGATCCGGCTGGTCGTATTTTGCTGCCAATAATGCACCATCCAATAAATGAGTACAGCCTTCAGCCTTCCACTTCTTCAATTCTCTCCCCAATTCAATTAGCCGTAGTTTTTTAATGATGATCTGAATACGTTCCTGTATGTGTTCATCCGGTTGATTTTCCCAAAGATTTTCGAGGTTCGGAATGATTGGCTTACCATAGCCCATCAGCTTGCCTACCACCGATTCATATACCTCAGAATCGGGGTCATCTATCAATGACAATAACGCATTTAATTCATTGGTTTCCTGCATGGTAAACAGTGGATGCTTAACTAGCTAATAACGCATCGGCTATGAAAAAGTATATTTTTTACCTCATTTTTATATCCAAAAGTCCCAAATTCTTATCCCCCAATGTGAATATGTTCCTAGCCAAACGGATTTTTATACCAGCTTTTACCGCAGCATAAAGCACAACATTGTGAAATCAGCAACAACTACTGTGCTTTTTTATCAGTATCATTGTATTCATAAAAATGCATCGAATGTCCACTTTCACCATACCTAAGTTTCCACAGGTTACCGTTAATCTGCATACCGAACTGCGTCGCCGTGTTCAGGAATACTTTCAGCAGCGTGGGCTGGAAGAGACGGGTACCCCCCATCTCTTTACCAAAGCTGTTCTTTTGATCGGCTGTCTCGTGGCAGTCTATGTTCATCTTTTATTCTTTACTCCCGTCTGGTACCTGGCCTTGCTGGAGTCTGTGATCATGGGCGGACTCGTAGCAGCCATCGGATTCAACGTGATGCACGACGGAAGCCACGGGAGTTTCAGCCAGAAAAAATGGGTCAATCGACTGGCAGCATCTACCATTAGTTTATTGGGTGCTAACCACTTTATGTGGAACATGAAGCACAATATGATTCACCATACTTTTACCAACGTTGACGGAGTTGATGATGATATTGAAGTGACTTTCCTGATGCGGATGGCTCCTACCCAGCACAGGGCTAAACTGCACCGTTTCCAGCATCTCTATTTTTGGTTTCTTTATATGTTGCTCTATATTTTCTGGCTTTTCTTCACAGATTACCGCAAATACTTTTCGGGAAAAATTGGTAATGTGCCTCTGAAAAAAATGAAATGGGCAGATCACCTGGAGTTTTGGTCAGTAAAAGTATATCATGCACTGGCATTCATTGTGTTACCCGTATATATGCTCGGTTGGAAAGCCTGGCTGGTAGGTTTCCTGGTAATGACCCTCGTTGCTGGATTTGTACTGAGTATCGTGTTCCAACTGGCACATACTGTTGAGCATACTGAGTTCCCTGTTACCGATGAGGGAACCAATCGGTTACCCGATGAGTTTGCCGCTCATCAGATCAAAACAACGGCCAATTTTGCCACCCGCAATAAAGTTATCAGCTGGTTGGTAGGTGGATTGAATTTTCAGATTGAGCATCACCTTTTTCCAAAAATTTCTCACGTTCATTATCCAGCTATCAGCGAAATCGTTAAGCGTGTTTGTGCTGAATATCAGTTGCAATACATTGAATACCCAACAATGCGGCAGGCAGTTTCTGCTCACGTTCGCTTCTTGCGCAGAATGGGGAAATACGATTAAAAAACGAGGTTGCTATGAGTAGCGTCTAAGGCGCTATTCCTCCTGCTGCTTGCCCACGATCAACTTTACCTACTGTTTTTTGGCAGTCTTCTTCGTTGCTGTTTTTCTAGGGACAGCAGATTTCCTTGCTGCGGCTTTTTGGGGCTTCTTTGAAGCGCTTCCGGCGCTGGCCTTCTTCTTGGCTTTGAACGCTCCGGGTACCTGCTCTTCGATCATATCTTTTACCTCTTCGAGACTGAGGTTAACGAGGTCCTCCGGTAGATATTTATCTCCGCCCTTCTTACGGGGTAATTTGAGCATTTTTTTCTGGAATCTGATGAATGGACCCCACCGACCATTTTCAATAGCAATTTTTTCAGTCGGCCATTGTTGAATGAACCTTTTGGACTCCTTCTCGAGCTTTTTTTCGATCAATTCGTTGACATCTTTTTGTGTCAGGTTGTCAAAAACATAAGCCTTTGGCACATTGATGAACAGGTCATTCCATTTGATGAAGGGTCCAAAACGTCCCTTTCCTTTTGTAACCGGTAGCCCATCATATTCTGCTATGGGTGCGTCGGCCTGTTGCTTCTGTTCTATCAAATCAATTGCGTCTTCAAAAGACATTTCATAGAGATCAACCGTTTTAGGAATGGAGATGAATTGTTCACCCCAGCGTATATAGGGGCCAAAGCGCCCAACATTCACAGCTACCTCGCGTTCCTGATGATCACCCAGCATCCTGGGTAACCTGAACAATTGCAAAGCTTCTTCTAAAGTTATTGTTTCAATACTCTGTGATGGATTCAATTTGGCAAATCTGGGCTTGTCTTCTTCATCTTGCTGATCGCCGATTTGAACCATGGGGCCATATCTTCCCATACGGGCGATCACCCGCTTGCCGGATTCCGGGTCCACACCTAATTCCCGCTCACCTTTTGCCCGCTCAGCAGTCTCAAGGGTTGTTTCAATGGTTTGGTGAAATGGTTGGTAAAAACCATCAATCATTTTACTCCATATCATTTTGCCCTCAGCAATCTCATCAAACTCCTCTTCAATTTTAGCAGTGAAGCCAAAATCCATTACCCTGTTAAAATGTTGCTTCAGAAAATCAGTTACTACTATACCCAGGTCTGTTGGGAACAATTTATTTTTTTCCTGCCCTGACATTTGCTGTACCAATTCTTCTTTTAACTGACCGTCAGCCGTAAGATGAAGTAGGGCAGATGTTCTAGGCGTGCCTTCTTTGTCACGCTTTTCAACATAGTTCCTTTTGATAATGGTTGAAATGGTTGGGGCATAGGTCGAGGGTCTTCCAATGCCAAGTTCCTCCAGTTTTTTTACCAGAGAGGCCTCGGTATATCGTGCAGCAGGACGGGTAAATTTCTCTTTTGCAGTCATCTGACGGAAAACAGGTTGGTCACCCGGAGCCAATGGAGGCAAAATACCCTCACTGTTCTCATCTTCTTCTTCATCCTTTCCTTCCAGATAAACTTTCAAAAATCCGTCAAACTTTAATACCTCTCCGGTTGCAGTAAGTGCATCGGGACGTGTACTTATTGAAATGGTAGCAATAGTTTTTTCAAACTCCGCTTCACTCATCTGAGACGCTATTGTTCTTTTCCAGATCAACTCATACAAACGGCGTGTCTCTTCATCCGCAACAGAAGCATTGCTCATATAGGTAGGCCTGATCGCTTCGTGCGCTTCCTGTGCACTTTCATTCTTATTTTTAAAGCGTCTTGGCTGGTAATAATCTTCACCATATGAATGCAGGATCTCTTTTTTGATATCCGCCATGGCAGTATCACTCAATTGGATGCTATCCGTTCTCATGTAAGTGATCTTTCCACTTTCATAGAGTTTCTGGGCCAATAACATCGTCTTACTCACACCATACCCCAACTTTCTCGATGCTTCCTGTTGTAACGTTGACGTAGTAAATGGAGCTGCAGGAGACCTTTTGGCGGGCTTGATCTGAACATCTTTTACAGTATAGCTGGCGCCGCGGCAACTTTCAAGATATTTTTTTGCATCCTGCTGCCCCGTAATTTTTGAGGGTCCATCTGCATAAAATACTACATCCTTTCCGTATAAATCCTTAGCCGTAAACTGAGCTTCAATTTGAAAACTGCTTTCTGTAACGAATTGATTGATTTCCCGCTCCCTGTCCACAATCAATCTCACAGCCACACTCTGCACCCTGCCGGCACTCAAACTACGCTGCATGCCTATCTTCCTCCAGAGAACCGGACTCAATTCAAACCCTACCAGGCGGTCTAACACACGCCGCGCCTGTTGAGCATTTACCAGGTTCATATCAATTCGACGTGGGTTGTCAACTGCTTTTTTGATCGCAGGGGCCGTGATTTCATGAAACACAATTCTCTTGGTAGTCGATGGGTCTAGTCCAAGCACCTCTGCCAAATGCCAACTGATGCTTTCCCCTTCCCGGTCCTCATCCGATGCCAGCCAAACCTCATCCGCCTTTTTCGCCAATTGTCTCAATTCCTTTACCACTTTTTCCTTTTCCTTGGGTACCTGGTAACGGGGTTGAAAATGATTGTTGACATCTATGCCCATATCATCTTTCTCCAGATCACGGATGTGACCAAAGCAACTCTTGACTTCAAAATCTTTACCCAGGATTTTTTCTATCGTTTTGGCCTTCGCCGGGGACTCCACTATTAATAAATTCTTGGCCATATACTAGGGTACTACCTGCTATTTATATTATAAATTATATATATACAAATCGGGATTTAACCGAATTTTGCTGGTTCTCAGCGATGCAATATTAGGTGAAACGGCGAAAATCAAAAAAAAGTCAACTTTCGGGGTTGTGAATAAACTCTACCAAGCGGCTCACTACCCCGGGATCTTTGTACACCTGATTATGTCCTAATCCCTTCGTAATCAAGAACTGAACATTGTCAGGAGCCTTATCCAGACTAGTCTTCAGGTCGGATAACGGACATATTTCGTCATTTTCATCGTGTATCCAGAGAACTGAGCAGGGAGTGGATTGAACAATCCGGTTGACGGAAAAATGGGAGACAGGAACTTTTGCCATTTCCTTGACGAGATCGAAAAAGGCATCCCGGATGGCTTGTCTAACCGGTATGATTCGGAAAAGGTCTCCAATGGAACGACTGGTTTCAGTGGCAGGAGCTATGAAAATGATTTTTCGTCCCGCTGGGTCAGTAAATTGCTCAGATGCCAATGCCAAAGATAAACCACCAAAAGAGTGTCCGACACCTGCCACAAACGGGCCGAATATCCGGTCTGCTTCAAGGATCATGTGGCTGTAACTAATTGCCTCCACTTTCTTCCCGTCACTATTGCCGTGGGCCGGAGCATCAAAAGCATAGACAGTATATCCTTTTTCCATGAGTGCCTTTGCCAGGTGCTCAAATTTCAGTCCATAGCTTCTGAATCCGTGCGCCAGCAATACCTTTTTTCCATTGGTAGATTGGGGCTCCCAACGATGGCCGCGAACAGTGATATCCCGGAAAGGAAAATCAACTGCCCTAGATTCCGGTAATTGTGGTTGGGGAAGAGGTTTTCGGGGTGGCGGGGGAATGGTGAACAACAGGTAGGCCTGCTGGGCTGCCAAGCGGGGTGAGAAAAGGCCGATCAATTCAATTTTCCAGCGGTGGTAGGCAATGGCCAGCGCTTCCGCTGTTTTCCTTTTCATGGGTGCAAAGATACACCAAACTAAAAACATTCCCCTGTATCATTCCGTTTTTCAACCTATTCATACCTCCATATGGAGAGGCCTGAAAGAGGTACTTCTTTAACTTTTTTCAGCGAACAATTCTTTTGCTGATGGGTTGTAAAGGCATTTGAGATACTTTTGCGCTATTCTATGTACAAGATTCATATTTCATTCGAAGAAAAAGGTCTGGAACCCGTGACAATTGAGCAGGTGCAGCCGGACCAGAGTTTATTAGAAGTTTGCCTCGACAACGGTATCGAGTTGCACCACAATTGCGGTGCTGTTTGTGCCTGTAGCACCTGCCACCTCTATGTTAACAGTGGTGAACAACACCTGGAATCAATTTCCGATAAGGAAGAAGACTTCATTGACCGAGCTGTAAATCCACGACTGAATTCCAGGCTGGGCTGTCAGTGCATACTTTTAGCAGGACAAGGAGATATTTCCATCACATTACCCGATCAGACGCAGTTTTTAGGAGAATAATTTTATCCATCCGCAAGCTATTATCATGACGCACTTTGAACCACCCATCTATTGGAACGACCACGAAGACATCGCCCAAAAATTATACGAAAGATTTGGTGATGAGTTTTCTGAAAGCAGAATCTACCGAATCAGGTTTACAGATCTGTTAGAATGGATTCTCGAAATTCCTCAGTTCAAGGGTACAAGGGAAGAAAGCAACGAAGGTCACCTGGAGATGATTCAAAGCGCCTGGGTATATGAATGGCGCGACAATCAGTCTTAATTTTACTCATCCAAAAAAAATAAACCATCGAACATTTTCAACACATTACTACTTTCGTTCTGGATGTAGATGGTGTATTGACAGACGGTAATCTCTGGCTATTACCCGGGGGTATTCAGGCGCGTAGAATGAATATCCGGGATGGATATGCCCTACAGTTGGCCATCAAAAAAGGTTACCGCATTTTTATTCTCTCCGGGGCAGTTTCCGAAGAATCCCGTGATCGGTTGGTGAAATTAGGAATTACCGATATTCAGATGGGCAGTAAAGACAAGTCAAGCGCATTGACTGCCTATATGCAAGAACACAGTCTTAGTTCAGGTTCCATTTTGTACATGGGAGATGATCTTCCCGATCTGGCAGCGATGAGAATGGTAGGAACACCTTGTTGCCCTGCAGATGCTGCTGCGGAAATCAAACAGTGTTCGGTTTATATTTCTCCTTTCAACGGAGGTGCAGGTTGCGTTCGTGACGTGGTAGAAAAAGTTTTGAAGTTGAAGAACGATTGGGGAGAAGATCTTTCTGTAGCTTCTGTCTGAGCAGGAAATAATAATTTTGTATTTCATCATAACAATTGCCTTTCTTTGATTGCCTTCCTGAGACTGGTACGCTGGCAGAACCTTCTCTTCATTGTAATTACACAGTGTTGTTATGAGTATGGGATTTATCTTCCCATCTACAAAACACATGACCT
The DNA here is from genome assembly GCA_020403455.1 of Chitinophagaceae bacterium. GTDB lineage: Bacteria > Bacteroidota > Bacteroidia > Chitinophagales > Chitinophagaceae > Sediminibacterium. The sequence goes on from JADBXP010000001.1 coordinate 204,365, forward strand.
TCGTCAATTCATCTTTCTGGTCATTGCTTCCGTGCTGATAGCAGCAGCAGGATATATCATCAATGATTATTTTGACCTGAATATAGACCAGATCAATAAACCCGATAAGGTTGTTGTGAATCACGGCGTCAGTAGAAGGTGGGCAATTTTCTGGCACATGTTGCTGAGCTTATTGGGATTCTTTTTCACCGTCTTAGCGTTGTCTCCCTTTCAATTTTGGTACCTGGTTTTGGCAAATCTCCTTTGTATCGTTATGCTTTGGCTATACTCTACTAATTTCAAGCGTCAACTGCTGATTGGGAATGTAGTCATCTCTTTGCTCACCAGCTGGGTAATTCTGATCATCTATTTTTCCAAAACTCCAATCACCTTTGAATCTGTTACCTCAACAGATGGCGCAGATATCAGGTTATTCAGATTGACCATGTTGTTTGCGGCTTTTGCTTTTGTGATATCATTGGTAAGAGAAGTTTTAAAAGATATGGAAGATCGCATTGGTGATCAGCAATATGGTTGCAGAACCATGCCCATTGTATGGGGACTTCAGGCATCGCGTGTTTTTATTTATGTATGGCTCATTGTACTGGCTGGTACGCTGATTTTATTGCAATTTTATGTGATTGCATATGGGTGGTGGCTCAGTATAACTTATTGTCTGCTCTTGATTGTCATCCCCCTCTTACTGGTACTGCGAAAATTGGCATCTGCTCAAACCCAACATGATTTTCATTCCTTGAGTAATCGGGTTAAATGGATCATGTTGACAGGTATCCTTTCCATGTTATTTTTCGCCTATTATTTTTGATTATGGCTATTTATCTTCCTCCCATTATCCTCGCTTCACAATCTCCCCGCCGTCGTCAATTGCTGGAATGGGCAGAAGTGGAATTCACCGTAGAAGTAATTCCAACAGATGAAACATTTCCTCCGGATCTGCCGGTAGAGGAGGTACCCGTATTCATTGCACGGGAAAAAGCCCGCAGGGTAAATGAATTGCGGAATCCACATCATCTTACCCTTTTAGCTGCTGATACCATTGTTGTTTTGGAAAATCGAATCATTGGTAAACCCAACGATGCCGCACACGCCGAATCTATTTTAGCTGAATTGTCAGGCAAAACTCACCGCGTAATCACAGGGGTAGTGATCCAACATCCGCAAGTTGAAGTTGCCTTTGCTGAAATTACGGAAGTTACCTTCCATACATTGACTGCCGGTCAAATCAAGCATTATGTTGAACGGTATCAACCTTTTGATAAAGCTGGAGCATATGCTATTCAGGAATGGATCGGTGTTGTTGGTATTCAATCCATCAAAGGGGACTTCTATAATGTTATGGGGCTGCCTGTGAGTCGCGTAGTGCAGGCACTTCATAAGCTTTCTCTGCATTAAAAAATCAGGTATTTATGCCATGCTCAGAGCTGCTAATTTTCCAGCTCAAAAAAAGAGCACATGGAAGAAGAATTGTTACAATACATCTGGCAACACCAACTTTTCAATAACCAGGATCTTCAAACTTCTGCCGGTGAACCATTGCAGGTGTTGCGGCCGGGTGAACACAATCATCACCAGGGACCTGATTTTACAGGTGCTATGATTCGGGTTGGAACAACATTGTGGTGCGGTCAGGTTGAATTGCATGGTAAGTCATCCGACTGGTACCGCCATGGCCATAGTGGTGACCCCCATTATTCCAATGTGATACTTCACGTAGTCATGGAAGATGATCAACCGGTTATAGATATTCACGGCGCTCCCTTGCCTGCTTTAGAATTACACAGCAGGATCCCATCCCATTTGGTCACCCGGTTCAGAAAAATGATGGCACAGAGCCAACCCATTATCTGCCACACATTTCTCCCTGTGCTTTCTCCCTCTGCTTGGAAACGCTGGAAAGAACAGTTGCTGATCAACAGATTGAATAGAAAATCAGCCCGGGTGCTGGAATGGCTGGCAAAAAACGGGGATGACTGGAATACTATTTTCTGGTGGATGATGTTTGAACAAACAGGAGGCAAAGTAAACGGCGATTTTTTTCTGGCGCTTGCAAAAAGCATTCCACTCCCCATTCTTCTTAAAAAGCAGCTGTCCAGAATCGAGTGGGAGTCACTCCTATTGGGTCAATCAAATTTATTGCCCGTATCAGCTTCAGATACATTTTGGCGAAAACTGGTCAAAGAGTACCAATACCTTCAGTACAAGTATCAACTCCAGCCCCTTAACCGTCAACCGGCCTTCCTGAGAATGCGACCGGCTTCTTTTCCCACAATTAGAATAGCCCAACTTTCAGTACTTCTATTCAATCATCCATTTTTCTTTCAAGAATTAGTGACCTCCTTTTCCCTTCGTCAATGGCGTGAACAGTGTCAGGCAACTGCCTCTGATTACTGGGATACCCATTACAGAGTTGATCATTCTTCCAGAGTTGAAAAAAAAACATTGGGTCAGCAACAAGCCGATACCTTGGCCATCAATGTTCTTCTGCCTCTTATGTATGCCTATGCAATCTGCAAGGGCGAAGAGCAGTTGGTTAGAAAAGTATTGTCAATGTATGAGGAACTTCCTCCTGAGCAGAACCGAATAACTGCTTTGTGGAGCAATACGGAGGTGAAAAATACCCGAGCTGCAGACTCTCAGGCATTAACAGAATTGACCCATTCTTTTTGTAGGAATAAATTTTGTCTTCAGTGCGCCGTTGGTCAACGCATACTTCAACCGCAAAAATCTATGGCCAGATAAACTGCAGGTCTAACTCAATATCGGGATGTAAAGAACGCTCTACCGGACAGGTACGGGCTGTTTTTTCCAGTATTTCTCGGGTCCGCATATCATCGGTAATACCGGGTGCAAAATGCACATGGGCAATCAACTTGCCAATTCGCCGTGGATCGGAAACCATGATCTTGGTGACATCCACTTTTGTTCCGTCGAGTGCCAATCCCATGGTTTTTGCTTTGATGGCCATGGTCGTGACCATACAAGTACCCAGGGCAACAGCTACCAGATCTGTGGGGGAAAACCTTTCCCCTTTACCCTGATTATCAGTTGGTGCATCCGTTTCTATTAAGGTGCCACTCTGAAGATGAACTGCCTCCGTCCGGAGGTCAGATTTATAAATAATTTGTGAAGTCATGCAGCCAATTTTATTATAAATTTACACGAAACTAAACTTTTACCGGTGAGACGGCCCCTGTTTATTTTGCTGTTTTTGGTTCCAGTTTTCCTTTTCGCCCAGAATAGGAACAAATTGGATGCTGCAGCAGAAAAAGCCAGAAAAAAACAGGAAAAGAAAGACAAGATCAATCAAATGATCAAGCAAGAGGAGGAGGGAGCCCTGATTTTTCAAAAGCAATCAGTTTATGGGCTGAATTTCAATACAGACGGATGGAGTGTGTTCCTGGAAAAAGGCAAATACAAAACCATTACCAAAACCAATTTTTGGTGGTTATCATTTGGCGAGCGTCATGACCCCAAAGAAGAAAGAATACCCACCATCAGTTCAACAGGCGGATTGTTGATTGTATCCAGCTACACTTATGGTAAGATCAATAATTTTTATTCTTTGAATGCCGGGTTAGGAAGCCAGAAATTACTGGGTGGAAAGGGAAATAAAAATGGGGTGGCTGTGTCATTGATCTACGGAGGGGGCTTTTCAGCTGGGCTGCTTAAACCCTACTATCTGGAGGTCTTGAGTTCTACTTCCTCAAGGGAGATAATTAAATATACCGGGTCCAACAAAGCAGATTTCCTGAATCCATCCAATATTTTAGGCAGGGGCGGGCTAACCAGGGGTTGGAATGAGATTAAATTTGTTCCCGGCTTTCAGGCCAGAACTGCCCTGAGGTTTGATTATGGCCGCTACAATGAAATGGTTTCCGCTGTTGAAATTGGAATAAACGCCAGCTATTATACACAAAATATGCGGATGGTATTGGATGTACCGGAAAGGAAATTCTTTTTCAACGCATATGCAGCAATCTGCTTTGGTAAGAGAAAGTAAGTATTTTTGCACCCGTCTGGCCGGAGTAATGCCTGCCTGCAATCTTCCTTATGGATACAATATCTACCACCCCTCCAGAAAAAGAATTGGTGCGCTCAGGTAAAAAGCCAGGATGGTTACGCGTGAAATTACCTGTCGGGGAAAATTATAAACATGTTCGTAATCTGGTCGATACCCACCGCCTGCATACCATCTGCGAAAGTGGCAACTGTCCGAACATGGGTGAATGTTGGGGAGCTGGAACGGCAACCTTCATGATCCTCGGCAATACCTGCACCCGTAGTTGTGGATTCTGTTCGGTTGCCACCGGTCGACCGGGTCCGGTTGATTGGGAAGAACCACGTCGTGTTGCAGAGGCCATCCAGCTGATGAAAGTCAAGCACGCAGTCATCACCAGCGTTGACAGAGATGAATTACCCGACGGTGGTTCATCCATCTGGTACAATACGATTGAGGCCGTGAAAGGGCTGAATCCCGATACCACTCTTGAAACACTAATACCGGATTTTAAAGGAAATGCAGATCAGATAAAACGCATCATTCTGGCTGCACCCGAAGTAGTAAGTCATAACCTTGAAACTGTTGAACGTCTAACCCGTCAGGTGCGCGTTCAAGCCAAATACCACAGAAGCCTCGATGTACTGCGTCAACTGAAACAAGGGGGCATGAGAACTAAAACCGGAATCATGCTTGGACTGGGTGAGACCAAAGAAGAAGTGATTCAAAGTATGCGGCACCTTGTGGAAGTTGGATGTGATGTGCTTACACTGGGTCAATACCTCCAACCTACCAGCAAACACCTGCCGGTTCACCGCTTTGTTCACCCCGATGAGTTTGCTGAATACAGAGAGATAGGTTATGAGCTCGGACTGGACTATGTAGAAAGCGGACCTCTCGTTCGGTCCTCTTATCACAGCGAGAAACATGTTATACCGGGATGGGGCCGCAACCAATGGCAGTCTGAAAGATCGGTTGCATCCACCATCGCTTCCTGAAAAATCCTTGCATGAGAATCATTCTTTTGTTGGCAGTTTTTTTGGCTGAATTTAATTGCGCTGCTGCGCAATGGAATTGGACCAACGTAGATAGTTCATTTGGTGATTTACCACCTTCCATTCATGTTTATTATACCGAAACGCCCACAGAAGCCAAGCCAAACAAAGCCTATTATGTTAGCATTGATATGAACGATCGCTCTGTTAATTTTTCAGCCAGGGTTGGAAATGGAAAGCGGTTGACTCCACAACAATATTATCAGACAGAGCATCAACCGTTATTGGTGATGAATTGTACATTTTTTGAGTTTGTGCGCAACAGCAACCTGAATGTGGTCATGCGGGATGGAAAGTTACTTTCCTACCAGGTACAACAAACACCTGCCAAAGGAAAGGATAGCGATATGTATCATCATTTTTTAGGAAGTGCCATCGGTATCAATGCCCGGCGCAAAGCAGATGTGGCATGGCTACATGTAGATTCTTTTTCGCGTTTTCCCCTAGCTACTCAGTCGCCCATAAAAAGTTGGAAAGATGGAGTACCCAATCCACCTGCTTCGTCATTTCTTCAACAGGGTAAGTTCAAGAAATGGAAAATGGAGACAGCAGTAGGAGGTGGTCCTGTTCTGCTCCAACAAGGGAATGTTCTGATCACCAACAATGAAGAGAGGAAATTTGCAGGTACGGCCATCAAAGACAAACATCCCCGAACTGCTATGGGATATGCGGCTGATGGCCGGCTTATTTTATTGGTGGTGGAAGGAAGAAATCCCGGTAAAGCAGAGGGGGCGACACTAACCCAACTGGCAGAGATGTTCAGACAACTGGGCTGTGTGGAAGCACTCAACCTTGATGGTGGGGGAAGTAGTTGTCTTTTAGTGAATGGGAAAAACACGATACAACCCAGTGATAAAGAGGGCCAACGTCCGGTGCCTGCAGTTTTTATTGTAGAAAAGAACCGACCCTGACAATTGCAGGTTGAACCATACCGGAATACTTAATTTTTCATTTCCCATACCAGCGCCGATGCACCTAAAATAGCAGCATCTGACTCTTTCAGGTGACTGACGAGGATCTTCACTTTGTTCTGGAAGATTTGTATCAGGTTGTTCTCCATGTGTTCGCGAACAGGTTTCAACAACAAATCACCCGATTTGGTGAGTCCGCCAAAAAGAATAATGGCCTCCGGACTGGAGAACATGACAAAATTTGCGAGGGCCATACCCAGGATCTTTCCGGTAAAATCGAATATCTCTTTTGCGAGTGCATCTCCCTTGATGGCTGCCTCATACACTTTTTTGGAATCCAGTTCCTCGATAGGTATGACTCTTAATAAACTGGGTTGATCATCTCTTGCCAATAACTCTTGAGCAGTGAGAACTACTCCGGTCGCAGAGGCATAACTCTCCAATGAGCCATGTTTGCCTGTGCCGGCATGATACCGCCCATCAGGAATAATTATGGTATGTCCGAGCTCACCGGCAAAGCCATCATGACCATATATCAGTTGTCCGTTGGCAACTATACCGCTGCCTACACCTGTACCTAAGGTGATCATGATAAAGTCCTTCATATCCTTGGCTGCACCATACATCATTTCTCCAATAGCGGCTGCATTAGCATCATTGGTGAGAACAACCGGCAAGTGAAAAACGTCCCGCATCATCTTTGCCAATGGAATGATGCCTTTCCAGGGCAGGTTAGGGGCATATTCGATGGTACCGCTGTAATAATTTCCGTTGGGTGCACCAACACCAATACCAATGAATCTACCTATTCCTCCGGCCTGATCGATCATAGGCAACATTTTTTGGTGCAATTCTTCAATGAAGGACTCGATGGTATCGTGTTTCCTCGTAGACATTTCACTGGAGAATAGGAGATTCCCTACTCGGTCAACAATACCAAATTTGGTGCCTGTACCTCCGATATCTATTCCGATTGCTAATTGTTCAAGATTTGAAAAAGTTGAACCCATAAATTTACTTTCTATTATTAATGTCCGCTTCCAGAAGTTTTTTCATTATCATAATCGATGCCCTGTCTACTTAGAATTCCTTTTACAACTGCTCCAAAAAAAACAAGGTAAAGAAAGCAGACCAAACAAACAAAGTAAGACTGATGTATGCCATATCCGGCAGAGTTCGTATTTGATGTCTGTAGATAATCAGCTAACTTACCTTGAATAGGTGGAATTATTCCGCCACCTAAGATCATCATAATCAGAAAAGCTGATCCTTGAGTAGTATATTTCCCTAAACCCGCAATGGATAGTGAAAAAATACAAGGCCACATTATAGAGCAGCATAGACCACCACTGAGAAAAGCATAAATAGAAACAGTTCCTTTTGTAAAAATTCCAATTGACATTGCAATTACACCTAGTATGCTAAAAATTAGGAGAGTTCGTGCAGGTTTATCTTGACTAATAAAAAAAGCAATAATCTGGATAATTACACAAACTACATACCAATAGAGAGGAGTCATATCATACTTGAATATGCTATTTGCTCCAATGATAACTCCAAATGCTACTAGAGGTAAAACAAATGTCAATATTTTGTTGGTTGAGGTCTTTAAGTCAAAGGCACTTATTGATCCTGCCCAGCGTCCAATCATTAAACTTCCCCAATACATAGATATGAAGGGAGCAATTTGCGAAGATTGATATCCCCCAAATTCTGGTTGTTTTAGTAATTCGCCAAGGTTGCTTCCAATAGATACCTCCACGCCTACATATACGAATATTGCAAGCATTCCAAGCACAAGCTGTGGATATTTCATGGCACCCCAACCAGTTGCTTTTTTTTGAGCTAAAAAGTTTGATACAATCAACCCAACTACAACAACTGCAAGTGCACCAAATAGCCACTTCATTCGATAAGTTTCTAGTTCGTGTTTTGCTTCAGAACTTAAATTTGGATCGAGATTTTTATAGCTACTGAAAATTGGTACAAACATGATTACTAATAAACCTGTCATTATAATTAGAGTAATCAACGCTTTAGATGTAGTTTCTGTTTTTTCTTCCATTACACCGGATGGAACTTTCCTAGAAAAATGAAATAGTGCTGCTGCCGCAATGAATAATGCACCTACTCCACTATACAAAATCATTACTTTGCTTAAACTTAATTCCTTAATTCGTTCATCTGTAATGGCTGCGGTTGAACCAAATAAGGCAATACCAAGGACAATTGGACCTATTGTTGTTCCGAATGAGTTGATACCCCCACCTAAATTTACTCTGCTAGTACCTGTTGAGGGGTCGCCTAATGAAATTGCAAAGGGTTGAGCAGCTGTTTGTTGTAAAGAGAATCCTAAGGCAACAATAAATAAACCAAATAGCATTCCAGTAAAAGTATTTGCATTTACAGCAATGATCATTGCTGCAGCACCAACTGCCGAAAACAATAGTCCATAAATAATACTTTTTTTATATCCCCATTTCCCCACTAAATCTTTACCTCCAAAAGCACTAAAGGCAAAAAGTAAAAGCGCACCAATGTAATACGCTAGATAGAATGCAAAGTCAATCAATTGACTTTGAAATTGGTCTAGGTTGAAAAAATGTTTGCAAAAAGGTATAAAAACGCTATTTCCTGAAGCAATAAATCCCCAAAAGAAAAATACTACAATTAAAGTGGCAAGTGCGCCGGTGTTCGTCGGCTGGCGGTTGGTTGTCATGGCAAGCATTATTTGAATGGGAACTAAAGTAATATAATTTTCATGATTTTTCATTTTTCCTATTAGAATTTGAATGAATCTAATTTGTTGGTAACTTCCACCAGAAATCTTTTTCATGGAAATAGTTCACTTGAGTGCTGAATGTTATCCGGTTGCTAAAGCAGGCGGGTTGGGTGATGTGGTGGGTGCCCTGCCCAAATACCAGTGCAAAGCAGGACACATCGCCAAAGTAGTGATGCCTATGTATCGCACACCTTTTCTTTATAACCATGAATGGTCTGTTGACTTTAAAGGACATGCCAATCTCGCCAATTGGTACTTTGATTTTACAGTCATCAAAGAAAAGCACAATACCCTGGGTTATGACCTATATCTTATTGATATCAATGGTTTGTTGGATCGGCAAAAAATTTATGGTTATGACGACGATACGGAGCGTTTCACTGCCTTCCAAATTGCAGGACTTACCTGGATGAAATCCTGGGAGCACCGCCCCGATGTCGTTCATTGCCATGATTATCATACCGGTCTAACCCCCTTCATCATGCGTTATGCCTTCGATTTTCAGGCACTCTCAGGCATTAAAACGATTTTTACCATCCACAATGCTCAATACCAGGGTTGGATGACCTGGGATAAAAGCCGCTACATACCCAGGTGGGACCTATGGAAGAGAGGGATGCTGGAATGGGCGAATAACATTAACCCACTGGCTTCTGCCGTAAAATGTTGTGATCGGGTAACTACTGTTAGTCAGAGTTACCTGGAAGAATTGAAATTCCAATCCAATGGATTGGAAAAATTGTTTGAATATGAACGCGGGAAATGTGTCGGTATCCTGAATGGTATCGACAATGAAGTATGGAATCCGGCAACTGACAACTATTTGCAACATCATTTCTCCATTACATCAGTTACCAAGGGAAAAGAAAAAAACAAGGAATTGCTCTGCCATCGTTTTGGTTTTGATCTGCAAAAGCCCCTGATTGTTTTCATTGGAAGACTGGTTGGTGAAAAAGCTGCAGAATTGCTGCCTGACGCTATCGCAGGAGCAATTTATCAGTTTGGTCATACAGCCTCCTATCTTATCTTGGGCAGTGGCGAACACCAGGTGGAGGGAAGATTAACCGATATGCTCATGCCATTCTCAGGCACCTACAATGCGGTGATTGGCTACGATGAAAAATTAAGTCATCTCATGTATGCCGGTGCCGATTTTCTCCTTATGCCCAGTAGGGTCGAGCCCTGTGGATTGAATCAAATGTATGCCATGCGCTATGGTACAGTGCCGATGGTCCGTTCTACCGGGGGGTTGAAAGATACAGTAGTCGATATGGGAGAAACAGAAGGTTTCGGTATCCGATTCGACCAGGCAACGGCAGGAGATATCATTTATTCCATCGGAAGGGCTATACAGGTGTACCGGGATAAGAACTTCCTCCTACTCATGCGCGAGCGAATGATGCAAATCGACCATAGCTGGGAAAATACCGTTCAGCAGTATGACCAGGTTTATCAATCCTGATAATATTTTTGGCCCCCTGAATAATATGAAAACATATAGTTAACTTTCAGTAAATTGCCCATATGACGAGTATATCCAAAGCAGTAGTTGCAGTGATCCTGGGAGGCGGGGCAGGAAGCCGGTTGTTTCCCTTAACGGTTAGTCGTTCCAAACCAGCAGTACCTATTGCAGGTAAGTATCGATTGGTTGATATTCCCATCAGCAACTGCATCAACAGTCACATCAACCGGATGTTTGTTTTGACCCAGTTCAATTCAGCTTCCCTCAATAAACACATCAAGAATACCTATCACTTCAGTGCATTCAGTACCGGCTTTGTTGATATTCTTGCCGCAGAGCAAACACCCGATAATCCGGGCTGGTTCCAGGGAACTGCTGACGCAGTTCGTCAATCACTGAGACATATTTCGAACCTCGACTTTGAATACATTCTTATTCTCAGTGGAGATCAATTGTACCAAATGGATTTCACCGAGATGCTGAACAATCACACCTCGATGGGGGCTGATATATCCATTGCTACCATACCCGTTGATGAGCGTGATGCACCAGAGTTCGGCATCCTGAAAAGCAATCAGGAAAACCTGATTACGTCCTTCATCGAAAAACCTAAGAAAGAACTGTTACCCGACTGGATCAGCGATACCGGTGCTGAAATGCAACAAAAAGGAAAGCATTATCTGGCATCCATGGGTATTTATATTTTCAGTAAACAGGTACTTTATGAATTGTTGAATGAGGTACATCCAACTGCTACTGATTTTGGAAAAGAAATCATACCCAATTCCATCTCGAAGTTTAAAGTCGCCAGCTTTCAGTATGAAGGGTACTGGACAGACATCGGAAATATTCACTCTTTCTTCGAGGCCAATCTCTCTTTAACGGATGAACTGCCCCCCTTCAATCTTTTCGACAATACCAAAACAGTTTATAGCCGGGCTCGCATGCTACCGCCTGCTAAAATAAGCGGTACCACCCTTGAAAAAACTTTGATTGCAGAGGGGTCTATCATTCACGCCAGTAGAATTGAGCAAAGTGTTGTGGGGATCCGTTCCCGCATTGGCCACGGTACCACAGTAGTAAGTACCTATATCATGGGAAATGATTACTATGAGACACTTGATCAGATGGAACAAAACAAAGCCAAGGGGTTACCCATGATTGGAATTGGTGAAAGGTGCTATATCAAGGATGCCATCATTGACAAAAACTGCCGCATCGGAAACGATGTGCGTATCAACGGGGGAAAACATCTCAGCAATACGGATCATAGTCTTTATACAATAAAAGATGGAATCGTTGTGGTGAAAAAAATGGCTGTATTACCCGACGGTTTTGTGATCTGATAGAATTCAATCAACTCCCACAATACAAAATATACTTGCATGTCTACTGCTTATTCAGGCCCTAAGCAAAATCTCGGTTTTTGGCAGATCTGGAATATGTGTTTTGGATTTTTTGGAATCCAGTTCGGCTGGAGTCTGCAGATGGGGAATATGAGTGCTATTTATGAGTTCCTCGGTGCGAAACCCGAAGAAATACCCGGCCTCTGGCTCGCTGCACCCATGACCGGATTATTGGTGCAACCCATCGTTGGCTATCTTAGTGACAGAACCTGGCATCCAACACTGGGAAGGCGTAGACCTTTCTTTCTGGTTGGTGCCATTCTCAGTTCACTGGCATTGCTCTTCATGCCCAATGCAAGTGCCGTTTGGATGGCTGCCGGCACACTCTGGATACTCGACTCCTGCATCAACATCACCATGGAGCCATTCCGGGCTTTTGTAGCTGATAACCTCGATGAGAAGCAACAATCTTTCGGCTATGCCATGCAGAGTATGTTCATCGGAGCTGCCTCTTTCATTGCGGGTTATTTACCCGGACTCCTGGTAAAATGGCTGAATATTTCGCGTGAAAAAGGAGCAGGCGGCATCCCACAAAATATCATGTGGTCTTTCTACATAGGCGCTTTCGTTTTTCTCTGCGCTGTACTCTATACCATATTCCGCAGCAAAGAATACCCCCCCTCTGATCCGGATTGGAAAAGCAAGGCCAAAGCTGAGTCAGGCGGTGGTATCATCAATGGAGCCATTGAAATATTCCAAGCCATCCTCGAAATGCCCGGTCCTATGCGGCGATTGGCTGTAGTACAATTCCTTACCTGGCCGGGCCTCTTCCTGATGTGGTTTTATTATAGTACCGGTGTTGCCGCTCAAATATTCAAGGGAGATGTGGAAACCAGTAGTGAACTATATACCCGCGGACTCGAACTTGCGAATGAAACATCTGCCATTCTAAACCTCGTGACATTCGCTTTTTCATTCACGATTCCTTTTTGGGTAAAACAACTCGGTAAAAAAATGACCCATACGGTATGTCTGCTGATTGGTGGGTTGGGTTTGATCTCCGTATCATTTGTATCAGATCCCTCCTGGCTGTTTGCCTCGATGAGTATGGTGGGTATTGCCTGGGCCTCTATTCTTTCAATGCCCTATTCCCTTCTCTCGGGTTGTATCCCTGCAGAAAGAACAGGCATTTATATGGGGGTATTCAATTTTTTTATTGTGTTGCCTGAAATTCTTGCATCGGTGTTTTTTGGAAAAATCATGGAAAATTATCTGGGCAATGACCGATTGTTGGCGGTAATGATCGGGGGAATTTTGCTCTGCACTGCAGGGGTTATCTGTGCTTTAATAGTAAAAGAAAATGAAACCTCCCCGAAGGAAGAGAGTAGGTGATCGGGTGGGGAAGATTTTCCGGTTTTTGGGAATATAAATTCAAAAATTCGTTGTTCAAGTTCTAATCTATGAGAAAATTATCGCTGTTATTATTCTCTTTAGGCTGCTTTACAGTTGCCTTTTCACAATCCCTCGAAGTTTATCCCTCTCACTGGTTCACTAAGATGAACTGGAACAAAGTACAGTTAATTGTTCGCAGTAAAGACCAGGTCCTTTCGGGAAAAAAAGTCAACACAGTTTATTCGGGTGTAAAAGTGAGTGGGGTTGATAGCTTCCCCAATAAGCGCTACCTGGCCATTCAGTTGAATATTGGCTCTTCAGCAAATCCGGGCATCATTCCCATACAAATTTTTTCAGGTGATGATACGCTTACCTTGAATTACGTATTAAAGCCCAATAGACCGGGTAAAGGCAAGGACTATGCCCAGGGTGTTCGCTCCTCCGATATTATCTATTTGCTGATGCCCGATCGGTTCAGCAATGCAGACCCCTCCAATGATGTTGTGCGAGGTATGCGCGATAAAGAAGTCAATCGCAACAATCCTTTGCTGCGCCATGGCGGAGACTTACAAGGCGTTACCCAACAATTGGATTACCTCAAGAACCTCGGCATCACTACCCTTTGGTTAAATCCTGTGAACGAAAATGACATGCCCCTCGAGAAAGAAGCAGCCGGTATGCTCAGCGGTTATCATGGATACTGGTTCACTGATCACTACAAAGTAGATGAACGATTGGGCGGAAATGAAGCGTATAAAAAAATGATAGAGGCAGCACACCAAAAGGGGATGAAAGTGATTCAGGATGCAGTATACAATCACATCGGTATCGAACACTGGATATATCGTGATGCACCGGCCCCCGATTGGATCAATCCATGGCCAACATATACGGGAAGTAACCACAAAGAAGAAATGCTCTTCGATCCCTATGCATCTGATAAAGACAAAAAAAGATTACTGGATGGCTGGTTTGTTCCCCATCTGCCCGACGTAAATCAACGCAATCCATATGTAGCCAATTTCTTGATCCAATATGCTATATGGGCAACAGAAGAATACGGACTCGATGGCTGGAGAGTTGATACGTATAAATATTGTGATGAGCCCTTCCTCAACCGAATCAATACTGCCTTACAAAAGGAATATTCCTCCCTTACACAGTTTGGAGAAGCCTGGACCAATTCAGTCTCCGGGAATGCCTACTTCACGAAAAACGATATGCCTGTTCCCTTTCATCACAACATGATGGGAGGAGTAGATTTCCCATTGAATGGTGCCATACTCGAAGCACTCAACCAGCCGGAGGGATGGACCAGTGGCATCAATAAACTTCACATGACACTCGCACAGGATTTTCTGTACGAACAACCCCTTAATAATTGTCTGTTTTTAGACAACCACGACACCGACCGATTCTTTTCCATGGTAGGGGAGGACATGAATAAATTCAAACAAGGTATAGGACTCCTCTTTACCCTGCGGGGAATTCCTCAACTGTATTATGGAACTGAGATTCTCATGAAAAATTTTAAAAATCCAAGTGATGCCATGGTGCGGCTCGATTTTCCCGGAGGGTTCCCTGGCGATGCAGTGAATAAATTCACAGCCATTGGTAGAACAGCTGCAGAAAATGAGGCATACAATTACATCCAGCAGCTGGCCAATTACAGAAAAAAATCTCTTCCCCTGCAAGTCGGAAAGACAAAGCAATTCCTTCCTGTTAACGGGGTGTATGTTTTCACACGTACCCATAAAAACCAAACTGTTGTTTGTGTATTGAACAGGTCAGGAGAAGCGCGGGAAATCCCTTTCAGGGAATATGAAGAATCTTTCACAGGGTTTTCCAAAGCCATGGATGCCTTAACAGGAGAAATGTTTCTCCAGGCACTGAAAATTGGCGCAGGCCAATTCAGAATTTTCGAGTTGAGAAAATAATCAAAAGGTATATGTCAGGCAACACGAAATAAAGACAACCAATGGCCAAAAAAAATACCGGGGATGTCTCCTCAGGCAAGAAGTCGGCAGTTCAGCCAAAAGCACCCCCGCCGTATGAGGCCATACATTTCGTTGATACCCAACAACCCGTCTGGAACTATTCGCTTTTCTCTGATGATGATGTTCGCAATTTTCAGCAGGGAACACATTATCGTTTATATGAACATTTTGGCAATCATCTATTGCAGGTAAACAATGTTGCAGGCACTTATTTCGCAGTTTGGGCACCGAATGCAACTTTTGTTTCAGTAGTTGGCCACTTCAATCAATGGAATACAGAAGCACATCCTTTGAAAGTTCGCCTCGATCAATCCGGCATTTGGGAGGGGTTTATTCCGGGCATTGGACAAGGAGAGGCATATAAATATCATATCCACGGCTTTCAGGGTGTACGATTAGACAAGGGAGACCCCTTTGCGCATTATTGGGAAAAGAGACCACATACCGCCTCCATCATTTGGGACATCAACCATAGTTGGAAAGATGGTGAGTGGCTGAAAGCAAGAAAAAAGGCAAATAGATTGGATGCTCCCTTTTCAGTTTACGAAGTACACCTTGCCAGTTGGATGCGTCCCGATCCGAACAACGAAGAAATATACAATACTTATGCACAGATCACAGAAAGATTGGTGCCGTATGTAAAAGACATGGGTTTCACTCATGTTGAGTTCATGCCTGTCATGGAGCACCCCTTTGACGGGAGCTGGGGCTATCAGGGTACCGGTTATTTTGCTCCCACCTCAAGGTTCGGTGAACCCGCAGATTTTGCCGCCATGGTAGATGCATTTCACCAGGAAGGAATTGGCGTTATTCTTGACTGGGTCCCGTCTCATTTTCCCTATGATGCACATGGTTTGTTCATGTTCGATGGTACCCATACCTATGAATACGCAGATATGCGGAAGGGATACCATCCGGACTGGAACTCTTATATTTTTAATTATAAGCGGGGTGAAGTGAAATCATTTCTCATCAGCAGTGCCCGCTTTTGGTGCGATCGCTTTCATGCCGATGGGTTGAGGGTTGATGCCGTAAGTTCAATGCTTCGCCTTGATTATAGCCGTTCTGCTCATCAATGGGAGCCCAATGAGTACGGAGGTAACGGTAACCTGGAAGCAATAGCTTTTATCAAAGATCTGAATGAAACCCTCTACCGCGATTTTCCTGCCGTACAAACCATAGCTGAAGAAGCAACCGATTGGCCCGGCATCAGCCGACCAACTTTTGATGGCGGCCTTGGATTTGGAATGAAATGGATGATGGGATGGATGCACGATACGCTTGATTACTTTAAGATGGACCCTGTATTCAGGCAGTTTCACCAAGATAAATTTTCTTTCAGCATGATGTATTTCTATGATGAAAACTTTATGCTCCCGCTGAGTCATGACGAAGTAGTGCATGGTAAAAGTCCGATGATCTACAAAATGCCTGGCGATGAATGGCAGAAGTTTGCCAACCTGCGGCTACTCTATACGTATATGTTTACCCACCCCGGTGCCAAATTGCTCTTCATGGGCAATGAAATTGGCAGTACGCTCGAGTGGAATTACAAAAGCGAATTGCCCTGGCATTTATTGCAATTTGATTGCCACAGAGGGATGCAGCATTGTGTTCGGCAATTGAATAAGCTATACCAATCCCAACCAGCTCTGTATGAAAAACAATTTGAGCCCGGTGGATTTGAATGGATCGATTTGAATCACAGAAGTGAATCAGTGATGGTGTATAGCAGGGTCGGAAAAAAAACTTCTGATCGGCTCATCATTGTTATGAATGTCACACCCAATGTGAGGAAAGATTGGGAAGTATATGTGTATGGCAAGAAAAACTGGAAAGAGATTTTTAATAGCAACGATAGCTCTTATTGGGGAACAGGTGATGTTTACAACACCGAGGTAACCGGCACTTTGGTAGATAAAAAAACGCAGTGTTACAGGCTAACCTTGCAACTTCCGCCACTAGCGGCCATCGTATTGAAGTAGACATGGATTAAGCCGGTAGACAAGGAATTTCTACCCTAAAACAACTTCCCTTTCCTGGTTCTGACCAATGAATGCTGATGGTGCCACCATGGTACTGTTCAACAATGCGTTTGGTCAATGCAAGTCCGAGTCCCCACCCCCTTTTCTTGGTGGTGAAACCTGCTACAAAAACAGCATCTCGTTCCGTAGAATTCATGCCCTTGCCGGTATCTGTTATGTCAATAACAAGGGTAGATTTATCAACCTGACCGGAGACAGATATGGTGCCTTTTCCTTCTAAAGCATCCAATGCATTTTTTAAAAGATTTTCTATCACCCAGTCAAAGAGGGGAGGAGATATAAGGGCTGATCGATCTTGAATTCCCTCTAAATCACAATGAATGGCAACTTGTCCACCCATGCGCCGACTCATGTAATCAACCACTTCGGTTATGCGATTAGCAGGAAAGTCCTTTTCAAGATTGGGGGCACTTCCAATTTTACCAAAACGATCGGTTACTAGTTGGAGGCGGTTCACATCTTTGTTCAACTCTCTGGCAATATCAATATTTTCAGGCCGCTCTTTGAGTAATTCAACCCAGCCCTTCAGATTACTTACAGGTGTACCCAGTTGATGGGCTGTCTCTCTCGCCATGGATACCCACAATGTTTGTTGCTGATTTCTGGCCATGTACCGCAGTGCCCCAATCAGTAAAGCGATGAAGAGTGCAGCAATGAGCAGTTGAATAATTGGATACCAGCGAATTTCATCCAGCAATGAACTTTTACCATAGTAATAGTGATTGGCTGTATATGGGTTCTCATTTAATACCAGTACTATAGGTTTGGATTGATATCTTTTAAATTCAATTAATTTCCTGGAAAGAAAGTTCGGATCGTTGTTTACTTGCTGGCTATCCAGATTCACATAGTTGCCCGTTATACTGTCTTTCTCGTTGGTTTCAATGATGGGTATCCGGTTATTTTGAACAGATAATTGTGTGGCAAGCGTTATACTCGCGCTATCGGAGGATTGGAGGATGGTTCTTTGTGCTTCTACCCATGTGTTAACGTGCACGCGTTCATCTTGTTCAAGTCGGGCAGATAGATGACGCGAATAAAATACACTACTGATTACCCCTAACAGAGCAAAAATAATCAGTAACCATTTCCAGGAAACAGTAGAATACCGAGGTACCATGACAATTTAAAGTTACTGTAAAAAAACAGATAACAGTGAAGTGTTGGGTTTTAAAAAAAAACAGCCGACGATACCGCCGGCTGCTTGTATTTTTTTATGAGAGGTACTACTATCCAAACAGTCCGCCCTTTTTCAGGGTTTTAGTGCCCTGTCCAATTTTGAACCCATTGTGATAAATTTCAATTTTATAGTCCCCTTCCATGTATTTGTCCGAACCTTTTAGATCAAAATTCACCGGAACTACTTTGCCCTGCTCATAGTTTACGCCGATCTTGCTCGTGAAGTTTTTCACCCCTTCCTCACGGGTTGTGAATGTATTTCCTGTTTCAGTAATTACTTTACCATCAGGTGCAGTAACAATCACAAATAATTCTTTGTTGCCAGTGGGTGTTATTCTGTTTTCATCCAAAACAAATTGAACCCTCAATAAATTGGCTTTCTTGGCGCGGGTAGTTTCCTTCTCTTTGCCACTACTTGAGATAGCGAAAGCCCCGATTCCAATTTGAGAAGCATGTAGCGTTGAGGCAACATCAACTTTGTCTTCCAGTTGCTTCTTTTCAGTTTTAGTTACTGAAAGATTTTGCTCCAGATTTTGCTTGTCAGAGGTCAACTGGGTTTTTTCAGTAGTCAGTTGTTCATTAGCAACAGTGAGTTGCTTGTTTTCACCTTTCAGCTTTTCGATTTCAGCAAACAGACCATCTACTTTACCATTTAACTCACCAATGAGTTTTTTGGCTGCATCCAGTTCAAATTCAGTCGCATTTTTCTTTTTCAAAATACTGCTGATATTGCCTTTTAACTGCACGATATCTGCATTTTTCGCTGCCAAATCACCAGTTAATTGAACAGTTGTTTGGGTCAATGAATCTGCTTTGGCAGATACCTCCAAAAAGTCTTGTTGCAATGCAGAACGGGCACTATCAATACTGGAAATTTTCGTCTCCAGATTGGTTACCGCCTGACGGTGCTGGCTTTTATCATAATAAATATAGCCCCAGGTGGCTACCAGTGCTGCTATCAGCACACCATAAATCAGCTTCCGGTTATCTTTCTGCTCGGGTAGCTGGCTGTTACCATTTTCGTACGCTTCCATGATTCGATTGTTTAGAATTGGTTGATGATGTATTAAAAAAAATTGACTTTCATATTCATACAAAAAAATAACACCCACCAGACCCGGATCAAATAGTTGACCGAATGGCGGGAATTACTCTAAATATATTGCTAAAACCATGCCAATTCACTGTTTTTTCTGAAAAAAAATGTCGTTCAGCCAACCAATTGGAAGAACAAAAGGATACACAGCATAGCACAAAAAAACTAATACCCATTAGCTTTTTTTAAGAAATAATTGAAATTCAACGTGTTTCATGGTTGAAGTTATTGTGAAGGGTATGGGTAGTTGAAAAAAGTGAGCAAAAATAAGTTTGAATGATTTTTTGTTGTGATAGCTGTAATCAATCATTCCCCGTGCCATTTTCCGAATCAGACACAATTTCATCAGAAAACTGTTAGTTCTTCTGTCTATCCGCCTGATTTTCCAATTTAATCGGTATACAGGTCATTAATGTTCACAACTTTCATTCAACCTTTTTCTTTTTTACTCGTTCCGGGTTCATCTTTGCAGGGATGTCTGTCGAGAAGATTCTCAAGCAATGGAAGAAAAAAGAATTCCGCCCCATCTATTGGCTGGAGGGTGAGGAACCCTATTTCATAGATGTACTTCTTGATTATGCAGAGAATAAGATATTAACCCCTGCAGAAGCTGAATTTAATCTCTCTATTTTTTACGGCAAAGATGCCGATGTCTCCGACATCATCAATGCCTGTCGTCGTTACCCCATGTTCACAGAAAGGCAGGTGGTTGTTGTAAGGGAAGCTCAGATGATGCGAGATGTGGAAGCATTGCAACCTTATATTGAAAAACCACAACCTTCTACCGTGCTGGTAGTGGCGTATAAGGACAAAAAACTGGATGGCAGAAAACAACTTCCCAAAATCATTGCCAAGGCAGGCGAATTGCTTTCTACCAAAAAAATGTATGACAATCAGTTGCCGCAGTGGATTGTTCAGATGGTGGAGTCTCAGGGATTGAGCATCGAACCCAAGGCAGTAGAAATGCTGATCAATCACATCGGGAATGATCTTAGCCGGCTGTACAACGAAACAGTGAAACTGGCTGTTAACCTCGGTGGCAGAAAAAAAATTACTGCTGATGACATCGAGGAATTCATTGGTGTAAGCAAGGAGTTCAATGTTTTTGAATTGCAGGCTGCCTTCGGAAAAAAGAATCTTTCGAAGACCATGCAAATCATTCAATACTTTGATTCCAATCCAAAAGCCGCTCCCATTCAAATGATATTGCCTGCGCTCTTTAATTTTTTTAGTAAGGTATACATGATGTATTCTATGCGGGGCGCGGATGCCCAGACCTTGGCATCCCGTTTAGGGGTTAATCCCTTTTTCATCAAGGACTATCAGGAAACATCTCAGTTGTATTCTTACGAGCAAATAGAAAGAGCTCTTTTATTGCTGCATAACTATAACCTACGCATGGTGGGAATCGGCGATGCCGGAAGTTCAGATGCAGATCTGATGAAGGAACTGGCGGTAAAAATCATGGTATGACCATCAGCGAATGGACTGCAGGTAATCCTTGGCGGATTGCTCATCGTTTTTTATCTGATTGCGAAGTGCGTCCGGTGAATCAAATTTCTTTTCTTCCCGAATGAATTCCAATAATTCCACCCGAATCGTTTGTCCATAGATGGAGTCATTCCAATCAAACAGATGTACCTCAATGACCCTGTTTTTTCCATCAATGGTCGGTCGAATGCCGATGTTCATCATTCCACTCCTTTCAATTATTCGACCCTGATTAGCCGGATCTTGTAGCTGCACATGTACTATGTATACTCCATTTCCGGGAATGAGTTTGTCTTCTTCGGCAATCTGTAAATTGGCAGTAGGAAATCCAAGGGTTCTTCCCATGCGATTCCCTTCTATCACGATACCTTCAAAAAAATACGGATATCCCAGCAATTCATTGGCATCTTTTACCCGGTGTTGTAATAGGGCTTGGCGAATTCTTGTTGAACTGATGGCTGATTCCTGCAACATCTGCTCATCGATTTCTTTTACTTCAAATCCCAAACTATTTCCCATGCTTTCCAGTAAATGATAATCACCGGTTCTGTTTTTACCAAAACGGTGGTCATAGCCGATGATGACTGTATGGGGATGGAATTGCTTAACTAAAAATTGCTCCACAAAATCTTCCGCACTGCTTTGAGCAAAGTTGTGGTTGAAAGGGATGACAACCAAATGGTCGATTCCTGCCTCTGACAACAAAGCTTTCTTTTCCCGAATGGTGGTCAATATTTTTACTTCTCCGGGGATGGAAGCAATCACCTTTCTGGGGTGAGGGAAAAAAGTGATGATCACGGTTTCGCCCCCAATGGCGGCTGCCACCTCCTTCATCCGATTAAGAATCTTTTGGTGACCGGTATGAACCCCGTCAAAACTACCGATGGTGATTACTGCATTCCGAAAAGCCGGTAATTCACCTGTACCAATTTCATGTATTCTCATTGGCGCCAAAATTAAGCAGCTTTCCCCAATCTGCACCCGTTTCATCAATCTGCCAATTCATTTTAGTGACAATTTCAGTTGACGGGGATTGATTACCTTTGTACCTCACCCTTCGTACCAATGTCAATCTACGCCCGCAGAGGAGTATCTGCACAAAAAGAGGAAGTTCACCAAGCCATACGTCAACTAGACCAGGGTCTTTACCCCCATGCTTTTTGCAAGATGTATCCGGATTTTGCAGGCGGTGATCCCAACTTTGTCAATATCATGCATGCCGACGGAGCGGGTACCAAAAGTATACTGGCTTACCTGTATTGGAAAGAAACGGGCGATGTGTCTGTGTGGAAGGGAATAGCCCGCGATGCTGTCGCCATGAACCTCGATGATTTGCTTTGTGTGGGGGTGACCGATAACCTGCTTTTTTCCTCCACAATTGACAGGAATAAATTATTGATTGGTGGCGATATTCTGGAAGCTGTTATAGAGGGAACCCGTGAATATTTTCAACTGCTTGCAGAATATGGAGTTAACATTCAGTATTTAGGCGGGGAAACTGCAGATGTCGGAGATGTGGTGAGAACCATTGCCGTTAATGGAACCATGATGGCCAGATGGCCCAAATCGAAGATCATTACCAATCAAGCAATTGCAGCCGGACAAGTTATTGTAGGATTGGCCAGTTCCGGAACCTGCGCCTACGAGCCTTCATACAATAGTGGTCTGGGGAGCAATGGACTAACCAGTGCACGGCACGATGTATTGAGTAAACATTATGCTACCCACTATCCCGAAAGCTTTGAACCCGGGTTGAGTGAAGAAGTGGTTTACGTAGGGCACCATCGCCTGACAGATAACTATACTGTAGACGGTATTGAACATTCCATCGGACAACTACTGCTATCCCCTACCAGGACCTATGCACCGGTCATCTGTCAACTGCTCCGTGAACATCCCGATGTTGTGAAAGGAATGATTCATTGCAGTGGGGGCGGACAAACCAAATGCATGAAATATTTGCCCGGACCGATGAAGGTGGTGAAAGACAATTTATTCCCACCTCCCCCCATTTTCTCTTTGATACAGCAAAACTCAGGTGCTGATGATCGTGAAATGTACCAGGTATTCAATATGGGACACAGAATGGAGATCTTTGCGGAGGAAACAGCTGCCGGAAAAATCATCGATTTGGCTGCACAATTCGGCGTAGACGCAAAAGTGGTAGGAAAAGTACAGCCCTCCGATAAAAAGGAGCTCACACTTCAACTTCCAGAAAAGTCCATTCATTTTGAATATTAACATCGTTTTCAAATCCCTGCAATTAATTTTAACCCACCTAATTTTTTCAATACCATGTCAGAACCCATCATATCCATACAAAATGCCAATATTTATCAGGGCGAGGCATTGATTTTACGCGATGTGAATTTTACCATCGGACGAGGTGAATTCGTTTATCTCGTGGGGAAAACAGGGACCGGAAAAAGTAGCCTGCTGAAGACTTTGTATGGTGAATTGCCCTTGCGGGAAGGAAAAGGAAATGTAGTGGGCTTTGATCTCAGTGATATGGATTGGAAAAAAGTTCCTTACCTCAGAAGAAATTTGGGAGTAGTATTTCAGGATTTTCAACTGCTGACTGACAGAAATGTTCATGATAATCTTCGCTTCGTTCTGAAAGCTACCGGCTGGAAAGATGAACACCTGATTGAAGAAAAAATCAACGATGTGCTGGAAAAAGTCGGACTGAAGAATAAGGGGTACAAGATGCCTTTTGAAATGAGTGGCGGAGAACAACAGAGGGTTGACATTGCACGCGCTTTGCTGAATTCCCCCAAACTAATTTTAGCAGATGAGCCTACCGGGAACCTTGATCCGGAGACCAGCGATGAGATCATGCAATTGCTGATACGCATCTCTCAAGATTATGGTTCCTCTGTATTAATGGCTACCCACGATTTCATCGTTATCAATCGTTACCCTTCCCGCATGCTAAAGACAGAAAACAACAGGGTAATCGATAGTAAAACCACAGTAGCCGCAGTATAATTTATTTATCTGTCGGGTATAAGATTCCTATCATGGCCCTTGCCTGATTTTTGGAATCAAAGGTTTTATCCAGCAGTTCATGCCGCAGCAGAAATTCCTCTTCCCCCAAAGGTTGCTGATACACTTGCTTAATCAGGTTGGTCAATGCCTCATCTGATTCCGCCGTTTGCACCAATGGTGCCAATACTTCCTGGGTTATGGCTGCTGCATTTACAATGCAATGACGACCTTGGTAAAGGGCATGCAATAATTTAAGCTGGATACCTGTATTGTGTTGAGCCGGAAGAATGTGCAAATGTGCACGTGCTATCATGTCTTCCATTTCCGTATCAGAGGGGTTAGCCACCAGACAAGTATGTTGTTCGCGGTGTGCCAGCTCCATTAATTGTGGGGAGGGATTGCGGCCGGCAATCACAAAAGGAATTTTCAGCCGATGAAAAATACGCGTCAGCAAGCGGATTGCTGTACGCTCATTCAAAGGAACCTGCAAATCACCGTGAAAAAGACAATAAGTCCCCATTCCCATACTTTTCTTCAGTTGCCAGTTGGGAAGAAACACCGGAACAAAAGAAATATGGTTGCACTGAAATTGTTTCCTGTAGTGCTCAACATCTTTTTCCGACACAGCAACAAATTCAGCCAGATTTGCAATTCGTTTTTCATATTTTTTCAACAAATAGCTTTCCACCAGGTAGTAAATACTTTTTATGAGTGAATTGCTGCTGTTGGCAAGTTGTCTGTAATAAATGTGCTCAACATTGTGCAAACGAACTACGCAATGTCGTCCCCTGAATCGCTCATCTGTGAGCAAATAAGTACAGTGTATTCCGTGCATGAGAATGGGGGCGTCGTCCAATAGCAATCGCTCCAGTAACTTCTCATTTTTTCTGCTCGATACGATATAAGGCAAGCGGGCGGTCATTCCCTTGTGACCCTGGTTGCGCGGGTAATAGAATACCTCCTCACAAAATTCATTCAGTGCCGGTTGTTGTCCCCTTCCATAATCAAAACAATGTAAGTGAATACTCACCCCTTCATTTTTTAGAGCAGGAAGCATATAGTAGAGATCGAATACACCACCATAGTTTACAGGGTAGGGAACCGTTAAACAAATGATGTGAAGCTTCTTTTTCAACTAGGAGAGTTTTGCATAAAAATCGAGTAAATGCTGCTGTTCTCTTTCCCAGTTAAGCTCTTGGCGGGCTTCCCAACAGGCACGTTTACATTGTTCATATACAACACGGTTAGTGAGCAATTTGTTCAATGCTGCTGCAATCGCCTCCGGATCTTCCGGATTTACCGCTAAGCCCACCGGATATTTTGCAAGGATGGATTGATAGGCGGGAAAATCAGAGCAGATCTGAGGAATGCCCGCCATGATGTAATCAAAAAAACGATTCGCCAGCGACCAGTATTGATTCAAACCTGTTTTTTCAAACAATGTAACTCCAATGGTGGCCTGTGGAGTTAGCTGTACCAACTTTTCGGGCAATACAGGGGCATGGCAGATAACTTTGTCTTTCAGCTTATAAGTATGGATCAATTGTTGTACCTCCTCTAGAAAGTTCCCCTTGCCATAAATGTGCAGGGGTGTATCCACCATGGTCATTGCAGGAATCAATGTTTCAAAACTTCGGCCTTCATTGACTGCTCCCTGATAGATGATCCAGGGTTGTTGCGCCGCAATGTATTGCACCGGGAATGAGACAGTGACAGGAACATTCCGCACTATGACATAATTGACCCCATATCTTTTTTTAAACTCCTGCGACAATTGGTCATTGACAGTGTATCCCAACGGAAACCGGGGTACCAACCATCGCTCAGCTGTTAACCAGATGCGATGTACCCATTTTCGACTTACTACTTCCTTTTGTTCAGTAAATAGTTCATGCGCATCAACAACACGTACCTGCTTTTTAAGGATCGATGCCATGAACACCGCCGGCATGGTATCTAAATCAATGGCACAGAGAATAGATTTTTTTTGTAACAGTAAAAAGATCCATAACCTCAACTGAAACTCTACATAGAAGAAGGGACCCCTCTTCAGCCAACAGGTGAGCCAGTGACGACGATAAGACGGGGCAGTGTCTTTCTTCTCTTCCTTATTGCTACGTCCCACCAAAGTCACCTCATAACCTGCAGCCTGCAGGCTACTACAGATCTTGTGCATCCGGCGGTCAAAATAGAGGTCGTTGGTGACACAGAAAATTATGGAAGTCATGTTGGTATTGGGGCCCTAAATATACACTGCAACTGTCAGCTTATGGCATAAAAAACAAGTAATTAAAAATAACAGATAAGTCGTATAAAAATATGAAAATCAATATTATAGTAAATTATCGAATAGTCATATTTCAGAAAAAAACTATTTTCTCCACCGTTTATACACAGGGCAATTATTTTCTCGTGTCTATATAGCTGTTTTCATGTATGTTCGCAGGTACAAAAAAAAGGTAATTGTGAGATTAAAATCATTAGAAATCAAGGGGTTCAAAAGTTTTGCTGATAAAACGGTGGTAAGCTTTGATGAGGGCATCACAGGTATCATTGGACCCAATGGATGTGGTAAAAGCAACATCATCGATAGCATCAGGTGGGTAATAGGTGAGCAGAAAATTTCTGCACTGCGCAGTGAAAACCTTGAGGCATTGGTTTTCAACGGAAGTAAAACAAGGAGTGCATCAGGTCTTGCAGAAGTGAGTCTTACTTTTGAAAATACAAAGAATCTTCTACCCACTGAATTCAACACCGTTACCATTACCCGCCGCTTTTACAAAAACGGAGAGAGTGAGTATCGTTTGAATGATGTGGCCTGCCGTCTTAAGGACATCCACAATCTGTTTCTTGATACCGGCGTGAGTACAGACAGCTATGCCATCATTGAACTGGGAATGGTGGATGACATCATCAAGGACAAGGACAATAGCCGTCGGCGCATGCTGGAACAGGCTGCCGGGATCACCATCTACAAAACAAGAAAAAAAGAAGCCCGCAATAAACTCGATGCAACCGAGCAAGACCTGGCTCGAATTGAAGACTTGCTCTTCGAGATCAATAACCAATTGAAGTCACTGGAGAGTCAGGCTCGCAAGGCAGAGAGATATTACGAACTTAAAAAAGAATACCGCGAAGTTGCCATAGAACTAGCTAAGGCCTCACTCGAAGGATTTCAGTCCAATTACTCCTCCCTGACCGAGCAACAGGAAGCAGCGCAGGACAGTAAAATACAGTTAGAAGCAGCGATTGCCTCTGAGGAAGCAGCCCAGGAGCAGGAGAAGTTGGCGTTTATTCAGCAGGAAAGAGAGCTGCAGGGCTTGCAACAAGCATTCAATCTGCTCTTGCAGGAATTGCGCTCCGGAGAAAATGATAAAAATCTGGCAACCCAAAAACTCCATTACCTGAAGGAAAAAGAAAAGGGCTTGCAGGATTTCTTACAGAAGGCAACCGGTCAGTTGACCACCATTGGCGACTCAATAGAATACACCCAGTTACAATTGTCGGAAGAAGAAGTGCGATATACGGAGATGCAGCAGCTGGTGCTTCAGGGTCAGACCGGTATGGAAGAAAAGCGCCGTGTTTTTGATGAAAAACGTGCCGGCTTGGATGAATTGCGCGGTCGATTCCAACAACTGCAACTCAAACAATTCGATGCAGAAAAAAAGGTAGCAGTTGCAGATACTTCCATTCTCAATATTCAACGTACACTACAGCAACTGACCGATGAGAGAACGCTTCGTGAGCAGCAATTGCAACAATTACAACAGGAATCAACAGATAAAGATCAGCTACTCACAGATCAACGTCAACTGTTGCAAGATTTACAGGAGCAACATGAGCGTACAAAGGTGTTGATTTTTGATACGCAGTCAGCACTTGAAGCATTGCGCAACGAATTGAACGAAGAGAATCGTAAGCTGGATTCCAAAAGAAATGAGTATAACCTCCTCAAGAGTCTGATCGACTCCATGGAGGGATACCCCGATAGCATTAAATTCCTCCACAACAATCCAGAGTGGAACCATGGTGCTCCTGTTTTATCTGATATACTCTATGTAAAAGAAGAGTACCGAACTGCTGTCGAAAACCTGCTGGAACCCTACCTGAACTATTATGTCACGGCTAATCTTCAGGAGGGATTACAAGCTGTGCATCTGCTTGACGAAAAAAAGAAAGGAAAGGCAAATTTCTTCCTGCTCGATGCTTTCAACCAGTTGACAAGAACAGTGTCTCAGCCGGCCGGAACCACTCGTGCACTGGATGTTGTTGAAGTGGATGGTAAATATGCTCGTCTTGCTGAATACCTCTTGGGACATGTTTTCATCGCAGATGATGAATCTGCCCTGAGCCAGTCCGGTTCAGGTGATGCGGTTATTCTTGAAAAAACAGGCAAATATGTTAGAGGGAAATTCACCCTATCGGGTGGAAGCATAGGTTTGTTCGAGGGTAAGAAGATTGGAAGGGTAAAGAACCTGGAAAAATTAGCAGAAGAAATTTCCGATCAGGAAGCAGTAGTAAACCTGCTCAAATCTGATATTCAGGCCAAACACCAGGAAGTGATTGCCTTCAATGACCAGCTAAAAGAAAAAGCCATTCGTGAAACAGAGCAGCTGATCAACCGCATTACCAATGAACTCTTTGCTGCCCGCAATAAAATGGAGAACCTTCAGGTAACGGCGCAAAACGCTTTACAGCGCCTGGAAGAGCTAGAAAAAAGAGGACAGGAGGAGCAATCTGCTATTGCTGCCACCCGCGAATTGCTTACCCAACTGAGTGTTGAAATGCAGCAAACCGGTGAGTCGCTGAAAACTGTAGAAGCAGATTATCAGCAATCGGAACAGGAATATAACCAGCATGTTTTCCAGTTGAATGAAAGCAATTTACTATTGACTCGCCAGCAAAGCAAAATCAGTGGATTGCAACAAGAGCTCTCTTTCAAGAAAAATCAGTTGACCGATCTGGAAAATCAAATCACCCAGAATCGCGTTCTGTTGGAAGAGTCTGTGGCTGCCATAACTGAAAGTACCGCTCAACTGGAAACGGCCATGGCAACCCTGCAGGAAATGATTCTTCGCAAAGAAGCGGAAGAGAAAAAATTGAACGAAGCAGATCAGGCTTTCTATGTGTTGCGCAACACCATGCAAGACAAAGAAGCTGCTTTGCGGGCAAGAGTTAAAAACAAAGAACAGGTCGATCAGCAAATACAAGCCCTCAAAGACCAGGTGAATGAGTTGAAGTTACAACTGGCGGGCATGAAGGAACGCCTGCAGGTAGAATTCAAGATCAACCTGGATGATATCATTGAGGAGGGCAGAACTACCGAAACGCCTCAGGAAGAACTCCAGGCAACTGCAGACAGGATGCGCAAGCGAATGGAAAATATGGGTGATGTGAATCCAACCGCCATTGAAGCATTCACTGAAATGAAGAAACGCTATGAGTTCATCCTCGAACAAAAGAATGACCTCGTTACAGCCAAAGAAAGTCTGTTAAAGACCATTGATGAAGTGGAGGCTACCGCTAACCAGCAGTTCCTCGATACCTTCCACAAAGTGCGGGAGAATTTCCAGCGGGTATTCAAGACGCTATTTACAGAAGAAGATACCGCAGACATGATGCTAATAGATCCTGATAACCTGGCAGAGACCGGAATTGAGATCATTGCCAAACCTAAGGGCAAAAAACCATCATCCATTACGCAGTTGAGTGGGGGAGAGAAGACACTTACAGCTACAGCACTTCTGTTCTCTATTTATCTGATCAAGCCGGCACCCTTCTGTATCATGGACGAGGTGGATGCACCACTGGATGATGCCAACGTAGGTAAGTTCACACAAATGATCAAAAAGTTCAGTGACAACTCACAGTTCATCATTGTAACCCACAACAAGCAAACCATGAGCACCGTGGATGTAATTTATGGTGTTACCATGCAGGAGCCGGGAGTAAGTAAACTGGTACCAGTGGACTTCAGGAGTTTGGCGAACTAAGCCACATTTGTAACTTCGCATGAACTTCACTACCTGACGCGCACCCTGGTCATATTATTCCTGGTTTGTTATGGAGCCTATCTTATAACTACCCGTCAACCCGACTTCTTCGATGGAGAACGCGTTCCCGCAACTATTACACTGGTAAAATCCAAGGATGGTCTAGCCCAACCCTTTGCTGTTTACCATACCGGATACCAGGAATACAGAGTGAATGCACTCTACCCATTGCTCGATTACCGGGAAGGTGACAAGGTGGAAGTAATTTATGAGGCCTCTATGCCTTCCAAGGGAACCGTTTATCACTGGTGGGGCTATTGGTTTCGCTGGCAGGAATTGATTCCGGGTCTTGTGATTTTTGTGGTATTGTTCCAGGTGGCCAAGGCATTAACGAATAATCCGACTCCGGAGGCTTTATTAGAACAGATCGAATACAAGGAGGAACCCAAAAGGAAATACATTGAGTGATTTGTGGTTCCAGATGCCAGATGTCTTCTATTTCAGATAGCGCTTGATTTCCCGGGTTACTTCCCGGGTTTTGATTGTGTCCCGTTTGTCGTGCAATTTCTTGCCCCGTGCAAGACCGATCTCTACTTTCACCAAATTTTTTTCATTGAAGAAAACCCGCAAGGGTACAATGGTCAATCCCTTTTCCTTCATCCGCGCCTCCCATTTCTTCAATTCCTTTTTACTGAGAAGAAGCTTTCTGTCGTGAACTGCAATGTGGTTGTTCACCGTTCCCTTGGAATACTCTCCGATGTAAAGTCCCCTTAACCACAATTCGCCTTGGTCAAAAAATCCGAATGAATCCTGAAAACTTAACTTTCCCTCCCGAATTGATTTTACTTCCGATCCCAGCAAAACAATTCCCGCCACATATTTATCATCTATGTGGTAGTTGAAATAGGCCTGCCGGTTATTCATTTCCTGTGCCATAATTTGCTACGGAAAAAAGAATCAATGAATGGGTGAAACAAACCGCCTGAATGATTACTGGCGAAAATGTCGGATAAGTTGTGCCAGTTTTTCCTGCATGCTTTTTCTCTCTACAATAAAGTCTAAGAAACCATGCTCCAATAGGAATTCACTTCGTTGAAATCCCTCGGGTAGATCCCGTTTAATTGTTTCCCGAATTACCCGCGGACCGGCAAAGCCAATCAGGGCACCCGGCTCGGCAATGTTAACATCACCCAACATGCCAAAGCTTGCTGAGATACCACCAAATGTAGGGTCGGTAAGAACAGAGATATAGGGCAGTTTTGCATCACTGAGTTGAGACAATTTACCACTTGTTTTTGCAAGTTGCATTAAACTAAACGCACTCTCCATCATGCGTGCCCCGCCACTCTTGCTGATAACGATGTAGGGCAGACGGTGTTGAATGCAATAATCTACTGCACGGCTGAATTTTTCCCCCATCACACTGCCCAAAGACCCACCGATGAATTCAAAATCCATACAAGCGACCACTGAATTCTCTCCCGCTATGCTGCCGGTAGCAACGCGCATGGAATCGTGCAGATCGGTTTTGGCATGAATATCGTCCAATCTTTTCTGATAAGATTTTAAGTCAGTGAAGCCAAGTGCATCCTTGCTGCGAATATTATCGAACAATTCAGTATACTGATCTTCCCCAAACAACAGATCGTAATAATCGAGACTGCCTATGCGGTGGTGGTAATTGCATTTGGGGCAAACAAATAAGTTCTCTTTCAGCTCAGATGTGGTGCAGATGTGATTGCACTCCGGACATTTGTTCCAAAGACCTTCCGGGGTTTCTTTTTTATCAGCAGTCGATGTAAGAATACCCTTCCGAATGCGTTTGAACCACCTCGGTTTAGCTGCTTCTTCCGCCGGATTGTTCTCACCGGTCAGGTTGGCTTCCAGATCTTCTTCCCTTTCTTTTTTCATGGGGTAACATCCAATTGAACGGTCAAAGATACTACATATTTGGTATCTCCTTTCCTCCCTCACCCCCCTTTAGATGCTTGTTTTCAACAGGGTTGCATGCAGTACTAATTTTTATGTAATTTGTAACTCCAATATCAAGTGTATTTTCAGCCGAATTTGCCTGTTCCATGAAAAAAAATAAAAAATTTAATCCGAAAGAACCCGCTACAAATACAGTTGTAGCGGCCAATCCTGTTGCGACTGCCGGGACTACCAATTGGATGCATCGAATCCCCATTGTTCTTTTGGCTCTTTTCATGGGGGTAGAGTGGATCGGTCCCTGGGATGGCATCGAATACCTGGGCAGTCAGTGGCTCTATCTCATGCTGGTCAATGCAGTGGCAGTAGGAATTATTTATATTGGAAGGGAAACTTACAATGAAGCGATTCAGCAGCTTTTTTCCCTGCGGCTGGTTTGGGTTTATCTTACCCTTGGTTTATTAGCCACCGTTTCTATGTTGTGGGCTGTCAATGCAACTGAAACCATTGTTTGTCTGGTAAGATTAGCAACTGCTATGGTTTCGTTCTTTCATTTGTTCATACTTTTTTACAAACGAACTGATTTAATTCCGTGGATAATCGGTGTTGTTTCATTTTTTCTTTTTGTGCAGGCCGCCATCTCGCTTTTGTACTTTTTCAAAGGTAGCGGAGAACTCACCTTCAGTGAATTGGTATTAACCATGCGCCTCAATGCCGGAAATAAAAACATTTATGCTGCAGCGATGGTGGTGAAGATTCCTTTTGTACTCATGGGTGTCTTTTACTATAAAAATGTTTGGCGCATCTGGTACTCAATGGTATTCTTTTTGGCTGCCACCACTATTTTTCTGTTGAATTCAAGAACGGCCCTCGTCGCCATCATTGGCAGTATGTTGGCTTATTTGCTGATTTCTTTCATTACCTATGTCAAAGAAAAATCAGTAGCCGCCTTAGGTGTTCGCCTTATATTGGGTATCGTTTTGATAGGTATTTCAGTGGTTTCTTCCCGGGTTGCTACCAATTATGCCCAATACACCGACAATGATTCCAATGCATCGAGTGGTGGATATGGAACAGTAGAAAAAAGATTGGAGGATATCATCAATACCGAACAGGGAAGTACACAGGCACGATTTAAATTATGGAAGGCCGCCTGGGAGCATGCACAAAAACATCCTGTTACCGGAAGTGGTTATGGTAACTGGAAACTGGCATCTATTCCTTATTCAAGGGAACACAATGACGGACTCATTGTACCTATACATGCCCACAATGATTTTCTGGAATATTTTGCTGAACTGGGTTTTGCAGGCGGCGTGCTCTATGCCTCTCTTTTTCTGTTTTTTATTTATTATGCTGCAAGGGCTTTCTTTCAATCGAAAGATACAATGGTAGCTGTATTCAGTTTCTTCTCACTAGTGGCAGTAATAGCATTCGCAACTGATAGTGCCCTCAACTTCCCCAAAGAAGAACCCATGAACCAAATGCTACTGGCAGTGGCAGGTATGGGAGTTTTGCTGAGTTATACTTTTTTGTCGGCAAAAGAAAAAGCCACTGAGCCCGAAGAGAAACAAAACACCGGTGGTGGATCACTCATCTATTCCTTCTTTACTGCAGTACTGTTGTTGCCCATCATTTATATTGGATTTTTAATCTGGCGTTCCTCCATTGCACAAAATCTTTATGTACAGGAACTCAATGCAGTTACACTCACTGCACCTGTTGATCAGGTTGTCAATTCTTTTCCATCACTTCCCAATCTGGTTTCAAATACAGTACAACCTATTGAAGGCATGCTAGGTATGTATCTCTGGCGCAACAAACGGGAGGCAGAGGCAGAAATGTACCTGCGCCGTGGTTCAAAAGCCAATCCTTACATGATGTACGTAGAAAACATTCGTGCCAACATGTATTATGAGAAGCAGAATTGGGACAGTGCCGCTTATTTCGCCCGGCTATGTTTTTTTGAAAGACCGCGGAACCAAACTTATTACCAGACTTATATGGCTTGTGTTGCCAGAACCTATGATACCACCGGGTTACAGAAAGGATTTGCGTTGTACAGGAAGTACCATCCACAAGATGCTTTTACCTGGACCCAATACCTGAGCAACATGCTGAATGCCAGTCAGGGTGCCAATGCAAAACTCAAATCAATGGCTGATAGTGCATTGGCCATGTTCCCCCAAGATGAAGAAATCAAAAAGCGCCATCAGGATATCAGCCAGGACTTCGCCAGGAGATAAAGGTTAAGCATTCCGGTTGATGCAGTTCAGGTCTTCAAAAGCAGTCTCCAGCCTCTTGCTGAAAGATTCTTCCGCCTTGCGCAACCAAACCCGCGGATCGTAGTATTTCTTATTGGGTTTATCGGCTCCCTCCGGATTGCCCAACTGGGCTTGGAGGTAAGCTTCATTTTTTTGATAGAAATGCCGAACGCCATCCCAGAAAGCCCATTGCAGATCGGTATCGATGTTCATCTTGATGGCTCCATAACCTATCGCTTCCCTTATTTGGTGCTGAGGTGAGCCACTACCACCATGGAAAACAAAATAGACGGGCTTCTCACCGGTACCGAATTCCTGCTGGATGTATGCCTGGCTGTTGTGTAATATCACCGGCCGCAATTCTACGTTGCCGGGAGAATAAACACCATGTACATTACCGAATGCAGCTGCTACCGTAAATAGATTTCCAATAGCACTCAGCTCCCGATAAGCATAAGCCACGTGTTGGGGCTGAGTATATAATTTATCGTTTTCAATCCCACTGTTGTCTACACCATCTTCTTCACCACCTGTTACACCCAACTCAATTTCAATGCTCATACCGAGGGGCGCCATGCGGCGGAAGAAAGTAGCTGATGTTTCAATGTTTTCTTCGAGTGGCTCTTCAGATAAATCCAGCATATGAGAGCTAAACAGTGGACGTTTCTTTTCTTTGAAAAACTGCTCTCCTTCATCCAATAATCCGCTGATCCAGGGCAACCATTTTTTGGCGGCATGATCGGTGTGTACCACAACAGGCACACCATAATATTTCGCTAACTGATGAATATGGTTGGCTCCGGCGATGGCGCCGGAAATATTTGCCTGCAGCTGGTCGTTCGGCATCCCCTTTCCCGCCATGAACTGAGCACCACCATTGGAAAACTGAATGATCACCGGGGAGTTTACTTTCGCAGCAGTTTCTAAAACTGCATTGATTGTATTGCTGCCCGTGGTATTGATAGCAGGTAATGCGAATTGATTGATCTTGGCATCTTCATACAAAGCGGCTAACTCTTCGCCGAACAATACGCCGGCACTGTATTTTCCCATAACTGTTTATTTTATTGCAATGATTTGAGCAGCAATTTACTTCATTGGTAACAAACGGATGTTAGCATTCACAGCCGTATTTACTGAGCAAGGGTTTGAATCACATCATACTTGGTAACGATGTGAAATTCACCCTTTTCATCTTTGGCCAGCACGGCGCCATTTTCCTTGTTGATGAGTTGACCTAGTTTTTCTACCGGAGTCTCGAATGGTACAACAGGGTAGGGGGCCTCTGCAACCGCTGCCAGTGATTCATGGCGGATATCGGGGTTGCTGAAAACTTTCTGGAAAAGTCCGTTCTCGCTTACCGCACCACAAATATTACCCTCCTTTGTTAAAGGTATTTGCTCAATGTTATATTTCTTCATCATTTCCACGGCGTTAGCCACCGTGTCTGTAACATCGAGGGTAAGCAGAGACTTCCCCCTGCGCCCATTGACAATGTCTTTGAATGTTTTTACTTCCAGAAAACCACGCTCCATCATCCATTGGTCATTGTAAATTTTGCCGATATAGCGGGTTCCGTGGTCATGAAAAATACAAACAACGAGATCATCTTTTTTCAACCTGTCTTTCAGCTGCATCAATCCTTGCAGACAGCTGCCTGCACTGTATCCGCAGAACAATCCCTCTTCCCGCGCTATGCGCCGGGCCATCACAGCACCATCTTTATCGGTTACCTGTTCAAAGTGGTCGATGTAGCGCATATCGTAGTTGCCGGGAACAAAATCTTCCCCAAAACCCTCTGAAATATAGGGATGCACTTCGTTCATATCGATCTCACCGGTTTTGTAATATTTTGTGAGCAATGAACCATATACATCGATTGCCCAGATCTGGATGTTGGGATTTTTTTCCTTCAGGTACATGGCAGTGCCGGTGATGGTTCCGCCTGTGCCGGCAGTACAAACCAGGTGGGTAATTTTACCTTCCGTCTGCTCCCAGATCTCCGGACCCGTACTTTCATAATGAGCCTGCCGGTTGGCGAGGTTATCGTACTGGTTCATGTACATGGAATTGGGTATTTCCTGCGCCAGTCTTTTGGCTACGCTGTAATAGCTGCGCGGATCCTGGGGTAGAACGTTGGTAGGACAAACAATCACTTCTGCGCCCAGCGCTTTCAGGATATCTACTTTCTCCTTCGATTGTTTGTCGGTGGTAACGAATATACAGTGATAACCTTTTACGCAGGCGGCGAGGGCGAGTCCCATGCCGGTATTACCGCTGGTACCTTCGATGATGGTGCCTCCTGGTTTTAATTTTCCCTCCTGTTCAGCCACTTCCACCATTTTCAATGCCATCCTGTCTTTGATGGAGTTGCCGGGGTTGAAGTAATCAACTTTGGCTAATACGGTGCAGGGAAACTCTTTTCCCAGTTTGTTCAATCTGATGAGTGGGGTATTCCCGATGGTTTCCAGTACATTATTCAGCCACATAAACTAACACTTGTTTGTACAAAGTTAATTGTTTCGTTCGGGAAGAAAAAGGTAAAAGGAGGCTCAGGAGAGTAATTCCTGGGAGATCTTGCCACAAATATCGCGCTCTATCATTTTGCAGGCGAGACGAATCATGTTATCGAAGGCGCGGGCATGACTGATGCCATGGCCGATGATAACCGGTTTGGCAACTCCCAGAACGGGGGTACCACCGTAGTTTTCGTAGTGGAAGCGTTGCAAATAGTTATCTTCTATGCCTCTCTTAATGGTCAGATCATAAACAGATTCGGCCATTTTCAAGAGAATATTACCGGTAAATCCGTCGCAGACAATTACATCTGCTTTGTCATTGAAAATATCTCTTCCTTCGATGTTACCGATGAAATGGATGTGTTTGTTTTCTTTCAGGAGAGGGTAGGTAGCTTGTGCCAGCAGATTGCCTTTGCCTTCTTCTTCACCCACATTCAAGAGGGCTACTTTGGGTTCATCGATTTGCAGAATATGTTTGGCGTAGAGGTTGCCGAGTATGGCGAACTGGTTCAACTGCTCGGGTTTGCAATCAGCATTGAGTCCGACATCGAGCAATAAACCTGTCGAGCCATTTAGTTTAGGTATGACAGAGGAGATGGTGGGTCGTAGTACCCCTTCCATGGGTTTGATGCTGAACATTGCGCCTACCAGCATGGCACCTGTATTGCCTGCACTGATGAAGGCATCCAGTTCACCGGTTGCGAGCAGTCGAAATCCAATGGCGATAGAGGATTGAGTTTTTTCACGCAATGCCTTAGTAGGATGTTCATGGTAGCCGATGGTATCTTCGGCATGAACTATCTTAACAGTGGAAGTGTTGATGGAATGAGCGTCGAAAAGAGGTAGCAGCACCGATTCATTGCCGATGCAATGTATGGTGGCATTCCACGAATTCTTTTGTAAAAATTCCTGAAGTCCTTTGACAGCTTCGAGGGGAGCGAAATCGCCGCCCATCATGTCAAGACCGATGTGCATGCTCATGTTAGAAATAAAGAATTATACGTACAATTAGGCCTTCAGCGGGGCTTTCTCAGCCACGAGTTTTCCTTTGTAGTACAATTTTCCTTCACTTACATGTGCACGGTGACGAACATGGTTTTCACCTGTTGTAGCGTCTTTGCTCAGGGTCACTTCTTCAGCCAGGTAGTGAGTCCTTCTTTTGGCACTTCTCTGCTGGGAGTGTCTGCGTTTCGGATTCGGCATATCATCAA
This sequence comes from Chitinophagaceae bacterium, assembly GCA_020403455.1. GTDB lineage: Bacteria > Bacteroidota > Bacteroidia > Chitinophagales > Chitinophagaceae > Sediminibacterium. The sequence continues at coordinate 242,022 of JADBXP010000001.1, forward strand.
AATTTAGATGGTCAGTTATTATCAGTAAGGTCTTTGAATTGATCCAGACCTTTCCAGATGGTTTTGTTTTCGCTCTTTACACCCTGTTCCAGTTGCCTCAGTTTTTCCAACACTTCCAGGTTGCAGTAGGGACCGCCCTTTTCAGCATCTGCGCAGATTTTTTGAAAAGGTATACTCAGGATGATGAATTCGTAGATCCAGTTGGACAGGTAAAGGTGGCTTTCGCCGCGGCCGATGTAGAATACATCCGGATCTTCTTCCTGTTCGTTCATCGTGTCGGGATCATCTACCAGTTTCACGATCAGTGAAAATTCGTCCCATAGTTGAAGAGGTAAAGAATTGCCACATTTATCGCAAATGCCCTGTACGATTCCGTCGATATCGAATTTCAATTGCATGAAGCCGGTTTTTTTATCCAGCGTTAGCCGGATATTGGCTTCACAATGACTGAAATCCTGGGGTCCAAAAGAAGCAAAGAACTTATCATCCACCCTGTACTCGTAATGATGCAAACCCGGTTTCAGCCCAACAAACGCAATCTCAAATTCCCGGCGCTGGCTCATAACGGTCCATTTATGGGAGGGCAAAGGTACGATAATTGGGCTTAATCACCAACATTATCTGAACTTATTGATTCTGTTGAGGTTACCATATTCTCCGCTTTCTGCGGATATTTGCTACATGAATAGCTTGAAAAAGGGGGCAGTGCAATTCAGCCGTAAATATCGTTACCTCCTGGTGGCGGTGTTGCTGGTGGTTGTTTTTTCCTTGTTCCCGTCTGCAGTGGAACGCTATTACTCCCGGGGTTTTTATCCTTTTTTCAGTGTTATTCTGCGTATGATTACCGGATGGTTCCCGGTTTCCTTGGGTGATTTAATTTATTCAGGGGGCATTATTTACCTCATTTTTAGTATCGCCCGGTGGTTGTATCAAAGGTTGGTTCGCAAGCGGAAGTCGGATACCGAATTATTGCTGCAAAAAATGGTAGTTGCCGGCTTGTGGTTGTATGTGATTTTTAAGGTTTTTTGGGGACTCAATTACGACCGGCCATCAGTGGGGGAGACTCGCCAACTGGGGAAACCGGCATATACCCTGGAGGAGTTGATCCGATTCAATGACCTGTTAATAATTGCTCTGAACTCCAGCAGGTCGGCCATTCCTGGGGACACGCTGCCGATGATCGCTTTTCCTGACATCTTGCAGCTCACCGGGAAGGCGTATGCAGCTTTGGCCAGAACATCCCCGGAACTGCAATGGCGGGAACCTGCTTTAAAAAGATCTTTGTTGGCTGAATTGGGTGACTGGGTAGGTTATACCGGCTATTACAATCCATTTACGGGTGAGGCACAGGTGAGAGCAGAGATTCCCGATATTTTACTTCCATACATTGCCTGTCATGAGGTAGCACATCAACTGGGGTATGCGCGGGAAAGTGAGGCCAGTTACATTGGTTGGCTGGCAGCTCAGGCACAGGAAGATGCCCGACTCAGGTATTCGGCAGCGCTCGATTTGTATGATCAGGTGCAGCAGGAGTTGTGGCGCATGTATGCTTTACAGGGCGATAGTGCCGGCTTGCGCAGGCAGATGCAAGAGAACGCGAGAAGATTGGATACAGCTGTCAAGCGGGACAGAAAAGCCATCCGTCAATTTTTTAGGAAAAGAACACATGCTGTGACGCCGGCATTCAATGAATTGTATGCGCAGTACCTGCGGATGAACGGACAAAAAGAGGGAATGCGCAGTTACCGGGAGGTAGTGGGCTGGATATTGGCGGAGGAGCGCAGTCGCGGAAATAAATAGGCAGGGGAAGGCATCAGAAGCTATTCTTCCACATCATGCTTTCAATAGGTTTATCGGGCTGGCCGCTGTATTTGGCATTGGCTTTTTGGTTGTAGCGCACTTCGATTTCACCTTCTACCGGGAAGTAGATCAGCTGGCCGATGGGCATGCCCTTATAAACACGAACCGGCTTTTTACAGGAGATTTCGAGGGTCCAGTTACCACAGAAACCCACATCGCCTTTTCCTGCGGTAGCGTGGATATCGATGCCCAGGCGACCGGTAGAAGATTTGCCTTCGAGGAAAGGAACGTGGGCATGGGTTTCGGTGTATTCCAGGGTTACTCCCAGGTAAAAACCGCTGGGTTGCAATACAAAGCCCTCTTCCGGAATTTCGAAGTATTCGATGGTATTGTGTTTTTTGGCATCGAGTTCGGCATCAACGTAGGTAGCCAGCCATTTACCGAGGTGCACATCATAGCTATTGCTGCCCAGGTCGCTTCTGTGAAAGGGTTCAATGATGATGGAACCCTTTTCCATCTCTTCGAGTATACGGCGGTCCGTAAGAATCATGGTATAATTTTTTCTATCCTTTGCAAATATGTCTTAATTCTGCATACAATTGGTAAAGTTACGGCTGTGCCCCTGTATTATCAACAAGATATCAACGAAAACACCCGCCTGGCGATCTGGGAGATTGCAGAGGGGCATGATTTTTTTTTAGAAAAGGTCAGTTTGCGCTACCCGGTGGTACACCCACAAAAGCAGTTGCAGCATTTGGCAGCGGGTTATTTATTGCCCTATTTGTATCCGGACTTCCCTTACCAGGAGGTAGTTTATCCGGAGCAGGGCAGGCCTTATGTTGCCGGTGACAAATATTTTTTTTCTCTGACGCACAGTGGGGGTATGGCAGCAGCGATGGTGAGTGCGTCTGGTGCCGTTGGTATTGACTTGGAAAAAATAACCGATCGGGTGCATCGGGTACGGCATAAGTTTTTATCTGAAGGGGAATGGGAATGGGTACAGGGTCAGGGGGAAGAGATGCAAAGGGAGTTGCTGACTTTGTTATGGACTGTCAAGGAAGCCGTTTACAAGTGGCGTAATATATCCGGCACTATTTTTAGTCAGGATATACTTGTGTCACCCATTTTATTATCGGGTACCGGGGAGATACATGTTTTGGTTGCCAATGAGCCGCTGGTGGTTTCTTATCGCCGCGTGGGGGAATATTTTATCAGTTATGTAGGAGGAGAAAGGCCAGAGTGATACGCCTGCGGCGCACAAGGTGTGAGTGTGAAGGGGTATTTAATTTCATCTGCGTGTCTTCCGCCCCGACGTGTCGGGGAGACTTCGCAGCTTGAATGAGCATCATCCAGTTTTGTGAAAATCCTTCTTAGGGACTGGTCTTTGGCTGTTAGTCTTTGTTTGATTGACTAGAATGTTATGAACATCATACCAAAGACTAAAGACCTTTAGCAAAAGACATGCAACAGTCTTTGGTCTTTGATTGTTAGTCTTTGGCTCGATTATCGCAACGGGAATGAATATCATACCAAAGACTGAAGACCATTCGCTAAAGACATGGAACAGTCTTTGGTCTACCTCCTGTCTAGTCCTGAAATAGGTTTACATCTTAAGTAAACCAAAATCAGGATTATATGGAACACAAGTTCGAGATTCGTCAAATGTTTGACGACGATTTTAAAAGAAAAGTAATTGAAGAGTATTTATTAACGGGCTGTACTA
>JADBXP010000010.1 GCA_020403455.1 Chitinophagaceae bacterium
AATCTGTTTGACTATTCCAATGTTGTTGGAGGCTTTGTTACACAGGTTAACTCAGCAGCAGGTATGAAGTATGTGTATGAAAACAATCAGTATAAACTTATTGCGAAGGTTAAGCCAACTGGACCTGGAGTATTTTATATTGTTTTCACCAACGATTTTTCTCCGGGGAAAGTCAGATTGCCCCAATCCTTTGCACCCAATACAATACCCGGCGTGAATAGGGTGCCGGTAATTGGTTTCATGCGCAATTATGTCAACAACGGACAAGTCAACTACCATATTTTGCGGCAGAATTGTAACGTAGAAATTCCCGGTTTGGATTCTATAAGTACCTGGGGCTATAAAAACCGCGGCTACGCATTTGTTGTGAAGTAAATGTGCTAAGCTTCTTCAAAACACTGGATGTAAACCCTTTTCATTCCCCAACCTATTTCTTCCCCACAAAATCGTACCTTTGCGCACGAAAAATCGGGGATATGCTGAATAAATTAGATGCCATCAAAGCCAGATTCGAACAGGTAGGCATCGCCCTGACCAACCCCGAAATCATCAACAACCAGAAAGAATTCGGCGCCTACTCCAAAGAATACCGCTCCCTCGAAAAAATCGTTCAGCCCTACGAAGCCTATAGAAAAGTGCTGGCAGACTATGAATTTGCCAAGGAAGCTCAACATTCTTCCGACGAAGACATGAAGGAATTGGCAAAAATGGAGCTGCCGGCACTGGAAGCACAAAAAGAAGAACTCGAAAAACTCCTCACCCAACTCCTGATACCCAAAGATCCGCAAGACGATAAGAATGCCATCCTCGAAATCCGCGCCGGTACCGGTGGCGATGAAGCGAGTCTGTTCGCCGGCGACCTGTTGGGTATGTACCTGCGCTACTGCGCAAAAAAGGGCTGGAAAACCCAAATCGTGAGCGAAAGCGAAGGCACCGTAGGCGGTTACAAAGAAGTAGTAGTGGAAGTTACCGGTGAAGATGTATATGGCACCCTAAAATTCGAAAGTGGGGTTCACCGCGTTCAACGGGTGCCCGATACAGAAACACAGGGCAGGGTGCACACCTCCGCAGCCACCGTTGCCGTGATGCCCGAAGCCGAAGAAGTCGATTTTGAATTGAAAGAAAGTGATGTTAAAATGGAAACTGCTCGCAGTGGTGGTGCCGGTGGTCAAAACGTTAATAAAGTAGAAACCAAAGTGTTTCTTACCCATATTCCTACCGGGGTGGTAGTGGTTTGCCAAACAGAACGCTCCCAGCTGGGCAACCGTGAAAAAGCCATGACCATGCTGCGTACCAAACTATACGAAGAACAGGTACGCAAGCAGGAAGATGAGATCGCCCGTCGCCGCAAAACCCTCGTGAGCACCGGCGACCGCAGTGCCAAAATCAGAACCTACAACTGGCCGCAGGGTAGAGTAACCGACCATCGTATCGGACTTACCTCCTATAACCTCAATGCAGTAGTTGGTGGCGAACTCGATGAATTCATTGAAGCACTGCAAGTGGCAGAGAATGCAGAAAAAATGGTGAACCAGTAAAGTGAATTAATTCTTTCGGGCCCGTTCCTCCGCCTCCTTCACTTTCAACTCCCAATTCCAGGCTGTACGCATCATCTCCCTGAGATCATACTGTATCTTCCAGCCCAACTGCTGCACCGCCTTTTCATTGTTGGCATAGATCGCCATCACATCACCCGGCCGACGTGGACCAATAGCATAATTTAATTTTTCCCCGCTCACTTCCTCAAACATCCGGATGGCTTCCAGTACCGTGATGCCATTGCCCGTTCCCAGATTGAACACTTCCGTCGACTCAGTGTTCCTCTCTTCCAGCAGGTATAGCAGGGCAAGGGTATGGGCATGGGCAATATCACACACATGAATGTAATCCCGGATACAACTGCCATCACGGGTAGGGTAATCATCGCCATACACTTTCATGCCGGGTAATTTACCGATGGCAGTCTGCGTGATCACCGGTACCAGATTCAGTGGTTTTCCCAATGGACTTTCCCCCAACAGGGTTGTAGGATGCGCCCCCGCCGGATTAAAATAACGCAGTAAAATAGCTGAGCCCCTTCCCCCCCGGTATACATCTCTTACAATGGTTTCTCCCATCTGCTTGGTGGCTCCATAGGGTGATTCGGCTGTTTGCCAAACTGTATCTTCGGTCACCGGTACTTCTGCCGGACTCCCATAAACTGTACAGGAAGAGGAAAAAACAAAATGGGGTACCTCAAATTCCTCCGCACATTTGAGCAGGTTGATCAGCGAAAAAATATTGTTCTCGTAATACGACAGGGGTTCCTCTACAGATTCGCCCACGGCTTTGTACGCAGCAAAATGGATGATACCGGCAATGCCTACATTTTCCTGAAAGACCGCCAGGGTTTCATCGAAATTCTTCAGGTCAACCTGATAGTTTTTGATGCGCTTACCTGTAATTTTTTCAATGCCGGTAATGGCATAAGCAGAGGAACGGGAGAGGTCATCTATAGAAATAACGTCAAATCCGTTTTCTATCAGATCAACCAGGGTATGAGACCCTATGTATCCGCAACCGCCAGTGACTAAAATGGTGGCCATAAATCAATTTATGATTGCAAGATAACCCATTCAGCTTTTAGCAGGAAATACCCCGATTTTAAATGAATAGCTTGAGTATGTAATAGATGAGTCCGGCTAATAACGCTGAGATCGGAATGGTTAGCACCCATGCCCAAAGCAGGTTAATGGTTACACCCCATCTTACGGCGCTGAGGCGTTTGGTGGCACCCACCCCAATGATGGAGCCGGTAATGGTATGGGTAGTGGAAACAGGAATTTTAAAGTGCTCTGTCATGAACAGCGTAATGGCGCCTGCTGTCTCAGCAGCTACACCTTCCAGTGGTGTAACTTTGGTGATGCGGGTACCCATGGTTTTTACAATTTTCCACCCGCCACTCATAGTGCCTAGTCCGATAAATACAAAACTAGCCAAGGGAACCCATGGATAGGCTTCCACGAACTGGTTGAAGTCCATCGTTACTCCCTTACTTTTTTCATAGAAAATAGTAGCTGCACCGATAATACCCATTACTTTTTGGGCATCATTACCTCCATGGCCCACACTAAAGGCAGCGGAGGAAACCAACTGCAGCCGCTTGAACCAGCCTTCGGCTTTGTAGGGATTCGAGCCCTTACAAATATGCACGATGATGATAGTAATAATAAAGGCGATGATCATTCCGATAAAGGGGGCAATGAAAATGAACAGGAAGGTCGGTACCACTTTTACATAGTTAATCACATCCACCCCGTTCTGACTAAAGCCATGGGCATTTGTAAGGGCGGCGCCCACAAATCCACCCATCAGGGTATGGGAAGAGCTGGAAGGAATACCGAACCACCAGGTAATCAGGTTCCAGATGATGGCAGCAATAATGCCTGCCAGAATCACATGGAGTGTGATGAATTCTGCATTGACCCATTTGGCAACCGTATTACCAATACCGAATTCCTTGAAAACATATTTGGCCATGAAGAAGGCGGCAAAGTTGAAAACTGCTGCCCAAACAACTGCCTGAAAGGGCGTAAGTACTTTGGTGGAAACAATGGTGGCAATGGCATTGGCCGCATCGTGGAAACCATTGATATAATCGAATACGAAGGCCAGTACAATAATTATTATCAGCAGGGTAAGCATACAGGTGTGTTTAGAGCAACTTCTTCACAGGTTAAAAAAGAACCAATCAGGCATATTTTATGATGATGGATTCAATTACGTTGGCAGCATCTTCGCATTTGTCGGTAGCGATTTCCATTACCTGATAGATCTCTCTTTTTTTGATCACCTCTTTGAAATCATTTTCCTGTTGAAACAGCATTTCAATGCTCATATCGAAAACGTCGTCTGCCTGGTTTTCAATGCTGTTGACCCTTACCATGGCCTCGGTCATTTCACGTAAATTTTTCATGTCACGCAGACCCATCACAGCTTTTCGAATCTCTATGGACCCCTGTAAAATCAGGTCAGCCATTTTCTGAATCCCTGTATCATTGGGATTTACATTATAAAAATTGATTTTTTTAGAGGAAGCATAGATATAATCACAAATATCATCCAGTGCCGTAGCAAGGTAATGAATGTCTTCCCGGTCGAAGGGGGTAATGAAATTACGACCTAGTTCGGTGAAAATTCGGTGCGTATTCTCATCATTTTTATGTTCGAGGTCCTCAATCTGCGCTAAAATGGCTGCTCTTTTGTTGTGATCAGGTTCGCTGACCATTTCTTTCAGTTTCTGTGCCATTTCAAGCACCTTTTCAGCCACACCTTCAAACAGTTCATAGAACACTTTATTCTTGGGCATGAACAGGTTTCCGAAATTATTCAATCGCATGTTGGTAAATTTGATTGTAAAAGTAATGTTATGAGTGCTTACACGGGTTAGGGTGGTAAATTTAATGATTGTTTAATACTGTATCTATTTTATCTACTTTTATCCACCTTCCCCTGTTTTGTGGCTGTCTAATATAAAACCAATAGTTGTTCCCACATCTTTCTTACTGCGTACATGAATATTTTGTCCATGTGCCTCAATGATGTGTTTACAAATGGCCAGTCCTAGTCCTGTTCCGCCGTTATCCCTGCTTCGTCCTTGGTCGGTGCGATAAAAGCGTTCAAAGATTCTTGGTAAATGTTCCTCGCCAATACCAATTCCGTCATCACTGATTTCCACCAAAACATGTCCTTCATCCATCGGATAAATACTGGCAACAATGTGTCCGTTTTCCTTCCCGTATTTCGTGGCATTGTCGAGCAGGTTGAATACCACTTGTTGAATTTTTTCCTTATCAGCGTAAACGATCACAGGGGTTTCGCAGCCCTTCTTAATGCTGCATTGAATGTTTCGGGTAGCAGTCTTGATGGAATGTGCCTCGAATGCATCTCGAATCAGGTCTTGAATGATGAACTGTGTTTTATAGAGTGGCTGTCGCCCGCTTTCCAGCCGGGATATTTCATCCAGGTCTTCCAGCAGGTTCACCATGCGGTCGACATTGCGGGAAGTGTTTTCCAGAAATTTTTTTCGGGTAGCGGGGTCGTCCATTGCCCCTTGTAAAAGCGTGTCTACATATCCCTGTATCGCAAAAATCGGGGTCTTGAATTCATGTGCCAGGTTCTGTAGGAATTCTTTTCTGTAAGCCTCATTGGTTTGAAGAACCTCAATTTCCGCTTTTTTCTGTTGTGCCCATTGCTCCACATCTTCCCGCACTTCATCAATACCTTTTTGCGGAAGTATATACTTGTAATAGGTTTCTTCCCGCTTCGTCGCCTTGGTCTGGTAAATAACTTTATAAATCAGCTTGATCTTCCTGTAAATAAAAGATTCCAGTACCCTTCTTATCAGCAGATAGCTTCCCAGAAATACAACAATAAAAATAAGCAGCGCAATTTTCCAGTTGGGTAAAAGCCAGGCGCTCCCTAATCCAATAGGCATAGAAAGTACCAGTGCCGTGAAGGCAGATAGCTGTTGGGGCGATAAGTTGCGGGAGGAAAACATGTGGTGAGTATGCAGTGCAAAGGTAGGCAATGGACGGGTTACCACTCAAATTTATAGCCCACTCCCTTAACCGTTGTGATGCAGTCTGAATTCAATTTCTGCCTGATTTTTCTGATGTGCACGTCAATCGTGCGGTCACCTACGATTACATCGCTTCCCCATACCTGTGATAAAATTTCGTTGCGCAACATGACCCTTCCGGGACGAGAAGCCAGGAGATACAATAGTTCGAATTCCTTTTTGGCGAGAGAAATTTCTCGATCGCCAATGATAACCAGGTAACTGGCCGGATCAATGGCAAAATCTCCGATAATAATTTTATTGGTCCCTTCTTCTTCTTTTTTCCGCAATCTCCGAAACAGGGCATGCACCTTACTGATGAGCACTTTAGGACTCACAGGCTTGGCCACATAATCATCTGCTCCCGATTCCAAACCCTTGATCTGAATGGTTTCATCACTCACGGCAGTGAGGAAAATGATGAGCGTCTGGGCAAATTCGGGTTGTGTTCGAAGAATCTGGCAAACTTCGACACCCGTTTTTCCGGGCATCATGATATCGAGGATGATTAGATCAGGATGGTGCAAGCGTGCCTGTTGCAAGGCAGCATTGCCGTCTGCAGCCGTGAATACTTCAAAGCCCTCCTTTCTTAGGTTGTAGGATACAATTTCTACTATGTCCGGCTCATCATCTGCGATGAGAATTTTGTGGGGTTGATCACCCATAACTATCTGGTTAGGACAAATTTATATCTAATCATTGTCAAATCATTATATCCTCCTTATTATGTTATTGTTAACGACCCTTTGTATCGGCCCGGTTCTTGCATCATATTTAGTATAATTTTGCAGGGATATGAAATTAATTGGCTGGTTTTTGTCACTGTATTTTTTGATTGGTTGCCTTCCGCTCTCAGCGCAAGAGTTGGGCATGCCGCCGATTCCTCCTATGCGCATGCTGTATCATGACCAGATCAATGCGTCTTATGAAACCATTTTACGGGAACACTTCAAGTCAGGTAAGTCCGCCGAAGACAGCGCAACCATCATTAAGAGAGAGGGGCTGATCCGAAAAAAAATCGATGGCTTCCGTGCAGCCATAGAACTGGATAGTAGTTTTTCTGACAATGACCGGTACAAGTGGCTGAGAAGTCTTCGGGAACTGCTCGATGGCTTCAAGGACTTATTGGCAGCAAAAAAGATTCAATTCGCGCAATGGCCTCAATTAATTGATGGTTATGGGGCTGCCATGAAAGCTACCTGGACTGGACAATCTTATATGCCGGTATTTGAAACCTTGGCACCTGAAACTGCCTGGCTGTTGTTGCAAAACAAAGCCCTTCAGACCAATTCTGCCCATGAAGAAGCTGCCGATTGGTTGCTGTTGCAGCAGGCCAACCGAGATCCTTCCACTATTTTACCCTTGCTCAGCAAGCAGCCCCGGTGCAGGTATGCAGACAGTCTGATCATACGGGCGGCCTTTCTTGATCAGGAAAAATTGTACACCTATGCTGCAGTGCCCAATGCATTAGGAAAAAAAATTCATCAGTCCACCCATCCACTGGTAAAACTCATTGCTTATCTCACAAAACTGCCAACCGGCAGGATGATTTTTCCATTCATTGATGAAATTTATCATGGTCGTCTGACCATTGATTCCATAGCTCCGTTTACCCGTGAGGATACTACCGGAACTTATTTTAATATGCTTGTGCAGACACGCATTGCCTATATGAAACGGCTCCACCGGGGTGATACGGCCATGGCCATGGATGCTTTGTACAAAAGAATACGTCAAAAGGCGGTGGAAGATTATCTGAATGAAATCAACGGATTACATGAAGAAGCCAATCCTTTAAAACGGTTCAATAAAATCAGCCGGTTAAGTCCGGAAGAGCTCTACTATGTTGCCATTACAGGTGAGGAAGAAATGTACACTTCCAGTTTTGTTGCAGGTATCTATCCCCGCATGTTCCAGTTGTGGAAGGGAAAATCTTCCGATTCATTGCTTGCAAGGGTGCAATATGATCAATACCGGCGATTTATTCGTCTCTGTGCTTCCTATAATACCCTCGATGATTGGTTAAGCCGGATGGATACTGCCACCGCCCGAAAAATGGTGCTGGATTTTACCGATGGGCTGGAACGGACAGCCGGCTTGGCAGAGGCTGTTGACGTGGCTACGACCTACTCCAGCATTTACAATGAGGGCATCCGAAAATGGATGTTGACAAAGGTGGACGAAAGAGCACAACAACTCAAAGGCACGGGCGATAATCGCGGAGCTGCCATCTACTCTATCCTGCAAAAGATTTTTTACTCCATGGATACCTCCCGGCGAACCTCCCTGCTGGATACCCTTGGACTACAACCGGCGGATCGCCTGCTGCTTTCCTCTTTACAAGATACCTCAGGCCGCATCATTGTACAACAATTTTTTTACGGGGATAAGGGCGGACCGGAAATCTATCAGACATTTCTTCGCCGATTTACCAATCCCAATTGGAAAATTCAAAAAAAACCGTATTGGACGGAAGTCTCTTCTGTAAAAGGAGTTCCGGTCACCATCTATTCCAATTTGCCACTCGATGAAGTGGGCGACAATGACGAACATGCACAAGACAGTCTCATTACCTATCTGTTGTCTAAGAAGATTGAACCCGTGATGTCGATACACCGCGGACATAGCTATAGCTTACCTTCCACCATCGAAAAACTTCCCTATAGTTCCCGATTGGTGCTGGTAGGAAGTTGTGGCGGATACCAGCGATTGCACGATGTGCTGGAAACCTGTCCGGAAGCAGCCATCATTTCCTCCAAACAGGTGGGAACCGGACAAATCAACCAACAATTGATTGATGTTATATGTGAGCAGCTGAGACAAGGGAAAGATATTTACTGGCCGGCTCTCTGGAAAAAAATGGAGGCCGGACTGGCAGGTAAATCCCTAGAAACATTTCGGGATTATGTACCGCCTTACCAAAATCTGGGGGCGCTGTTCATACAGGCCTACCGGACGATGATGGACAAGGGACCGTCGGGCCGTTCATTCTAAATTATTGCAGAAACGGATTGTTTTGTTTTTCATAGCCAATGGTCGTGGAGCTGCCATGACCGGGATGCACGGCTACTTCATCGGGCAATACCCATAATTTTTCGCGGATACTTTTGAGCAATTGTTCGTGGCTGCTGCCGGGAAGATCTGTTCTTCCTATGCTTTCCCGAAACAGTACGTCCCCCGCAATGACGAAGTTTTGTGCTGAACAGTAAAAGCAAATGCTGGCGGGGGAATGTCCGGGTGTTTCCAGCACTTCCAGCCGGTCGTTGTCGAGTTCAATTACATCTCCTTCCTGTAAAAAATGCAATGGACCATCGTAATTGGTGAAGGGTAGTCCCCAATTCTGTCCGGAAATAGGCGCCCTTTCCAACACGATTTGTTCTCCCCGGTGAATGTGTAGTTCCAAACCATAGGTTTGGTGCACCCAGCGATTGCCAAATACATGGTCCAGGTGGCAATGGGTGTTGAGTAAAAGGGTAGGTTGGAGTCCTTCAGAGTCGATGAAATTTTTTAACATTTCTTCCTCAGCCGAAAAGTAACATCCGGGGTCTATAATGATAGCTTTGCGCTGTTCATTGTAGAGGACGTAAGTATTTTCACGAATAGGACTAAAAGTGAATAGCTGGAGGGTTAACATATTGGTAATTTTAACGTCTTTTGCAGGTAATTGATTATTTTTAAAATATCAAAGTACAGATATGAATTTCAAACGAAGAGCTATTTCCTGGCTGGGCATTTTTTTATTGCCGCTGGTGGGTCTTGCCCAGGTGAATGGCGTTGAGTTTGGCAAAAATAGGGTACAGCATAAGAAGTTCAAGTGGAAGTTTTATCAGTCCGCTAATTTCAATGCCTATGTGTCGCAAGGCGGAGTGGAGTTGGGAAAATTCGCCATTCAACTGGCGGAAGAGGAATTGTCCGGCATTGAAAACTTTGTAGAATATTCTCTGCAGCGCCGCGCGAACATTGTTATCTACAATGATTATAATGACTACAAGAGCAGCAACATTGGTCTCGGAAGCGAGTGGCAGAGCCCCGGTGGTATCACCCGTTTGGTGAACAATAAAATGGTGGTGTATTTTGATGGAAATCATGCCAACCTGCGTCGCCAGATCAGACAAGGTATTGCGCGGATATTGACCGACAACTTGTTGTTTGGCGATGATATTGGAGAGTTTGCGAGCAACCAGGCCTTGCTCGATCTCCCCAAATGGTTGGTGGATGGTTATGTGTCTTATGTGGGTGAACCCTGGAGTACCCTCTTAGACGATCAGCTGAAAAGTGCCATGCTGAGTGGCAGGTACAATTCATTTTATCAGTTTGCTTTTGAACAGCCCTTGCTGGCGGGGCATTCCTTCTGGCGATACATCGCAGAAAAATACCGCAAAGACAATGTTACTTACCTGCTCTATTTGGCTAGGATTTATAAAAACCTGAACAACGCCTGCCTGCGGGTCTGCAAAAAGAAATTCAAAGAGGTACTCAAAGATTTCATGCAATATGAGCAGGAGCGTTATTCCAAAGACATCACCCGCCGCCGCAACCAGCCCAAAGGAAATCTCGTAGTAACCGAAGATATTACCCGCAAGGATTATTTCCGCTTTCAGGCGAATCCAACAGGACGCAGTACCACCTACGCTGTGGTGGAATTCGACGATGGTCAGTATGCGTTAAAACTGCATGAGAATTTTTACAATACCAAGACCTTGCTGCGGCTGGGTAATAAAACTTATCAAGGAGATATTGATCCCTCTTATCCTATCCTGGCCTGGGATGGAAAGGGTACCCGACTTTTGGTGATCTATTGGGAGAAGGGGAAGATCAACATGTTTGTTTACGATAACATCGCTAAGTACAAACGCTTCAAGCAATCCATCACAGGTGTTGACCAAATACTGGATGCTTCCTTCCTGCTGGATGCCAATACCGTTGTGATGAGTGCTGTGAAAAATGGACATACCGATATCTTTACGTATAAAATTCAGGAGAACAGGCTCACCCAGATTACCGATGATGTGTACGATGATCTTGATCCGGCATTGGTAGCATTCCCCAACAAAGTAGGTATTGTATTCTCTTCCAACCGTCCTTCCGGAACTACCCCCGGTAGTGATACCGTTCTTCCCAGTCGCTATAACTACAACATCTTTTTTACGGATATCCTGAATGAAGGGAAGTCTAAACAGATCACCCAACTCACCAACGTGAAATATGGGGCTGCACGTTATCCCATGCAGTACAATACGAATCACTTCACTTTTGTTTCCGATGAGAATGGAATCGCTAACCGTTGGGCCGGCTTCTTCTCTACCCAGCGCCGCGGATTAGACACGCTGATCTACATTGGGGAAGAAATATTGCACAACCCAACACCCAAAGAAATTGATTCTACTCTTCGTGCCTGGCAATTACCGAAACCGGACAGCATCAGCTTCTACCAGGTGTACAATGACTCTACTTACACATTCCCCATCACCAATTACCAAAGCAATCTTTCTGAAACAAGAATAGCCGGCAACAATGGACAGGTAAGCGAGGTGAGAAGGGAAGGAGATTATAAGTTTTTGTACAAGCTCAAGGTCGATGAACAAACACTCTTGAAGAGAAACGTTTCAGCACGACCTACAGAGTACATGAAAAGAGTGATCGCAGAGGCGAAGGCACAGACAGGAAAGGCAACAGTTTATACGAACCAGCCGGTAACGCAGGATACTGCTAAAAAGAAGGCAGCAGATTTTTTCCAGAATGAATTTGCCAACGAAAAGCAGGAGGTTAATGTGCCCACTTATCTTCCTCCGATCAAAGAAAACAGTTCAACCTTATCCAAATCAAAACTTTTTGATTATCGGATGAAGTTCAGCTCTGACTTTGTGCAGAGTGGTATCACCAATGCTATTTTGATCAATCGTTATCAGCCCTATGCCGGTGGTGTTGGGCCAATTCAATTGAACAACGGAGCCAACCTCAATTTTGCCCTTAAAGTAGGAGTCAGTGATTTGATGGAAGACATGCGCTTTGTGGGTGGTGTAAGATTCGGTTCTAATTTTTCCGACAAGGATATCTTACTCTCATTCATGAATTACCGTAAAAAATTAGATTGGGGAGTTACTTATTATAGAAGCACTATTTCTAATTTCTATAATTCTGCCTATAGTACCAAGTTATATACCAACTTGTACCAGTTTCATGTAAATTATCCTTTCGATGAAGTGCGGAGTCTGCGCGCCATTGTAGGGCTTCGGATTGATCGTGGAGTGCTTCGCCCTTATAACAATTTCATCGGCATTCCCGACCCTGCAGCATTGCCCTTCCCCGATACAGTATCTCGATTCATTGTATCGCGGCTGGAATATGTACACGATAATACCATTAACCCTACACAGAATATCTGGAAGGGATTGCGGTACAAGGTTTTCTTTGATATAAACCTGCCCAGCTTCAAAACCGCCCTCAATAACGGGAAGGCCACGCTGAATCTGGGTTTTGATGCAAGGTTGTACAAGAAAATATATCGCAATTTTATATGGGCAGGTCGTGCCGCAGCTGATTTTTCCTGGGGAGAACAAAAAATTGTTTACTTCCTCGGTGGTACAGACGGACAGTTAGGTCCCAAGTTCAATACCAATCCACCAGCACCCGATCAGAGCTATGCCTTCCAGTCACTTGCACTTAACATGCGTGGGTATAACCAGAACATAGCCAATGGCAACAATGCTTTTGTGATCAACAGTGAATTCAGGTTCCCCTTGTTCTCAACGCTGGTGAATCGACCCATTAACAATGCCTTCTTGCGTAATTTCCAGCTGGTGCAGTTTGTTGATCTGGGCAGTGCCTGGAATGGAAAATACAATGGCATACAGAGACCCGGAGAATTCATCACCAATCCTGGCAGCACTCCCGTTAGCGTTCGGTTAGATGCAGGCGGTCTAGGTCCATTCGCCGGTGGGTATGGATTCGGAGCCCGCAGTACATTATTGGGCTACTTCCTGCGGGTAGATGCAGGATGGCCGATGAAGGGGGTTTTCAGGGGCAGACCCATCTGGTATTTCTCCCTCGGGTTTGACTTCTGATGAAATAAACACCACCACTTTTATTCTTTGGGAGGCAATGGTTCCCTCAGCTCCACCGGCTTGATTTTTTTGGTCATCCTTAGATTCAGCAGTTCAACTGAAAAAGAAAATGCCATGGCGAAGTAGACATAGTTTTTCAAGTGCATGTCATGTGAGCGTACCGGATCCCATCCCTCTACCAGCAAAACAAATCCAATCATTACCAAAAAAGAGAGTGCCAGCATTTTTAATGTGGGGCGCTTGTGTATGAAGTTGGCTATGCCTGCACTGAAAAGAAACATCACTACCATTGCAACGATAACAGCTGCGATCATGATTTCAATGTGTTTGGCAGTACCACCGGCTGTAATGATGCTATCGAAGCTAAATACCATGTCGATGAGAACAATCTGCAACATGGCCTGCCAGAAACCCATGTGGGTGGCTTTGCCACCCGCTGCTTGCTCAATTTCACCCTCCAATTTGTGGTGAATTTCTTTCACTGATTTGTAAATGAGGAAAAGTCCACCCGCCAACATGATGATGCTGGCGAGGTCGAAAGATTTTTCTCCGATGCTAAGAACCGGCTTACCCTTTTGTTTCAATAACCAGCTCAATGCGAACAACAATGCTGTTCTGGTAATAATTCCGAAAGCCATCCACAAGGATCTCGCCCGCTCACGGTATTTGGCGGCAATGCGGTTCATGATGATGCTGACAAAAATCACATTATCAATTCCCAGTACAATTTCAAGTACTACAAGGATAACAAAACTGATAAGACTCTCTGTGGTAAAAAGTGTTGACATGATGGTGAAAATTATTGTGCTGTTACAAGTTCGGATCGCATGGCTTCTCCGATATTTTTTACAAAAGAAGGGCCTCTGTAAATAAAGCCCGTCCATAGTTGAATTAATTCGGCACCCTCCCGAAAACGTTCCAGTGCATCTGCTTCTGTCATGATGCCCCCGCTGGAAATGATGGGTATGGATGGATGGATGTGTGTTTTCAAGTATTGCAGTACTTCGACAGACCGACGGCGCAAGGGCGCACCGCTTAATCCGCCCGCACCTGCAACCCGGCTCTTTTGTTCCGAGGCGGCTGAAAGATTATTTCTTTCAATTGTTGTATTCGTAGCTACCAGTCCGTTCAGTGGTATTTCAGCCGTGAGTTCCAGGATATCATCTAATTGCCCATGGGTAAGGTCGGGAGCTATTTTCAGCAACAAGGGCTTGGAATGTTGTTGTCCCTGGTTGTACTCCTGCAAGGTGCCACAAATTTTCACAAGGGATTCTTTGTCTTGTAATGCGCGTAAGCCCGGGGTATTGGGGGAGCTAACATTCACCACAAAATAATCTGCTTCTGCATGCAAATGACGGAATACACGGAGGTAATCTTTCCAGGCCTCCTCGTTGGGGGTCACTTTGTTTTTCCCAATATTACCGCCCACTATCATGCGAGAGCCTGTTTGGGAACCTTCTCTTTCATTCCAATCGGCCAGGCGACGCTTAACGGCATCCATGCCATCATTATTAAAACCCATTCGGTTGATCAGTGCCTCGTCGGCAGGTAGGCGGAAAAGCCGGGGACGATCATTGCCTGCTTGCGCCAGTGGGGTAACGGTTCCAATTTCCACAAAACCAAAACCCAGTGCTTTCATTGCAGGCAGATAACTGGCATTCTTATCAAAACCCGCTCCCAATCCTACCGGATTTCGAAAGGGAAGTCCGAAAACATTTTTCCCTCCCTCGCCCGGAAACCGAAAGCAACGGGTGATGAATTGCTCTCCCGCATCGAAGGAACAGGCAGCCGATAACCAACGCATGGAAACATGGTGGGCTTGTTCCGGAGGCAGTGCAAACAATAGGGAACGTATCAGCGGATACAACATGCGACAAAGATAATCATTCCCGTGGCGGAGAGATAATTAGTTGCATAAACAACTTTTAAAAAAAATTGCTATTTTTGGATATAAATTCAAGGTTATGCAGGAAGCCTATATCGTTGCCGGCTATCGTACGGCAGTTACTAAAAGTAAAAAAGGTGGATTTCGTTTTTTTCGTCCCGATGACCTGGCTGTTGAAGTAATCAAGGGTTTGGCAGCCTCCTTGCCTGCGCTGGATCCAAAAGAAGTAGATGATGTGATTGTGGGCAATGCCGTTCCCGAGGCGGAACAGGGATTGCAATTCGGAAGAATCATTGCAGCGCGGGCATTGGGAGTAGAAGTGGCTGGGATCACCATCAACAGATATTGTGCCAGTGGTTTGGAAAGCATTGCCATGGCAACTGCGAAAATTCGCAGCGGAATGGCAGATTGTATCATAGCCGGCGGAACAGAGAGCATGAGTATGGTGCCTACTGCCGGATGGAAAACCGTTCCTTCTTATGCCATTGCCAGTGAAGACCCGGATTATTATCTGAGCATGGGATTGACAGCAGAGGCCGTTGCCCATGAATACAAGGTCAGCAGGGAAGACCAAGATATGTTCGCATACCAGTCGCACCAAAAAGCGATGAAAGCCATACAGGAAGGCTATTTCCAGCCGGGTATCCTGCCCATCAAAGTAGATGAGGTATATGTGAATGAAAAAGGGAAGCGGGCTGTGCGTTCTTATACTGTGGATACAGATGAAGGTGTTCGTGCTGATACAACAATAGATGCACTGGCTAAGTTGAAGCCGGCATTTGCTCAAGGTGGTTCCGTGACCGCAGGTAATTCCTCTCAAACCAGCGATGGTGCTGCCTTTGCAGTTGTGATGAGCGAGCGCATGGTGAATCGTCTTGGCTTACAACCCATCGGACGCCTGGTAGGTTGTATATCCGCAGGAGTTGAGCCCCGCATCATGGGTATCGGACCGGTTGCTGCAATTCCCAAAGTGCTGAAGCAAACAGGAATGACAATCGACCAGATCGATCTCATAGAATTAAATGAGGCATTTGCTGCACAGGCATTGGCTGTTGTCAGAACCTTGGATTTGAATGCAGATATCATCAACATCAATGGAGGTGCCATCGCACTCGGACATCCACTGGGCTGTACCGGTTGTAAACTGACAGTTCAGCTTTTGCATGATATGAAACGCCTCAACAAGAAATACGGTATGGTAAGCGCCTGTGTGGGTGGCGGACAAGGTATAGCGGGAATTATCGAAAACATCGGCTAAGCTTTTTCGGGGGATCACCTGATTCGTGATAAATATCATTTTTTTACCGGCAGGTTGCGGCTACATTTGTATAAAATTGAGCCATGCAAAACATATTAGTTCCTGTCGACTTTTCTGATACCAGTTATTCCGCTGCATTGTATGCACTTGGTTTAGCGGCTGACTTGCGTTCACCCAAGGTGATTCTTTACCATGCCTATCAGGTACCCCTCACCATTGACTCACCGGTTACTGCTGTGCAGGTTTTTGATGAGGCACAATTGAAGCGCGATAGTACGGCAGCATTGGAAAATTTTCGCAGCCGCCTGGAAAATAATTGTCCCGCCGGCTGTTTCCTTGAAATCTATTCTGAGTACTCACTGCTGATCAATGGCGTTGATGAAGTTTGTCGATTGACCAATTGTAATTTGGTGGTGATGGGGGTTACCGGCGGAGGTGCAGTGGCTGAAAAACTCATAGGCAGCAATACTGTTTCAGTAGCCAGACATTCAACCGTACCTGTGATAATTGTACCACGCAATGCTGTTTACCGAACCATTCATAACATTGTATTGCTTACCGATTATGATCATACCGACGAGAACCTGCCCGTAAGCAAAATTCACTGGCTGCTCGATCACTCGCGGGCAAAATTGCAGGTACTGCACATCGAGAAGAATCCTGAAGTAAAGCGCGAATTACAGGAGATAGTTTTGCTGAAAGACCACAACCCATCGTATCATGTAGTACACCACGTCAGCTTTATCGAAGGAGTGACCGATTTCGTTGAACAATACAAAGCAGATTGGGTCATTGTTCTGCCAAAAGACCATGGATTTTTCAGTAGTCTTTTCGTAACCAGTCATACTACCCGTCTTGCTTTCCACAGCACCGTTCCTGTATTGGCGATGCACAGCTGATTCCTTCATCTAAAGCATTCAAGCCATGAAAAATGTACTGGTACCTGTTGATTTTTCCCCCACTTCCCGCAACGCGGCCCTGTATGCAATGGGCTGGGTATCGCAGGTATTGGGAAAGAAAGTGGTTTTGTACCATGCCTTTCAAACAGCACTTGCTGCCTTTCATGCCAATCCAGATCTCGAGGGTTTGAATGAGGAAGATTTGCAACCAGAAAAAGAAGATCAGATCTATGCCATGAAGCAGGAGCTCCTCGCTGAAACCAGACTACCGGTGCAGGTGGAAACAAAGTGTGTGTATGAAATTTTTGAAGAGGACCTGACAGCAGTGTGTCAGCAAACAGCTACCCAATTAGTAATTATGGGAATCACCGGTGGCGGTTTGCTGAAGGAAAAACTGATTGGCAGCAACGCACTTAAAGTAGCAAGACACACGGCAAATCAGGTCATCATCGTTCCTCCTGATGCAAGGTTTTCCGGCATACGGCGTGTTATGTTGCTGACCGACTACGAACAGGTTGATCTGACCACTCCTTTTGATGCCATTCACCAATTACTTGAATTGACCGGCGCCGAACTGGAGGTTGTACATGTTGAGGAAAGTAAGGAACAGGCCAGGGAGCATACGCAAATCATCCGCCAGGAAAATGCTTTGATGCATCAACACTTGCGCAGCTATCATCCCAAATACTATATTGCTTATAACCACTCTTTTGAACAGGCCGTTCATGATCTGGTGCAGCAACATTCGGTGGATCTGATCATTGTCATTCCGAAAAAAATCGGCTACATGGATCGCCTGATCAATTCAAGCCATACCGATGCCCTGGTTTTTCATAGCCATGTGCCTGTAATGGTAGCACATAAATAATTTGATCAGCTCAGGTATTTTCCCACAATGGGAACTCGTCTGCCTACACCAAATGCTTTGGGTGATATGCGAATGATCGGACAAAACTGGTTTCTCTTGTATTCGTTGGTATTCACCATTTTCAGTGTGCGATTGACCAGCGCTTCATCAAAGCCCAATGCTTTGATCTCTTCAGGACCGTTTCTTTTTTCGATGTATTGGTATAGAATCTGGTCGAGAACTTCATAATCTGGTAAACTATCGCTGTCTTTTTGGCCCGGCCGCAATTCAGCACTGGGGGGCTTTTGCAGGATATTGATCGGAATGATTTCCCGCTCGCGGTTGATGTATTGTGCCAGTGCATATACCTGCAGCTTATAGCAATCACCTAAAACGCTTAGTCCACCTGCCATATCACCATAGAGTGTTCCGTAGCCTGTGGCCAGTTCACTTTTGTTGGAAGTGTTGAGCAGGATGTATCCAAATTTATTGGCAATGGCCATGAGCAGATTCCCGCGGCTGCGGCTTTGCATGTTTTCCTCTGCGAGGGAAAAAGGAAGATCGCCGAAAATGGGCCGAACCGTATCCAGCATTGACTGATAGACCTGGTGAATCGGAACGATATCGTAAGGATTTTGCAGGTTCTTGCTCAGTGCCACAGCATCCTCCACCGAATGTTCAGTGGAGTAGGGTGAGGGAAGCAGGATGGCCCGCACCTGGTCTTTTCCCAGTGCCTCGCAAGCCAATGCCAGGGTAACAGCTGAATCAATTCCGCCGGAAGAACCGAGTATGGCTTTGTTGAAACCCATTTTATTGAAATAATCACGGACACCCATTACCAGTGCAGCATGTACTTGTTCGATATTCAGTTCCGGTTCCAGTCGGGGCGGATTCAATTCATGATCGGGCATGCGGGCAGCAGGTTCCAGGATAGGAGCAGCTATGGAGCCGTCATCTAAAACAGTTACAGCATGGAGTGCTTCTTCGAATAATGGGAGTGTTGCGCAAAGGTTGGCTTTGGCATCGAATACCAGCGAGCCGCCATCGAAAACGATTTCGGTTTGACTGCCTACTGCATTGCAGTAGAGCAGGGGCATGCGGTATTTCAACACATTGGATTTTATCACCGCTTTTCTGTCCTCATCGTGTGTATAGTCAAACGGAGATGCGCTGATGTTGAGCATCATATCCGGTTGTTGTTCCATGAGTTTGTCCATCGGACAAATTGTATAGAGCGGGTTGTCACCCAGGTTCCAGATGTCTTCACAGATAGTGATCGCTAATTTTTTTCCTTTGAAGGGAACCACCTGCCAGGATGCTGCGGGTTCGAAATACCTATACTCGTCGAAAACATCATAGGTTGGTAACAAGGTCTTGTGGATGGTGGCAACGAGTTCGCGGTTGTAAAGGAAAAAAGCTGCGTTGAATAGGTCCTTGCCCAATACCTGTGGGTTGCGTGCCGGCCCCCCAATCAGTACACCGATGCCATCCGATTCGAGTCGAATGGTATCAACCGCGTGTTCGCATTGTTCGATGAAATTATTGAATTCAACGAAATCACGTGCGGGATATCCACAGATGCACATTTCGCTGAACATGATCAAGTCGGCACCCTCGGCTTTCGCCTGCCGAATTGCTTCAATGATCTTACGGGTATTCAGTTCAAAGTCACCAATGCGGTAGTTTTGTTGTGCCAGCACAATTTTCATAAGACAAATGTCCGCATCTTTTTGCTTTATTTGCATTAGCGGTCAGGCAAGGTCAGAATTTTTTTGGAATTGGTTTAACAGGAATTTGTTGAGTAAACTCTGTTACAACCCTGAAGGTGTACTATTTTTGGAAACATTGTTATGATAAGTAAAAAGCTAGGGTGCCTCGTACTTGCCGCGGCAGTACTCTCGGGATGCGAATTGACTTCGTCTCCTCCCGATGTCACCGATATCAGGATTCCCTGGGAAGTACAAAGATTTGAAAGAGACCTGTTTCAGGTAGATACCCTTCAACTGGATAAAGCGCTTGACCAACTTGCGGCCCGACATCCCGGATTTACACAAGATTTTCTCTACAACATACTTGGCAGCAGACCCGAACAGGTGGCGAAAGACCTACCAGGATTCATGAAATCGTATCATGATTGGTATCAGCAGATTCCTGCAGACAGCCAGCTGGAGCCACAATTTCAATTGGTGAGAGAAGGTTGTGCCTATTTCAAACATTATTTTCCGGCTTATATATTACCCAAACGACTCATCACCTTTATAGGGCCGGTGAATAGTTTCGGAAATATACTAACCAAAGATGCACTGGCGGTGGGATTACAGGTTTACATGGGGAAGGATTATGGGTGGTATGGGTCAACAGAGGGACAACAATTGTATCCGCCTTATATATCCCGGCGCTTTGAGCCTGCCTATATTCCGGTCAATTGTATGAAAAACCTCATCGATGATCTGACACCCGATCAATCACAGGGACAACCATTGGTGGAGCAGATGGTGGAGGCTGGTAAAAGAGTATATCTGCTGCAGGCATTGTTACCCAAGGTTGCGGATACACTGATAACCGGCTACACAGGAGCACAGTTAAAGGCCTGCTATGCCAGCGAGCAAGGTATCTGGAGTTTTTTCATTCAGAATGACTTGCTGTTCAGTAAGGACATTACGCAGGTGAGAGATTATTTAGGGGATGCACCGGGAACACCTGCACTGGGGGAGGGCGCACCTGGAAATATTGGACAGTTTTGTGGGTGGCAGATCGTGAAAAAATGGATGAAGAATAACCCGGAGACTACAATGGTGGAACTCATGAAAACGCCACCCTCCAAAATATTTCAGGAGGCAAAATACAAGCCCTGAGTCAAAGGTCCTGATGCAGCAAAAGGATTAATTCAATTTGAAAGGAGCTACCATCTCAAAGGGTGGAATCTTCACAGCAAATAACTGGTGGTTATCGGTGTTCATCATCCGGTAAGATCCCTGCATTTTTCCCATATCGCTGCGCAGATTGCAGGAGCTGACATATTGGTATTGCTCACCCGGTTGCAACAGGGGTTGAACTCCTACCACCCCTTCTCCTTCTACTTCTCTTTGTTCTCCATTGCTATCAAAAATATACCAGTGGCGGCGCAGTAACTTGACAGGAAAATTGTTGTGGTTGAAAATGGTTATTTGATAGGCAAACAAATATTCCCCGCGCAGCGGGTCGCTATAATCCTGCTGATAAAATGTTTCAACAGAGACTTGAATGCCATCGGTAATTTTAGTAACCATTTGCAGTCGATAATCTACTATAAAGGTAGGTAATTATTCATAACACGGGGTAACCTGTTCCGGTTCATGAAAAACATCAATTTAACAGAGGTGTAGCAGTTGCATTGCTTAAATTTGCCCGCAAATTCATAACCCATGCACAAAATTGCAGTTGCCAAAGGCGATGGTATCGGACCTGAAATCATGGATGCCGTTCTCTCTATCTTCCAAGCCGCAGGCGTTCCCCTAGAATATGAGACGGTAGAAATGGGAAAATGGGTTTTCGACAAGGGGTTCAGCAATGGCATGACTCCTGAGGCACAGCAGACCATTGAATCATTGGGTATTTTGTTCAAGGGACCGATGGAAACACCCAAGGGGAAGGGGGTGAAAAGCGTAAATGTAACTGCGCGAAAAACCTGGAATACCTATGCCAACAAGCGTACTTTCCAAACACTTCATGGGGTTGATACAGTATTCAGTAAGGCCGGAATTCCCATAGATATCACCATTGTTCGGGAAAACATTGAAGACACCTACGGTGGCGTTGAGCACCTGCTAACCCACGATGTTGCCCTGAGTCGCCGCTTCATTACACGTCCGGGCAGCATGCAGGTTATTCGCTATGCTTTTGAGATGGCAAGGAAAAAAGGAGCGCGCCGCATCACCTGTGGACACAAGGCCAATATCATGAAACTGACCGATGGATTATTCCTCGACGTTTTCAACGAAGTGGCCCGCGAATACCCCGATGTGAAGGCAGATGATGTGATCGTTGATGACCTGTGTATGAAGCTGGTCAGCCGGCCCGACCTTTTTGATGTGATCGTTCTTACCAACCTGCAGGGAGATATCGTAAGTGATCTCTGTGCAGGATTAATTGGCGGATTGGGCTTTGCCCCTTCAGCCAATATTGGTGACCATATTTCCATTTTTGAAGCTGTACACGGAACGGCACCCGATATTGCCGGAAAAAATATTGCCAATCCAACAGCACTTTTATTGAGTGGATTCGGAATGCTGCGGCACCTCGGACTAATGCAGGTGGCGGCAGTATTGGAAAATGCACTTTTATATACGCTGGAAAGTGGGTTACACACGGGTGATTTTGGCAATAAACAAGACAAACCACTCAGCACAACAGAATTTGCAGCGGCCATTATCGGGAATATTGGAAAGATCCCACAACACCAGCCGCGTCCTCTGCTGGCAGACCAGCCACCTACACCAACTCACTTTAAATTGGCTGCTAATCCGATGTTAGAAAGTGCTGAAGCCCTACAGGAAAAAGTGATGGGTGTTGACATGTTCATTGAAAGCAACTTACAACCCATGATGGTGGCTGAAAAATGTTTGCACCACACAGGTGGAATCTTTCAACTCATTACTTTGAGTAATCGGGGCACGCAGGTATGGCCTACCGGATCCTCATTCACGAATCTGGTGAATCAATATGCCTGTCGTTACGAGTCGGCTTCCGGTGAACCGGTTTCCCAGTCAGAAGTACTCGAATTGTACAGTCGGTTGATGCAGGATTTTAAAATCTGTTCAACAGAACTGCTCAATCAGTGGGGGGAGAAAAAGGGCTACAGTCTGGCACAGGGGCAATAACGGGCATCTTTGGATTGTTTTTTTTGGTATTCTTTTATTTAAAAATCTTCTGTCACTCCGAATGGGCCTAATTTTTCAGGTAAAGGGGGGGCAGTTCTTAATTTTGGCGTAATTTCACGGCTCATTTAAAGCGAATAGGTATTATGGCTGAAGTGATTTTAATGCCCCGGCTGAGCGATACGATGACGGAGGGTGTCATTGCCTCCTGGCACAAAAAGATCGGGGATCAGGTAAAAAAAGGAGATCTTCTGGCGGAAATCGAGACTGATAAAGCTACCATGGAATTGGAGAGTTATCAAAATGGTACGCTCTTACACATAGGTACTCCCAATGGCGGAAAACTACAAGTCAACGATCTGTTGGCCATTATCGGTGAAAAAGGCGAGGATGTTGCTCATTTGGTTGCGCAACACAGTGGTGGTGCAGCCCCTGCAAAGCAGGAAGCGGTTGCCCCGCAGCCAACACCGATACCTGCTCCGGCAGCGAGTGCCCCTGCGATTGATGCCGCTTCTATGGAGGAAGTAGTGTTAATGCCCCGGCTGAGCGATACGATGACGGAGGGTGTCATTGCCTCCTGGCACAAAAAAGTGGGAGATGCTGTTAAGAAAGGTGATGTGCTGGCTGATATTGAAACAGACAAAGCCACCATGGAACTCGAGAGTTATAAAGATGGAATCTTATTGCACCAGGGTGCTCCTGCAGGTGCTACCATCAAAGTCAATGACCTGTTGTGTATCATTGGAAAAGAATCATTGGATGTTCCCGGCATCATAGCCTCCCTCGCGGCAGGTGGAAGTCAGCCTTCGGCATCTGCTCCGGCTACAAGTGCTGCAACTGCTGCAACTGCTGCTCCCGCTGCAACAGCCCCTGTTGCTGCTGTAACTTCGGAAGTAGCTGCTACCGGAGGAAGAATCTTTGCATCCCCATTGGCTAAAAAAATGGCTGCTGATAAAGGGATTGATCTCTCTCAGGTGAAAGGATCGGGTGACAACGGAAGAATCATTCGCCAGGATATCGAATCTTATACACCATCGTCTGCTGCTCCTGTTGCGAGCAAGTCAGTTGCAACTGCTCCTGCTGCCGCTGCACCTGTTGTGTCGGGTAAAGAAAGTTTCGAGGAAGTGCCTGTATCTCAGATGCGCAAAGTAATTGCCAGAAGATTGAGTGAGAGTCTTTTCACAGCTCCCCATTTTTATCTGACAATGTCAATTGACATGGATGCCGCCGTTGCTGCCAGAACACGCCTCAATGAAAATGCAGCCGCAAAGATCAGTTTCAATGATATGGTGGTAAAAGCGACAGCCATTGCTTTGAGACAACATCCCAAAGTAAACAGCAGCTGGCTAGGTGATACCATTCGATACAACCACCACATTCATATAGGCGTTGCTGTTGCAGTAGATGAAGGACTGCTGGTACCTGTCGTAAGATTCGCTGACAGCAAATCACTTACTACCATTGGTGCTGAAGTAAAGACATTTGCTCAAAAAGCAAAAGATAAAAAATTGCAACCTTCAGATTGGGAGGGAAGTACATTTACCATTTCCAATCTTGGTATGTTTGGTATCGATCAGTTCACTGCTATCATCAACCCGCCCGATGCATGTATTCTTGCGGTAGGAGGTATTTCACAAGAACCGGTGGTTAAAAATGGTCAAATCGTACCCGGGAACGTGATGAAAGTAACCCTGAGTTGTGACCACCGTGTGGTGGATGGTGCTACCGGCGCCGCCTTCCTTCAAACACTAAAAGGCCTGCTCGAAGAGCCCCTCCGTATGTTGCTCTAACCTATACCGCGCAACAACTTTATCATTTAATTATAGTCCCTGCGTGAAGCAGGGACATTTTTTTATGGATATTGTTGAAGAAATCCTTCTCATGAAGCGGTTAATCATTACTGCATTTGCAGGTTTTTCTTTTCTATGGGGGTACGGACAGGGCCTGGTGGTGAATGGGAATTTTGAGGACAGGAATACCTGTGTTGAATTCTTATCCGGTTGCGCTCCGGAAGCCTGGTTCAGGTTTCCGTATGTAAAATTACAGCCTTCCAACAATGCTCGTGTTGCCGAAGGCATGCACCATGAAAGTCTGGTGATGGAACACAGGACAAAAGGAATTCCGGGAAGAACATTTTTGTATACCAGACTGGTTTGTCCTACAGAACCCGGTAAAACCTATCGATTCAAGGTATCTGTTTTTACGAATGGGCACGCATACGATCACCTGGATCTGGTGTTGAGTAAATTCGAGCCGCAACGAAACTTCTCCTCGATACTGGCCGGGAAAACTACATCTTACCGGCTCGCATTGACTCGACCGAGTCCTTACGTAAATGATTGGCGAGAAGCCTCGGTAGTATTCAAAGCTACCGGGGAGGAGCGCTATCTTTTGTTGGGCAACATAGCAAAACAGCCAATGCCATTTACCAGAAATTATCGTTTTGATGATCCACTCATCATTTATGATATTGATAGTGTTTCATTGATGCCTTCCGATGGGAAATGGCAGCCCTGTTCTGGTCTGGCAGAGGAAAAAAAAGTTTTGTACCTGAACAATTACCGACACAGTGATTTCAACTATCTGGACGATGAACCGTTGTATGTACCGGATACTGTAACTGCGGTTGTTCCACCAACCCCCAAGGTTCTACCACAACCTCCACCTACCCCAACCATCAACGATACTCTCCTGATACCGGATGTATTGTTTGATTTCGATAAGGGAACACTGAATAAGCAATTGTTGTATCGCATAGATGATATCGTGCAAAGGATTAAAAAGAAAAAATTTCGCACCATCGATGTGGTCGGACATACAGATGATCGGGGATCGATAACGTATAATGAGCAATTATCTGAATTGCGCGCCCGGTCGGTAGCAGACTATCTGATCAATCATTTACCAATAGATTCAGAACTGGTAACCATTAGACGTATGGCCGCCAGTACACCCATAGCCCCCAATACTACTAATGAGGGCAGGCGCAGAAACAGAAGGGTTGAGATAATTTTAATTCAGTAAAAACTATCTTACCATCTTTCTTCTTCACAACCGATAGGTGCTCCGGGTGGAATGTCCTTGTGTACCGGCATGGGCACATCTTTTGGATGATCAATTCGCTCAACAGCATAATTAAAATGATACCCCAGCTCCGGCATACTCTTTTTGCTTGCACAAAACTCTCTCAGCTGTTTAAGTCGGCTATGACAGATAGATTTAACCGCGTAACCGGATTGATCATTTTGGTACAGTGCCAATAGCCAGGTCAGTACCATTTGTTGTGTTTGCAACTGTACTTGTTTTTCCAGTCCGGATTTCAAGGGTTTCATCCAGGTGGCTTGAATGATGGCATCCAGCAGGTCGTCCCAACCCGGCGTGTTGGCCATTGCTTTTTGCTGTACCAGTCGGTTCGCTCTTTCGGGGTGGAATAAAAAGGATAATTCAAAATCAGCCAATGCTTCCGCTGCTGCCAGCGGATCGAATGACATGCCCGTTCGTTTATTGAATAACTCTCCGGAATAATATAGTGGTGGACGCGGAGGGATCATTTCAATGATGCGGTCGGGAAGTGTTAATACTTCCGGAGACAGACAACGCAGGGCTACGCGGATGGCTTCCTGTTGTACTGCAGTAGGAAGAATGCTGGGTTTTTCCTGGTTATCGCCTCTCACAGAATAACTGTAGTTCATACCACCGATCAATTTACAGGTAGCTTCCAGTTGATAGCGATGATAATTATACACCGGTACCAATACTTCTTCCAACTGTGCCATGGGTGTTAACTGGCGTATCGAATTTTCTGAAAACTGGCGAAGTGCCTTGCTGCGAACAGCCAGCACTGACTCCAATTCTTTGGGTGCTTGTGTGCCATTGTCCCACAAGTGGGCCTTCGGATGCATACCCCCTGCAGCACGTGCATCGGCATCGGCAATAAACAATAACCCCTTGTTGGTGTTTTCTTCCAATAGTTGTTGCAGGGCCTGTGATTCATTGGTTCCGGGCGGGAAATCTGAGTATCCATAGCGGATAGCTTGTTTGTCCCACGCCCCGATTTCATTGGTATAAACGGAAGAGAAATCAATGTTGCCCGACTGATCCAGTTGCACCTGTGGATGCGGATAATCCATAACGGAAGCTCTGTTGTTGAAGCTGGAGGCATAGTTGTGTTGTAACCCAAGTGTATGACCGATTTCATGCGCAGATAACTGACGCAGTCTTTGGAGAGCAGCTTTTTTCATGGTTTCGGATACCGGCTGACCATTTACAAATGGCGAAAGAAGTCCGGTGAATATCAAAT
The DNA here is from genome assembly GCA_020403455.1 of Chitinophagaceae bacterium. Taxonomy (GTDB): domain Bacteria; phylum Bacteroidota; class Bacteroidia; order Chitinophagales; family Chitinophagaceae; genus Sediminibacterium. The sequence continues at coordinate 26,709 of JADBXP010000010.1, forward strand.
AGTCTTGTCTTACTCTTAGTGAGCCCAGGGTTACTTGTCCTTTAATGATTTCCCCGGTTCTTGGATCGGTGATGCTCATACCGTAGCTCCAGCCACGGGTAGAACGGTGCACCCAATTGACCACATTGTAACGGATGTCCATCGGATCTGCTGAATCGGGCAGCATTTTAATGATGAATGCATTTTTATAGCCGGCAGCTTCGAATGCCTGGTTCCACCAACTTCCTCCTTCCAACAGTGCACTGCGGATGGGTTCGGGGGTACCATTGTCGAGATAGTAGATGATGGGTTTGACTGCTTCGCTGACTGCTGCCTGCGGCTCTTTTTTATGGAGGCGGTGGCGTGTGATGAACAATTGGCGAATCGGGTCTGAAAAGGGTGTGCTGTAGTCAAAATAACTGATGGCATTGTAACCGCTCCTGATGTCATAGCGACGGGGCTGATATTTATTGTCGGGAAGTTGTACGAAGGAATGGTGCATGCGCAGTGTGATGGCTTCCGGACTCGGCACAACCGATTGAACGAATCTTCCGGCATCTGCGCCACCGGTATAAGTAACGATGGCTTCCCATTCAGAGTTGAGGGGGAAGTTGCGGGTGTTGGGCAGATAGATGGCAGAGCGGCTTTCATTGTACACATAATTTCCCTGTTTCATCATGCGCAACCGATCTGTTACCTGCATCGCATCGCGCAGGAAAAAGGAGGTTGCATCCACCAGCAGTTGACCGTTCTCCTCTTCTTCAATGGTAAAGCTGGCGATGGCAGATTGTGCAAAGGATTCAGCAACTGCTTTTTTTTCTCTCGGATCATCAGAGGATGCCCGGTAGCTATAGTTGGGTTCTATGAGTAAGAGTTTTTTCCCTACCCGGTGAAAACTAACAATCCGGCTATCTCCAATCAATCCCCGGTCAAGTCCTATATCGTTTGAACCCAATCCGGCCGGCAGACTATTGACGTATAAAAATTCTGTTCCGGTTATATTTACCTGCAGCCATATTTTTCCGTTGGCAGCGTCCCAGAAAAAAGGAAAGAATCCGTCATACCGAATAAATTTTGCGGTCTTTTCTGCGAGCCGGGAATTGTTTTGTGCTTGCAGAGTTGTTGATGCCAGCAGGAATAAGAGAATGACCAGGTAGCGCATGGTAGTAGTTGCTTGGGGTGTGAAAAAAAATTATAGGGTAAAAAAAATCCGGAAAACATGTCAGTTCTCCGGATTAAAAAAATATACTACCAGCATTAGCTATTGCTTGCTTCCGGAGCTGGTGCCGGAGTAGGTGCCGGAGCGGGTGCCGGTGCCGGAGCAGGTACAGCTACCACCGGAGCGGGTTTGGGTGCAGCGGGCTTTTTAGCGGGCGCTTTCTTTTTCGCAGCAGGTTTTTTTGCTACGGGTTTTTTTGCTGCAGGTTTTTTTGCTGCAACCTTTTTCTTAGGAGCAACTTTCTTTTTAGGTGCCGCTTTTTTAGCAGGCGCTTTCTTTTTTGCAGCAGGTTTTTTTGCAGCAGGTTTTTTCGCTGCTACTTTTTTCTTAGCGGGCGCTTTCTTTTTTACAGCAGGTTTTTTTGCTGCTGCCTTCTTTTTTGCTGCCGGTTTCTTGGCAGCTGCTTTCTTTTTAGGGGCTACTTTTTTTGCAGCTGATTTTTTTTTGGTTGCTTTTGCCATGGTCTTGTTGGTTTAGTAAATTTTATAACACACGGAAGTTAGAAAATATTTTTTTCCTTTTGTCAAATTAAATCATATTAATTTTTTTTCCTCAGTAGTTTTCGAAGAGGGGCATCGCCAGATGAATTAGATTATCTGGGGTAAGTACCAGGTGATAAGAGTAAACGATTTTGTTGTGGGGAGAGCCGAAAGAGCTAATTTTGACAGATGAAAAAGACAGTAGTATTGGGTGCCTCAGATAACCCCTCACGATATAGTTTTCTTGCGGTAGAGCGGCTTCGGGAAAAGGGGCATCCTGTGGTAGCTGTTGGAAAGCGGGAGGGGAAGATCAATGATACGCTCATTTTGACCGGAGAACCCCTTGTAAATGATGTAGATACGGTAACGCTTTACCTCAATCCGGTTTTGCAGGTTGCTGCTTACGATTATATTCTTGGACTAAAGCCTCGTCGGGTAATTTTCAATCCCGGTACCGAAAATGACGAGCTGGAGGAAATGCTGCGTTCCAAAGGAATTGAGCCGGTAGAAGCTTGCACGCTTGTTATGCTGGCAGCAGGAATGTATTGAACAGGAATCATTTAACTTCCCCATCCTTCCCGATCGAGGCTTCGATAATGAATGGCCTCTGCCAGGTGATGGGTTTCAATGTGCTCTGTTCCCTCCAGATCGGCAATCGTTCTGCTGACTTTGAGTATGCGGTCGTAAGCCCGGGCACTCAGGTTCAGTTTTTCCATGGCGTTTTTCAGTAATTGTTCTCCAACCGGCGTAATTCCGCAGAATGCCCGCAAAAGCTGGCTGTTCATTTGTGCATTGGAATACATGCCGGCATACTTGCGGTATCGGTCATTTTGAATTTTTCTTGCCACCATAACCCGGGAAAGTATGCTGGCTGAACTTTCTGCCGGCTGTTGTTGGCTGATTTCCGCATAAGAAACCGGGGTCACTTCCACATGAAGGTCAATTCTGTCTAGCAAGGGCCCCGAAACCTTGTTCAGGTATTTCTGAACGGAGCCTGGTGGACAGGTACAATCTTTTTCAGGGTGGTTGAAGTAACCGCAGGCACAGGGATTCATGGAGGCAATCAATACAAAGTTGGCGGGAAAATCAAGTGCCATTTTTGCTCTTGAAATGGTGACTTTTCTTTCTTCCATGGGTTGGCGCATCACTTCCAGCACAGTTCTTTTGAATTCCGGCAATTCATCGAGAAAAAGTACTCCATTGTGTGCCAGTGAAATTTCTCCTGGCTGGGGGGTGCCTCCTCCACCGACAAGTGCCACGTCTGAAATGGTATGGTGTGGGGCCCGGAAGGGTCTCTTACTGATGAGGGCACAGTTTTCAGGAAGTCTGCCGGCAACACTGTGTATTTTGGTTGTCTCCAGCGCTTCCTGCATACTAAGTGGGGGAAGGATGGTGGTTAGTCTTCTTGCCAACATTGTTTTTCCCGCCCCCGGTGGTCCGATTAGAAGCACGTTGTGTCCTCCCGCTGCTGCGATCTCCATTGCGCGCTTGATATTTTCCTGTCCTTTGACCTCACTAAAATCGAAGTCATCGTTGGCAGGTCCGAGAGAAAACATTTCCTGTGTATTCACATGAACAGGCCGCAAACTCTCTCCCTCCCGAATAAATTCCACCACCTCTCTCAGGTGAGAAACTCCGTAAACAGCCAGATCTTCTACCATGGCTGCCTCCCGTGCATTACCGATGGGCACAATCAAACCTGCAAAACCGTCTTTTTTTGCCTGCAGAGCCATGGGCAAGGCACCTTTGATGGGTTGAACCGAGCCATCCAATCCAAGTTCTCCCATCACAACATAATCTGACAGCCGTTCAGGATTTTGTAATTGTTCACTGGCAGCCAGTACAGCCATCGTTATCGGTAAGTCAAACGCTGAGCCGGTTTTTCGAATATCCGCAGGTGCCAGGTTAACGATGATCTTGGTACGGGGCATGTGGTAATCATTTGTCTTTATAGCACTCTCCGTTCGTTGCAGACTTTCCCTTACCGCATTGTCCGGCAAACCAACGATGTGGTATCCTTGTCCCATACTAACATTCACCTCTATGGCTATGGAAATTGCTTCCACACCGAACACAGCACTACCAAAAGTTTTTACCAGCATTGTTCTTCTTTTCAGTTCTAGAGCATTGTCATTTCAGGGGCACAAGTTAGCGGAAGGACTAACCTGCCTGTTCAGTGTTTGTACGGATAAAAACTACCGTTAAAACACCGAATACGTCTAGGGGTAACTACGGTAGTTCCCAATGGGTTTATTAGCTATATGCGGTATAAGTGCCGGATTTTGTGTAAAAGCAATAACCGGATCGAGTTATTTCACGGGAATCTATATCCGTTAAAACACCTACAATTTCTTCAGTTATTTAACTGAATAAAAAAAAGTGGTTTCTGCTCAGCATTAAAGCTGCCCGAGTAAATCGAGAACGCCTTCCTTTTGTAAGATCAGGTAGCCCAGGCGGTCGTTGCTGATGCCGGGTTTGAGTTGATAACTGAATTGTAATTCTCCGGCATTGACGGAGGTCTCAAAATAGCGAAACTGAATATTGGAATATTGCTGTAGGGTCCCACCAATTTCATACAAATGCGTGGACAATATGAACAGATTGTTTCTCTTTTTGCTCAGGCCCTCCATCACTGCAGTACTGCAGCGAATGGCGTCCTCCTGGTTGGTCCCTTTAAATAATTCATCGATCAGGATGAGCCATTTGTTTCCCTGGTTGACTGTTTCAATGGTGTTTTTGATGCGTTGTACTTCATTGAAGAAATAGCTTTCTCCCCGAATCAGGTTGTCACTCACTTGGATATTGCTTAGAATTCCGTTCAAGAGGGAAATCTTCATGCTTTTTGCGGGCACACCCATACCTATGTGTGCCAGATAGGCAGCAATACCTACCGCTTTGATAAAAGTGCTTTTACCCGCCATATTGGCTCCGGTGAGGAAAATAAAGTTTTCAGATTGATTCAGCCGGATATCGTAAGGAATGGGAACGGGTAATAAAAGATGGAATAGCCCCTCTGCTTCCAGAAATGGTATTTCACTATCTGTTACTTCAGGGAAGTGAAGTCCCAACTGATTGCCCGCAATCGCCATACTTTGATAGGCATCCAACTTGTGATAGATATCGATCAGTTCAAACAAATCATTTTTATACTGCTGGCGCAGGAAGTTGCCCAGCAAAAGGATATCTTGTACCGAACATTGTTTTTTATCCCTCACCAACATTTCCCTGGCTTCCTCCTTTCTGAGTAAGTGCCCAATCCGATCCCGCCAACTCAACAATAACTTGCTACTGCTTTCTTCGAGTAAATCGACAATGACATTCATGCCCTTGACGAAGTCAATGGCATGTTCAACTGTGTATTTGGTCAATGAGTAGTCAGTGGCAGAAATGAATTGGTAGATGAAACTGTTGACATATCCGGGATGACTTGGTAGTTTATCAATGGGCGTTTCATAAAATTTCTCCAGTACCATGATGGTTCCATTCGAAATTTGTTTAGGCCACTTATTCAGGACGGATGTCAGATTTTGAAGCGTTACCTGCGTATCTACGATGGCTGCAACTGAATTAAGAGGTTTCGATAGAAGTATGCGTAGGTAATCCCTTCCCTCGTTGGTCTGTGTATAGTTCAGCCGCTGAAAGACCGATTGTTCGGCATCAGGATGAAAAATCGAAAGGTCGATCAATGTGGTATTATCTGCTTTCATTTCTTACGGACTTCGATGGCCTGCTTAGCAAATCTACAAAAATGAAAGCGATGTAAAGTCTAATGTGTGATCAGTCTTCGAAGTGAATGGAAAAAACAACCATTCGGGAATAGATGCGATCCAATACATTGGAATATTTCAGGTTTGGATCAGGCCTGTGGAGATTGGCCAATCCATTGCTGATCTTGATTTCCGGCGAGATGGTTACAAAGGGAAGGTAAAAATTGAAGCCCAAACCTAACTCATAACCATAGTCGGTTCTGCTGAGTTTGATCAGGTCTTGGTTGCTCCTGGCAGTTGAGTTACTGGAAAGGTCGATATCATATTTGAGACCTGCCATCATGTAGGTTCGGAAATTTCTGATGCGGTCGGAATTGAATTTTACCTGAAAAGGAAAACTAACAACGGTTGCAGGAAGTGTTTGTAGTTGATTGGGTGCTTCGCCCGGACTGGTTGTTTTTAATGTATAGGCGAGGTATTTCGCGCCACCAATTACCAGCAGTGGATTAATGCGAAATTGAAAATGTTCGTTTAGCCTTGCTGTAGCGAGGAGTCCCATGGTAACACCACCACTCCTGCCGGGCTCGGCAACGATGATGCTATCAGTTTGGGTAAATGCCGGGGAGCGGTTGAAATTCAAAAAAGTACTGTTGTATCCAAGCGATAGACCAAAATAGTAGGTCATATCATCATGATAGGGACGATAGATCTCTTTCATGTATTGCGCATGAAGGGAGCCCGTGGCGACAAAAAATAATATGACCGGAAAAATTACTTGCTTCCGCAGTAAATGGTGCATATTCCGAAACTCAGTTTTTTCAGGTATGTTTTGCTGAAACCCGCGTTGCGAAGGATCTGCAAAAATTGTTCTCCTTCCGGAAAGGCCTGTATGCTATTGTTGAGGTATTCGTATGCCTCCTGATTGCTAGAAAGCAACTTTCCTGCAGCCGGGGCAGCATATTTCATGTACAATTCATAAAATTGCTTCACGCCCATTCCGGTAGGTTTGGAAAATTCCAAAACAACCAATTTTCCGCCGGGTCTCAGCACCCTGTTCATTTCTTGTAACCCTTTCAGCAAATTTTGAAAATTTCGTACGCCAAAAGCAACGGTGATGGCATCAAAACTATTGTCCTCAAAGCGAAGCTGTTCACTATCGCCATATTCCAGTGTAATGACCTGACCCAGGTTAAGGTCGTCTACTTTTTTCCTGCCCAATGCCAGCATACCTTCCGAAATATCAACACCTGTTATGTGTTGTGGTTGCAACAATCGGTTTGTCATGATGGCTACATCTGCAGTTCCGGTAGCGACATCGAGGATTTTAGCCGGACGAAGTGACTTTAATTCCCGCAGGGCTTTCTTTCTCCATATAATATCTATTCCCCCACTTAAAATCCGGTTGAGCATATCATACCTGCCTGCTATGTCATTGAACATACCTGCTACCTGGTCTTTTTTTTCCAGCGTACTCTGCTCATCGGGCACTATGCTGTCATGTGCGAACTTTTCCATATCTCGCGAAGATATTGATTTTACCGGGCTGCCTTGGTTATGATACATGTTTTGGCTGTTTTATTGGTTAATGTTTAGCAAATTTTAACGGCACCACTGATTTTTTGTTTTTCGGCTTGTATTCCGCTACCTCGTTATCTTCGTAGCAGTGAACGCCATCATCTATAAATCAACCGGCAGCTGGTATCTCGCCAAGGGCGCTGATGGCCAATTTTATCAGTCCCGGGCAAGAGGTGTGTTTAAAGTGGATGGAATCACTTCCACCAATCCGATTGCTGTTGGGGATGAAGTGGAGATTGTACTGGAAGAAGGAGAGGAGCGATCGGCTGTCATCACTTCTATTGCAGACAGGAAAAATTATGTGGCAAGGGTGTCGCCACACAACAAACACCAGCACCACATCATTGCCAGCAACCTCGATCAAAGTTTATTATTAGTGACATTGACCACTCCCAAAACATCGTTGGGATTTATCGATCGTTTTCTGGTGTCTTCTGCCTCCTTTCATATCCCTGCGATACTGGTATTTAATAAGTCAGACCTCTACCGAAAAAAAGAGATGGCTTTATTTGACCGTTATCGGGAAATTTATACAGCAGCTGGCTATCCGGTTTTTCTCATCAGTGTACAGGACAAGACCGGACTAACACCTGTGAAGGAACTACTCACCAATCACATCACCTTACTCAGTGGGCACAGTGGTGTGGGGAAGTCTTCTTTCATCAATGCACTCTTCCCCGATTTTCAATTGCGCACTTCTGAAGTGAGTGAATGGAGTGGTAAAGGGTTGCATACAACTACTTTCGCAGAGATGTTTGATTTGCCGGAGGGAGGAAGCCTGATTGATACGCCCGGCTTGCGGGAATTCGGATTGGTAGATATCAGCCGCCAGGAACTTTCTCACTATTTTCCGGAGATGCTCCAACTGCTTCCCGATTGTCGCTACAATGATTGTATGCACATCAATGAATCAGATTGTGCAGTAAAGGCAGGACTTGCCCATGGAACTGTATCAGAGGAACGATACATCAGTTACAGAACCATATTGGATTCTCTTTCAGAAAAATCGTATTGATCAGATTTTCAGTTTGCTTTTTTTGGAAGCAATTTTCATCGCTTTTTTATCTCCCTGGAGAATGCGTTCTGCGCCAACGTTTCTTCCCTGAGGACAACCGGATTTCTGCTTGCCTAAAATGCTGCAAGAGCTGATACAACAGACAATAGTTAATAGTAAACAGAGCAGGCGGAATAGCTTCATATTTTAAGATTGAGGACCGGATATTTCAACAGCATCTTTGTACCAGTCGGCATATTGGGTGTAATTCCGCGCAATGCGGTTGATCTCCCCGCTGATCAGTTCTTGTGATACTTCTTTCACTTTGCGGGCAGGAACTCCGGCATAGATCGACCCCGCTTCAACAATTGTTCCTTCCAGTAAAACTGCCCCAGCAGCAATGATAGAGTTGCTGTGTACCACACATTCGTCCATCACAATAGCGCCCATGCCAATCAGCACATCATCGTGTATCGTACATCCATGCACCAATGCCAGGTGACCGATGGAAACATTGTTGCCGATGCGGGTCGGGTGTTTTTGGTAAGTACAGTGAATCACAGCCCCATCCTGCACATTCACCCGATTGCCCATTTGAATAAAATGTACATCTCCCCGAACTACTGCGTTGAACCAGATGCTGCAATCATCTCCCATGCTCACTTCACCCACTACCGTTGCGTTAGGAGCGAGGAAGCAGCGTTCTCCGAATTTGGGTTCTTTGCCGGGAAGAGACAGAATCGTGGCCATGGGATTATTTTCACAGTGAAGATACTTCTATTCGGTTAATTTTGCTGACACCGGCCGCTCAAATCCGGGAGCCTGTAACCAACTCATGAACCTGCGACAACTTTTTCAGCAACACCTGGCACCTACATCTCCTGCACCCATGAATCTGGAAATGGTTAGGGCTGAGGGTGTTTATTTGTGGGATGCTTCAGGTAAACGATACATCGACCTGATAGCAGGATTCAGTGTGAGTAACATTGGACATTCACACCCCACTGTTGTGCAAGCCGTTCAGGAGCAGGCTGCCCGCTACATGCACCTGATGGTGTACGGTGAGCTCATTCAATCTCCGGTAGTCTCTTATGCCCGGTTGCTTACTTCCCACCTGCCAACGGAGTTGGATTGCGTTTACTTCACCAACAGTGGTGCAGAGGCAACAGAAGGAGCCATGAAACTGGCCAAGCGAGTAACCGGCCGCACTAAGATGATTGCTTTTCATCATGCTTATCACGGAAGTACACAGGGTGCACTCAGTTTAATCGGGGATGAATATTGGAGAAGGTCATTCAGGCCATTGTTGCCCGGTATTTATCATTTCCCTTATGGGAAGGAAGAAGTATTGGAAGCCATTGATCAATCAACGGCCTGTGTGATCTTGGAAACGGTGCAGGCAGAGAGCGGCGTAACTGCTCCCGATCCGACCTGGTTGCAGCAAATAAGAAAAAAATGTGATGCTACCGGAACTTTATTGATACTCGACGAAATACAAGCAGGTTTTGGAAGAACCGGAACACTTTGGGCATTTGAGCAAATGGGTATTCAACCCGATATTTTGTTGTTGGGCAAGGCCCTTGGAGGCGGCATGCCCCTGGGAGCTTTTATTGCATCCAAAGATCGGATGCACCAGTTAAGTTATCAACCTGTACTCGGACACATCACCACATTTGGTGGTCACCCCGTTTCCTGCGCAGCAGGAATGGCAGCAATGGAAGTATTGTTGTCATCGGGTTGCATCGATCGGGTGAAGGAAAAAGAAAAATTCTTGCTGCAGACATTACAACATCCCGCTATTCAGGCCATCCAATCTGCCGGCTGCTGGATGTCATTACAGTTTGCCTCTTCAACATTGAACCAGCAAGTGGTACATCAATGTGTGAAAAATGGACTGCTCACGGATTGGTTCATTTTTGCTCCGGATAGATTGCGCATTGCCCCCCCGCTAACGATTGAGGATGAAGTTTTGGAGGAAGTAGTTCAAATTATACTGCGCAGCATAGATGAAGTGACTACTGCCTGATGCGGTTGATCAACATTTTTTTACAGTCTCCATTCGACAAAATCTACTGTACAGTTTTTCGTACTGTGGAATGATTTTGCTGATATCAAACTGGCAGGCATGCTGGTAGGCTTTTTCTTTCATTTCGGCCAAATAACTATTGTTGCTCAATAGCTCAATTGCATACTTGCTCATGGTATCAACATCTCCCACCTGTGTGAGAAAGCCTGTGCTGCCGTGTACATTGATTTCAGCAAGTCCGCCCGCATTAGAACTGATTACCACCACCCTTGCAGCCATGGCTTCCAAAGCTGCCAGACCAAAACTTTCGTATTCGGAAGGAAGCAGGAATAGATCACTCACGGCAAGAATCTCTTCCATTTGTTCTTGTTTCCCTAAAAATCTAACCTGAGCATCTACGCCATACTGGCGGCACAATTCTTCTATGGCATGTCTCTCCGGTCCATCACCTACCATCAATAGTTTTGCCGGCAATGCTTTAGAAACCTGTGCAAATACTTTGACTACATCATCCACTCTTTTTACTTTTCTGAAGTTGGAGGCATGGATCAGAATTTTTTCATTGTCGGGAGCAATCACTTGTCTGAATGCCTCAAGGGGTTTTTTATCAAACCGATGCACATCCACGAAATTGTAGATGACATCAATTTCTTTTTTGATATCGAAGTAGCGATAAGTCTCTTCTTTCAGGTTACGGGAAACAGCTGTTATGGCATCACTTTCATTGATGGAAAAAGTAACTACCGGCTCATAGGTCTTGTCTTTACCCACCAGGGTGATATCGGTTCCATGCAGCGTTGTAATGACAGGAATGTTTCTGCCGTTTTTCTGTTTCACAATCTGTTTGGCCATATAGGCCGCAGATGCATGTGGAATGGCATAATGCACATGCAATAAATCTAAATCGTGATTGATGATAACATCTACCATGGTACTTGCCAATGCCAGTTCATAAGGCGGATAATCAAACAAGGGGTAAGTAGGGACTCTCACTTCATGGTAGAAAATGTTGGCGTTGAAAACATTCAATCTCACCGGTTGCTGATAAGTGATGAAATGTACCTGATGGCCTTTGTCTGCCAGGGCTTTTCCTAATTCGGTAGCCAGCACACCACTGCCGCCGAAAGTGGGATAACAAACGATTCCTATTTTCATATATCAGCAGTTTTATATATCAGCCATTTTTAAATCAGTCGTTGTGAAAAGTAAGGATAAAATTCGGACAGGAAACATCTAATCTTTATATTTAACCTATGAAAAAACTATCCATTATCCTTTTGGTGCTGCCCATGCTATGTGCCGGCCAGCCCGACCCTGACTCACTCTTCATTAAAAAGATTTCCGACGACATCCTCCGCAATGGTAAGTCATATGAGCTTTTGCGACAACTTACCAAACAGATCGGTGGCCGTTTATCCGGTTCTCCTCAATTTGTCAGAGCAGTTAGCTGGGGCAAATTTACCATGGAAATGATTGGCCCCGACAAGGTTTTTTTACAGAAGTGTATGATACCTCATTGGGTAAGGGGTGGAACCGACTCGGCTTCTATCATTGCCATGAATAACAAACCATTTGCAAAGAAGTTGGATGTATTGGCATTAGGTAACTCTATTGGGAAAGGGACCATTACAGGTTCTGTTCTGGCAGTAGCAGATTTTGCAGAACTGGAAAAGCGAAAAGACAGTGCCAAAGGAAAAATCGTTTTCTTCAACAAGGGTTTTGATCCTACCAACATTGATCCAGGCGTTTCTTACGGTCAAACAGGTATTTACCGCCGAAATGGTGCAAGTGTTGCTGCGAAATACGGAGCAATTGGCATAATGATTCGGTCGCTCACAGAATCGTATGCCAACGATCCACATACAGGAGCCATGGCCTATAATGATTCTTTCCCCCGCATACCCGCCATTGCCGTTGGTCCCAGAGATGCTGATGAAATCTGGAATCTTACCCGACGTTCTACCCTTACTGCGAGCATGACCACAAACGGAAAATTTTTGCCGGACACCATCGGTCACAATGTAGTAGGAGAACTGGTTGGAACTGAATTCCCCGGAGAGTTCATAACTATCGGTGGACACCTGGATAGCTGGGATGTCAATGAAGGCGCTCATGATGATGGTGCCGGAGTTGTACAAACCATAGAAGTGATGCGCGTATTCAAGGCATTGGGTTATCAACCCAAACGTACGATTCGGTTTGTATTGTTTGCTAATGAGGAGAACGGTTTGAGGGGGGGAACGCAATATGCGATAGAAGCTGAAGCCAAAAAAGAAAAGCATGTTTTTGCACTCGAAAGTGATGCCGGCGGCTTCACTCCCCGTGGCTTCTCAGTTAGCGGACTTCAACCTGCGCAACTGGAAAAAATGCGTTCCTGGATCAAATGGTTACAGGCCTATGGCGTAACAGAAATCGCCACAGGTGGCGGTGGGGCTGATATTTCTCCCTTGAACCGCTTATTTGCAACTCCCGTTTGTGGATTAGAGCCCGACCCACAGCGATACTTTGATTATCACCATGCACGAACAGATGTTTTCGAGAATGTCAATAAACGTGAATTATTACTAGGTGCCGTCAATATGGCTGCTCTGATTTATCTGGTCGATAAATACGGATTATAAATAGCTCCTTCCATTAGCCGCCGGCCATCAATAAAAAGATGGCCGGTTTTTTATGGTAGCTAAGTTCCATTTTTTTCCAATCGCTGATGTTGCGGGTCAAAATCCTCTCTTCCGGACCAGTTAAATCAACTGCTACACACAGTTTTGTCTGTGGTCGGCAAGTGGCCAGTATGTCATTGATTATCGCATGGTTGCGATAAGGTGTCTCTATGAATATTTGTGTGGAGTGTTCACGAGCTGAAGTCGCTTCCAATTCCTTGATTTTTTTCTTCCGCTCAATCGCATCGATGGGCAGGTAACCATGAAAAGAAAATTGTTGTCCATTCATACCCGATGCCATGAGTGCCAACACTATTGAACTGGGTCCTACCAGCGGTACAACCTGATACCCTTTTTCCTGCGCAGCTTTTACCAGCAATTGACCCGGGTCGGCAATTCCGGGGCAGCCCGCTTCGCTGATTATACCTACATGATGTCCGTTTTTCAAGGCGGTTAACATTGTATCAACTTGTTGTTGACCGGCCTCCTCAATTAAATGCCAGCGATAATCATCGATGACCATTTCCTTCCACAGTTTTTTCAAAAAGCGACGGGCAGATCTTTCGTTCTCCACTAAAAAAACTGAGCAGTTGGCAATCGCTTTTTGCAAGTATGGAGGAATGGTGTGAATGGCATCTTCCTGCAAATAGCAAGGTATCAAGTAGAGACGACCGGCAACTCTTGACTGGCTCATATTCCCGTTGTTGTACTATTGGAGATGGACTGTTCTGCTTTTTTCAGTGGTTGTATGCTTATGGTAGCAGCTACTACAGCATAGGAGGGAGCCAGCACCCAACCAACAATCGGAAGCAGGTGCAACAAGTAAAAAACCATTCCATTGCCAATGGCAAGTCCTTTGTGGTTTCCAATATAGTTGATGCTTCTGGGAACACTCATCTTCATCCGTTCCATCGAATAATCGAGCATGGCAAAACCATAATAATAACATTCTATGAGGAGTGCCATGAAGGGTGTGAGCCAACCTATCAGCGGAATGAAACTCACTACTAAAATGGTCAATACGTAAATGGATTGCCAGAAACTATTTCTCAATGCCAGAAATATTCCCCTCTTCATATCATGCAACAACTGGGAAAAACTGAAGGGATACTCGCGGCCTTCCATGATTGACTCTGTTTTTTCACTCAGATAGGAAAAGATAGGTGACCCAACTATCAGGAACAGGTATTTGAACAAGGAAAAATAAAACAACAGCGAGATCAACCATACCAACAGTGTGCCCATGGCCAGAAGAAAACTAAGGGATCCATTGTTGAGCCGCTCCACCCAGGATCGAAGTCCGGTTTTCAAAATGAACCATTCGATAAAGGCAGTTGAAGTCTGGCTAAAATAGATAAAGCTAATGAGGAACAAGCCTGCATAGAGAATGCCCGGCACCAGTATCCATTTCCATAGCTTTTGCTCCCGTATGAAGCGGTGTGCCTGAAAATAAGCCTGAAAAGATATGATGATGTCTTTGAGCAAAAGTTAAGTTTTTAAAACGATCAGTCTTGCTTCAACAAATTTGCAAAGTTGAAGTATTCGGGTTACTTCAGAATTTAGGACATTTAATCGGGCGTTGATCGGATGGGCGACGCACATAGATTAAAGAGACCTCGATACCTCCGCGATTGAGCGAAGCAGTTTTCAGGGTAGATGTATTCAGGTCATAACTTACACCTATCCGAAGGTCATTGAATTCCAGGCCGAGATAAGGAATAAGCGCATCATTGAACCGTACCCAACTTCCTGCATACAAGCTGACAGGTTTTTCTACCTCCGGATTGGCAGTGAGCTGAATGGCGCCGCCAATAACTGTTTCGCTTGCTCCTGCCTGCGTCATGTGTATTGCACTTGTATGCATGGTAGCATTTCGTGATAAAGCAAAATAGGCACCTCCGTGAATGGTTGTACGTGGATTTAAAACAAATTGGCCACCGGTAAAATTTTGTTTGGGACGATTGATGTGGTACATGCTCACGCCCAGGTAAAAATTATTGCCATCCCCGGTGCTTCCATTGTAAAGAAATCCGGCATTGATGTCGACATATTTCGAGGACAAAGTAGCACCGTTGAAAGTTTCGGCAGATATGCCCGTAAAACCGTTGGCAGTTAATTGATCTTCAAAATTGAGAACTGAGGTATTGATCAGCATATTGGCATACGATAGCTGAAAGCCGGCCCCAATTTGGTGATTACCATCTTCATCAAGCCCTTTGTGGTAAGCAGTGGAGACTGATGCGAAGTTGAAGGATACTGCACTATTTGCACTTCTGTCGGCATAGCCGGAAAAACCCACACCCCAGTTGTCATTATTCGGGATTTTGTTTTGCATGACATGAAAATCTGCGGAAAAAGCAGTGGTGATATAGGCATTGTTGATGGTTGGCCATTGGTTGCGGTGATTACCGGTAAGCCGCAAAGTACCATTGAATTTGCCGGTTAGGGCGGGGTTGAGTGTTAGGGGGGAAGCAAAGAATTGAGAGAAATGGGGATCCTGCGCCAGCAGTGTGCCGGTGAGTAAGCAGCAAGTAAGAAAAAGACCGGCTCTTTTCATTTTTCACAGGATGAATGTTAAAAATACGCCAATTGAGGCATTTGTAGACATTAAAATGCCAAAAAAAGTCCTTTTTAACACTGTTTTATTGTTGTGATTTCGAGCCAAAAGCCAGATCACCGGCATCGCCCAGCCCTGGAACGATGTACCCCTTTGCCGTTAATTCATCATCGATATCTCCGCACCAGATTTCAATTGCGTCGCCACATTCCCGTTGTATCATTTCTATGCCTTCATTACAGGCAATGGCACAAACCACATGAATCGCTTTGGGAACACCTTCGTTTTTTATGTATTCTATTGTTTTGATGATAGATGCACCTGTCGCAAGCATCGGGTCACTAATGATCACGATTCTATCTTCAAGTGAGGGGCAACTCATGTACTGCATGCAGATTTCAAAACTGCCGTCGTGGTGATGTTTCCGATAGGCGGAGATAAATGCATTATCTGCCTTGTCAAAAAACTCTAGCATGCCCGCATGCATTGGTAATCCGGCGCGTAAAATGGTAGCCAGTACTGGTTGCGATTCCAGCACTTTGCTCTCATGAATTCCAAGCGGGGTTCGGGTTTCCTGAATTTTCCAGGGCAATACCTTACTGATTTCCAAAGCTGCCGCCTGGCCGATTCTTTCCAGGTTCTTCCGAAAACGCATGCGATCGTTCTGCACCGAAACATCTCTTAATTCGGAGACCCAGTTACTGATAAGTGAGTGTTGGCTGCTTAAATTAATGACCATAACAACAGTTATTTGGTATGCTTCAAAGCTACTGGCAAACTTTTATTTAATAAAAAATAATCAGTTGCTGTTGTTGGTTCTCGTCAGGAAGGTGAACTTATCTCCATCGAAGAGTCCCAGATCACTCAGTTTTACATGGGGTATCACCAGCAATGCCATAAAGCTGAGTGTCATGAAAGGTGCTGATAGTTGACTACCCATTTCTTTCGCCATTTGGTCGATGGCCGTGTAGTCACTTGCTATCTGATAGCCATCAGCTGTACTCATGAGGCCACCTACCGGAAGTGGTAACAACAGTTGTTCTTTTTCTCCTGTTCCCCGCACACAACTTACCCCACCTCTGCCGGCTGCTACCAATTGAATAGCAGCTGCCAGACTTTCATCATCAACCCCTACAGCAACTATATTGTGGCTGTCATGAGCTACCGTTGACGCAATGGCACCGGAATGAAATCCAAAGCCATGTACCCAAGCAATAGCAGGAGCTGCCGGTCGATACCTGTTAACAACGACAATTTTGAGCAGGTCTTTTTCAATATCACTTACGTAGCAGTCATCTACTTTTTTGCCTACCATAGAAAGACGATGCGTAATCAGCTGTCCATCTAAAGCACCAATAACAGGTATAAGACCTTCCGCATCCGCGGGAAAATCATTGCAGCGCAAACGGAGTTGTTCGGGAAGAATATTTACCGAACAAAATGGTTGTTCCAATGCCGGAATGGCAACAGATGTAATCATGCTTTTACCTTGACGGGCAACAAGTACACCTTCTATATAGGTTGCTTCCACTTTGAAATCAATGAGGTCATGCACTACGATGAGGTCTGCAGGATGTCCCTTCTCTAACAACCCTACCCTCATCCCATAATGATGCACAGGATTCACACAGGCCGCCTGCAAAATAGGGAACAGGGGAACCCCTTGTTGGATGGCCCTGGCACAAAGTTGGTTGATATGACCTTCTACCAAACTATCCGGATGTTTGTCGTCACTGCAAAACATGATCTGCTCAGGATAATGTTGCAGCAATCCAATGAGTGCATCAAAATTTTTGGCAGCACTTCCTTCCCGAATGATGATTTTCATGCCCTGCTGCAATTTATCCAATGCTTCCTCCTTTGTGAAACATTCGTGGTCGGTAGATATGCCTGCAGCGATGTATTGAGCAGCCTCCTTTCCTCTTAAACCCGGGGCATGTCCATCCACGGGCTTACCCAGTCGATGGGCGGCTGCAATCTTTTTCAACACTTCCTCATCCCCATTCAAAACACCCGGAAAGTTCATCATCTCGCTCAGATAATAAATATCCTTTCTCATCAAAAGCTCTTCTACGTCCCGGCTATTGAGGGCGGCACCTGCTGTTTCAAAAGTTGTTGCAGGAACGCAACTTGGCGCACCAAAGTGAAATTTGAAGGGTACTTGCTGGCCATTGGCAATCATGAAATCAACTCCGGAAATACCACAAACATTGGCAATTTCATGGGGGTCGCTGATGGTAGCAATTGTTCCATGAACCACTGCCAGGCGTGCAAATTCTGAGGGTACGAGCATGCTGCTTTCTATATGCACATGGCTGTCAATGAAGCCCGGTAACAAAAAGGGTGCTTCGGGATTCGGAAAATCTTGTAAAATCTGTAATTCCCGTATGATGCCTGCTGTTATTGTGAGCTCGGCATATTCAATGGCTTTGCGTTTGATATCTACCCGATTGCCCCTGATCGTCCAACTTGTCTCCTGCATGTATTCTTCTAATTGTTTGAACTTTAACGGTCACTTTTTGTTGGTAAAAGGTAGGATTTTAATTTTGTATTTCTTCTATCTGACTTTTTATCAGTAATCATCCATAATAATCTTTAATAGTTACCTTCAAAACGTCACCCATGAATCTTCGTTCCCTGGCGATTTGCCTCCTGTCATTGTCTTTTTTTTCAGCTCAGAGCCAGACTGCTGATGAAATCATTGCCCGGTATGAAGCTGCCGCCGGTGGGCGGGAAAAGCTCGAAGCCATCCGTTACCTGGAAATCAATAGCACCCTGGCCATGGGTATGATGGGCCGAACCATCGACTTACCCCTCACCCTGGTTAAAGAAAAAGGTAAATTGTTCCGCCGCCAGATCGGAGGAATCATGGGCATGGGAGATAGTTATACCATGTTGACTGATACTTCCGGCTACATTTTTATTCCCGCCATGCGCGGTTTTGGCGACATGCAGGGAACACCTGCAGTTACATCCCGCATTCCGGATGCTGAAGTAGCTGCACAGCAATATGAACTGGATTGTGCAGGGGCTTTTGGTGAATTGGTCAATTACGCTGCGAAGGGTCATACTGCTGAATTTGTTGGAACAGAAAAAGTCAGTAAAGTGCCTTGTCAAAAAGTAAAGCTTACCCTGAAAACGGGACAAACAGTAATCTATTTTTTTGATACACAAACAGGACTGGTGAAGCAGATGGAGGCGACCGGTGACATGGCAGCCAACATTTCCGGTTTTGGAAGTATGATGAAGGCCTTCGGAAGAGGTATGCGGAAGGACGATAAGGCGACCTTGTTCGTTAAAGAATACAAGGATGTGAATGGGCTCAAATTTCCGGCAAAATATACCCTTGGTTTCGGTCCAATCGAAAGCGAGATCGAGAACATCGCTATCAAAGTAAACGAGGGGTTAGAGGAAAAATGGTACCACGTTAAGTAATCATCCCGTTCTGATTTCATTTTTTTCTCTGTCAATTCATTGGTATCTTGGATACCCAATTGTCTTGATATGAAAAAAAATTTACTATTCTTCTATTTTTTATTGGCGGTTACTGCTGCCTGGTCACAACCTAAAAACAAAGTTGCCTCCACTCCGACGGCAGCAGTCGTTAACGTTTCTTCCGAGGATGACCGCTTATTGAGTAAGGTCAGCTATCGCCTCGTAGGTCCGTTCCGCGGGGGCAGAAGTGCTGCAGTAGCAGGAAGCCGTACCCAAAAAAATACTTTTTATTTTGGCGCGACCGGCGGTGGTGTTTGGAGAACAACAGATGCCGGAAGCAACTGGAAAAATATTTCAGACAAATACTTTGGTAGTTCCATCGGTTCTGTTGCACTCGCTCCCTCCGATGAAACGATTGTGTATGTTGGGGAGGGTGAGAATACCATGCGAGGAAATGTGTCGGAGGGCCTTGGAGGTATGTGGCGCAGCGATGATGCCGGCAAATCCTGGAAAAACATTGGTCTCAAAGACGGCAGACATATTATTCGCATCATCGTACACCCCAAAGATCCTCAGACGGTATGGGTGGCAGTAATGGGTCATTTGTTCGGACCATCGGCAGAAAGAGGTGTTTTTAAAACAACCGATGGCGGAAAAACATGGACCAAAACATTGTTTGTCAATGAGCAAACAGGCTGCTCTGATTTGGTGATGGAGCCCGGTAATCCTTCAGTATTGTATGCCGGTATGTGGGAAGTAATCAGAAGGCCACATAGCATGGAAAGTGGTGGTCCCGGAAGTGGCCTGTACAAGAGCATTGACGGTGGTTTGACTTGGACACCCCTCACCGGTAAAAAGGGATTGCCGAAAGGTGTTTGGGGAATTGTTGGCGTGGCTGTGGCCCCATCGAATACAGATAAAGTTTATGCCATCATTGAAAATGCTGCAGGTGGTTTATTCGTGAGCAACGATGCAGGAGAAACATGGACCCTCACCAGCAATGACAACAACATTCGTCAGCGTGCCTGGTACTACTCAAAGGTTTTTGTAGATCCTGCCAATGAAAATTTGGTCTATTGTCCCAACGTTGAATTCATGCGCAGCAGAGATGGTGGTAGAACCTTCCAGTCTATTAATACACCTCACGGGGATCACCATGATCTGTGGATTGATCCGATGGATGGTCAGCGCATGATTGTAGCTGACGATGGAGGTGCGCAGGTTTCATTTGACGGAGGAAATAACTGGAGTACCTACGAAAATCAGCCAACTGCACAATTTTATCGTGTCTCCACCGATAATGCTTATCCCTATCGCATTTTAGGTGCACAACAAGACAACTCTACTGTTCGCATTCGGAGTAAAACAACCGGCCCCGGAATTTCACAGCGGGATTGGGATGTTACAGCAGGTTCTGAAAGCGGGTATGTTCAGGCAGATCCATTGAATCCCGACATAGTGTATGGTGGTAATTATGGTGGATATCTCTCGAGATTGGATCATCGTACCGGGGAGAACAGGGCCATCAACGTTTGGCCCGATAATCCCATGGGTTCCGGTGCCGATGTGCTGAAGTACCGCTTCCAATGGAATTTCCCCTTCTTCTTCTCCCCCCACAATCCCAAGCGATTGTACGCCGGGGGCAACCATCTCTTTGTAACAGAAAATGAAGGTCAAAGCTGGGAAATGATTAGTCCCGATCTCACTACCAATGACAAATCAAAACAGCTATCCAGTGGCGGTCCTATCACCAAAGACAATACTTCTGTTGAATATTATTGCACCATTTTCACAGCTGCTGAATCACCACTGGAGAAAGATTTGTTGTGGACAGGTAGTGATGACGGATTAGTGCATGTGAGCAAAGACGGAGGAAAGAATTGGGAAAATGTTACCCCGGCAGAAGCTGGAAAATGGATGATGTGGAATTGCATTGAAGTGAATCCTTATGTTAAGGGGTCAGCATACCTGATTGGAACCCGGTACAAACTGGATGATTATGCCCCTTATATTTTTGTCACCTATGATTATGGCAAAACCTGGAAGAAGATTGTTCAGGGAATCCACCCCCAGCATTTTACAAGGGCATTGCGTGCAGACAAAGTGCGCAAGGGACTTTTGTATGCGGGAACAGAGTTCGGCATGTACATAAGTTATGATGATGGGAATAGTTGGAAGAAATTCCAGCAAAATCTACCGGTCGTTCCCATCACTGATTTAACCATCAAGGAGAATGACTTGATTGTTGCTACTCAAGGAAGGGCATTCTGGGTGTTGGATGATTTAAGCGTAGTTCAGCAAAAAGACAGTTCCATTGTAAAGAAAAAGTGGCATGTGTTTCAGGTAAATGATGCCTACCGTTCTGAAGGGGGCGGCCGTCGTGGAAGAGGAGGCAGTACGGGATCAACTCCACCCAATATGGGCGAGAATCCTCCGGCCGGTGTAGTATTCAATTATTTCTTGCAGGAAGGAATGGATACTACTGCGATTCGCATCACCATTTTTGACAAAAAAAATAAGCCCATCAAAACATTTAGCCGCAATGCTAAGGAAGCCGCTGATCAATTAGATTATAACAGTGGCATGAATAAATTTATTTGGGACATGAACTATCCGCCCGGAGAAAGATCCGAAGGAATGATTCTTTGGAATGGTGGCATTGGTTCTGTGAAAGCAGCACCCGGTAAATACCGTGCCCGATTTGTTTCCGGAAAAGATACCATCTGGGCGCCTTTTGTTATCAAACCTAACCCGAATTATCAGCTGTCAGAAGCAGATTATGATGCTCAGGTTGAATTCCTCTTACAGGTTCGCGATAAATTCAACCAGGTGCAGACATCCATCCGTGATATCAGAAGCTTGCGATCTCAGATCAATGACTTTACTTCCCGCATGGATACCAGCGGTTCCCGTGACATTAAAAAAATGGCAGATAGCATTCAACAACAACTGACTGCTGTGGAAGAAGCACTTTATCAGACAAAATCCAAAAGCGGACAAGATGTGCTGAATTTCCCTATTCGCATCAATGATAAACTTGCGGGTTTGTATGGGGTGGCTGCCAGTGGATACAATGCACCCAGCAAACAGGCAAGAGAAGCATATGCCGAATTGGCCGGTCAGGCAGATGCAGAAATGGGTAAATTAAAGAAAGTGATGACTGCTGATTTGTCAAGATTGAATCAACTCATCCACGAAAAACAACTGCCTGCAATCGGCATTAAAAAAACCAAGGCAGATTAATTGAACCAGTAGTTGAGCTTGAATACCACTGCACGATTGCGGTTCTGCCACACAGGCAAAATGAAGTAGTTGTCGGTATATACGACAAACAGGTCACTCATTGGCTGGAAGCGATATTGCAGCCGGGAGTTGATATTGAAATTGTTGCGCTGTGTATTGTATTGTACAAAGGTGGTCCAGAACAATTGTGTATTGAAGTTGATTTCAAATCTTGGTGCGAGTAAGATCAACTCAGTGCTGCCGTATTCTCCCGGCAGTTGAATCTTATTGTATTCTGCCTGCAAGGCTATGTTTACATGTGGCTGGTGGCGGATACCCAGGGATGCCCTGAAACTGTTGTAATGTCCGTTGTAAAATTCACCTCCTGCGGCCCTTAGAGAGAAATTAACGGGTTTTCTGTAGTCGCTGTAATAGCGTACTTCATATTGCTGAAAATCGTACCTGGCAGCGGGAATAGGCTTTCCGGAAGTAAAGGCAGTTGGAAAGAGCAGGTCAACTCTGTTGTGGGTACTCACTACAGAAAGCCCACTTGCATTTCTGAAAGTAATATCATACCTGGCTTCCAGATTTGTTTCGTTGTGGGAATTGTTGGGATTAACAACGATGAAAGTAGTGAGCTGCATCACATGTTGCACAACCTTTTTGTTCTCAGGAAAAATGCGATAGGTGATGTTGTTGTAAAGTTGTCTGAAGCCAAGTCGTATGGTGGTGTCACGATCTGCATCATAGTTTTCAATGCGGGCAACAAATCCCATATCTGTATAATAATTCGTGCCAACTTTTCCCATATCATGAACGATGGAAAATTTCCTGCGATTGTATTGAAAGCCCCCATTGAAATACTGGTTATCAGATGTGATGTTTTTCTTGAAGGAATGGTTGTATGCGCCCCAAACGCTCCATTCACCATTGTTGTTGATGAAGTTGAAATCCATGCCTGCATTGCGACCGAAGGCACTCAGGGGATTCAGCTGTTTTTCACCGGCAGAAATGAAATTTTCCCTGTTGAGAAAATACCCTCTCACTACTGAACGTTTCAACAATCTTTTGCTAACGCTGGCTGCCATATAATTTTCAGGCCGATAGTTGCCTTTTACCCCCGTCTGCATATTCATGAATCCTATTCGAGTTGTGGGAGTAATATTACCTGTTACCCTTGCGCCTCCAATGATGGGAATTCTGTTGCCATCCGGGTCTAAACCAATTCTTCGGGAATAAAAGGGGCGTATGGGAGGAATACCATAATCGGAGAAGAGGTCATCATTCTCGAGAAAGAAAGTACGTCTCTCGGGAAGGAAGATATTGAAGCGGGTAAGATTGGTAACTTGTTGGTCAACTTCAATCTGCGAGAAATCAGGGTTCACAGTAATATCCAGGTTCAGTGCTGAGGTCAATGCCAGCTTTCCGTCAAAGCCGCCATTGAAAGTTCCTTTGGCGGGAACATTGTTTTCCTTGTCCTGTGAAGTTCCTCCGGTTAGGTAAGGAAGAAAAACCCAGTTGGTTCCGGCCGGCGGCGGCGGCTCTTTCCATACCAGTGCTCCGGTGAATCCCATGTTCATCGACATGAAGTTGACTGGTACCGGTGTCCAGGTAGAGTATTCGTTGGATTTAGCATCGGTTCTTACAAAATTGATACCCCATATCAATTTATCTGCTGCATAACGCAGTGTTTTAAATGGTATGGCTATCTCAGCAGTCCATCGGTCTCCAAAACGTTGGGTAGCTGAAAACCATTTATTGTCCCAACTCCAGGTGGGCATTTCATCACCGATCTTTAACAGGTCTTCACTTTGTGCATTGTACGCATTGATCGTAAAGAAGAAACCATTTGTTTTTTCGTTGGCCGGGTCCAGGGTAATACCTACTGCATCATTGCCATCATGACCTATATCGCGTTTAAGACTTTGAATGAGTGCTTTGCCACTATCATAGGCAGTGATGGCAAAGTAGATGAAACGGCTGTCATAACATACCTGAATGGTGGTTCTCTTTTTGGGCTTGCCTACGTCGGTAGGGTATTTAAGGTAAAAGGAATCGGCTGCAGGTGCCTTTTTCCAAACGGCTTCGGTGAAGTTTCCATCTATTAGAATCGGCGTCTCGCTTTTGGTTACCTGTAGCCGGAATCTTTCCTGAATAACTTGTGCATCCAGCGCCTGTCCATTCAATTGATCAAAAGAAACAAGTAAGACAAATAGAAAAAAACCTCGCAACATTTCAGTTAGTCAATTAAAATTGGTGCAAAGGTGGGTGTTTTTTGGTGAGGATACGAATTATTCACCTACCGTTCATCCAATAGTAACATTAAGCAGGATCATCTCCCAATAGATCCGGACGACGCTCCCTTGTTCTGCGCAGTGCTTCTTCATATCTCCAGTCTTCCACCAATTTCGGGTCGCCGCTCAGCAATACATCAGGAACCTTCATCCCCCTGAAGTCAGCAGGACGGGTATATACCGGTGGTGCCAACAGATTATCCTGAAAAGAGTCGAAGAGGGCGGATGTTTCATCGTTCAATACACCGGGGATAAGTCTTCCGATGCTATCGGTTACCACGGCAGCTGCCAGCTCACCACCGCTCAATACATAATCACCGATAGAAATTTCAAGGGTGACATACTGCTGCCGAATTCGTTCATCTATTCCCTTATAGTGTCCACAAATAAGTAACAACCTGCCTTTGAGGGAAAGTCGGTTGGCGGTAGATTGATTATAGGTGGTTCCATCGGGAGTGAAATAAATGATTTCATCGTAGGGGCCGCCAGCTGCTTGTAAACTTTCAATGGCATTGGCAAGTGGTTCACACATCAGCACCATTCCTGCACCTCCGCCAAACTGATAATCGTCTACCTGCATGTGTTTGTTGATCGCCCATTGACGGAGGTTGTGTGTTTGAACAGACAACAATCCTTTCTCCTTGGCTCTCTTCATGATGCTATGGCTGAAGGGGCCTTCCAGCAATTCGGGTACAACGGTAAGTATGTCGATGTGGAGCATAGCAGATTGTTAAGTGGGTGTAGGTGGCCTTTAAATTATTCCTCCGATTGCTGGGTGCCATCAAAAAAATCACCCAATTCTCTTCTCTCTTTCTTGGTGGGCCTGCCAATTTTGCTCAATCTTTTGCCTGTCTGAAAAGAGGCGGCAGCAAATTGAATGGCAGCCAGTTCTTCCGGTGGAGTTTCATCCTGGTAATATTGAAC
Organism: Chitinophagaceae bacterium; assembly: GCA_020403455.1. Classification (GTDB taxonomy): domain Bacteria; phylum Bacteroidota; class Bacteroidia; order Chitinophagales; family Chitinophagaceae; genus Sediminibacterium. The sequence goes on from JADBXP010000010.1 coordinate 51,780, forward strand.
GGCTTCACTGTATGCTTTCCTTTCCCCCAGCAAACCTTTTACCCTGATCACCCATTTCCTCGCTTCTGTTTTCACTTCATATACATCATTCACTGCAACGATTCGGGACGCCTTCACGGCAACACCTCCCATTTTCACCCGACCCTTATCGATTGCCTCACCAGCTATGCTCCGGGTTTTAAACAGGCGGATGGCCCATAGGTATTTATCAATCCGGAGCTTATCTTTTTCCATATCCAAACTTATTTTTTCTCCGAAAAATAAAGATGGAAATAAGGGATGGTTTCTATGCCCTTGTAAAAATTGAAGAGATCATATTTTTCATTGGGACTGTGCAGGTTGTCGCTGTCGAGACCAAAACCCATGAAAACGATTTTCAGTCCAAGCTCTTTTTCAAACAAGGCACAGATAGGAATACTACCTCCACCTCTTACAGGAATGGGTTCTTTGCCAAAGGTTTGTGCGATGGCTTTGGCAGCAGACCTGTAGGCATGAGAATCAATAGGCGTAAGATAGGGTTCACCTCCATGGTGTTCAGTTGCTTTTACAGTAACACCCTGTGGGGCAATGGACTGAAAATAGGCGATTAATTTATCAGTGATTTTTTGCGAAGTCTGATTAGGTACCAGGCGGCAGGATATTTTTGCAAAGGCTTTGGAAGGCAATACAGTCTTCGATCCTTCGCCTGTATAACCGCCCCAGATGCCGTTTACTTCCAGGGTAGGACGGATTCCGGTTCTTTCGTGCGTAGAGTAGCCCTTTTCTCCCCAAACTGCGGGTATACCCAGATCTTTTTTATACTCTTCTTCATCAAAAGGTGCTGCAGCCATTTTGTTTCTTTCCTCTTCGCTTGCCTCCAGCACATCATCATAAAACCCTGGAATGGTGATGCGGTTATTTTCATCATGACAGGAAGCGATCATTTTTGCCAGCAGCGTGGCAGGATTGGCAACGGCACCACCATAAACACCACTGTGCAAGTCACGGTTGGGACCAGTCACTTCAACTTCAATGTAACTGAGTCCGCGAACGCCTACATCGATAGAAGGGGTGTCCATGCTCAGCATGGAAGTATCACTAATCAGAATTACATCTGCCTGAAGAAGTGATTTATTGTTTTTTACAAAATCAGAGAGATGAGAGGAACCCACTTCTTCCTCACCCTCGATTAAGAATTTAATGTTTACCGGAAGTGTTCCTGTTGCGGTCATGATTTCCAGTGCCTTTACGTGCATATAAAATTGCCCTTTGTCATCGCAGGCACCGCGAGCAAAGATTTTACCATCCCGGATGGTAGGCTCAAATGGGGGTGTGGTCCAAAGTTCCAGGGGATCGGCCGGTTGCACATCATAGTGTCCATAAACCAGCACGGTGGGTCGGGAGGGGTCTATTATTTTTTCAGCGAAAACGATGGGATGTCCCGGGGTTTGAAAAATTTCAGCTCTGTCGGCACCTGCTTCCCTTAGACGCTTTTGAACCAGCTCGGCACAGGTGTGCATGTCTGTTTTGTTTTCAGAACGGGCGCTGACACTGGGTATCCGCAACAATTCAAGTAATTCTTGGAGGAATCTTTCCTGGTGGAGGTTTTGGTAATCTTTCCAGCTATTCATGCTATTACAATTGAGTATATAAGTGTGATGATCTTTCTATCGGAAGGATCGATGTCTGCAAAGTTACTAATGCTTTTACAATCGGTGTTTTTCGTTGGAAAGTATATTATCCAGGTTCCATTCCTGCCTGTTTTTCATGGGTTCTTGCCGCACCTGACAATTTTCTATGGAGCAGACGGTACAACTAAAAGGCATACAACCATCGGTGTGAACGAAAAGTTCAATGCTATTTCCCATTTTTGATTGAATCAATACAGATAGAGCATCAATTTCCCGGTGTGCTTCGTGAAGATTCATGTACCAGGGAAGTGTCAGGTGGCAGTCGATGTGTAATTGATCTCCGTATTGTATCACCCGGAGATTATGTAAATCAATCCATTCTTTTTTCCGGCTTTCATTCAGCAGCTGAATGAAGCGTTCCAGCAATTGTTTGTCAGCTTCATCCATGATTCCTGCCAAAGATTTCCGGATAATGGTATAGCCATTGTACATAATCAGAACACTCATCATGAGTGCGATAATTTTATCTATCCACCACAATTTTGTAAAGAGCATGATGAGAAGTCCACCAACGACAGCGAGGGTAGAATAGCTGTCCATTTGCAAATGATGACCACTGGCTTGTAATGCGAGTGAATTATTCTTTTTTCCCTGCCGGAGACATAACATTCCACCAAAGTAGTTCATCAGGGCAGTACCCGCAATGATCCAGCAGCCGGTATCCACTTGGTGTATTGTTCTTGGGCTGATGAAATCGTTGATGGTTGCATAGATAATCAGTATTCCGGCTGCAACTATCAGGGTTCCTTCAACAGCGGCAGATACGAATTCTGCTTTTCCGTGTCCATAAGGGTGGTCTCTGTCCCTGGGTTTGGCAGCCACGTATAAACTGTACAGACCAACAAAGCCGGCAATGACATTCACAATACTTTCCAGGGCATCCGTGAGGATAGCAAGGGAGTGTGTCAACCAATAGGCAGCTAATTTCGCCAGCAGCAAGAAGACACCTCCGGCAGTAATGTACTGTTGTAGCCGCAGGTTTTGTTGAGCTTTATTCAGGGCTGTCGATTTTTAAGAATTCCCGAATTAAAAATGAGCAATCTCATAGGTGATCGGACAATGCTTGGCCAACATAGCAGAGATGCCACAATATTTTTCATGCGAGAGTGAAACAGCGCGGGCCACTTTGTCTGCATCTTCAGGTGCTGCATCAGTTGTGTAAATCATATGAATGAAACGAAAGGTCTTGGGAGTTTCATCAGTTTGCTCTGCTTGCGCGCTGATTTCAATGCGCTGAAAAGGAACTTTCATTTTTTTCAGAATGTCCACTACATCTATTCCGCTGCAGCCGCAGAGTGATCCCAATAAAAGCTTTTTAGGATTTAGACCTGTATCTGTGCCTCCCGACTCAACGGGAGCATCAATACGAACTACATGGTTAGATCCAGGAGAACTCAGGTCAAAAGCGTGGGCATTTACCCAGTTAATTTGTACTTGCACGTTATGTATTTTAATGTATGAACAATCAGGCGTTATTACAATTTTGCTGCACGAAATTCCAGTTAACGAGTTTCCACCAATTGTTGATGTAGTCGGCGCGTCTGTTTTGATAATTCAGGTAATAGGCATGTTCCCAAACATCCAGGGCAAGCAATGGAGTTCCCTTGATGTCACTGATATCCATCAGCGGGTTGTCTTGATTAGGGGTGGAACCAATGGCTAAACTGCGATCGGGTGTCATGATCAGCCAGGCCCATCCACTTCCAAATCTGTTTTTACCTGCATCAGTGAATTGATTCTTCATTGCTTCGAGCGAACCGAATGAGCGCTGTATGGATTGGAGTAAGGTTCCTCCCGGTTCAGAAGAGCTTGGTTGCATACATTGCCAAAAAAATTCATGGTTATAGTGGCCACCCCCATTGTTCCGCATTTTGGCCGAATATTTTGAAATACCCCTAAGTAATTGTTCCAAAGAAGTGACTGAGGTATCTACTTTTTCGGCAAGACAGGCATCCGCCAGATTTTTGGTATAGCCCGCTGCGTGTTTGGTGTAATGAATATTCATCGTTGTACCATCGATGGCTGGTTCGAGGGCATTGTATGCATAAGGCAATGGTTGCTGAGTGTAGCCAATCGGTTGGAAAGCGATTCGGTTATTGCCGGCGAATGCCGGAAATCCTGCCGCCATTAATCCTGCGGAGATGCCGGCTTTTGTACCCGTGGCAATGAAACTGCGGCGGTTCATATTTTTTTTCATGCGCTGGTGTTTTTGTTTTTTCTTCCGGAATATAAAGTTAACCCAAACTGACGCAGCCGGGTGAATTGGCGGTAATAGAATTCCTGATTGAACAATTGCGAATCGGTCATGGCTTTGTAAGTGAGAAAAAGACCGACAGGGATCAATATGCCGGTAGAAAGCCACATTCCATTCAAAACAGACAATTCGCCCGAGCGTACCAGTTTTTCTCCAAAATTGTTGAGCAGGTAAAAAAACACAAAAAATATAATGGCAAAGACCAATGGCATACCGAGTCCGCCCTTGCGAATAATGGAACCCAACGGAGCTCCTATCATGAAGAGCACAAGGCAGGCAAAAGAAAGTGTGAACTTTCGGTGCCACTCGATTTTATGTAGATTCAAAGTATCTGTTCGTTCCTTGTATTCCGATTCCAGCGTAACAGTTCCTGCTCTGATGTTCCTGATATTACTCATGGCATTGCTGTACACTGCCTGCTTCAAGGAATCGGGTATCACCTCATCGAATTGACGATTTGCAGGCACTATTGATGCCGAAGATTTCTTCCAACCGGTATCGGCAAAGCGGATAAACGGCAGATAAGGACTAAATTCAATACCTGTCTTACTGATAAAAATGGAGTCTCTTTTGTCAAGTGAGTCAATAGAAATATTAAGTTGTCGAACACTCAGCATTTTGGCATCATAAAATGCGCTGTCGCTGGTTTTGGTCATTTGAAAACTCTTGAGATCGAAAACTTTTGTATACGTTTTGAAACCCATTTGTATGAACTGGGTATTGCGGGTATTCCTCGGTCCGGTTTCTTCAAATCTATGGCCGTCTTTTAAGATGAACTCGAGATCTCTCTTATTGGAAGTCAGGCGCATCACTCCACTTTTGGCTACAATGAGGTAATCTTGTAAAGAACCTCCCTTTTCGAAAATGACTACATCATGGATGATGCTGTCATTTTTTTCCTTCCTCCCCAACTTGATGACATATCCGTCAATTTTGTCATAAAAAATTCCCTCCTTGATATCAAATGCCGGTTTGGCTACAATCAGGTCATATTTTAGTGCTGATAATTTTTTCTGGGTAACAGGTATGATGTTATTGGCAAATAAGAACGCCAGTCCGGTCACCAGCAATGCAAAAATCAACAAGGGTCGCATGAAGCGCAGCAGGGGGATACCGGAAGACTTGATGGCTACCAATTCAAATGATTCCCCGAGATTTCCAAAAGTCATGATCGCGGAGAAAAGCAATGAAAGGGGCAGGGCTGTAGGAATCCAAAACAATGTAACGAGCCCCACCAGTTTACCAATGGTAGGGAAATCCAGACCTTTACCCACCAGGTCATCAATGTATAACCAGAAAAATTGCATGGTAAGCACAAAGACTGAAATAGAAAAAGCAGCAACGAATGGTCCTATAAAGGATTTGATGATGAGAATATCAAGTTTTTTTATCACTTTGTGCAGGATAAATGACCGGTAATGGAGAGCTCAAAAGTAACACTTTCACCACAGGAATGGGCATTGTTGCAGGATCCCTCCTTTCTTTTAACCAAGAATTTGGTCATAGAAAAAGTGTATACACTGTTGGGACAGGTCGCTTTGTCTTATCAGCAAATCACTGCAGCCTTACCGGAAGCATACCAGGGTGATAGGTTTCGGTTGACGCCTAAAATTTCGAGGGGTGAGAAGTACCGGGATTTGCCCTGGGTAATGCTCGATTATCCCAGGCAATACACTGCAGCGGATACCCAAGCCATCAGAAGTTTTTTTGGATGGGGCAGTGAATTCAGTATACACCTTATTCTTCAGGGTGAGAGTCGTGAACGTTGGTTGACCAATGCAAGGCAATGGATAGAAACTGCAGACCCCGAATGGATGATCGATCTGTCGGATGATCCCTGGCAACATCACCGGGATGAGCAACGATGCATTCCTTTGTTTACAATGAATGAGCAGGAACTGAAAAAAAGGCCTTTTATCAAGTACAGTTGCTGGCAGCCATTGACTGCATGGGACACATTGCCGGAACAATGGTCTTCAATTTTTATCCAATGGGTGAAAATTCCCGGAACTTAGGAGAAATCTTAATTGCTCCCGATGCGGTGAAACAATTCTTTCAACTGGTATTCCCATAGACGCGATTGATCGCGAATTTCACTTTTCTCAGCGAAATCCTTTACCAGCAAGACAGTTTGATTGGAGATTTCTGTTTTTTCAATGCGGAACTCGAAATATTCTCCTTTCTCACTGTGCAACCAGTGATAACGAATGAATTTATCCTGCTCTTTTTCAACTACCTCTGCTTTGTCGGGTTTTTCTCCATTCCATGAAAAACTATACACATTGTCCCATTCATCTACTTTGTCGGCAAACCATTCTTGTAAGCCCGCCGGAGTTGCCAGAAATTCGTATAATATGCTGGGAGAACATTTTACCGGAAATTCAAGTGTAAATAACTGCTTTTTACTCATTTCAAAATTATTGTACTACCTATATTGGTCAGCACAATAATATAAAAAAAAAATTCGTACCCAAATGTTTTTTTACGAAGGGCGGTGTTCATCGGTTAAGTTCATGTTAATTCTTGGCGAAGAAGTCTATAAGAGATTGAAAATCAATGTCATATACAATGTTATATATCATCCATACATATCCTTAATGGTGTATGTTGTACATATCACATCAAGCCATTGTTTAGAAATACTGACAAAAGAATTAAGGTAGGTAAGTTCCTACCGGCTCAACAGGAACGGGCGGCATTGTTTATCTTTGCGCCTCTCGAAAATTCTTTTGTTGACCGACCATAGGTAACGAGACCTGAAAAAAAATACTATGTTTCAATCGCTAGGTGAAAAACTGGAATCCGCCTTTAAGCACCTGAAAGGTGAGGCGCGCATCACAGATCTCAATATTGCCAATACTATAAAAGACATCCGCAAAGCCTTGTTGGATGCTGACGTGAACTTTACCATTGCCCGCGAATTCACCGATAAGGTAAAGGAGAAAGCCATTGGCGAAAAAGTTATAGCAGCGGTTAGTCCGGGTCAATTGATGGTGAAAATAGTGCAGGATGAGCTCACCGGCTTAATGGGCGGACAGGCAGCTGATCTGCAGTTGGCAGGAAATCCTGCTATTATCTTGGTTGCCGGTTTACAGGGTTCTGGTAAAACAACTTTCTCAGCGAAATTGGCAAGATACCTGACCAGCCAAAAAGGGAAATCTGTTTTGTTGGTGGCAGCAGACGTTTACAGACCCGCAGCCATCGATCAGTTGACCATACTTGCTCAGGAAATCGGTGTAGAAATATTTGCAGAGCGTGATAACCAGCAGCCCGTTGTCATTGCCCGGAATGCAGTACAACATGCAAAATCACACAATAAAAATGTAGTGATCATAGATACTGCCGGTAGACTGGCTGTTGACGAAGCCATGATGGCAGAAGCCGCAGAATTGAAGCAGGCATTGCAACCTACAGAGATTCTGTTCGTGGTAGATGCAATGACCGGACAGGATGCTGTGAATACGGCGAAGGCATTCAATGAGCGCCTGGACTTCACAGGAGTGGTATTGACCAAATTGGATGGTGATACAAGAGGTGGTGCGGCATTGTCGATTAGTTATACCGTTCACAAGCCCATTAAATTCGTAAGCAGCGGAGAGAAAACGGATACCTTGGAAGTATTCTATCCTGACCGAATGGCTCAGCGGATTTTGGGTATGGGTGATATCACCACCCTGGTGGAAAAAGCCCAGGCCCAATTCAACGAAGAAGCTGCCAAGAAGCTCGAGAAAAAAATCAAGAAAAATCAGTTTGACTTTCAGGACTTCATGGATCAGATGCAACAGATCAAAAAAATGGGCAATCTGAAAGACCTCATGGGCATGATACCGGGTATGGGAAAAGCGATGAAAAACATCGATATCAACGAAGATGCATTCAAAGGAATTGAAGCCATCATTCAATCCATGACGCCGGAAGAAAGAAAAAATCCCGACCTGATCAACCCGTCCCGAAAGAACCGCATTGCCAGGGGTTGTGGGAAGAACATTCAGGAAATCAATGCATTCATCAAGCAGTTTGAGCAGATGAAGCAGACCATGAAAATGATGAATAATATGCCGGCTGGCGGGTTTCCCGGGATGAGAGGCATGCGATAAAGGGACTGATTTTCAGTCTTTTCAACACACCGGCTTGGCTGAATCCTGAAAAATCTCTATTTTTGCAATCCGGTTGTTCTCAACCGGGTCAATTTTATTGTTTAACGCCTATAAATTTCTATTTAAAATGGCAGTAAAGATCCGTTTACAAAGACACGGAAGTAAGAAGCGTCCTTTTTACTTCATCGTAGTGGCTGATGCCCGTTCACCCAGAGATGGAAAATTCATCCAGAAAGTGGGTACTTACAATCCCCTCACCGTTCCTGCTACCATCCAGCTTGATCGCCAGAAAGCGCTGGAGTGGCTGAATAAAGGTGCACAACCCACCGATACGGTGCGTCGCATCCTTTCTTTTAAAGGGGTATTGTACCTGAAGCACCTGCTGAGGGGAGTTAAGCTTGGATTGTTTGATGAAGCTACGGCTATGTCAAAATTCCAGGTTTGGCACAACGAGCATGAAGCCCAGATTACACGCAGGTCTGACGCTCATAAGAGCAAGCAGCGTGCAAAAAAGGCTTACACGCCTGTAGTGAAAAAAGTAGAAGCTGCTGAGGGCGCCGGTGAGGCTCCTGCAGAAGCATAATACTTGCACTGCACATCCTATGAAAATCCGCCTATGGCGGATTTTTTTTCGTCTGCATTTTTTCGTTTGCATGCGGTATAAATATCAGTAACTTTAAATCAGACCCAACTATATGCAGCAGAATGCATACATCCATATTGGTAAACTAGTAGCCGTATTCGGAATCAAAGGAGAACTGATATTACAGCATGCGCTGGGAAAAAAAACACAATTCAAGCCCCAGGACATACTCTTTGTAGAAGAAATCAAAGGTTCTTATTTGCCCTATTTTGTAGTTAGTTCGAAGGCGAAATCTGTTGATGAAACTCAATGTTTGCTCGAGACCGTATCTACACCCGAAGCAGCAGCACGCTTGCGGGGAAAGCAGGTCTGGATTACCGAAAAAGATTTTCGCCGATTTGCAGGGAATAATGCCCCCATCTCACTGCTGGGTTATCAGGTGATAAGTGATGGCGAAAAATTGGGACAAGTGGAGGAAGTGATTGAACAACCACACCAGGTGCTGCTGACCATTCGCAAAGAAGGAAAGGAAGTGCTGATTCCGCTGCATGAAGAAAGTTTATTATCTGTAAATCATGATCGCAAAGAAGTAGTTGTTCAGTTGCCGGAAGGACTGTTGGACGTATACCTATAGCTGAACGAATTGTTATGGAAAAGTCTTCTGTCTATTCACGCATCATTCAAGTCAAAGCAGATCACCTGGATGAACTGCTACACGTAAACAATGTACAATACCTACATTGGATGATGGAATCAGCAGAAGCACATTGGCAGCTTCGGGCTCCCCAGGTTATTCGCGAAGAATTCATTTGGGTGGTCAGGAAACATTCGATTGAATATACCGGACAAGCAGTAGAAGGGGATGAGTTATTGCTAAAGACATGGACAGGTGAGGCAAGTGGCGCATGCTGGTGGCGACACTTTACGATAGAAAAAGCAAACAGTCGAACACAACTTATCAATGCTGCTACTCAGTTTGTTTTGGTGAATCGCATGAATGGCAAGCCACATCCGGTTCGCTCCAACATCATTAGTTTTTTTCAGGACAATTAATTGCCTGTTATGTCTTCCCCACAACGATACATTGCCCATTTTGATCTGGATTCCTTTTTTGTAAGCGTGGAGGTGCTTAAAAACCCTTCGCTGAAAGGGAAACCGGTGATCGTAGGGGGCTCTGCTGAGCGCGGTGTGGTAAGTACATGCAGCTACGAGGCCAGGAAATTCGGAGTGAAAAGTGCTATGCCCATGAAAACAGCTCTCCAGCGTTGTCCGCATGCCATCATTTTACAAGGCTCCTATGCAGATTATGCCGACTATTCAGAACGGGTTACGCAGATCATTGCCGAGAAAGCTCCCTTGTTTGAAAAAGCATCCATCGATGAATTTTACATCGACCTCACCGGTATGGACATGTACGATGATCCTTTTCAATGGACCATTCAATTGCGGGAGATCATCATACAAAAGACAGGATTGCCCATATCCTTTGGCCTCGCAGGCAATAAAATGGTAGCTAAAATTGCCACGGATCTTGCTAAACCCAATGGATATATCCGTGTTCCACCCGGAAAAGAAAAGGAATTTCTGGCACCATTGCCCGTTGGAAGAATTTCCGGAGTGGGCGAACATACGATTGAAGTCCTCTCATCCATGGGGATACATACCATCCGGGAATTGTCTGAGGCGTCTCCTGTATTGCTTTCGCATAGATTGGGGAAGGCAGGACAATCATTGTATGAAAAAGCACAAGGTATTCACCATGGTATCGTACAGCCTTTTCATGAGTCTAAATCTGTTTCAGCAGAAAATACTTTTGAGGAAAACATTTCCGATCCGGAATTACTGCATGGCGAGTTGGTAAGACTTACAGAAAAAGTTGCGTATGCCTTGCGCAGGGATGCGCGTTTTGCGGGTTGTATAGCCGTTAAAATACGGTATCCTGATTTTGAAACACGCAGCAAACAAATGTCTATCTCCCCTTCGTGCCATGATGACGATTTTATTCCGGCTGCCCTCCAGTTGCTTCAAGCACTTCATGTGCCGGGCACTTCCGTGCGATTGCTGGGTGTTAGACTCAGTGATTTCTCCCTTCCTGTAACCCAGACCAATTTATTTTCCGATACATCGCGCAAAAGTCAGCTGTATCAGGCCATTGATGATGTAAAAAATAAATTTGGAAAAGCTGCGCTACAAAAAGCCCGTTCCCTGCCTCGGAAAAATAAGTAAAATTAAAAGTCTACTAATTTAGTAGGAATATATATATTTGCAACTCAAATCAATACTATATGAGTTTAAGATTGGGAGATATTGCCCCTGATTTCATTGCCCGAACCTCAGCGGGAGTGATACGGTTTCATGAATACCTTGGCGACAGCTGGGGTGTTTTGTTTTCTCACCCTGCCGATTACACGCCCGTGTGTACAACCGAGTTGGGAAGAACAGCTTCCCTGAAAGCAGAATTCGAGAGGAGAAATGTTAAGGTATTGGCATTGAGTGTCGATAATCTCGAACGACATGCCGGTTGGATTCAAGACATCAATGAAACCCAAAACACAGAAGTAAACTTCCCCATCATTGCAGATGATGATCGTACAATTGCAGATCGGTACGATATGATTCATCCCAATGCTTCGGAGACAGCGACGGTTCGTTCCTTGTTCATCATTGGGCCTGATAAAAAAATAAAATTGCAGATAACTTATCCTGCTTCAACCGGAAGAAATTTTGTGGAAGTATTACGGGTAATTGATTCGCTCCAGCTTACCGCGCAACACAGTGTAGCAACGCCGGCAGACTGGAAGCAGGGAGAAGACGTGATTGTTGTTCCTGCTGTTTCTACAGAAGATGCCCTCAAAAAGTTTCCCAAAGGGGTAAAAGTTGTCAAACCTTACCTGAGGTATACTCCTCAGCCAAGCTAAACAGTGTTTTTTGTTTTACTTATACTCAGCCTCGATTTCTATCGGGGCTTTTTTGTAATTGTTCCTGAAGCTGGGGCCCACTTGCGCAATTGTTGCAATGTAGCCCGCATGTCTTTGGGTAAGGGGGCAATCAATTGTACGGGTTGATTTTTCCATTCAAAAGAAAGTTCAGCGGCATGCAAGGCCAGTCTTGATAAAATCGGCCGCTCCTCTTCCGCTGCAAGAGAGATCTTGAAGTTTTTTTTGATGCCGGATAACAACAAAGGACTCCCATCTCCGTACCATTCATCACCTACAATGGAATGTCCGATGTATTGCAGGTGTACCCGAATCTGATGGGTACGGCCGGTAAGTATTTGGCAGCGAAGTAAGCTAAAGCCCCTGAACTTTTCTATAACCTGATATTCAGTAACTGCTGCTTTGCCCTTGGCATGTGTCATCATTCTTCCGGGCTGTGCCGGATTTTCCATGATGGGAACTTGAATGGTACCACGCTCGGAACTTGGATAACCTTTTACCAGACAGTCATAGAATTTATCAACTGACCGTTCTTCGAAAAGTTTTGATAACTCCTGATGTGCTGCTGAAGTTTTTGCAAATAAAATAACCCCACTGGTATCTCGGTCAATGCGGTGAACGGTAAAGATTTCACCATATTTCTGTTTCAAGAGATCTTTCAAAGAAATCTCTTTTCCCTGTCTGTCGGGAATACTTAGTAAGCCGGCTGCCTTGTCCACCGCTACCCAATCATTGTTCTCAGCTATCATCGACCAGTTCATCGGGCAGGTTGGGTATTTTGTCCGGAGGCAGTTTTTCTGATAAACGATTGGTTCATGTACTTCAGGTTCCTGACTTCTTTTTCCTGCAGGAAGCGCCATTTGCCGCGGTCAACATTTTTCTTGGTGAGGTTGGCAAACATGACCCTGTCCAGGGACTTCACTTGGTAGCCGAGGAATTCGAACATGCGCCGAACGATGCGATTTCTTCCGCTGTGTATTTCTATACCAATCTTCGTTTTGTCTTGTGTGTCGGAATAACCTGCAGCATCGGCGCGGATGAATCCATCTTCCAGTTGCAGCCCGGAAAGCAATTGTTCCAGGTCTTTTGCAGCAACGGGTTTATCCAGGATGGCTTCATAGATTTTTTTAACTTCAAAGGAAGGGTGAGTAAGTTGTTGTGCCAATTCTCCGTCATTGGTAAGCAGCAACACACCTGTCGTGTTTCTATCAAGTCTGCCTACAGGGTAGATACGTTCTTTGGTGGCATTTTTCAACAATTCCAATACTGTTTTCCTGCCCGCCGGATCGCGTGTCGTGGTCAGGTAGTCTTTTGGTTTGTTCAATAAAATATAAACAGATTCCACCTGCAGTTGCAGGGGCTTTCCTTCGAGTTTTATTTTTTCTTTTCCCGAAACTTTGTGTCCGGGTTCATTCACTACCACGCCATTGACGGATACCTTCCCTTGTTTGATTAATTCAGCAGCTTCTCTTCTTCCACATATCCCACAATGGGCCACATATTTATTCAGTGGCATTTCACCCGACATGCGGTAGGGGGTTGGTTTGGCAACCGGAGTACGTTCTGTTTTCGGAGCGAAATTTTTTCTTGGGCGCGGTCCGGAAATTTCTTTTCTCTTATTGTATGGCCTGGTTTCCTTTTCCGCAGAGCGAAAGGGGACTCCCTGCTCCTTTTCAACTTTCTTTTTTCTGAAGGCTTCTCCCTCGGCGCGAGCAGCAGCCTTATTCTTTCTCTTTTCCTGGCGATAGGCTTCTTTAATAACGCTACCCTTGGTCTGTCGCGAGAAACGCGAAAAATTATCGGTTCTTTTTTTCATGTTATATGCTGTTTTACAACAGGAGTTACAAAGGTACGCTTAATTTGGCCGATGCCCTTTTTAGCCCTTATTGGCTAGTTGTCCGCATGCAGCATCAATATCTTTGCCACGGCTTCTGCGCAAGCGAGCATTGACCCCATTTTTTTCCAACAGCCTCATGAATTGCTGGATGGCCGATTCTTCCGGTCGCTGAAATCGAAATGCTTCGATGGGATTGTATTCAATGATATTCACCAGGTCTGCCGGCACTTGTCTGTAGATCTTTACCAGTTCCATTGCATCGGTTTCGCTGTCATTGACACCTTGCAATAAGATATACTCCAGCGTAATTTCATTGCCGGTTTTATCGTAAAAATAACGCAGTGCCTCTGTGAGAGCCTTGATGTTATTGGTTTCGTTGATGGGCATGATCTGGTTGCGCTTGCTATCATTAGCTGCGTGCAACGAAAGTGCCAGCTTGAAACGAACCTGGTCATCACCTAATTTTTTTATCTGCTTGGCAACACCTGCGGTGGAAACTGTGATGCGTCTGGGACTCATGCCCATGCCCTCCGGGTCGGTTATGCGGGCAATGGCTTTCATCACTTCATTGTAATTCAGCAAAGGCTCTCCCATTCCCATGAATACAATGTTGGTGAGTTTTTTACCAAAGTTTTCTTCGCTGCTGCGATTGATCAGTACAACTTGATCATAGATTTCATCGAATTGCAGGTTCCGTTTTCTTTCCATGTATCCCGTTGCACAGAACTTGCAGGTAAGGCTGCAACCGATTTGGGAGGAAACGCAGGCGGTTTTCCGGTCTTCGGCCGGAATCAATACGCCCTCGATCAGGTGGCCGTCATACGTTCTGAAACGGCTCTTCACCGTTCCATCTGAGCTTTGCTGTACCAGATCGGTCTGCAGGGCAGGAAGAGAAAATTCTTGTTTCAGCTGCTGGCGGAATGATTGACTCAGGTTGGTCATGGCATCGAAATCATGGGCATGTTTTAGCCAGAGCCATTCGGTTATTTGCCGGGCACGAAAAGACTTTTCACCGGCTTTAGCCACATAGTCTTGTAAATCCGTTTCAGACAGGTGTCTGATATTGGGCAGGTTCATGCTGCAAAGATACGCATATGGTCAGGTAAGGGACCTGATTAGTTCGTTGAAAGGGATTTTCAGGTGTAAGATGTAACTTCAATTGCTCGTAAACGTATGAGTATATGATGTAAATTGCAGATGGCCCAAGTAAAATAGGCCAACTCTATCCTTACTTAAATAATAACACATTATGAAAAAGATGATTCTTGCAATGGCGGCCGTACTTTTCTCAGTTGTCGCTTTTTCTCAGGAAGTACCAACTTCTGATTCCAGCTTAAAGCAATACACAGGTACTTACAAATTCCCCGAGGGAAGTGTTGTTGCAGAAATTGCTGTTTTAATCGATGGTGGATCATTGGTAATGTCAGCATCTGCCGGTACTTCCCCGCTGGAAAAAAGAGAAGAAGATCTTTTCTTCATCGTTCAGTTCCAGGGTACAGCAAAATTTAACCGGGATGCCAATAGAAAGGTGGTAGGGGTTACCATCAATGCCATGGGATATGTATTGGAAGGTACCCGAACAGAAGGTGCCCTTACCTGGCTAGTACGTAAAAATATAAACGAGAGATTACCTGAAAAGATCTGCAGATAACTGACCTGCCGGAACTGTGCTTTGTTCTCCGGTTCGGAGGTTTTTGATTTTTACCATCCCCTGTTCTATCTCATTGTTCCCAATGATGATAGCATAGGGGATGTTTCTTTTATCACAGTACTTCAACTGTTTATCCATTTTTACTGCTTCGGGATAGATTTCGCAGCGAATATTTTGACGGCGCAATTGTTGCATGAGTCGATAAGCTGTTAAGCTTTCCTGCTCTCCCAGGTGGAGAAACATGACTTCAGTTTCTTTAGCCGGTATGGCAGCAAACAAATCGAGTTGCTCCATTACATCATAAATTCTATCGACACCAAAACTGATGCCTACACCCGGAATTCCGGAAAGTCCAAAAAGTCCTGTCAAGTCATCATATCTTCCCCCGCCGCCAATACTTCCCATGGAAGCATTGCGGGCCTTGACTTCCAGTATGGGTCCGGTATAATAGCGCAGCCCTCGTGCCAGTGATAATTGTGTAATAACATTTACGCCGGCAGGCCAGGGAGCAAATGAATGCAGGAAACGAAGATCATTCACACCTGCCACGGCGAGTGGGTGTTCACGGGTCAACAACAACAAGCTCTGAAGCTTTTCTTCATTGGAGCCTGATAATTCTAGGTAAAGTTGAACGGTTCTTACGGCATTTTCTGAAAGCCCACCCCGATCTAACTCTTCTCTTACTTTTTCCCATCCTATTTTGTCCAGTTTATCAATAGCTGTTGTGATGGTTGTTAGTTTTTCTTGACCCCCACAAAGCTCGGCCAGTGCTGATAAGATCGATCGGTGATTGATATAAATATCCACTTCAATTCCTAAACGGCTGAATACTTCCGCATAGATGTGCAGCAGTTCCACTTCATTCAGGAGGGAGCGGCTTCCTACAATATCACAATCACATTGGTAAAATTCACGGTATCGCCCCTTTTGAGGACGGTCGGCACGCCATACGGGCTGAATCTGATAGCGTTTGAAAGGCATCACCAACTGGCCATGGTTCATGGCGACATATCGGGCAAATGGAATGGTCAGATCGTAACGGAGAGCTCGTTCAGTTATATCTGTGGAGGATTGTCCTGCTAAAATTTTTTCAAATCCCTCTTTGGCACTTGTTTGTTTCGAAGGATGATTCAGGCCATTATTGAGAATGCGGAAAATCAACTGGTCGCCCTCATCACCATATTTCCCGAGTAGGGTATCCAGGTTTTCCATGGCCGGAGTTTCCAATGGTTGGAAGCCATACAATTCAAAGACCGACCGTATGGTTTCAAAAATGTATTGTCTTTTTTGAACAACGGCGGCAGAAAAATCGCGGGTTCCCTGGGGCAGACGGGGTTGAGTCATGCGCAAAAATAATGATTCCTCCATCGTCAGGGGTTCACCCGGCAATAATTATCAACGATCTTACGGCAGGCTTGATCAATCAACTGAAAAACCGCATCAAAATCTTTTTCCGTTCCATAGTAGGGGTCGGGGACCTCTCTTTTTTCACCTGGATAGAGGACATCCAGCAATCGCTCTACCTTTCCTTCCTGCCAACTATCCCCGCCAATCTTCTGAACATCCCGGTAATTATTATTGTCCATCACATAAATGCGGTCAAAACTGTCGAAATCAGATGCTAAAAATTGTCTGCAACGTTGTGCACTGATGTCAATCCCATTTTTTTGAGCAGTTTTTTGTGATTGAATGTGCGGTGGCTCGTTCACGTGGTAATGCATGGTGCCTGCACTATCTACTTCCCAGTTCAGGCCGGCTTCGCGGGCTCGTGCCTCCAAAATGCCCTGTGCCAGCGGGCTCCGGCAGATGTTCCCGAGACAAACCATTAGTACTTTCATGTAAAAAATTTTTTAGTTGCCAACAAAAGACAGCCGGCAATTTGCAATACTAACAATTATTAGCACTTTTTTTTGTGGAATTTTTCTTCTCTTTTCATCCCTGTAAACAGAGGATGATTTTACTTCAAAGTCTTCTACAAAAGAGGAAAAGCAACGAAATATTATTTAAATTGCCAGTTCTGTAAAAAAATAGAATGCAGGAAGACCGCACATACAACAAAGAAAAAAGTTACCGGGTCATGCGAACCATTTACGACGTCACAATGGGCGTGTTGATGGTGGGAGTTGCTGTGGTGGTTTTGATGGCGGAAAAGTGGAACATAGAACAGCTGTTAGTATGGGAACCCTGGATGCGTAATTTTTTTGGTGGTGTGTCTTTGCTCTATGGCTCTTTCAGAATTTACAGAGGAATAAAGCAGCAGCGGTAAGATGAAAAAAAGTTCTTTTCTATTGTTGATCGTTGTTTTGCTTGCCATTTCTTGTAAAAATGATAAGCCGGCAGATAAACGCGATACCCCCGTTCAAGGAACCATTCATATAAGTGTGGACGAAACATTCCGCCCGGTAATCGAAGAACAGTTGAGGGTGCACAAGGCATCCTTTCCCAATACGAATATCCAAGTGACGTATGAATCAGAAGCAGACTGTTTCAGGTCTTTGCAGCAGGATTCTACCCGTCTGGTGATCGTTGCCAGGGGATTGACTGAACAAGAGGCGGAGGCGTATAAAAAAAATCTATCTTTCCGACCCATCTATGGCATACTGGCTTACGATGCCATTGCCTTAGTGATCAGTAAGGAAAGAAAAGATAGTTTTTTTACTTTGCGGCAACTTTCTGAGATGCTCAGCGGAGAAAATCCCGTCACCATGGTGATGGATGGATTAAAGGCCACCAGTACTGTGAGATATGTAAAAGACAGTCTCTTGAAGGGGAAGGAATTTGGAAAGAACGTAGTAGGAGTCGATGGAAGCAGGGCAGTGGTGGAAGCAGTGATAAAGAACCCTTCTGCTATCGGATTGGTGGGGAGCAGTTGGGTAGGTGACTTGTACGATAAAGAGCAACAACGCTACTTGAAATACATCACCCTGGCAAGACTGGAGTGTTCGCTGTGTGAAGAGAAGGAAGTGTTTGCCAAGCCCTCACAGGCTACCATCACTTATGGGCAGTATCCTTTGGCAAGACCCATGTATTATGTGCTGAAGGAAAACTGGGCAGGGTTGGGAACAGGATTCATGAACTTCATGAGTCTGGAAAGAGGTCAACTGATTTTCAGAAGAGCCTTTCTCGCACCTGCCAAAATGAATTTTAATATACGTACGGGAAAGATTAAAGAGCAATAAACAAGTAAATACTAAACAACGAAACATGAAGAAGTCCTTACTGTTCCTGCCGGTCTTAGTGTTGATGCAGGTTACCCTCCTCGCTCAGTATGCTGAAGGTATCAAGCTGCTGAACTATGAAAAAAACAAATCGGCAAAAGAAGTATTTCAGAAGCTGGTAGATGCCAACCCCCAAGATCCCCAGGCCACCTACTGGCTAGGGCAGGCCCTCCTGGCAACTGATGGTGGCGAACCCAGCAAAGATCAGGTTGCTGCTGCCAAGGCACTCTACCAGAAAGGACTTGCCTCCATTGGCAGTAATCCCTGGCTGGTGGTAGGTATGGGACACATCGAACTGCTGGAGCGGGGAGACATCAATTCCGTAAAACAAAAATTTGAACAGGCCATCACCGCTTCTACTGAAACGAAAGGAAAGAATAAAGGACAGGCCAATGCGGGTATTCTCAATGCCATCGGTCGTGCCAATGCTAAAGTTGCCAGCGGAACAGGAGATAATTTATATGCCATTGAAAAACTCAATCAGGCAGGTCAAAATGACTTGACCAACCCTGATATTTTTATCAACAAAGGGATTAACTACCTGAAAATGGGTGGAGAAAATGGTGGTGAAGCAGTGAAAGCATACCAGGAAGCTCTAGCCCGCGATCCGAAAAGTGCATTGGCATTATATCGCATCGGCAAGGTTTACCAAAGCCAAAACAACAAGGAACTTTTCGAGCAGAATTTTGACAATGCCATTGCTGCCGACCCCGCTTGTCCGCTACCCTACTTTGCTTATTATTTGAATTATGCCAACCGCGATGTAAATCGTGCCAAAGAATATCTAGACAAATATGTATCAACAGCAGATAAAGATCCCAAGACCGATTATTTCGTAGCTGAATATCTTTTCCGTGCCGGTAAAAATGACGAGTCGCTGGCAAAGGTTCAGGAGTTGGAAAATTCAGTAGGCACCACTGAATTGCCCCGCCTGAATATGCTCTATGCTTACAACTATGACAGAAAAGGTGATTCCCTTCAGGCAAAGTCATACCTCGAGAAATTTTTTGCCAATGCACCTGCAGACAAAATCGAACCTACCGACTACGAACTGGCAGTAAAAATTCTGACCCGCTTCCCCGGAAGCGAGATGCAGGCTGCCTCCTATCTGGAAAAAGCAATCGCCAGCGACACCTCCCGTGTCAACAAGCAGAGCTACATGCAGCAGGCCGCTGATATGTTTGCTAAAGCTAAAAATCCGGCTGAACAGCTGAAATGGTTAAAGCGCTCAGTTGAATTCAAGGGAACAACGTCAGAAGCAGATTATTATAAAATGTCAGCTGCTGCTCTCGGTGCAAAAGATGTTGCTCAAACCATGGAGATTGCAAAAAATTATATGGCTGCACATCCTGATAAGCCTCAGCCTTACTCTTTCTACAGAAGAGCGGCCATCGCTTCCGATCCCGATACAACCAGTGGCAAAGGAGTTGAAAACCTGCAATACCTAGATTCTGTTTATGGACTTAATAAGGATAAATACAAAAAGGAGCTTTTTCTGAATAAGTATTATACAATATTGTATTATATCAACAAGCAGAATGCTTTGAAGAAAAGTCCCGATTTCAAAGTGAAGAGTGATGGTACAAAAACAGAGATAGTTGATCAGTTCCTGGCCATATGCCAGAAAAGCCTTCAGGTGACTGACCAAATGATAGAGCTTTATCCGGATGTGAACGATGACAACAACAAGTTTGCACAGAGTGTTAAAGCAGAAATTCAGAAAAACTACGATTATTACTCAAAACCTCCTGTGAAGAAGGCCAATACACCGGTTGCTCCTCCTGCAAAAGGTTAAACAATAAAATAATCTGTAAAAAACTCTCCGACAAACGGGGAGTTTTTCTTTTATATCCCTAGCTGATGTATTTTTGCGAAAATTTTCCGGATACATGCATCCGTTCCAATTACTCGCCGACGCCAGTGCCACCAGTTCCGCCTCAGGTTATTTGCCTATAGGCATACAATTGATTTTTGCTGCAGGGTTCGTTTTCTTCATGATTGGGCTATCAGCCTGGTTAGGCCCTAAGCGCAAGACAAGCGATAAGCTGGAAAATTTTGCCAGTGGTATAGAATCACATGGCAATGCCCGTCAGCCCATGGCCATCAAGTACTTCCTCGTAGCGATTCTGTTTGTTTTGTTTGATGTGGAAGTGATCTTTTTCTATCCCTATGCGGTCAATTTCAGGGAGTTGGGCTGGTCAGGATTTGGAGCAGTATTGATGTTTGTAGGTTTCTTTTTTGCAGGATTCATCTACGTCATCAAAAAGGGGGCACTTACCTGGGAAGATTAATTTGGCCGGGTGCAACTACCTGGCTGTTGGTTTGTTAATAAAAGGTATTAACTGGTTGTAAGAAATCCCCGCAAACGGGGAATAAAAAGGAGGAACACATTATGTCACGTCCAGTTCGTTTCAATATTCACCCCATTGCAGCCGATATTAAAGAGGCGGTTGGTGTTGCCGAGGCACCGGAAGGTTATGCCGGTGAGGGCTTTTTTGCTACCCAAATGAGTAGCGTTGTAGGTCTGGCCCGGAAGAATTCCATGTGGCCGCTTCCCTTTGCTACCTCCTGCTGTGGGATTGAATTCATGGCCACGATGGCTTCGCACTATGACCTCGCCCGTTTTGGAGCAGAGCGCGTAGGTTTTTCACCCCGTCAGTGTGATTTATTGATGGTGATGGGTACCATTGCTAAAAAGATGGGTCCGGTGTTGCGTCAGGTGTACCTGCAAATGGCCGAGCCCCGTTGGGTGATAGCTGTAGGTGCTTGCGCCTCTAGCGGTGGAATTTTTGATTCCTATAGTGTGTTGCAGGGAATTGATCAGATCATTCCGGTAGATGTTTATGTGCCCGGATGCCCACCCCGTCCTGAAGCCATTCTGGATGGATTCATGAAGATCCAAGATCTGGTAGGTCAGGAAAGCATTCGTCGCAGAAACAGTGAACAATACAAACAATTATTGAACAGTTACGGCATCGAGTAATTGCTTCCCAACCACAGCACCCACTCACTTATGGCTCTTGATAACGCTTATATACAACAACAACTGACCGCACAGTTCGGTGAAGATTTCTTTTCTTTCAGCGAATCTTATGGCATGCTCACTGCTGAATTTGCCAAGGAGTCTAACCTGAAAGTATTGCAGTTCTTATACGATGAGCCTTCATTGGCTTTTCGGTTTCTTACTGACCTCTGTGCTGTTCACAACCCCGATCTGGAGGGGAAAGAATTGTGCGTGGTGTACCATTTGCACAACCTTACTGAAAATGTTCGCCTTCGGTTGAAAATATATACTTCCATTCAGGCACCTCAGGTGTTCACGGCTACCCGTTTATTCTCCTCTGCCAACTGGATGGAACGGGAAACCTACGATTTCTATGGAGTTAATTTTACCGGGCACCCCAATCTTAAGCGTGTATTGAATGTAGATGAGATGGATTATTTCCCCTTGCGCAAGGAATATCCGCTGGAAGACCAGACCCGTATTGATAAAGATGATGAAATGTTTGGAAGAGGATAAATGAAAACACTCAGACAATCACTACAACGAAGCCACTTTTCATGATGACAGAAACTTTACAACATATACAACTACCTGAGGGTTCTATAGAAAAGCAGACTACCACGCTGAACCTCGGTCCGACACACCCTGCCACCCACGGTGTGTTCCAAAATATCATTGAACTCGACGGGGAGCGCATTGTTTCTGCTGAATCTACAGTGGGCTACATCCACAGGGCTTTTGAAAAAATAGCTGAACGCAGGCCGTTGTATCAGATCACACCACTCACCGATCGCCTGAACTATTGTAGCAGTCCCATCAACAACATGGGCTGGCACATTACCTGTGAAAAGTTATTGGGCGTTGAAACTCCTAAGCGGGTAGACTATCTCCGTGTAATCATCATGGAGCTGGCTCGTATCTCCGACCACCTGATCTGTAATTCCATCGTGGGAGTTGATACGGGAGCCTTTACCGGGTTTCTCTATGTGATGCAATACAGGGAGCTGATTTATGAAATTTATGAAGAGATCTGCGGTTCCAGACTTACCACTAACATTGGCCGTATAGGTGGATTTGAAAGAAATTTCTCGGCGACTGCTTTTTCCAAATTGGAAAAATTTCTCAAAGAGTACCCGGAGGTATTGAAAGAGTTTGAAAATCTCTTTACAAGAAACCGGATCTTCATGGAACGTACCATTGGTGGAGGTGCCATCAGTGCTGAACGTGCTCTCAACTATGGATTTACAGGCCCCAACCTGCGCGCAGCCGGAGTAGATTATGATGTAAGGGTGCACAATCCTTATAGTAGCTATCAGGATTTTGATTTTATTATTCCGGTAGGAAAAACAGGCGATAACTACGATCGCTTTTTGGTAAGGAACGAAGAAATGTGGCAGAGCTTGTCCATCATTCAGCAGGCCTACCAAAAAATACAGGAGTTCAAAGGGAAGGATGCAGAAGTGTACCATGCCGATGTGCCTGAATATTATCTGCCAAAGAAAGAAGATGTTTACACCAAGATGGAAGCACTCATCTGGCACTTCAAGATAATCATGGGTGAGGTTGATATGCCCAAAGGCGAAGTGTACCAGGCAGTGGAAGGAGGTAATGGTGAGTTGGGCTTCTACCTGATCAGTGATGGTGGCAGAGCCCCATTCCGCCTGCATTTCCGTCGGCCTTGCTTTATCTATTACCAGGCATATCCCGAATTGGTGAAAGGCGGTATGTTGAGCGATGCGGTTGTAACCATGAGTAGCCTTAACCTGATCGCCGGAGAAATGGATGCATAATTTTTAATGAACAAGAACAACATCGGATTCTATATGGTAACATTTTCTGAACAGGAGCTCGCAAAAGTCAAAGAGATCATCTCTCATTATCCTGAGGGAAAACAAAAGAGTGCATTGCTCCCTGTTTTGCACCTCGCACAGGATACCTTCGGCGGCTGGTTGAGTACAGACACCATGGATTATGTGGCAGGACTCCTGAGCATAGAGCCGATAGAAGTATATGAAGTAGCAACTTTCTACAGCATGTACAACCTCAAGCCAATGGGAAAATATGTATTTGAGGTTTGTCAAACAGGCCCCTGCATGATACAGGGTTCTGATAACATCATCGCATACATAGGATCAAAACTGGGTATCCGTCCGGGCGAAACTACTTCCGATGGCATGTTCAGTCTGAAAACAGTAGAGTGTCTCGGCGCATGCGGTTATGCCCCCATGATGCAGTTGGGGAAGCATTATCGTGAGCACCTGACACCGGAAAAGGTAGATGCCATTATCGCTGAATGCCGCAACAACGCAGCAGCACAAAACTGATCGTCAATCATTGCCGGCTAAAAAATACACCGGCCTGAAATAAAAAAATATGGGTGTTCAACTGCTCTTGGAAAAAGTAAAAGTGGAGGGAATCCGCCACTATGATGTATATCGCCGCGAAGGTGGATACCGCAGCGTGGAGAAGGCTTTGAAGCAAATGAGTCCGGAAGCTATCGTAGAAGAAGTGAAGAAAAGCGGACTCCGTGGAAGAGGTGGTGCAGGATTTCCTGCCGGTATGAAGTGGAGCTTCATCGCTAAACCTGAAGGGGTACCTCGCCACCTTGTATGCAATGCCGATGAAAGTGAACCCGGCACATTCAAAGACCGCTACCTCATGGAATTCATCCCCCATCTCTTGATTGAGGGCTTGATTGTTTCATCTTATGCACTTGGAAGCAACGATACATACATTTATATCCGCGGTGAATATGCCTGGATAGCAGATATTTTAGAGACAGCAATTGAAGAAGCAAAAGCCAACGGAATGTTGGGTAAGAACATCCTCCAGTCCGGCTTCGATTGCAACATCTATGTTCACCGTGGTGCCGGTGCTTATATCTGTGGTGAAGAAACTGCTTTAATTGAATCATTGGAAGGTAAGCGGGGTAACCCACGCATCAAACCTCCTTTCCCTGCTGTGCAGGGTGTGTGGATGCGTCCTACCGTAGTGAACAATGTAGAAACTTTGGCAGCAGTAGTACCCATCATCAATGATGGTGGTGAAGCGTATGCCAAAATCGGTGTCGGAAAATCTACGGGTACCAAACTTATTTCTGCTTGCGGTAATATCAACCGTCCGGGAGTGTATGAAATAGATATGACCATCTCTGTGGAGGAATTTATCTATAGCGATGAATATTGCGGTGGCATTCCCAATGGAAAAAGGTTGAAGGCTTGTATCCCTGGTGGTTCCTCTGTACCTATCCTTCCTGCCAATCTTTTGTTGAAAACAGCCAAAGGCGAAGCCCGTCTAATGAATTATGAAAGTCTGAGTGACGGTGGCTTTGTGAGTGGCTCCATGATGGGCTCCGGTGGTTTCATCGTTTTGGATGAAGACCAGTGTATCGTGAAAAACACGTACACACTTACTCGTTTTTACCGCCATGAAAGTTGTGGTCAATGTTCTCCTTGTCGGGAAGGAACCGGCTGGATGGAAAAAATTCTGTGGCGTTTGGAGAACGGGGAGGGAAAAGAATCTGATATCGACTTGCTTTGGGATATTCAGCGTCGCATTGAGGGCAATACCATTTGTCCGCTCGGTGATGCCGCTGCCTGGCCGGTTGCAGCTGCTATCCGTCATTTCAGAGATGAATTTGAATGGCATGTTCGCGAGCCGCAGGAAGCAAGGAAAAGAAATTACGGACTGGCACATTATGCTGATCCGATTCATGTACCCGTAGCAGGATAAAAAGTAGCAAAAACAACAGCAGAAAAAATATTTATGTCTGAACAACCACTCCTTACTGTAACAATAGACAACATCACGTTACAAGTGCCTGCCGGGACAACTATTTTGCAGGCAGCCAGAAAAATCGGTGGTGAAGTGGCGCCTCCTGCCATGTGTTATTACAGTAAGCTAAAGGAAAGCGGCGGTAAATGTCGTACCTGCCTGGTAGAAGTAAGCAAGGGTTCAGAAAAAGATCCACGTCCATTGCCCAAACTCGTTGCCTCTTGCCGGACCACTGTTATGGATGGCATGGAGGTGAAGAATATTACCAGTCCCCGTGTACTGGATGCAAGGGCGGGAGTAGTAGAGTTTTTGCTCATCAATCACCCGCTCGATTGTCCGATCTGCGATCAAGCCGGAGAATGTCATCTGCAGGACCTGAGCTATGAACACGGCAAGGAGGGTACCCGGTATGAATTTCAGCGCCGCACATTTAAGAAGCATGACCTAGGTCCGTACATCCAACTGCACATGACACGTTGCATTCTGTGTTATCGTTGTGTATACACGGCCGATCAGCTCACGGCTCGCAGGGAGCATGGTGTACTCGACCGTGGTGATCATGCTGAAATCGCCACCCACATTGAAAAAAGTCTTGAAAATAATTTCATTGGAAATGTAATTGATGTTTGTCCGGTAGGCGCTCTAACAGATAAAACTTTCCGTTTCAAGAACCGTGTATGGTTCCTGAAACCTTTGAATGCCCACCGTGATTGTCCCGATTGTTGCGGTAAAGTGACCTTATGGAACCGGGGTGATGAAGTCTATCGCGTAACAGCCCGAAAAGATGAATGGGGTGAAGTGGAAAGTCTGGAAGATGGCTCTGCTGCCTGGATTTGTAATACTTGTCGCTTCGACAAGAAAAAAACAAGTGATTGGGTTATTGAAGGCCCCAGAGATATCAACCGCCATTCGGTGATTTCACAGGGACACTATGCAGGAAAGATTGGTACAACAACACCGACAGAAATTTTCACTGCTGTTCATGATGGCAGGCAGCCGAAGCTGCTCATGGACATCCACAGTGTCAGTGAAGTGAACCGTCCGGAAATTGAACTGAGCCGCATAGCCGGACCATCACATAGCAACGATTTTCAAAAGGGAAATGAATAACAACCTGAAGTATGAGCTTATTGCAGTTGGACATATTATTATTGATCGAAAAGCTGGTCTTGATAGTCATTATCGTACTGGCGAGTTTAGGAATTGCCCTCTACACCACATTCGCTGAGCGAAAAGTGGCAGCAATCTTGCAAGATAGACCCGGTCCTGAAAGAGCCGGTCCGCTGGGACTTTTGCAACCATTTGCCGATGGACTTAAACTGGTGATGAAAGAGGAGATCATCCCCGGCAATGCCAACAAGGCCTTGTTCATACTGGGTCCGGCTTTGGCCATGACTGCCGCCTTGATGACCTGTGCTGTAATTCCCTGGAGTAGCCAGGTAGAATTATTTGGAAGAAAAATTGATTTACAAATTGCTGATATCAACATCGGAATTCTTTATGTATTTGGTGTGGTGAGTTTGGGTGTGTATGGTATCATGATTGGTGGTTGGGCTTCCAATAATAAATTTTCTTTGATGGCAGCGCTGCGGGGAGCTTCACAGGCCATCAGCTATGAATTGGCGATGGGTCTTTCCCTCATCGCAGTATTAATGCTGGGTGGTTCCCTTAGTCTGAAAACTTTGGTAGATCAGCAGATGGCACCGGGCTATCTCTGGAACATCGCGTACCAGCCCCTTGGCTTCCTGATCTTCTTTGTCTGTGCACTGGCTGAATGTAACCGAACACCCTTCGATTTGCCCGAAGCTGAAAGTGAACTGAACTTTGGATATCACCAGGAATACTCCTCCATGAAGCTTGGCTTCTACCTGTTTTCTGAATATGTGAATATGATCATGAGCAGTGCGGTAATGGCGTGCCTGTTTTTTGGTGGATATGATATTCCCTTCCTCGATGAAAAAACATTGCCCGTTAATCTGGCGGCTGTTTTGGGACTGGGAGCATTGCTGACAAAAATTGTTCTTTTCCTTTTCTTGTTCATGTGGATACGCTGGACAATCCCGCGCTTCCGCTATGATCAGTTGATGAACCTGGGCTGGAAAAAATTAATTCCTCTGGCATTGGTGAATATGTTGCTTACCGGCATTTTTATTCTCATGAAACAGGAAGGAACCTGGCAAACAATTACCGGATTCTTTAAATAAAACAACTAACGGCAATCTGCCGTAATTAAATAATAGCAAACTATGCAGGCACTCACGAACCGTTCACGCGCCGTCAGCAGAAAGCCACTCACATTTATGGAGAGCCTTTACCTGCCAGCCATTTTGAAAGGGATGCTGATAACTTTCAGTCACATTTTTAAAAAGAACCCTACAGTTCGTTATCCAGAAGAAAAACGCCCTTTTAGTCCGGTCTTCCGCGGGTTACATGTACTTAACCGCGATGAGGAGGGTAGAGAAAATTGCACTGCCTGTGGTCTCTGTGCCGTGGCTTGTCCGGCAGAAGCGATCACCATGGAAGGGGCAGAGCGAATGGAAGGAGAGGAGCATCTTTACAGAGAAGAGAAATATGCAGCCAAATATGAAATCAACATGTTGCGTTGCATTTTCTGTGGTTTGTGTGAAGAAGCTTGTCCGAAAGATGCCATTTACCTGAGTGAGACATTCGCCCCGGCGAACTTCACCAGAAAAGGTTTCATCTATGGTAAAGAAGAATTATTGATTCCTCATCCCATCGAAGAGCCGGAAGCATTCGCCAAGGCGAAAGGATTGAATAAAGAAGCATAACATTGTAACGGCATTGCCGGTAAATTATATACGACAACATGAGTATCATTCAAATTCTTTTTTACCTGCTCAGCGGATTGGCTGTATTTGCTGCACTGATGGTATTGCTCAGTAAGAATCCGGTGCACAGCGTACTCTGGCTAATTGTAGTGTTCTTTGCTATTTCCGGTCACTACATTATGCTCAATGCCCAGTTCCTCGCCATAGTGAACCTGATTGTTTATGCAGGGGCTATTATGGTATTGTTCCTTTTTGTGATCATGCTCATGAACCTGAACTCTTCAGCAGAACCGGGCAAACATATTTGGATGAAATTGGCCGGCGTCGTAGCAGGTGGTTGTTTTCTCATTATGCTGGTGTCACTGGCTAGCCAGGCCCCTGAGATGACCAATAAGACGGTACAAATGAAGGAAGGAAATATCGGACTGATCAAGGAATTAGGAAAGGTGCTGTTCAGCGATTTTGTATTGCCGTTTGAATTGACCAGTGCTCTTTTTCTCAGTGCGATGGTGGGTGCCGTAGTATTAGGTAAAAAAGACAGTACGCAATAAAATGAATTTGTAAAAAGCCGAATATGCCCGTTAATTATTATATCTATTTCTGTCTTGCTTTATTCAGTATTGGTGTGGTAGGTGTTCTCACCCGCCGAAACGCCATCATCATTTTCATGTGTATAGAGCTAATGTTGAATGCAGTGAACCTTTTGTTGGTGGCTTTTTCAAAAATGCACCATGGTGCTGCTGCAGCAGGAGCTACAGTTCCATCCACTGTAGGTGCTGACGGACAAATATTTGTGTTTTTCATCATGGTGGTTGCTGCTGCAGAAGTGAGTGTCGGACTTGCCATCATTGTTATGATGTATAGAAATATTCATTCGGTTGATGTCAACTTCCTCAACCGCCTGAAAAATTAATCAATAGAATAGCTAATTCCAGAATCAAAGAGAGTTTACTATGAGTCATGTCGCATTTTTGGTCCCGCTTTTCCCTCTGCTTGGTTTTTTAATCAACGGATTGGGCAGAAACCAACTCTCTCGTTCGATGAGTGGCTGGATTGGAACCGGAGCAGTCTTTTTATCTTTTTTAGTGAGCTGTTTTCTTTTTGGAAAGGTGCTCGAGAACGGGGGCAGCACAGATACCTTATTCTATCTCATAAGGACTACTGATTTGAGCATTCCCTTTGCTTTTCAGGTAGATCAACTTTCAGGGCTCTTTCTATTGATCATTACCGGCATTGGCACGCTTATTCATCTTTACTCCATCTCTTACATGCATGAGGAAGCACCTCATCATTTTGCCCGCTATTTTGCCTACCTCAACCTGTTCGTCTTCTCCATGCTCTTATTGGTAATGGGTTCAGGATTTGTGATCATGTTCATTGGATGGGAAGGAGTAGGACTTTGTTCTTATCTACTTATTGGCTACTGGTTCAGTAATCCCAATTATAACTATGCGGCCCGCAAAGCTTTTGTGATGAATCGCATTGGTGACCTGGGCTTTTTGCTGGCAATTTTCTGGATCATCAGCAAACTTGGTACTACTGAATATGCGGGTGTGCTAGAAGGTGTTGCAAAATTGAGCAGTACTGACCTCACAGCCATCACGCTCCTGCTTTTTGTTGGGGCGATGGGAAAAAGTGCTCAGATTCCTTTGTATACCTGGCTCCCCGATGCGATGGCAGGCCCTACGCCTGTATCCGCATTGATACATGCGGCAACCATGGTGACTGCCGGCATCTACATGATTGCCCGCACCAACTTATTGTACACAATGGCTCCTTTTACACAAGGAGTGGTTGCGGTTACAGGGTTATTAACTGCACTGTTTGCAGCCTCCATTGCACTGAAGCAAAATGACATCAAGAAAGTACTGGCCTATTCTACTGTGAGCCAGTTGGGTTATATGTTCCTCGGTTTGGGAGTAGGCGCCTACACCGGTGCTGTTTTTCATGTAATGACACATGCTTTCTTTAAAGCGTTGTTGTTTCTCGGTGCAGGATCCGTGATACATGCAATGCACCACGAGCAAGACATTCGTAAGATGGGTGGGCTAAGAAAACACCTGCCGGTTACACACCTCACATTTTTAATTGGTTGTCTTGCGATTGCAGGTATTCCACCTTTATCCGGCTTTTTCTCGAAAGATGAAATACTGGCTGCAGCATTCCATGCAAATCCTATTTATTATGTTCTGGGATTAGGTGGGGCCTTGATGACTGCCTTTTATATGTTTCGCCTTTATACCCTGACCTTCCTCGGAGAGGCCAGATATCATTCAGATCCTGCGCACCCTGTACATGAGAGTCCGGCACCCATGCTCTTACCGTTGGTGGTACTTGCGGTATTGTCTGTTGCGGGAGGCTGGATTGGTATTCCTGAATGGATGCTATCCGGAGGACATCGGCTGGAGCATTTCCTGGCACCTATTTTTGCGGCATCCGGCGCATTGGCTCATGAGCATGCTCACTTGACTGCTGCACAAGAATGGGGCATGGTAGGGGGTGCAACTGTAGCCATCGTTGTAGTGATTTTGCTGGCGATAAGAAGTGCGGGTCGCGAAAAAACTGACGATCAGCCGGCTTCCGGGATACTTGCTAACAAATGGTATATAGATGAGCTGTACGAATTTGCTATTGTTCAACCCATTCGTTCCTTTGCTGATTTGTTGAAAAGTGTTTTGGAGAGAAATGTAATTGATGGCTGCGTGAACGGTATAGGCAGATTGATACATTATGGCAGCCGACAGATGAGACTCATACAGAGTGGTCAGGTGGGGAATTATCTACTCATCATGGTATTGTCGATGGTGGTCTTCTTCCTGATCTGGTTCAATGATAATAAAATTATGGCCCTGATCCACAAGATATTTTAATTGATAAGCAGTTCTACTGATAAAGTAATTCTATGATCTCAGCAATACTCATTTTACTTCCACTCATTACCGGAGCTGTAAGCTTTGCTATACGCTCTTCCGAAGCGGCCAGACGTTTGTCTTTCTTTTCAGCTCTGATAACCCTAGGAGTAGCTATCGGCGCCCTGCTCCCCTCCAATGCATCTATACTGGCTCTAGATTTGCCCTGGCTGCCGGTGATGGGTTCAAGGTTTGCCCTCTCCATGGATGGAATGAGTAAGATGCTTTGTTTGTTGACAGCCCTTTCTTTTCCTGTAATATTTTTGGCGAGTTTTCGTCAAAGTTTTCGAATGCCCGGTGCTTTTTATGGCTGGATGTTGCTCTCACAAGCCGGCTTGATGGGTGTATTTCTGGCAGCAGATGCTCTTCTTTTTTACTTCTTTTGGGAACTCGCACTAATTCCGGTTTATTTTCTCTGTTCTACCTGGGGTGGCGAAAGGAGAATTGCCGTAACTATTAAATTTTTCCTTTACACATTCATTGGTTCCCTGCTGATGCTGGCCGGTATTATTTACCTGTCCTTTCAAATGCCCACTACAAGTTTTTCCATCAGCGATATTACACAGGCAGCAGTCAATTCTCCCAATAATACCTTACTGTTTTTTTTATTTTTCATTGCTTTTGCCATTAAAATGCCTGTATTCCCCTTGCATACCTGGCAGCCCGAAGCTTATGAAGAATCGCCTTCTCCGGTTACCATGGTAATGAGTGGGGTGATGGTTAAAATGGGTATTTATGCAGTGATACGTTGGCTATTGCCCTTATTCCCTTCAGTTGCAGAACAATACGCAAGCATCATCATTGCCTTTGCTGTAGCGGGCATGTTGTATGCATCGCTCATAGCCATGCAACAAAACAACCTGCGCCGACTTATAGCCTATTCTTCTATTGCGCACATTGGTCTCATGGCTGCTGCCTTATTTACTTCACATGCAGGTGCTACACAAGGAGTAATGCTGCAGATGTTCAGTCATGGTGTCAACGTAATTGGATTGTGGATCCTGGCTGATGCCATTGAAAAAATAACAGGCACCCGACAATTGAATGAAATGGGTGGACTGGCGAGGAAAGCACCCAGACTGGCCATTTTACTCGTAGTGATGGGGCTCGCGAATGTTGCCTTGCCATTAACGAATGCCTTTGTGGGTGAATTCATGATGTTCAATGGATTGTTTCATTTCAATTGGGTAGTAGCGGCTGCTGCCGGAATCAGTATCATTCTGGCTGCAGTTTATACCTTGCGCATGATTGAAAAAGTATTGTATGGTTCACCTGCCAACTCCGACCTGCCTATTGCAGACTTATCACCCAATATTACATGGGCACTGGTTGTATTGGTTGCACTGGTTCTGATTGGAGGGATCTATCCACAGCCATTGATTGATCTGACAAAAGACACGGTCGAAGCATTGACCTTAAAAAAATAATGAAGTAACCGGAGCAATCCGGAAGAAATATAGAATCGTATGAATGCAATCATTTTTTCAGCAGTCTGGGGTGTTGTAATGATGTTCGGCGGACTCATCGCTAAAAACAAGACCACGGTTACCTATCTGGCAATTGCCGGGCTTCTGGTGCTCACAGGTGTGAACCTACTGCACAGTTGCGGCAGTTGGGTTATTAAGGTGGATACCCATGAAACCCTGCATTTTGATTCTATGGGACTTTACTTTAATACCATCGCTTTTGTATCAACCTTATTGTATGTACTACTCAGCGGAAAAGATATTGAGCGTGCTGGGGTTCATGTGGCAGAATATTATGCTCTTATTTTCTTTGTGCTTTGTGGCGTAAGTATCCTCACTTCGTTTAATGGATTACTGATGTTGTTTTTGGGTATTGAAATCATGTCTATTCCTCTTTACATCTTAACAGGGGCTGATAAGAAAAACCTCAAGAGCAATGAAGCTTCTCTCAAGTACTTTCTCATGGGTTCATTTTCCACCGGTATCATGTTGATGGGGATTGCACTCATTTATGGTGCTACGGGGAATTTTGGGATAAACATAGGACCCAACTCTGCCGCTGGTACAGGACTCGGATTCCGACCCTCTTTCCTGGAAGTAGGCGGGTTGCTGCTGCTATTTGTGGCCATGTCTTTTAAAGTATCAGCTGCGCCATTTCATTTCTGGACTCCCGACGTTTATGATGGTGCACCTTCTGTATTTACTTCCTTCATGGCAACTATAGTAAAGTCTGCCGGCTTTTATGCCTTTATCAAATTGATGGATGTTAGAACAGCGATCCTTGGAGACAGTTGGCTGATTGTTCTACCACTGGTGATATTTTCCACCTTGCTGATAGGAAATATCACAGCAGTATTTCAGCAAAGTGTCAAACGCATGTTGGCATATTCGAGCATCGCGCAGGCAGGATTTATGCTATTTGCGCTCTATGGAACCAGTGTAATGTCTAAAGAAGGATTGATATTGTATGCATTTTCCTATTCCATTGCAACAATTGGCTTGTTTGCCATTCTCATTCGTTTAAAAGATTATTCTTTGGATGGGTTCAATGGTCTGGCAGCACAACATCCTATGGTAGCTTTCTCAGCAGCAGTATTTCTTTTGTCATTGGCAGGTATTCCACTTACAGCCGGATTTTTCGCCAAGTATTACATGTTGGCGGCAGCTGTGAAAGCCGGTGGTATTTTATGGCTGGTAATCGCAGCGGTGCTGCTGGCAGCTGTGAGTGTTTACTATTATTTCCGGGTAATACAGTCCATGTACTTCAAAACGGGTACGCCGGAATGGACTTCCCCTGCGGGAAAATCATTTGCATGGACCTTGCTTTTATTGGCTGCCTTGCTCATTTATGCGGGTCTCTTCCCGACAGCTGTGCTCAAATTCATCTATTTTTAACCGCTCCTCACAATTTTGGGTAGGATTACCTCTATTGCGCAAAAGGGGGTGTAATTTTGTGTTTAGCACAAAATGATATGGCCGCAATGAAAATTACTGATTCTCTCGCGTTGGCATGGCGAACCGTCCGCGGCAATAAACTAAGATCGTCGATTACCATCGCTATCATTGCCTTTGGTATCATGGCGCTTATCGGCATTATTACAGCCATTGAAGCGATGAATCAAAGTTTGAAAGAAAGTTTTTCATCCATGGGAGCCAATGCCTTTAGTATTCGCTTTCGGGAAGCACGGATGGGATTCAATGGTGGTAACAATGAGGTGAAGAAGACGAATAGGAGGTACAAAGAGAAGAAATCAAACATGGGGAAGCCCATCTTGAAAGATGAGGCAGAGCGGTTCAAGAACAATTTTAATTTTCCCCGCTCTATAGTGAGTGTTTATCGCAGGGGACCCGGCGCCCAGGAATTACATTATCTGGAGAAAAAGACCAATCCTCAGATCACTGTTTGGGGAGGTGACGAAAATTATTTGGCTGTGAATGGTTACTCTATTGCTGCAGGAAGAAACCTGAATGAACTGGATATCAGAAGTGGCCGAAACGTCTGCATCTTAGGAAGCAATGTGGCTACTAAGTTGTTCGGAGCCAATGCGGAAAGATGCATAGATAAAATTATACGGGTTGGCAGTATGCCGTACCGTGTTGTTGGACTGTTGAAGAGCAAGGGTTCTAGTGCCATGATGCGGCAAGATGATATGGTTTTTACTTCTTATAGCAACATTCGTCGATTTCAGAATATTTCTTCCTCGTATATTCTGGGCGTAATGGTGAATAATGTACGTGAGTTGGATGTGGCATCAGATGAGGCAACTGCAGTTTTCAGGGCAGTTAGGAAAATGGAGCCGGCAGATGAGATCAACTTTGTAGTTGAACGCAGTGATAAATTTGCAGAATTGTTCATTGGGTTTCTCAGTAGTATAACCGGTGCTGCAGGTGCAATTGGATTCATCACTCTGATAGGCGCCGCCATTGGTTTGATGAATATTATGTTGGTTGCTGTTAGTGAGAGAACCAGGGAAGTCGGTTTGGTGAAGGCCATTGGCGGAAAAAGCAGCAATATTCGTCAGCAGTTTTTGTTCGAGAGCATCATCATTAGTTTACTGGGAGCTTTTTTCGGAATTATTCTCGGCATTTTAGTGGGCAACCTCTTTTCGATTATTCTCCAAACAGGCTTCGTGGTGCCCTGGAAATGGGTAATCATAGGTGTAGTACTCTGTACCGCTGTGGGGTTGATTGCAGGAATTTATCCGGCCATGAAAGCAGCACGCCTGAATCCGATTGTTGCTCTGCGATTTGAATGAGGTGATTTTCAACACCGTTTATTTACTAGGAGGATATTTTTTCAACTGTTCGTTGATGTAGTATGCCATATCGGTTTCAGAAGGATGCTTGCGCAGCCACTCCCAACTTGGTCGGCTTTTACCCATGAATTCCTGTAATTTTTCATCTTTTAGACCGGTATATTTTGTTACCAGTTCCGGTGTATAGCGATAGTTGATATAAGCTTCCTTTTCATTGTCATCAAAGAAACGGATGGCATTTCTCTTTCTTTTTTCTCTTTTGGAGAATCGGTCAATGTTCAGGGCAATACCTGCCCCTGAATTTGCCTGAGATAGGGTGGGAAGTGGTGAACGGCCCATGGCCTGGAAAAAGTCCTGCTGACGTTGCATGCTGTCCGTCTGATATTTAGACCATCCCCGGGTAGAAACAGTAACGTTACCCAATGAAGTAACAACAAGTGCTGATAAGTATAACTCTAAAGTGTCTTTAAGTAAGAGTGTTCCTGTATAAGTGACTGTATCAAAATGATAACCCACTGCTGCGAAAGAAAGCAATTGCCCCGCAGCTACCGGGAGTGAAAAATAGCCCTTGCTGTTGGTCATAACGGTCACACCGGATGTATTGTTTTTTACACTGGCCAGTGCTATGGGCTCACGAGTAGCGCTATCGGTAAGATGTCCCTTAATTGTTCGATAAGGTTGGGCACTGATGGTCAGAACCATGAAAATCGATAAGCAGCAGAGAAGCAGTGATTTCATTTCTTTTTTTTGATAAATATAACAAATCGTGTGCCGAGGTGGGAGAGCGGGATAAAAAAAGAGCCGGATCAACTGATCCGGCTCTGGAAAAGAGTCCTCTAAATTTTACTTGGGCTCGAGTGCATTTTTAATGCGGTCGGCAACATCCTGCAAGTGATATTTGCTCAGTTTGTCGCTGGTTTTAACGGCTGCGGCTGAAACATCGCGCAACAGATTTCTCAGTTCGCCGCGGGCAGCAGAGTTAACATCTGTGTTGCGGGTATTCACTGGAAGAGTGAAACCACCACGACCACCACCTATCTGAATGATTGTTGGTCCGGAAGCCGCAGGAGTGATCAAATCGATCAGTTTTTCCACGTGTGCTTTTTGAAGGTTTCTGCGGTAGCTATCAATTGTCTGACCGGCGGCCAATTCAGACCAAACCCCTTTTCTCACGTCTTCCATCAGTTCATCAACGCGATAGTAAGAGCTACCAAAGCGGTTGTTAGCAGCTACCAGACGGAATAAACGTTGTGCATCCAACACATTGTTCAGAACAGAGGTTTGAATGCTCTGTACACGCTCCAATGAAGTAGGAGAAGTGATCTTATTTAGAACACTCTTATCCAGCAGCCATTCGGGCGTTTGGAAAAGTTGTTTGTTCAGGAAGGCAACAGCTTCTTTTTGTGTTGCTTTGGGAGTTGGTTCATATACATCACCGGCTTGTTCAACAGACTTAAAGGTTTCCTGAACGCCACCGATGTTTTTAGTTACATGTCCCATATACCGGCTGAATTGACCTACTACCTGACCGTACATGTCGTAAAGATTTTCATAACGATCAGCTTCCTCTTTGGTCCATTCGGGCAGAGAAGCGAGTATGCGCTTCAGGTTTTTGATACCATATTCGCTGGCTTTCATGCTATTGTCACCCAGGTCTTCGGTTTGTGCCCTGGGGTCTTGGTTCATCCCTTCACCACCAAACCATAGGCGGGGGTTGGCAGCCAGGCGGTCAACAATCCATTTGTTGTTGATTTTTTTATCTTTTTCTACATCTGATTCTCCGGTGTAGCGGTAACCCCACTCGATGGCCCATTTATCATAATCACCAATACGGGGGAACAAGCCGATCTGGCTGATGTTATCTTCTGGTTGTGCTACATAGTTGAAACGGGCATAATCCATGATCGAAGCAGTATGACCATTGGCTTCGACCCATGCTTTGTTGCGGAGGTTTTCAACCGGAGTTCTGCTACTGCTTCCCATGTTGTGTCGAAGTCCGAGCGTATGGCCTACTTCGTGAGAGGAAACAAAGCGAATCAGTTGCCCCATCAGTTCATCATCAAATTTCATTTTACGGGCTTTGGGATCAACGGCAGCCGTTTGCACCATGTACCAGTCATGTAATAGCTTCATTACATTGTGGTACCAACCGATATGGCTTTCGAGGATTTCCCCGCTGCGCGGATCGTGTACTTGAGGGCCATAGGCATTTTCAATATCAGAAGCGAAGTAGCGGATAACAGAGAAGCGGGCATCTTCCAAACTCATGGTTGGGTCATTAACAGGCCACTCTTTTCCAACAATCGCATTTTTGAAACCGGCTTTTTCAAATGCCACCTGCCAGTCATTGATACCATCAATCAGGGGCTTCACCCATTGTTTGGGGGTAGCAGGATCGATGTAATAAATGATTTGTTTAGCGGGTTCTACCAGTTCACCGCGCTTGTATTTTTCCATGTCCTCGGGCTTTGGCTCCAATTTCCAGCGAACAGCGAAAGTCTGGTTTTCAACAGCCTGCTGTTTGTCGCTATAGACAACAAAGCGATCGGCAAAATAGCCAACACGGCTATCGAAAAGACGACGGTTCATTGGTACTTTGGGCAATAGCAGCATAGAGGTATTCAATTCGATGGTTACTACACCTGCACGCATAGCAGCCGGCAGGCTGGCACCACCCCCACCGGGAATCATAACGCCGGGAAACCCGCCACCAGATGAGGCACCGAAGGTTTTCACGGTTTTAATTTCCGTATTGATGGGGAAGGTAGAAATGGACTGGATGTAGGAACGATCAGGTAACAGCGCGGTTAGATTGAATTGGCGCTTGTCGTTGGGGTCTAAACTCACGATTTGATTATCACCTTTGAAGAAGTCACTCACATCGATCACAACACCTGTAGAATCTTTGCTAACAGCTGCAATGGGGAAAGAATAACCAATAGGATCAAGATTTGAATTACTTACAGCACGGGAAATGGTACTTGTAGAGTCTGCGGTGCTGATGAGCGTGACAACTCTCAGGAAAATGTTGTTACTAGGACCTTTTTCCAGTTTGATGCTTTGGGTATTTACTTCTTCACCACCATACTTTCCGCCTCCACCTGCAATACGGACGAAACGGGTTACCGCCAGAATCTCTCTGCCCATCAGTGTGTCGTGTACTTCAAAGTAATATTTGTCTTCTACCTTGTGAACAGTGAAAAGTCCTTTTTTGGTTACCGCCTTCTCTGTAATGATTTCTTTATAGGGTCGAGGTCCCTGGCGCATTCCGGCTCCACCACCCATTCCGGGGGGCATGGTCATGGCAACGCGGGCACCACCGCCTCCGGGAAGGGAATCTCTTTGCTGGGCAAAGGAGCTAACTCCCAGGAGACACGCAAAAACTAACAGTTGTTTTCTCATGTTATTTAATTGTAATTGGTTTCAAAAAAATAAAGATAAGGTGAAGGGGGCTAAGTTGAGTCAGAATTTTACAGGTTGGGACGGGTGGGAAAAGGAGGGCTTTTTTCGGTGAATTTACCCCCTGGTCGGCGGGGCCGCAAAAAGGCAGTCATAAAAAAAAATAATACATAATTTTTTTTCGAAGTCAGGTAAGGATGTTGGGAGCATGGGATAAAATACTTATTTTGGTGCTCCTTATTCAATTTTCTGAAATACAGTTTGTTCGTTTCAAATTTTTTTTCAGTAGAATTGTGGGGATTTAACCATTCAAATTTTTAAAAAACAAAAACAACTGAATCATGGCTGAGACTAAACCAACTGCCGGTGCCGCTAAAAGTTCAACTGCTGCACAACCCAAAAGAAGCAGTAACGCAATTTCATGGATCGCTCCGCTTGCATGTGTCATTCTTGGATACCTTGTTTGGAGATTCTTTCTGGGACAAGACAGCAATTTCACCCAACCCGATATGGCCGGTGGTTTCTGGCCACAGCACAAAG
Source organism: Chitinophagaceae bacterium (assembly GCA_020403455.1). GTDB lineage: Bacteria > Bacteroidota > Bacteroidia > Chitinophagales > Chitinophagaceae > Sediminibacterium. The sequence goes on from JADBXP010000010.1 coordinate 90,663, forward strand.
GTCCTAAAACAGGTTTAAGTAAAATGTATGAGGGTGGTATCATTGTACCTTTGCTCATTGGATGCTTCTTCATTGTGGTTGTGTTCTGTATTGAGCGTTTCCTGACTATTTCCCGCGCTGCCGGTTCCGGTAATGCAGGTGAGTTTGTGCGCACCATCCAGTTTCACCTGGCCAACAAAGATGTAGACAAAGCAATTGCTGCATGCGACAAGCAAAAAGGTTCAGTTGGTAACGTAATGAAAGCCGGCTTGAAGAAGTACAAAGAAATGATTACCAATACTGAATTAGTTACTGAGCAGAAGATTTTAAACATCCAGAAAGAAGTGGAGGAAGCAACTTCATTGGAGTTGCCTATGTTGGAGAAGAACCTTGTGTTCCTTTCAACGCTTGCATCTGTTGCTACACTTATCGGTCTGTTGGGTACGGTATTGGGTATGATCAAATCCTTCTCTGCCCTCGGTGACGAAGGTGGTGGAGATGCTGCTCGTGAATTGTCAAAAGGTATCTCTGAGGCCCTGTTTAATACTGCACTTGGTATCGGTACATCATCCATTGCTATCATCATGTACAATGTGTTCACAACACGTATTGATGGAATTACCTATGGTATTGATGAATCTGGTTTCACCCTGACGCAAAGTTTTGCCGCCAATTACAAATAATTTGGTGGGATTTGTGGAAAATGAAATCAAACTGAATCTTAACCAAGGGGCAACCTTAAATCAATAACAATGGGCAGAGCCAAATTACCTCGAAAAAGTACGGTTATCGACATGACGGCGATGTGTGACGTAGCCTTTCTGCTGTTGTCATTCTTCATCTTGACTACCAAGTTCAAGCCCTCTGAGGCCATTGCGGTAACTATTCCCAAATCAGTGGCTGCGAAAGTGGCACCTTCTAAGGATATAGTTCAAGTGATCATTGACAAAGACGGCAAGGTGTTCCTGGAAATGGACGACGAGACCGTAAAGGAAACAATAGCCAATACCCTGAATAACACCAAAGGCATGAATCTGGATGTCAAAGCATTCAAGCGCTCAGCCTTCTTTGGATCTTCTTTCAGTGCATTGCCTAATTATCTAACACTCCCCGAAGACCAGCGCAAGGGCAATAACTTGCCCGGGATTCCTGTAAAGGATTCCACCAACAATGAGCTGGTTACCTGGATGGCGCTCGTAAGAGATGCCTATCAGGGTAAAAAACCCAACTTGTTGCTGAAAGGCGACAATCTGGCCAAATACCCCGCCTTTAAAAGTGTGGTAGACGCCTTCAAGAAAAATGATTTTCTGAAGTTCCAGATGGTCACTAATCCTGAGCCGGTTCCTGCGGGTACCGATTTGTGGAAGAAAGCGCAATCCGGTGAGAAGCGGGAAGAGTAAAGACAACCCAATTAACAAAACAAACTAAATTCTACCGTTATGGCAGAAATGGATACCTCGAGTGGTGGTGGACATAAGAAAGGCCCGGGAGTCAAAAAAGGAAAGAAGCTATCTACCCGTGTGGACTTAACTCCCATGGTGGATCTCGGTTTCCTGCTCATCACTTTCTTTATTTTCACCACTACGATGAGCCAGGCAACCGCTATGAAGCTGATCTTACCGAAGGATGCCGATAAACCGGAAGATCAGAACAAAGCAAAACAATCCGGCGTAATCACCATCTTGCTCGGAAAAGACAACAACGTGTTTTACTATGAGGGTGAGTTAAGTGTTGATGCATCTAATTTCAAGACATCCAACTTCAAAGACATCCGTGAAGTGCTGATCAACAAAAAGAACAGTGTAGCCGATATCAAAGACTTCGTAGTCATCCTGAAACCTTCAGAAGAATGTACTTATCGGAATGTAGTGGATATCCTGGATGAAATGGCTATCAACGTGTGTACCCGTTATGCACTGGTAGACATCACCCCCATCGAAACACAATTAGTGAAAAAAACCGAAGAAATGTCGGGAACACCTACGGGTATGTAACCTGCATTTCTTCCTAAAGAATTGAACATGGATATTAACAAATTGCAAACCGCTGATGTTCTTGACATCATTTTCGAAGGCAGAAACAAAGAGTACGGTGCCTATGACTTAAGGAAAACTTATAACAAGAGGCTTACCTATGCTTTGATTTCGATGTTATTGTTGTGCCTGTTGATGGTGGTCATCTCCGTAATCGCCAACTCGGTGGGTAATGAGAAAAAGCAGCTAATGGGGCCAGAAATCGTTCTCGAAAACATGAAGACAGAGGAGAAGAAGCCCGAGCCGCCACCTCCTCCGCCCCCACCTAAGCAGGAACCACCCAAAGTGGAAATTACCAAGTTCACCCCTCCCAAGATTGTGAAGGACGAAGAAGTGAAACCGGAAGAGGAAATCAAGGAAGTGGAAAAACTGGAAGACACTAAAATTGGTACGTTCAATCAGGAAGGTGTGAAAGATGAAGGTCTGGTTGCACCTCCTGTAGAAAAAGGTACCGGTGTGGTAGAAGCTCCGAAAGTGGAGGAAGACTACGATAAGGTATTTACCGTCGTTCAGATACCGGCAGAATTCCCCGGTGGATTGCCTGCCTGGAGTCGTTACCTAGAGAGGAACCTCAACAGAGATATACCTGTTGAAAATGGTGCACCCGCGGGAAGATACACTGTGATTGTTGCTTTCACTGTTTCTAAAACAGGTGCTATCAGCGATGTACAGGCCGAAAACGATCCCGGATATGGTACCAAGGCAGAAGCCATTCGCGTAATTACAAAAGGTCCATCCTGGAAGCCTGCTGTTCAGAACGGTAGAAATGTAATCTATCGCCACAAGCAGAGCATCACATTTGTGGTATCTGAAGACTAATCGTTCCTTGTACGCTAACAACTCTCTTCAATCCGCCTCCGGCGGATTTTTTGCAGGTATCCCTTTAAGAAAAGCGCATCGGTAGGGTATTCTACCGGTTTCCACCGGGATTGTGGTAATTTTGCCTTTCATTTCTTTATATGAACGAGGCAATCAGGGGTTGGGATGATACCATTGTAGCACTGGCGACACCGCCCGGACTGGGTGCTATTGCCGTTGTTCGCGTGAGCGGGAAAAATGCGATTGCTGCGGTCGATCGGCTTTTTCCAGCAAAAAATCTTTCCGCCCAACAAGGGCGTACCCTACACATTGGTATGTTGCATGACGAGCAACAACCCATCGATGAAGTAGTCATCAGTCTGTATCGCTCTCCTGCCTCCTACACCGGAGAAGATCTGGTAGAAATCAGTTGTCATGGATCACCCTACATTCAACAGCAAATCATTCGCCTGATTCAGCAGCAAGGAGTTCGATTGGCAAAGCCCGGAGAATTTACACAGCGGGCTTTTTTGAATGGTAAGATGGACTTGGCCCAGGCAGAGGCAGTGGCAGACTTAATTGCCAGCAATACGGAAAGCAGCCGCAAGGCCGCATTGCATACCATGAAGGGCGGATTCTCTCAGGAATTGAAAGAATTGAGAGAACAGTTGATTCAATTTTCAGCGCTCATCGAGTTGGAGCTCGACTTTTCTCAGGAGGACGTAGCTTTTGCAGACCGAACACAGCTCAAACAATTGATTGATCAGTTGCAGTCCACCACTTCCCGTTTACTCGATTCCTTTCGATTGGGCAATGCCATCAGGCAGGGGGTTTCGATTGCCATCATTGGAAAACCCAATGCGGGAAAAAGTACCTTACTCAATGCGCTCTTGAATGAAAATAGAGCATTGGTAAGTGATGTAGCAGGCACCACCCGTGATACCGTTGAGGAGGTTTTGAATATCAGGGGCATCCTTTTCCGGCTGATAGATACGGCAGGCATTCGATTCAACACGGAGGATATTATTGAACAAATGGGTGTGGAGAAGAGCCTGGAAAAAATGCGAACCGCCCAGTTGGTGGTGTACCTGATGGATGTACAACAGCTTACGCAAGATACGCTTGGAGAGGCCGTGTCGATACTGGAAAAAGAAAGAGTACCCTATCTGATTGTACTCAATAAGATGGATGTTTTGTCCCCCCAACAAAAGGATACATTACCCCAAAGTGAAAACATACTGCAATTATCCGCTAAAGACAAGCAGGGATTGGAAGCATTGAAGGATGCGATCTTTTCGCGAACGGTGGAAGGGGATTTGTTGGGAGAATCGACCATAGTTACAAACGAACGACATGTGGAAGCCCTGCGGCAATTGCAACAGGCACTGCAGGAAGTTGGCCAGGGATTAAACAATGGTATTCCCGGAGACCTGCTTGCATTAGATATTCGCAGTTGCCTGCATCATTTGGGCAGCATTACCGGTACCATCTCCCATGATGAGCAATTGGAGTATATTTTTTCTAAGTTTTGTATCGGAAAGTGAACACCGATAAGTATCAATTGACAACCAATAAAAAAGATGAGATAGGGTATTTTGTACCCCATTTGTTGCTCGTTTGTATCTAGGAAAGGGTGAAATTTATTTGCTGAACATGGAAGTGTATTATCCCAAAAAGGCATTTATTTTATCCTTTACAGCATCACTTAAATTTGCATAATTGTGACAAAATGAACCTTTTTATGTCACAAATATTTGTATATTTGTGACATGTTAGTGTCAATATATAACCAAATTGAGTCTAAGGTTAAGCGGTCGAAGCCAGGTCAAATTATTCTACCTTCAGACTTTAAAGACTTGGGCACTTCAACTGCCATTAGGAAAACACTATCTCGATTAGCCGGGCAAAAAGTGTTGGTTCGAATGGGGCAGGGTATTTATGTTTTACCTATTCATGATAAAGTATTTGGCGAAGTACTTCCTTCGATGGAAGAAATTGCTGCTTCATTAGCGAGAAAAGAACACGTTAAAATAATGCCTACTGGCCAGTATGCCTTAAATAAAATTGGACTTTCTACTCAGGTTCCCATGAAAATGGTTTTTCTAACAAACGGAACTAAGAAAAATATAACAATTGGAAAAAATTCAATAGTGTTCCAACCAACTACATCCAAAAAATTAGCTATGAAAGGCACAATATCAAGCATGTTGTTTTTGGGTTTAGAGGAATTAGATTTGAATCAACTCAATGAATCAGTGGTAGAAAAAATCATCAGCTTACTTAAAATGGAGGATGTGAAAATATTGAAGCACGATTTGAAATTAGCTCCTGCAAGAATAAGTGACTTTGTCATTAAGAACTTTTTACAACAAACTATATGATCGGGTGGCTTCAAAATCTTGATGAGAATGTGCGCAGGATTTCATTGAATCAAGCTTCATTGAACTCAGGAATAACTTCAAAGGCAATTGAGAAAGATTGGTGGGCAACACTTGTTTTGAGAATGTTATTCACTTCAAAGTATGCACCGTACTTTGCTTTTAAAGGAGGTACTTCTCTAAGCAAGGGATGGGGAATTATAGATCGATTTTCAGAAGACATTGATATAGCTTTGAATTCAGAGGTTTTCGGAATGCCATATAAAGATAAACCTTCGAAAACATATGTTGAGCAATTACGAAGAGAAGGCTGTTTATTTACAAGTAATGAAATAGCCAAAGATTTAATTACACAATTTGAAAAGCTACCAATTCCGGTTGAGCTGTTTGCCATTGAGGTTGAAGCCATAAGAAAGGATATGCCCGACACAGACCCTCAAACGATTTATTTAAACTACAAATCCTTATTTGAGCCTAATCCATATTTGCCTGACAGGGTAAAAATCGAATTTAGTGTACGCTCACAGAAAGATCCAAACGAAAGGCGCTTCATGCATACTATGTTGAACAGCTACTTTCCTAATGAAATTTATGGTGAGGAGCCCTTTGAGGTTGCTACCATGCATCCCAAAAAAACTTTTATTGAAAAAATTCTCTTATTGCATGAGGAGTACAATCGAGAGGATGAGGTTACAATGAGAACTTATCGAATGTCTCGTCATTACTACGACTTGTGCCAAATTAATAAAGATTATTCAAACGCATTATCAGATATTTCTTTTATTGAAGATATCATTGAACATCGAAAATTATATTCTCGACTGAGGCATTTCGATTACAGTACACTTTGCATTGGTAAAATATCTCTAATTCCTCCGGAATCTATATTAATAAAGTTAAAACGTGACTATGATGAAATGGCCAAGGAAATGATGTATGGCCATGTGCCAACTTTTACTGAAGTAGTCGATGTCGTGAGAACAATTCAAGACGCATTCAATCAAAAATTATAACTCACTTCCCAATGTTCATTTATTCAATGTTCACCGGGGTACTTTTTGAAGAAATGACAGGGGGTAAAAACAATAAAAATCGATAACAAAACACAGCTATTCTAAAAATAGTTTGCCTTCATTTTATCGATCTTTTTTGTTACTAATTTGTAGCTCAACAAAGTCGAAATTTGATGAGTAATTGCTCATTTGTTGCTCGCAAAAATTGCGAAATCTAGCATTATCAATGGTTTCAACGTTTATTTTTTCTTATCAGTTCCTGTATCGGAAAGTAATTTTTCATTCACGCAGAGAAGTGATTGAATTTTTATTTTGGCACCCAGATCTGTATAGCTTCAGGTAAAATCTCAGCTTCCACGAATCTAACCTTCCCCCTGAATTCTCCGTCTATCTGAAATGGAATTCGTTTGCGGCATTGGATGCGAACCTTTTGTGCCGGATAAATCACCAGCTTTTCAGGATCAAAAGACCGACTTCGAATTAGCATCTTCAATGTTTCAACAATGGATATCTGTTTCATCACAACTACTTCGAAGCGATCGTCGAATAAAGACCCATCCGGGTTAATTACCGCACCGGTCCTGTAAGATGTACCATTCGCCAATACGACCATGGTGGCCTTTTCCTTCCAATTGTTATCATCTATGGTCAAGGAAAGCCGGAAAGTCCTGGCATAATACAAGGCCTGAATGGATACTAGAGCATACCCCCACATCCCTCTCTTTCCACCTTTATTGAAACGTTTCATCGCCCAGGCATTCAGGCCCAGATCGGAGAGATGCAGGCAGATTTCATTTTGTATGGAAAGTGCATGAATAGCGCGCGCCTTCCCATCTAATAAAACCTGCAACGCAGCGGCCGGATTTTCAGGGATTCCCAATTCATAGGCAAGTCCGTTGGCAGAACCCGCCGGTAAAATTCCCAAAGGAATTTTCTTGTTCAACAGAGCTGTTGCTACCAGTTTGATGGTGCCATCACCTCCAACAGCCACTACTTTATCAGGGGTAGATTGTTCAATGATCTCAACCACTTGTTCAGCTTTGGTGTGAGATGTCATCACCCAAAATTCAGGTCTTATTGACTTCCCCTTGAAAAATTCTTCTATCAGAGGAATCCAGCCGGTAGTTCTTGCACCCGCACTTGGGTTGATAATGAAAAGAAACTTTTGTGGCGGCATGAGATAGATTGTTGACGGGGAATCGAATTATGATTAAATTGAACCGGCAATCGTTATGGCAAAGATACAGGAACCCGAACAGGTGAATTTGCGTTTGTACAAGGGCTATGGCCATGCACATCATTTGGTGGTGTACGGACATCTGTTAAGAGGACTTCAGGCACAGCGGGAAAGATTCACGCACCAGATCTGGTACAATGTGAGGCACTTGATTCGGCTCTTCAACATTCATCCCATTGCAGGAGCCCGCATTCGTTTGTCACATGCCGGCAGGGAATGGGAAACCACCACCCAGGAAGATGGTTTTTTTGAATTTCACTGGCAAGTTGAACAGGAATTGACTGCCGGCCATCACCCGATTTGGGTTGCCTACCTGGATGAACAGGGAGAAGTATTGGAAGAGACAAAAGGTGAGATTTATATCCCCCATTCCGTTCAATTGGGTGTGATATCTGATATTGATGATACGATACTCATCTCTTATTCTTCCCGCATGCTCAGGCGCTTGCGCGTATTGTTCACCCGACAACCCAGGAGTAGAAAAACATTCGAGGACATTGTTCGTTATTTTAACTTATTGTCACTTTCCCATACCACATCGGATCTTCCCAATCCTTTTTTTTATATCTCGAGCAGTGAATGGAATCTCTATGATGATCTGACAGAATTTTTTTCACACAATCAATTGCCCGTCGGCGTGCTTTTGTTGAATAAGATCAAGCGACTTTTTGAATTGGGTGCTACCGGTCAAACACAGCATCACCTTAAACTGATGCGTATTCGTCGTGTTTTGGAAATGTTTCCTAAACAGCGTTTCATTTTATACGGCGATAATTCCCAGCACGACCCAATGATTTATTGGACAGTTGCTCAGGAGTTTCCGAAAAATATACTTGCTATTTATATCCGATGTGTCAACAAAGAAAAAGAGATGGAAACAAAAAACTTATTGTCATCTCTTGCTGATTCACCCATTCATGCTTTGGTATTTCATCATACCCGCGAGGCAATGCTGCATTCCGCTCAGATTGGTTTAATAGAGGAAGATGCGGTTGCAGCACTAAAGAAATGATGCTGCCTATCACTTCAGGCGCATTAATCACTTAGTGCTCAAATACAGTCGCATCAAGATGCGGCGGAAGACATTTTCTTCAATGCCCCTATGAATACATCTAGTTCTGCAGTGGTAGTATAAAGATTGGGTGTAATCCTGCATCCATGTATTCCGGCAGTATCAATGGCAACTGTCCATATTTTATGTTGTTCTAAAAGTTGGACAGCCATGTCAGCAGGTTTCATTCCTTTGATTCCTACATTGGCGATAGCACATGATCTGGCAGCATCAGTTGGGGTATTTAAAACTATCCCCGGTAGGCCGGCCACGCGGCTTGTCCAGTACTGTTGTAAAAATCTAAGTCTGGCTTCTTTTCTTTCAGCGCCGATCATGCGAAAAAATTCAATGGAATCGATAACTGTCAGTTCGCAATGAACAGGATGAGTACCCAAATGATTCAGGCGGGTAATATCATCTGTGGCTTTTTCAGCAGGGGCCAGGAGTGGCCAGATTTTTCCAATGTGTTTTTTCTTTACATATAGCAAGCCGACACCCAGTGGCACACAAAGCCATTTGTGAAGACTCGCTCCGTAATAATCACAATCGAGTTCAGTCATGTTAACAGGAATATGCGCAATGGCATGCGCACCATCCACCATTACTTCTACTCCCTTGCTGTGGGCCATGTCACAGATTTTTCGAACGGGTAAAATTTGTCCTGAGATATTGATCATGTGACAGATCATCAGCAGTTTGGTTTTGGGCGTGATGGCTTTTGCATACAACTCTACAATTTCCTCGTCGGATGCAGGGTGATTGGGAACAGAGACAATGTTGTTTTTAATGCCGAATCGCTTAGCTGCCTGGCGGAACATATCGAGCATCGCACCATAATCCTGCTCTGCCATCACGGCTTCATCACCGGGTTGCCAGGGATACCCGCCAATGATCATATCCATTGATTCAGTTGTATTGCGGGTAAGTACCAATTGATCCGGGGTGGTGCCCACCAATTCCGCAACGCGGGCAGCCATTTTCCTTTTATTCTCAAACTGAAATTTTCGCATATAGTAGGATCCCTGGTAATTCACCTCTCGTATATGCTCTATGTGTCGCTCTAATAATGGCGTTGGTAAAATATTGTAATAACCGTTCTCCAGATTGATGTAGTCTGGTTTCAAACGATAAGCACCCCTGATTTCTTGCCAGAAAGCATCATCATTGGCGGTAACTTCTGGCGAAGAGTTCAAAAGTTGCTGGGCACTGGCAGGAAGTGAGAGCCATGCAAGGGGTGTACTCAAAGCTGAGTAGGTCATTGTTCGGAGGAAATCTCTTTTTTTCATATCAGGTGGTGGAAAGAATAATCAGGAGTTGGTGAGGGAAGAAAGTTTGGTGTAGCCGATGTGCCACTCATCTGCGGCTGCTTTTCGGCCCGGGGTAATTTGAATACGGTATTTCTCCCTCAATTCAGCTGACAAAAGATCTTCTACTAAATAAGAATCATCAATGTCAATTCCGTATTTATCATCAACATGTGAAGTGGCGCCTTTGAATCCGGTATGTTTGAAGAAAGCAGTTTGTTTGGCCGATCGAATGGCGGTTGCAAGGTCGGGGGCTACTTCCAGTAGTTTGTAGTGGTATTCTTCAAATTCTCCCGGACGGTAACCACCCAGGTTGAGGAAAAACAATTGTTGTGCTGCGAATTTTTCGGACTTCTTCTTTTGAGCAGACAGGATGCGTATGTTGAATTGACCTACCATGGTCACTTCCCGCCAGGCATCTATGTGCAATTTGTGTTTCCCTGGCCAGAAAGATTTCAGTTGCGGAACTAAGTCAGCGAGTGTTTGGGCGATGCCAAAGAAAATATCGTGTTGTTCCGTATGCCTGCCTTCCGGCTTACAGCCGATCAATACCATGAAAAGTTTCATATAATAATATTACTGAAATTTAGCTGTAAATTGGTAGCATGAGAAAAATCTTTCTCCTAACAGTTATGATAGTATCATTGGGAGTGCAAGCGCAGGATTACCCATCCGATAAGCAACAACTGGTTGCACAATTAAAGAATTTGCTGAGTCGGCAACCGGGGGTTTACGCGCTGGCTTTAAAACATCTCCCCGACGGGGATAGTATCTTTATCAATGAAAAGGAAATGTTTCACGCGGCCAGTACGATGAAAACACCCGTGATGATTGAAATTTTTCGCCAGGTGGCGGAAGGTAAGATTGGTCTGGATGACACTCTATTGGTACAAAATGAATTTGCCAGCATTGTGGATGGCAGCTCGTATCAGTTATCCCCGGCTGATGACAGCGATGATGAAGTGTATCAGAAAATGGGAACCCATCAAACCATTCGCTATTTATTGTTTCGGATGATTACCCGCAGCAGCAATCTGGCCACCAACCTGCTAATGAAACTGGCGGATGGCAAGCAGGTAACGACTACTATGCGTTCTTTGGGGGCTCCAACCATTCAGGTAATGCGGGGGGTGGAGGACAGCAAAGCGTATAGACATGGACTGAACAATGTTACCAGTGCTTACGATCAAATGAAAATCTACGAGCAGATTGCCCTGGGTCAGGCAGTGAATGGTGATGCTTCCAAGAAGATGATAGAAATATTAGTACAACAATTTTATAGAGATATTATTCCGGTACAGTTGCCTTCCGGCACTCCTGTGGCGCATAAAACGGGATGGATTACCGGTGTTTTCCATGATGCGGGCATCATTTTGTTACCGAATGGGGGGAAGTTGGTGCTGGTTTTACTGTCTAAAAAGGCAATAGACGAGTCCGCCACCAAGCAAATGCTGGCAACAATAGCCCGGTTGGTTTACGATTTTTATGTCTTGACAGATGAAAAAAGAAATAAAAGCAATAAAAACTAACAACGGGTAGTTTTTTACTGTATAATAAAGGGCGCTCGTGCAGCGTTCTAATAAGCCGGTACGTCTTGAAAATAGTTTTGTAGACGTGATTTTCCTTTTCCGGATAAAAAAACTTAACAATAATTTTTTTTTGTCGAAAACTTCTATATTTGTTTCGCTTATTTTAACCAATAAACTGCCAACTATGAATTGTAAGAAGCTAGTTATGCCCTTTCTAATGGGGCTTTTTGCGTGCTTCTTCGTTGTTGCGGCTCATGCCCAAACGAAGACCGTTACGGGAAAAGTTTCCGATGCGAAGGATGGATCTCCGCTGGCCGGAGTTTCTGTTGTTGTTAAGGGTTCCAGCACTGGTACACAAACTGCCAATGATGGTTCCTTTCGTATTAATGCTGCGTCCAACGCAACCCTGGTATTTTCCAGTGTAGGTTTTGGAAGCAAGGAAGTTGCCGTTGGTGCAAACTCCACTATCAATGTTTCTCTGGCTGCCACCAACGATCAGCTGAATGAAGTAGTAGTAGTTGGTTATGGTACCCGTAAGGTAAAAGACCTGACAGGTTCTGTTGCCAATGTAACTGCCAAAGACTTCAACAAGGGTCAGATTGCTACTCCCGATCAGTTATTACAGGGTCGTACACCCGGTGTGTTGGTTACGCCTTCTACCGGTGAGCCCGGTGCTGCTGCTACCATCAACATTCGTGGTACTGGTTCTATTAGTGGCTCTCAGGAGCCTCTCTATGTTGTGGATGGTGTGCCACTGGGTCAAGGCGGTACACTGGGAGGTGGGTCAAATGGTGTTGAAGGTGGTACTACCCCCAGAAATCCATTGGCGTTTCTGAACCCCAACGATATCGAAAGCATTACTGTATTGAAAGACGCTTCTGCTGCCGCAATTTACGGTTCAAGAGGTGCGAATGGTGTTATCCTCATCACCACCAAGAGTGGTCGTGGTGGTCGCAATGGTTCATTCAACCTGAGTGCCAATACCAACGTGGCTACTACAGCCAAGCGTTATGATTTGATGAGTGCTTCAGACTTCTTGGCGGCTGCTAAAAAAGCTAACATCGACGGTGGCGCTGATCCTGATGCTGCTGCTGAGGCAGTTAAATTTATTGACAATGGTGCTGTAACTGACTGGCAGGATCAAATATTCAGAACTGCTATCTCTCAGAACTATAACCTCAGCTGGGGCTACAATGTAGGCGGTACAACTGCCCGCATCAGTGGTTCTTACGATGATCAGCAAGGTATTGTACGCAACAGTTCCCTGAAGCGTATGACCCTCCGTGCCAACGTAACCCAGATGCTGATGGACAATAAATTGAAACTGGAATTGGCTTCCACCTATTCTAATACCAGGAGCCAATATCCTCCGCTATCCAACAGCGCCGGTTATCAGGGAAGTTTGTTGGGTGCCGCACTTCAGCTCAATCCAACTAACCCTGTAAGAAATCCCGATGGAACTTTCTTCCAGCCGGGTGATCAACGTAACCCTGTTCAAATGCTCGCTTACTTTGATGACCGCGATAATATCAATCGTTTCCTGAATAATCTTTCTGCTACTTATCAAATTACAAAGGACCTGTCTTACAAAGCTGTTTTCGGCTACGATCAATCAAAAGCTGTTCGTACTGCATTTGCAGATCCTCGCCTGGGTTCTAATGCCTATGGTGGTACTGTAAACATTTTCGGACGTGATTTGAACAATGGTATTCAGCAAAATGGTCGTATGAATGAACAAACGCTGAGAAATACCTCTGTTTTGTTCGAACAATACCTGACTTATGACAAAACCTTTGGCAAGCACAACCTGAACGCTATACTTGGTTACTCCAACCAAAGTTTCCAGACTGAATACGAAGGTCGTGTTGGCTGGGGTCTCGGTCTGACTGCTGTTCCGGGTCCCAGTTATGATTTCAGGAGAGATGTAGGTCAGTTCAGAAACTACGCGAATCAAGTTCCTGGATTTGATAAGAATACTTTGCAGTCATTTTTTACCCGCGTGAATTATTCTTTTGCAGACAAGTATTTCCTGACTGCTACCCTCCGTGCGGATGGATCATCTAAATTTGGTTCCAACAACCGCTATGGTGTATTCCCTGCCTTCGCCTTTAAATGGCGTGCTATGAATGAAGATTTCATTCAAAAAGCACTGGGTGGTATCCTCAGCGACCTGAGTTTCCGTGCCAACTACGGTATACTGGGTAGCCAAGACAACCTCTTTTCTTATTCTGCCTTGAACCTCCAGCAGAAATTCGATCCGGTTGCAGGAAGGGTTGATGGCCCTGCTGCCACCACTCGTTTTATCCAACAGGGTAACCCTGACCTGAAATGGGAGCAAGCTGCCACTACAGGTTTTGGTATCGACCTGACTTCTAAAAACAGAAGACTGTCTGCTACCATCGATTACTACTATACTAAGCGTACCAACATGTTGTTCTTCGCTCCAACTCCGGGTGGTTTCGCTCCTCAAGCGTTCTGGTGGATCAACCTGGACGGGAATGTTATCAACAAAGGATGGGAAGTTAGCCTGAACTACAAAATTGTACAGGGTCGCAAATTCAGCTGGGATGTTAATTATAACATGACTACGGTGAATAACACCATCGAAGGTCTTCCAATCCCCATCAATACCGGTGCAGTTAGCGGACAGGGTCTGACCGGTGCATTCGCACAGACTCTTACGAACGGTGCTCCCATCTTCTCTTGGTCAGTTCCTGTATTCCAGGGCTTCGATGGTAACGGTAACGCTCGTTATGCCGATGGTGCAGCCAACCAACTGGTGGGAACTGCATTGCCTAACTTCTTTGCTGGTTTGACCAACAACTTCACATACGGCAATTGGAACCTGAGCATCTTCGCCAATGCTGTAACCGGATTCTATGTGTACAACAATACGGCCAATGCGTTGTTCTTAAAAGGAAGCTTGCGCAACGGACGTAATGTAACCAACGAAGTGGGTAACGGACCTGAGAACCCTTTCAACCCCGGTTCTGTTTCAACCAGATTCCTGGAGAAAGGTGACTTCATCCGTATAGCGAACATTAACTTGAGTTATGCTGTTAATCTTAAGAAGACAAATGTTATCAAGTCACTTACGCTCTTCGCGTCTGGACAAAACCTGGCATTGTTTACTAAGTACAGCGGTATAGATCCGGAGGTAAACGTTGACAAAAGCATCAACGGTATTCCTTCAAGAGGATTTGACTACACTCAGTATCCAAGACCTCGTGTGTTCACTTTCGGTGCAAACATCGGTTTCTAAATCAGAACTAACAAAACTGTAAATATGAAAACAAATATGAAAAAATACCTCTTACTGGCTCTTGCTGCAGGTGTTGTTGGATTCAGTGCTTGTAGTAAGCTGGAACCAGAATTGGGGGGACCTAACTCTGTAGCTCCGCCCACTTCAAGCGGTGCTCCCACGCCTCCCTCTATCGCGGCTGTATATGAGCAATTGAATTCGTTGGTAGGTCAGTATGGTTATCAGGCCCTGCAGGAACACTCAACTGATGAGTTGATGGGACCTACCCGTGGTACTGACTGGGATGACTTTGGAACCTGGCGCCGCCTGCACCTGCATACATGGGGTGCTGATCACAATCAAATTAATGATGTGTGGAATCAATTGAATGGTGCACTTTTCCAAACTACTCTCGTAGCAGAATCTAGTACAGGACTTGTTCAGGCTGAAGGTCAGTTCCTCCGTGGATTCTTCCGCTTTTTAACCTGCGACATATACGGTCAGGTACAGACACGTCCTGCAACTGCTATAGCTTCAGTAATTCCTAAAGTGCTGACTAGAGCGCAAGCCATAGACAGTGTAATTGCCGAAGTTGAGACAGCTGTAGCTACATTGCCTGCTTTTAACAGAGACAACCGTGCTCAAGCTACCAAAGAAGCTGCATGGGCTTTGCTTGCCAAAGCTTATCTGAACAGAGCTGTTTACAAGGCAGACCCTACCAAGCCGGAAGGTCCTTACACATTCAGCGCCGCTGACATGAACAAGGTAATTGAGAATTGTGATAGAATACTGGCCAATTCACTTCTATCTCTTGATTCTTATTATTGGGATAATTTCAAGTGGGACAATGGAGATCAGTCCACTGAGAACATTTTCATTCGTAAGAATGGTGGTGATGCTCGCGCAGGTAATGGAACCAACAACGTATGGGCAACCTGCATGGGCTGGCACTACAACCAGCGTCCTTCAGGATGGAATGGTTTTACTACTTTGTCTGATTTCTATGATAGCTTTGAAGACAACGATAAGCGCAAAAGAGATACTGTTGCGAACTACACCAACCGAGTAGGATCCGTTGCCGGTTTCTTGATTGGTAGAGCATTCGGTCCCGTGAACCCAAGCAATAACAAGCAACCTGGTAATATTGGTGACCCGATTGGACCATTGTTTGATCGTTCCGGTAACCCATTGATTTTTACTCGTAACGCCAGTATCTTCTTCAATGGTGAGGCAAGCGGTATCCGTGTAAACAAATTCCTGCTCGATCCTAGCTCCATCAATGATGGTGGTTGGGGAAGTGGCAACGAATTCCCATTCTTCCGTGAAGCTGATGTCATGCTGATGAAGGCTGAGGCCATTCTGCGTGGTGGCGCTCCTACTGGTGGTCAAACTGCACTCACTCTCGTAAATGCTGTTCGCGCTGCTAGAGGTGCTTCTGCACTTGCTTCTGTAAACCTCACTTCACTCCTCGCTGAAAGAGGCCGTGAGTTGTACATCGAGGGCTGGAGAAGAAACGACATGATCCGTTTCGGTGTATTCAACAATCCTGTACAGGAAAGACCTAATCAGTCTCAAGGTTATAAGGTGGTATTTCCAATTCCAAACCTTGCACTTTCTTCTAATCCTAACCTGAAGCAAAACTTCGGTTATTAATAGAATTTCTCTCTGAATTAAAAAAGGCTGCCCATAAGGCGGCCTTTTTTAACATGGGGGTATAGGTACTTTGCTCTCATTTAGTCAACTTTGCAGCAATCAGCCACTATGCGTGTCTTCTTACAATTTATACTACCTCTTTTTCTGTTTCTTTCTTGTGGGAAATCGCAAAAAGAGACTGCTCGTTTCTCGCCTTTAGATAATACAGCCATTGAATTCCAAAATAAGATCCAGGAGACAAAAGAATTCAATGTTTTCAAATACCGTAATTTTTATAACGGCGGTGGAGTAGCTACAGGCGACATCAACAATGACGGACTAGCAGATGTTTTTTTTACTGCTAATCAGGGAAGCAATAAGTTGTACTTGAATAAAGGCAATCTTCAATTTGAAGATATTTCTGCGAAAGCAGGATTTACCAATAAACCACAATGGAGTACCGGAGTTGTTTTAGTTGATATCAATAATGATGGCTGGCTCGATATTTATGTGTGCAATGCAGGCAACATGATGCAACCTGAGTTGAGAAAAAACCAGCTTTTCATCAACAACCACAACCTCACATTTACCGACAGTGCTGCTGCCTATGGTCTCGCTGACGATGGGTACACCACCCACGCTTCCTTCTTCGATTATGATCTCGACGGCGACCTGGATTGTTTTATCGTCAATAACAGTCCTATTCCCGTTAACACCCTCAACTATGCCAATACCCGTCAAATTCCTGCCAGCCAGGCAAACGTGGCAGATTTTCTCAAGGGTGGCGGAGATCACCTATATAGAAATGACAATGGTAAGTTTACGGAAGTAACACACCAATCAGGTATTTATGGCAGCATCATCAGTTTCGGACTGGGTGTTACCGTGGGTGATGTCAATAGCGATGGCTGGCCGGATATATATGTTTCCAACGATTTTTTCGAGAAAGACTATCTCTACATCAACCAGCGCAATGGAGCTTTTAAAGATGAGTTGGAAGAACGCATTCAACACGTCAGTC
This sequence comes from Chitinophagaceae bacterium, assembly GCA_020403455.1. Classification (GTDB taxonomy): domain Bacteria; phylum Bacteroidota; class Bacteroidia; order Chitinophagales; family Chitinophagaceae; genus Sediminibacterium. The sequence continues at coordinate 107,879 of JADBXP010000010.1, forward strand.
TTTCCTCTATGGGTGCCGATATTCAAGACATCAACAATGATGGCCATCCTGATATTTTCACCACTGACATGTTACCGGGAGATGATTACCGGCTGAAGACCAATACTTCCTTTGAAGGGTATGATGTTTTCCAATTGAAACAACAGCAAGGATTTTACAACCAGTTCACCCAGAATTCATTGCAGGTCAATGATGGTACAGGCTATTTTCTGGAAACAGGATTTTATAGCGGAGTAGCCGCCAGTGATTGGAGCTGGGGTGCACTTATTCTTGATGGTGATAATGACGGACTTTCAGATATTCTTGTATGCAATGGCATCTACCGGGATGTAACCGATCAGGATTTCATTGACTTTTTTGCCAACGATGTTGTCAGGCATATGGTTGTAACCGGAAAGAAGGAAGAAGTGAGTACGGTCATTAATAAAATGCCTTCCGTGCCTGTTGCCAATAAGTTTTTTAGGAATACCGGCAACCTGAAATTTACCGATCAGGGAAATGATTGGGGCTTAGATAAACCAGGGTTTTCCAATGGTGCTGCTTACGCCGATCTGGACAACGACGGTGACCTCGATCTGGTGATCAGTAACGTGAATCAACCCGCACAGGTATATCGGAATACAACAAGTGAAATGAAAAACGCTCACTATATTTCTTTTCTGCTGAGGTATAAAACCCCTAACACATTTGCTATCGGAGCAAACATTAAAGTACACAAAGGAAAACAGGTAATCACCCGTGAGATACTTCCTGCCCGCGGCTTCCAGTCCTCAGTCGAATACAAACAAACCATCGGTATTGGGAATGAACAGGTAGATTCAGTTCAGATCACCTGGCCCGATAAATCTCGTACTGTAATGATCAAGCCCGGAATTGATACACTATATACCATTGCCTACGATGTTGCTGAAAAAAATCCACCCAAGGAGAAACAGCGGTCTGTGCAACCTCTTTTCCAGCCAACATCGGTTCCTGTTCTAGCCCATGAAGAAGATGATTATGTAGATTTTTATTATGAGCGCAACATACCCTTTATGTTGTCCAGAGTAGGGCCCTGTGCTGCCACAGGAGATGTCAATGGTGATGGATTAGAAGATTTATATGTTGGAGGCAGCAGGAAGGTACCAGGACAGTTGTATCTGCAAACGAAAAATGGATACCAACAAAAACCTATCCCTGATTTTGTCAAATATCATTTCAGTGATATCAATGCTGCTGTTTTTCTGGATGCAGACAAAGATGGCGACCTTGATCTCTATACAGGTGGGGGAGGAAATTTTGCCACATCTGCTTCGCAAACATTTCAGCATCTTTTGTTCCTCAATGACGGCAAAGGTAATTTTCAGTTAAAGCCCGGAGCTACTCCAATCAATACGACCAATTGTGCAGTGCTTGTTCCCATGGATTATGATGGGGATGGTGATTTGGATTTGTTTGCAGGGAGCAGAAGCCAGCCACAGGACTATGGAACTTTACCTGCTTCTTTTCTATTGCAAAATGATGGCAAAGGAAACTTTACAGATGTAACTGCATCCCAGGCACCTGCTTTTCTTCAATTGGGAATGATTACCTCCGCTACATGGCTTCCCTTGCAGAAGGGGGCTCAACCAGTATTAACTGTTGTAGGAGAATGGATGGCACCCAGGTCGTTTCAATATGCTGGTGGTAAATGGAAAGAAATTGAAAACGGACTTTCTGCCTACAAAGGATGGTGGCAAACAATCACAGCCGGTGACTTAGATAAAGACGGTGATATAGATTTTATCATCGGGAACTTGGGGGAGAACTTTTATCTCAGGCCTTCTAAAACCCAACCGGTACGTTTGTGGTTGAAAGATTTTGATAACAATGGTATTCCCGATAAAATTATTTCACAAAGCATTGGCGGGAAGGATATGCCCGTATTTACAAAAAGAGAAATTACCGATCAGCTCCCCAACCTGAAAAAAGAAAATCTCATTCATGCTGAATTCGCCAAGAAGTCTGTACAGGATTTATTTGGTAAAAACATGGATGCAGCTGTTATGCAGGAAGTCAATTGTAGCTACTCTGTTGTGGCGCTCAATGACGGTAAAGGCATTTTTTCAGTCCAACCGTTACCGATCAATGTTCAACTCACTTCATTGAATGCCGCTCAAATCAAAGACATTGATCAGGATGGATATCCCGATCTGGTAACTGCCGGCAACTTCTTTGATATATTACCACAGTTTTGCAGATTGGATGCAGGGTACGGACAAGTATTGATCAACAATAAAAAGGGCGGCTTCTCTACATTAACTCCACAAGAAAGTGGACTCCGGATTCGGGGAGCAGTGCGGAATATTGTAGCAACAAAACAGGGCAACAAAGACATTTACCTATTTCTGATCAACAATGACCGACCGGTAGCGTATGTGCTGGGAGCGGGTAAATAATCATCCATGGATGTAAGAACCAATACAGGCCGGTTGCTTTCAATGCTTTTTATTTTCCTGATTGGAATATATACTCCTGCGTGCCGAAAAACGAACTCATCTGACCACTCGCTGTTCACTGTTCTTGACAGCAGTAAGACAGGCATCACCTTTGCTAACCGGCTCCTTCCGACACCGGCCTTTAATCTCTTTTCATACATGTACTATTACAATGGTGCGGGTGTGGGAGTGGGGGACTTTAATAACGACGGATTGCCTGATCTCTTTTTTGCAGCCAGTCAGCATCCCAATGCCCTCTACCTGAATAAGGGACAAATGAAATTTGACGATGTATCGCTGGCAGCAGGAATACCTCGAGACAGCAGTTGGAGTACGGGAGTATCTGTGATTGATATCAACCGGGATGGTTTGCTGGATATTTATGTATGTAAAGTAGGCAATTACAAAATTCTCAAGGGAAAAAACCAATTATTGGTTTGCGATAGCATTGATAAGAAAGGAATTCCGCATTATACCGAGCGGGCTGCTGATTACGGCCTAGATTTTTCAGGATTCAGCACGCACGCGGCATTTCTCGATTATGATGGCGATGGAGATCTGGATATGTTTCTGCTGAATCATTCCGTAAACCACGATGGAAATTACGCACCCAGAGAGGTATTTGAAAACACTTTTGATTCGCTCGCAGGTCAACGCCTTTACCGCAATGATACCCGGAAAGAAAAAGATGGATCTGTTTCAGGTAAATTCACCAATGTTACACGTGAAGCCGGAATCAAGGGAACCAGAATAGGGTATGGCCTGGGTGTAGCGGTATCTGATATCAACCTGGATGGTTGGCCTGATATTTACGTCGGCAATGATTTTCATGAAAATGATTACCTATATATCAACCAGAAAAATGGCAGCTTCCGGGATGAGAACATTCAGCGCCTTTCTCATACCAGCCAATTTAGTATGGGGGTAGATGTGGCTGATATCAACAACGATGCTCATCCGGATGTGGTTTCCATGGATATGTTGCCCTACGACCCTTATATGTTGCGACGTTCGCTGGCAGAGGATGACTATACCATATTTGAACAGAAAATATTTTATGGTTACATGTATCAGTATGCCCGCAATAATCTTCAGTTGAACCGGGGCAATGGAACATTTGGAGAAATTGGTCAGTATGCAGGTATCCAAGCAACAGACTGGAGTTGGGCAGCTCTGTGGATGGATTTTGACAATGACGGTAACAAGGATCTTTTTGTGTCCAATGGAATTCCAAAAAGAATGAATGATATAGATTATATCAACTTTGTTTCAGGGGATGATATTCAGCAAAAATTACGGTCTAACAACATCCGGGACAAGGATCTGTCGCTCACTAAAAAATTTCCGGAAATCAAGATTCCTAATCAGTTTTTCTGGAACACAGGAAATCTTCGCTTTGATAATTATACTGATAGCATCAAGAATAATCTTCCCACCTTTTCCAATGGGGCAGCCTATGCAGATCTTGATTTGGATGGCGATCTCGATATAGTTGTCAATAACATCGATGATCCCGGTTTTATATACGCAAACAATACCAATACAACCAAAAGCAAAGTTGCTTCAGCAAGCATCACCCTGCGGGGAAGTGAGTTAAATCCGCTGGCCATAGGTGCCAGGGTTTTATTGTATAGTCAAGATCAGGTTGCCAGCTATGAATACCAGCCTGTACACGGCTTTCAGTCCAGCATGCTGCTCCCCATGCACATAGGGTTGAATACCAAAAAAATTGATTCCGCGATTTTGATCTGGCCGGATCATCGCTATCAGCACATCCGGGTACATACTGACAAGAGAGACACATTTCAATACAATTCCCAACTCCCCTTGTTTAATTTCGAAAGGTTTCATCAGGACAAGAAGGAACAGGATTGGGAAGATGTAACAGCAAGCACAGGATTCAATTATCGGCATGTTGAAAATGTATTCAATGAATTCAATCGGGAGCCACTGATGCCCGCGATGATGTCTACTGAAGGCCCGGCAATAGCTGTGGCTGATATCAACAGAGATGGACTAGAAGATATTTTTTGCGGTGCATCGAAGGGTTATCCTGCAGCGGTCTATCTTCAAACAGCCGAGGGCACCTTCCAAAAGTTACCGGAACCTGCGCTGGCAGTAGATTCTATGTGGGAGCATGTTGCGGCTGTATGGTTGGATGTTAATCGTGACGGGAATCCTGATCTTTTGATTGCAACGGGAGGGAATGAATTTTATGGGAATGATGAGCACCAGCAACCACTCTTGTATATCAATGACGGAACCGGAAAGCTTACGCGTCAGCAGGGCGCTTTTCCAGGGATTTACGGAACCTTTAGCTGTATAGCAGTCAACGATATCAATAAGGATGGATTACCTGACCTGTTTTTAGGTGGAAGGGCAGAGCCATGGAAGTACGGTATTCCTACCCGATCTTATTTATTGGTCAACAATGCTAAGATGCAGTTCGAAGATAGAACCAATCAATTCTGTTCTGAACTTGTAACACCTGGAATGATCACAGATGCACATTGGCAGGACTTCGATAAAAATGGTCAGGCAGATCTACTTGTTAGTTACGATTGGGGGGGAATTGATCTTTGGCTTACTGTGGGAAAAAAGATGCAGAAAAAAGTAATTACCGATCGGCATGGCTGGTGGAACAGTTGTACACCCGTTGATGTTGATGGAGATGGTGACCTTGATATTGTAGCGGGCAACTTTGGCTTGAACAGCCGCTTGCAGGCAAGTGAAAAAGAGCCCGTTCAAATGTGGGTGGGAGATTTTGATGACAATGGCATATTTGAACAGATAGTAACTTATCACCTTCGGGGAGAGGAGATCTGCTTTTCTAGCAAAACCCAATTAGAGAAGCGCATGCCGGTTCTGAAAAAGCAGTTTCTTTATGCGGAAGAATTTGCTAAGACAAGCGTTAGTCAACTTTTTCCTTCCGCCAAGTGGAAAGCGGCTCATCGGTTGTATGCCAATTATTTTGCCAATACCGTTTTCCTGAATCAGGGCAATTTACGTTTCGAGCCCTTGGTACTTCCCGGTGCAGCCCAGTTCACAAGCTTACGAACATCTGTCGCGCAAAGGGATTCCACAGGAATCGGCCTACTTCACCTCGGAAATTTTTATGAGTACAATGTTGAGATAGGAAGGCAGGATGCCGGTGAAGGTTTATGGATCCGGTATCCGGTCGGGAAAGAACCGAAAGTTGATATCATCAAGAACTTCAGGATTTCCGGTCAAGTTCGTAAGATTCTACCCATCCATATAAGCGGAAAACAGGCCTACATCTTAGCTAAAAACAATGATAGCTGGCAAATTATCCGGCACAAGTAATTCAGATGAATACGGCTATATAATTTCTGCTAGTTAAATACAGGATAATTGATTTGCGTCACCCACTTTGTTGAATCTGTTTGTTTTCTTCTGTCTGTAATTAACTGTTGAAAGGGTATGGCAGGGGATTGTTTGTGGTTATCGCGCAGGTAATTTTCCATCTCTCTTTCAGCCTCGGCGACTCTTGACCATCCACCGGTAACATCTGCTTTCATTAGAAAGCCCGGTGCCATGGTTTTATTCTTGAATTGGTTGTTGGGTTCTATGGGTTTTTCCACAGGAACTGCTGTCATCATTTGATATGTTTTTTCATCTATCGGTCGAATATGTAAAATGGGTTGTCCCAAGACAGTAACCTGTTGAGCCGTAAGAAATTTCTCCAGCGTATCGATCACCGTATAAACTTCTGACGTAGCTGGGAAGTGATCGAAATCTTGCATGGCAGATACCCAATTGATATTGTCGACACGACCTCTACTGATGTCAATGCCATATATATTTTTTGTTTCGCCAAAGAAACTGTTCAAATTGTTTAGAAATCCTTCCGCAGTTTTCACGACGGGCTTTGTAATGGCTTTTACAATTCTTGAAAAGAAGTTACCGGGATTACCCTCAGTGACCATTACATTGAATTGGGTTTGATTATTTAATGCGGGGGTAAAGCTGAATTCAATGATGTTTTTATCATTCATATCTATAGCATAGAAACCATTGAGCAGTATTTTTTGCATCACATATTTTTTCCCCTCCCACTCGAAGCTGCTATCATTCACATTTGTGCCGGGCAGCCACTTGGCTCTTTGATCTCCGTTCAGAAAAAGGCGGTTAGCCGCATCCGGAGGGCAGTTAACAGTTCCAGATGCCGTATATGTTTTAATATAGTTACGGGATAAAAAAATGAGTCCGGCAGCAATTCCGACCACAATCAGTAATCCAAGGATTTTTTTCATTTTTTTTCTTTTTACGAGCGCAAAATTAAAGTCTGTTTATTTTTTCAACAAGAGCTTGCTTACATACAATTCACCTATCTTATTTCCCTGCTTTTTTCCCTCTTCGATGGCAGCGCGAAAGTGAATGCCACCATATAGTCTGCTGATTCCTGCTTCATCTGCAGCTGCTCTGATTGATGCAAAGTTCCTGGCCAGGTTGAGGTATTTGACTTCAACGGTATCTCTAAAGGAAAATTCGTTGCCGAAAATGGCGATCGAAGTAGTGGCTGCTGCCGCAGATATTACACTGTGTCCGCTGGTGTATTCCGGAAAGGGGGGCGTTTGAAGAAGTGAGTTCCATTCTGACTGAAAAGTACTTCTGATAACAGTGATGGGTCTTACCGTGCTGCTATTGAATTTTTCATCCCAGCAAGAAATGAATCCATCAAATATGGCGGCTGCCGTTGTAGCATATGCCAAAGCAGTCTTGAGTTCATTGGCACCGGTTTGTCTTGAAAAAATGGCCAGTAATCCCATCCAATGCCCCACCGGGGTTATTTTTTTATTCGCATAAGTAAAGTGGCCGGCGTGTTTGGTGACGAATGGATTGTCGTCCCAAAACTGTGCAATCGTATCCTGTTCGGGTGTAAGAGTGCGGCTTACCTCGTAAACCTCTTGTAGCTCTTTGAAATAAACACTAGCCGGATGGAGATCGAAGGGTGGTGGAGGTGCCGGACGGAACTGTGCTGCGGTATCGAGCAACAGTGGTTTGATCAATCGCCAATGGGGTTCGGTGGCATCTGCATATTCCGGAGGGGTTTGTACCCATTTTCCTTTTTCGCCAAATACACTGTATTTGGGCATACCCCTGGTTAGTTTGTATCGATCGTTAGAAGCTCGCTTCAGAATCACTGCAGCGATTTCCCGGGCTCTTTTTTCTGCCGCTTGTAAGCTGGCGGAAGAGAGGGTGTCAAAGGCATTTTTAATTTTGCTTTCAACTACCACAAAACTGTCTTTAGAAAAAGCCAGTGCCTTGGCTACTTTCAGAAATGCTAATGCAGCAGTTAAACGGTGATTGACCTTGTACGAATCGACATGAACCGGTAAGCTATCGAATCCATGTAATTGTGGTAACAGCGAGGGTAAAGTATCCAACTCATTGCGGAGCCCCTCATAAAAAGCGAGATTGCTATAGGCATACATTCGGCTGGCAACAGGGGGAGAAATAATGTCATAAACAATTACATCCGTCAGTGTTTGGTTACAGAAATGCTGTAATTCTGCACCGGGAAGAGAATTTTCGTTGATGGAATGCCTGCAGGAGGAAAGACCAATGAGTAGTATGAAGCAGGTGCTAAGAATTTTCCTCATTTCAATGTTCTTTTTTCACCTTTCTTATTGGAAACTTGAACTGCTGTTATAGATTTATTCAGCACAACCATATTGGGTGACTGTGATAAAAAGCCTGAGCCCCAATAGACTTCCTGTTTTCTTGTTTGACCATTGGCAAGTTGTATGGTTACGATGCGATCCTCGGGTTCCAAAGCTATTGCACGGGATGATTGTTTGAGTTGAAATGTTTTCAGAGGACCAAAGTTTTGTGCGGCAGATATTGCGTAGTTTCCATTGAGCATAAAATCCACCAATCCTTTCCCGTTTCCTCCTACATAAAAGCCCGATTTACCCGGTGCCAGTGCTATGAAAGATTTACCTTTTCCCATTAGCACTACTCCATTGAGTGCGTCATTTCTGCCTAGAGAAGGTGCCATAGAAAATTCATTTCCGTTCAGCAAAAGATCGAGATAGCCATCTTCATCAATGTCTCTGGCAACAATCCCATATACAGGTGCCAGTTGAGCTTCAGCCGGTAATGCATGAACTTCAAATTGAAGTCCGCCTTTGTTTTCAATCCAGCTACTATTGAAATTCACTGCATTTAACTGTAAGGCATCCTTAAAAAGTTCCGGTGGAAATATTTCCTGCATCGAAGTTTTGGCATAGATGCTATAATTGGTAAATCTTTCTTTCATGATGGTCATCTCCTTGATGAAGTCATCTCTTCCGGCTACAGGAAACTCTTTGATTTCAGATTTGTTGCTGAGGTTGTTCAATTGATAATGACTTACGATCGCATCAAAGCTGGTATTGTTATCAAAATCTTTGGCGTAGATTCTGGCAGGATATTGGTTGCTGGCTTTTATGTAACCATTTTGGCCATAATTTCCTGCTATATAATCTATGTCACCATCATTGTCTACATCTGCGGCAGTTATGCTGTTCCACCAGCCGGTTTCATTTTGTAAGGACGTTTTTTGAAGGTTCCAGGTGGATCCAATTTTCTTTAAGATCTGTATTCCTCCCCATTCAGTAGTGATCAATAATTCTTGAGTACCATCATTGTCTGCATCCGACCAAATGGCATCTGTTACCATCCCTATTTGCTGCAAATCAGGTGCCAACTGAGCAGTCACATCCGTGAACTTTATTTTTCCATTTTGGCTATCATTCCTCAATAAAAAACTACTGGTTGGTACAGGATATCTCCCGGGTATGTATCTTCCGCCTACAAAAAGATCCAGGTCTCCGTCATTATCGAAGTCAGCTGCTTTGACACAACTCTTGGTGGCCCGATTATCAGGTATTGCGTTGGTCTCTTCGCTAAAATTTCCTTTGCCATCATTCAAATAGAAATGATCTAGGTAGGCCTTGGATTGAGGTTCATTTTCTCCTCCGCCGGATGCTATATAAACATCTAAGTCTCCATCGTTGTCAGCATCAAAAAGGCAAATGCCTGCGTCATCCTGGTATTTGATTTCGTTGCTGTTGCTGATCAATTTTCCGTTGAATTTGCCATTTGGCTGCTGCAAGAAAACTGTTGCATAATCCGGTGATCCGCCTCCTACGATGACATCATGTGATCCATCTCCATTCAGATCACCTGCTGCCAGTGAAGGCCCATATTGTGTTAACTTATGAGGTATCAGACGCTGAATGTTGAAATCAATGAAGTCAACCTGCCTGTCAAGATATTCTAGCCCGCTGTTTCTTGTTACTTCATAAAAAAGAGAAGAAACTTCCGGGATAGAAAAATTGAAATCAGAAGAGTTCCTAGATTGTTGTACAACAAGTCGTGTATTGACTGCCGGTTGAAGAATTGTTTGCTTCCGGTGATTGGGCCAAATGATGACCAGTGAGTCTACTCTTGCATTATTTCCTAAGCCGAAATGCGCGATGTTCTCGATGCTTGACATATAACCGCGGTAGGGAGTCATTTCATACACTTGTTGGTTCCCACCCTGGTGAATCGATATGAAAGCACCTAATCCATTTCTATTCGTGCTGTCGCCCTCGAGTTGTACTTGTAAATAGTTATTTTTATTTTCCTGTTTGTTACCGGTATTTTCGAGTAAACTGGCTTTTTCGTTGGTATTGTTAATGACAATGTCCAGATCTCCATCGCGGTCAAAATCTGCACTGGCCATACCCGCACCAAATGAGTTGAAGTCTAGTCCCCATGCCTTTGTTTTGTCTTCAAATTGCAGCTGACCAGTATTTCTGTAGACATAGTTACTTACACTCACTACAGGCATGTGTGCCAACAATTCAGGGATTGGTGTTCTTGCCACTGCGTCATCACGGTATGCCATGAAGTCCAGATCAGACATGTCTTTGGGCAATCCATTGGAGATGATCAGGTCGCGGTATCCATCGTTGTCGAGGTCTGTTAGCAGAGGAGCCCAACTCCAGTCGGTTTGTGCCATGCCACTGAAATATGCAATCTCTGAAAATACAGGCCGCGCAACAGAATCTTTTTCGCCTTTTACCATGCCCTGATTCAATTGCAGGGAATTGTGGGCATATTGGTGCATGTATTCAAAGCGGGCAAAATTCTGGTAGGTTTGGTAGCTGATGTCGTTGTACATCATTTTCTGGCGGTAACGGTCTGCAGGCATCATATCCATTTCCACGATGTCCATCAGTCCATCATTGTTGATGTCTGCCACATCATTGCCCATGGCATTTTTACTGGCATGTTTGAAATAACGACCGCACTGATCGGTGAAGGTGCCATTCTTGTTGTTGATGTACAAAATGTTGTTTGAAATGTAGTCATTGCTGACATAGATATCTTTCCAGCCATCCTGGTTGATATCTGTAATGTTCACTCCCAGTCCATGTCCTTCAATCAGTATACCTGCTTTGCGGGAAACATCACTGAAAACTGCGTGGCCTTTAGCGGTATCCCAGTTGTTTTCGAGAAGTTTATCTGTGTTGGGCCAGCTGCCATCTTTCCGAATGGGCCTGAATTCATTGGGATATGTGCCATCCAGGTCATTCAGCAAGAGGTATACATCCAAGTCACCATCGTTGTCGTAATCAAAAAAAGCAGCCATGTGTGTATTGGATGCGTCATCTAGTCCGTACTCTTCTGCCAGATTTTTAAATTGAGGGATACCGGTATTGGGATCCAGCCCCTGGTTCACGTACAAAATATTTTTTCGGGCATTGGAATCTGGAAGTACCGCAGCACAAACATAGATATCATCCCATCCATCGTTGTTGATATCCACCACACTGACTCCTTTGCACCATTTGCCGTCACCGGTTACACCTGCTTTTGCAGACACTTCTTCAAATGTTAGCTTTCCTTTGTTTAGGTAAAGTTGATTGGCTACGAGATTGCCGGTGAAATAAATATCAGGTAAACTGTCGTGGTTGAAGTCACCGATACCAACCCCTCCTCCATTGTACATATACTCATAGTTCAGGATATTCCTGTCGGGAGTTTCAGTGATATCATTGCTGAATTGAATCCCGCTTTTAGAAGCATCTATTACACGAAAAAGTTTGTCCTCCCTGTTGCACCCCGCCATCAAGATCAAAAGGCAGATACAGGCAATCGATTTTTTCATTTTCAGGCAATTGGTACTGGTGGTATGAATGCTTGCAAAGTACTGATTTTCCTGCTTTTTATCGGCATAGAATTTGATGCAAGATTGGTTCAGCCGTCAGTTTTGTTGATGAATTCAGTTGCTTCACAATTTGGGTTGCTTCCATAGTTTGTTGTTGATTCATTGTGATATTGTTATTAAAAATTGAACAAATTGGTTTGCGCTGAAAAAGGGGGAAGGGCTTGATGGCAATGAAGAATACTGTTGGCTGAAGCTCCTTTTTTTTATATTGCATGAAGTAAAACACCCGCCATGAAGCAGTTTTTTGTATTTATTTCTCTATGTACCACTGTATTGACTTCTCAAGCACAGGATCCTTGGAAGATCAAAGCCGCTTCCATTGATGCCCGTCAATATTATGGCGCGACAGTTGCCAACGGAATGATCGGTGTCGTTGCTTCACCCGAACCTTTTAAGGTAAAGGATGTTGTTTTGTCGGGTGCATATGATTTATATGGTCGTGGGCGGGTGAGCAATTTTCTGCGCAGTTTCAACCTGCTGAATATGCAGATCGATATCAATGGCAAACGGGTGACTGCAGCCAATGTGAGCAATTTCACCCAGGAATTAAACATGCGGGAGGCCTCTTTTACTGCCACCTGTAATTTGGGCACACAGGCCACTATTTCCTATACCTACTATGCACTTCGTCAGCTTCCATTTACGGTACTAATGGATGTGACCATTACAGCACGGGAGTCTATCGATTTATCTGCAGCCAGCGTTATGGAAGCACCTGACGCATTGCGCGACGTTCAGAACTATTATAATGAGATCGATCGTCCACATGCGGTGATACAATTACTTACCTCAACGGCGAAAAGTCCTACAGGTAAATTACAATTGTGTGCTTCCAACTCATTTTTGTTTCCTGAAGTCCATGGACAAGAACCGCGGGTGATTCATGAGATGTGGGACAACAACATGCACCTCATGAAGTTCAATAAGAAATTAAGTGCCGGGCAAACCTATCGATTTTCTATAGCGGGTACTTCTATCACTTCTGCGCACCATGATGATCCTTTGAATGAGGCAGAAAGGATGTCTTTGTTTGCACGTTTGGAGGGAAGAGATCGGTTGGTTCAGAAACACAAAAAAGCCTGGGAGGAATTATGGAAAAGTGATATTGTTATAGAGGGCGATAACCAGGCACAGCAAGATGTACGCAGTATGTTGTATCATTTGTACTCCTTTGTTCGGGAAGGAAATGATCTGAGTATATCACCCATGGGGTTGAGTGGACTTGGTTACAACGGACATGTATTTTGGGATACGGAATTGTGGATGTATCCGGCTTTGTTGGTGATGCAACCTGCTTTGGCGAAGTCGTTGGTAGAATACCGTTTTCAACGATTACCCGCAGCACGGAGGAATGCATTTAGTCATGGATATCGCGGAGCCATGTTCCCTTGGGAAAGTGCAGGAACCGGGGTGGAAGAAACCCCAGTATGGGCATTGAGTGGTCCATTTGAGCACCACATCACGGCTTGTGTTGGATTGGCAGCCTGGAATTATTATTGTGTAACACAGGACAAGGATTGGTTGAAGGAAAAGGGTTGGCCGATCTTACGGGAGACCGCAGATTTTTGGGCAAGCAGGGTAGAGCGAAATGGTCCGGGTAAATATGATATCAACAACGTGGTAGCTGCAGACGAGTGGGCGGAAAATGTCGATAACAATGCATTTACCAATGCGGCTGCTAAGGCAGTGCTGCAACATGCTTCCAGTGCTGCCAAAGTTCTGGGCCTGCCTGCCGATCCTGATTGGAAAAATGTGGCAGACAATATACCTATTTTGGTCATGGAAAATGGTGTGACCAAAGAGCATGCAACCTATAAGGGCGAAGGAATCAAGCAGGCAGATGTGAACTTATTGGCCTATCCCTTGCGTGAAATAACAGCTCCCGCACAGATTAAAAAAGACCTTCAATTTTATGAAACACGCATTCCCAATGAGGGAACCCCTGCCATGACGCATGCTATTTTTTCTCTACTCTATGCCCGGTTGGGAGATGCAGCCAATGCCCATAAATTTTTTAAGGAATCTTACGAGCCCAATCTGCTTCCGCCATTTCGGGTAATTGCTGAAACCAAGGGAGGTACTAACCCTTATTTCGCTACAGGTGCAGGAGGGGTACTCCAATCGGTTCTCATGGGGTTTGGCGGATTGGATATTACGGAAAAAGGCATACAACAACTTCAGTCAACACTTCCTCCCACCTGGAAATCACTTATCATCAGCGGTGTGGGAACGGAAAAGAAAACCTATTCCATCAGGAGATAAATATTAATTTTGACCACTGAAAAGGTTGGCAGATCTAGGTCTCGGCCAACATCACTCATTTTTTTCTTGCTAACGATGAAAAGACTCATTCTATGCCTTGGCGGCTTTTTGATTTTGTCCGGGTGTTCCAATAACCAGGCGTACAAGGAATTTTTACACCATCCTGATTTATACAGCCAGACAGTTCACGAATTGAATACCGTTGTAATGGGAAATAACTTTCCTCCCATGGTAGCCTCTCGTAACTATGCTTATGCGGCGGTGGCAGCTTATGAAGTGATTGCAGCAGGCTATCCCGATCAATACCAATCGCTCGTCGGCCAACTCAACGGATTGAAATCTATGCCTGTTCTGCCTTCCGGTGCAGACATAGATTATCCGCTCGCTGCGCTGCTTGCCTATATCAAAGTGGGCGAAGCAGTCACTTTTCCGGAAGGTAGTATGCAGAACTATCGCGACAGCATCATCGATCTGGCCCGCACCAAGGGACTTCCCAGAAAAGTTGAGAAGGCATCGCGCGAACTGGCAGATAGCATTTCTGCAGGGATCATTCGCTGGAGCAGGAAGGACAATTATCTGGAAACACGCGGAGCAGAGAAATATTCTGTGAAAGATATTCCCGGCAGATGGATCCCTACCCCACCTATGTACGCCTCAGCTGTTGAGCCCCATTGGCAAGACATCAGACCCATGGTCATCGACAGTTCAGGTATATTTTGTCCTCCACCCCCTCCTGCTTTTGACATCAAGGATACCAAAAGTGTTTATTACCAGGAGGTGATGAAAATTAAGAATGCCGTAGATAGTCTCACCCCTGAACAACGACACATAGCCGAGTTCTGGGATGACAATCCCTTCAAGATGAATGTCATCGGTCACGTGATGTTTGGCAGCAAAAAATTTTCCCCTCCGGGACATTGGATGGGAGTGATCGGGATTGCAGCAAAAAAAGCAAAGTTTGATTTCCCCTCTACTGTCTATGCATACGCAGTTACTAGTATCTCCTTATTCGATGCATTCATCCAGTGCTGGCATGTGAAATACAAGTACAATACGGTAAGACCGGAAACCGTGATCAATAAATACATTGACATGAATTGGCGGCCTTATCTGCAAACTCCCGCCTTTCCTGAATATACCTGCGGACATTCCACCATTTCATCTTCAGCTGCGGAGGCGCTCACCAGTGTCTTCGGAGATAATTTTTCTTATACCGATTCAACTGAGTTGGAATTTGGAATTGCCAATAGAAATTTTTCGTCTTTCCGTGCTGCAGCTATTGAAAATAACTGGGCCAGATTTTATGGTGGACTGCATTTCCACAATTCCTGTCTTACCAGCACTGAAATAGGTAAGAATGTCGGCCAGCATATTGTAGGGCGGCTAAAGATGAAGAAGAAGCCCTGATAAGGTACCCGTTTTTTTCAATGACGTATCTCTGTCAAATCAGCCTTTGATGATTCTTCCATCTTCCATTTCAATGATCCGATGGGTTTTTGAGGCGAAATCCAGATCATGGGTAACTACCAGTAGGGTTTGACCAAACTCGCTGCATAGTTCGCTGAAAATGTCAAAAACATTATCGCTGTTTTTTTTGTCCAGATTGCCTGTTGGCTCGTCTCCCATAATGATAAGCGGATCATTGATCAGTGCACGAGCAATCGCTACCCGCTGTTTTTGTCCGCCCGAAAGTTGATTGGGCATTTTGAGGGCTTCATTTTGGATGCCTAGGATACGTAATTTCTCGTAGGCACGATGCTCAACCTCCTTTTCACTACTATCCCCTTTTTTTAATCCCGGCAGCATCACGTTTTTTAATACACTGAACTCATTGAGGAGATAATGAAACTGAAAAACGAAACCGATGCTGTTGTTGCGTATTCTAGCCAGTTCAGCGTCTTTCTTTCCCCGAAGAATTGTTCCCTCCAACATTATATCACCTTCATAATCGGTATCCATGGTTGAAAGAACGTATAGCAAAGTTGATTTTCCGCACCCCGACTTCCCAATAACTGCAATGAACTCTCCTCGTTGAATGGTGAAGCTGATGTCTTTTAATACCTGCACGGTTAGCGGGTCATGAAAGTATTTGGATACATTCCTGGCTTCTAGTATGGGTGCAGCTTGACTCATTTTCCGCGGATAATAGTGACCGGATCCATTTTGCTGGCTTTTCTGGAAGGGAAATAACCCGCCATATAGGTTGTTATCAATGCGAATACCAGACCGGTTACGTAAAAAACCGGATTGTAATTGATGGGATAAGTAGTTACGGTGGGAAGTGAAGCTGTGTTGAAAGGAATTTGATCGATAATGGCTGAAAGTCCCCAGCCAAAAAAGAGCCCTGCTATTCCTCCAGAGATGCCAATACTGAGCGCAATAAAGAGAAAAATCTTGTTGACATCTTTTCCGGAAAAACCGGTGGCTTTGAGTATGGCAATGGAATCCATTTTTTCATAAATGATCATGTTGAGGATATTGTAAATACCGAAACCGGCGACAATCAATAAGGTAACACCTACCGCATACGAAATTAAAGTTCTCACTTTACTGCCGGTTTCAAACTGCGAGTTGGCAGTTTGTATATCCACAGCATCTGTTTCAAAGAGCCCGGCATATTCTTTGGCCATGGCAGGTGCCATGCTCAGGTCTTTCAGTTTGATTTGTAGATCTGTGATATAACTTCCAGCCTCACCCATCAGATTCTGGGTGGTTTTTAATGAGGCATAACTTTGTACTTTATCGATTTCCTGAATGCCGGACTGGAAGAAGCCCACCACTTTTAGTTGTCGGATATCGCCTTTAGAAGTTGTTACCTGAATTACATCACCGATATTGGTTAATGTCTTTGCAGCAATTTCTTTCCCTAAAATGATGCTGTTGGGAATGGTATTGAGGTCATTGAAGTTGCCCGCTACTATGTAATCACTGAAAAAAAATAGTTTGTTTTCGGCGGTCACGTCTATGCCATTGATTAGTCCAGTAAGATCAGTAGCGCCAGTATTGTAAAATACCTGTGCTCCGATTTTAGGCGCATAACCTAGTACTCTTTCATCTTTTTCTACTGCGGCAATGATGGCAGCAATGTTATGAATTTGCAGTCGCTCCATTTTTGGTTTTACAGAACGAACGAAATTATAATGCGATTGATATTCGGGTGCAAGGTTGATGGGTAATCGCTCGGGGGCTTTGATCTCATTGAACAAGCGAACATGCGGGGTTCTGTTTAAGAGCAACCCATCCAGCAAATCGTTCAATCCCGCCATAAAACTCAACAGGGTAATGAACATGGTGATACTGAAGGCAACACCTACTGCTGCGACCATTGTTTGTCGCCACCTGGCTGTTTGCAGGGCGAAGGAAATGCGTATGATCAGTAACTTACCCATTACTTTGGAAGTATGAGTTCATCATTGGCTGAAATTCCCGAGACAATCTCTACCCTGGAATAGTCTTTCATTCCCGTTACTACGCGTATGGTTTTTCCCGTTTTATCAAGAACAGTAGAGTCATTCATCAAATATGTTCTGGGAATGAGAAGCGCTTTGGCTTTTGTTTGCAAAACGATATTGGCTTCAAAGCTTGTTTGGGCATACACCTTTTCCGGAGCCTTGGAAAAACTTGCTTCCACCAGAAAGGTTTTATTTTTTTCATTCATCATGGGTAAGATGCGGGTTACCCGTGCCTCAAACACCTGATTTTTATAGCTGTCCATGGTAATCAGTACCGGGAGACCGGGTTGAATGCGGTTTATATCCGATTCATCGACCTGCATTTCCAGAATCAGTTCTTGAGAGTTGCCTATGATTCCCAGTGGCGTTTGCTGATTCACAAACTCCCCAGTTATTTTTGACCATTTCAAAACGATTCCGTCCGCCTGACTAACAACAGTAAAGTCTCTTTTGGATTGCTGTGCAATGCGAAGATTTTTTTCCGACAATTGATCATTGAAGCGCAGTTGTCTTTCCAGCTCTTTCACTTTTTCCCTGGCGAGTTGGTGATCTGTCTTTGCATTTTGCCAGGCAAGTTCTCGCTGTTCTAATTCATTTCTGGTGCCGATTTGCTCGTTCCAGAGGTTGAGTTGACGTACATAAAGAATCGAATCCTGTCGCATTTTTTTAGCCGCCATTTCAGCCAGGGAAATTGCATCATTGAGTTTTCCTCTATTGGCATCCTGGTTATCATAGGCATTTCTGAGTGCAGCCACCTGTTCGTTGAAAGCAGCTAGATCGCTGGTAATGCCTGCAAGCACATCACCTTTTTTAACCTTATCGCCCTCTTTAACATACACTTTGTTCAAGATACCGGCACTGGCTGCAAAAATTTGGTATTGATCCTTTGTTTTAATAGTACCTGAGGCATAGACAGACTCGGTAATGGAAGATTCAGTTGGTCGGATGGTCTCAATTTTTCTTCCGCAGGAAAAAAGTAAAAGAAAAATGATAGCGAGAGAATACCTGTTCATTGGATAACAACAAGCGAATAGATGCTTGCTCTTAAAGGTACAATTTTTTGAAATGGAACTGAAGATTGAATTAGGAATAGATACATCTCCGCATTTCTACTCCACTACTTCCAGTAGGAAGAATTGGTAGGGGTCCATGATCAGGTATTCATGATCAGGTCCTGTTTCGATTTTATTGCCCGACCAATGGTCATACAGTTGTTTCACTGATCTGCCCGATTCCCGGAAGGCAAACCAGGTCAGGTAAGCAGTTGTCGAACCATAATTGAATAGGCAATAAATGGTTTGGCCGGGAATTTCGCGCATGAATCCTGCTACGTGAATGTTATGTGGGGTTAACCAACGAATATTTCCAAAATCAGCCAATGCGGGCAATTTTTTTCTTATACGAATCAACTGTTGGGTTGCATTATAAATTTCCTGTCCGTCCTGATTATTCCCTTTTTCCCATAACTCCCAGTTGATAATGGGGCGGTGCATCCATCGATTATCATAACTTTTCCCGGGATCGCTCAGGTAACTGTAGTCATTGACCAATCCCTGTTCGTCTCCGTAAAATAAGATGGGAATACCGCCCAGCATAAAGCTGTGTGCCTGCATCAGCATAATTTTTCGGATGGCAATTGAGCGGGCGGAAGATGAATTTTCTTTTTGTGCTTTCTCAAGTCCGCATAGCGAGGCAAGGGATCCGCTGATGCGTGCGTCTTGTGTTTTCGGGTTCACCGAGAAGAGGGCACCGGTAGCAGGTGAGTCCGGGTGCACACCGGAGTAATATTCCTTTAAAAATTTTCTGTGTGCATAAGGTTGGAAGCCGGCCGATGCAATCATGTTATCGTCATATCCCAGTCCAATATCATCGTGACAACGGGTATAGGTAATCCATGAGCTGCCCTTTGGTTTTTGTGCCAGCAGGGGTTGTGCTGCGAGCATTACTCTTGTGTCTCCTGTTGCAAGGGCATCCCATTGTAAAGCCATCTGTGTGGCATTGTAGGCAAAATCACATTCTCTTCCTGTGTAGAGTCCCTGACCAAAGTATTTCATGATTTCTGCAGGGGCAACGATGGCTTCACCTAGCAAGGCTACTCCGGGTGCGGCAACCTGTAAGCACTGTTTCAACAGGCAGAGTAGTGTATGTGCTTCCGGTAAATTCTGGCAAGTTGTGCCGATTTTTTTCCAAATGAAGGCAGGTGCATCAATTCTGACTATGTCTACACCCAGGTTGGCATAAAAGAAAAGATTGTCCAGCATGGCGTTGAAAACAGCCGGATTTGTATAGTTGAGATCCCATTGGTAATGATGAAAGACAGTCATTACCCATTGCCTGCATTCATTGATGTAGGTGAAGTTGCCGGGAGAGCTTTCCGGAAATATCTCCGGCATGGTCGCATCCAACTGGTCGGGTATCTGCCTGTCATCATACATGTAGTAAAAGTCACGATAAACAGGATCGCCGGCTTTTGCCTTCAATGCCCATTCATGGTGATGAGATGTATGATTCAAAACAAAGTCCAGCATCAAATACATTCCCTTTTGTTCCATGTCCATTTTTAGTGAATGCAGGTCTTCCAGCTTTCCAAAGCGCGGATCAATTTTTCTAAAATCAGATACGGCATAACCACCATCGCTTTCTCCTAAAGGACTTTCAAAAATGGGCATGAGGTGAAGGAAGTTAACGCCCAGGTCGTTGAGGTAATCGAGCCGTTGACCAACATCTTGAATTTTGCCGGCAAAGCGATCTACGTACAAGCTCATCCCAACGATTTCCTGGCTTAGGTGCCAGTTTCCCTTGTGCAGTTTTTCCTCGTCAATTTTCTTCAATGCAGCTCTTCTGTTCTGGTGGGCAAGTACTATGGTAGTGACGAGTTGTTTGAATTGCTGATCTCTTTGGGGATGTGCCCCATAGATGGACATGAATAAAGACTCTATGGCAGCTGCATTGGCAATCAGTCGGGTATAAAAAGCCTGGAAGTCGGCATCTTTATTGACCACCAGCTCATTGGCAATTTCTGCCATGCGTGCATGTAGGGAATGTTGGTACACAGTAATTAGTTCTATTGAAGAATTGCTTGATTTAAATGGCGAAATGCCTCCATGGCACCCAAGAACTCACAGGTTCTTGCACCGGCTTTGTTCGCTTTTGCAACGATTGATTTCCATTCGTGGAAACTTAATTGTCTGCGGGCCTCTGCAGGATATTGGCTCAATTGAAAGAGAACAGCTCCGACAAAAGCATCTCCCGCACCCGTAGTATCTACAGGTTGAACTGTGATACTGGGAACGATAGCATTTTCTCCCTGCTTACTTATCAGTGTTCCTTCCTTTCCCAGCGTGATGGCAAAAACTGCATTTGAAATAGTCGAAAGTTGTTGTGCTGCCGTGATCAGATCATGGGTTTCTGTTATCAGCATGGCTTCTTCATCACTCACTTTGAAAAAATCGCAGTGTTGAAGAAAATACCTGCTTTGTTCGATGAAGGAGGATGTGCCCTCCGGGAAAAGAAGGTGCCTGTAATTGGGGTCAAAACTTGTAAATACATTTTGTTCACGTGCCTTTTCCAATAAATCAAGATAAGACAATTGAAGTGGTCCGGGCAGGAAGGCAGTGGCAGAACCGAAGTGAATGATAGAATTCTGTGCGATGGTTAAATTCTGCAAGTCTTCCCTACTCAAACGCCCATCAGCTCCTCTGTTGAAAACAAAGTCACGTTCACCGTTTTCCATCAACGATACGAAGGCGAGGGTTGTAAAATATTCGGGGTCTGTGAGCAGCCAACGGGTATCTACGCCAAACTCTTCTAAAATATTTTTGAGGTGTTTACCAAAAGGGTCATTGCCTACTTTAGCTGCAATACACACTTCCCCGCCCAAAGCTGCGATGGCTGCTGCCACGTTCGTCGGTGCGCCGCCGGCTTTTTTCAAAAAGTGATTGCCCTCCGATAAAGCTGTTCCTTTATCAGTGCAAATCATGTCAATCAGGGCTTCACCAATACAGATTATGCTCATTGTTTTTTTATAGATAGTAAGGTCAAAGTTATCAATGCCCTCCGGCTCCGGCAACTGAATTTAATTCTTCTTCTGTGGGATTGGTGGCTTTGATGAAAATGGTGGCAACCGCAGCTATGAGCAATAAGACACCGGCAAAGGAAATTGCATTGCGGGGATCGTTGCCCAGGAAGTTCTTCAGGATATAGCCAAAAGTGGTGGTTTGAATGATCATCGGAATCACAATCATCATATTGATGATGCCCATGTAAACACCATATCTTTCTTTTGGAATATCATGAACCACCATCAGGTAAGGAACACCCATCATACTTGCCCATGCCACTCCAAAAGCGGTTACGGGTAACAACAACAAGTTGGGGTCATTCATGAGAGGATATGCCAGAAGCCCTATACCCGCTATCACCAAGCAAATCAGATGTACCAATTTGGGTGTATATTTTTTGGCTAGGTAAACCAATCCGAAAGCAGAGAGAAAAGTTACAATATTCGACCATCCACTGACCAATCCTGCCCAGGATACAGCTTCTTTGTAGGCAGCGGGATTGCTGGCAGGCGTTGCATTCCAGACACTGAGGGCAATACTTTTAGAAGTATTCTGCCAATAGCAAAATAAGGCATACCACTGAAATAGATAAACCAATGCAAGTTGCCACATGACCATGGGCATGTGCTTGATGGCAGCAGCGATTTCAATAAAAGGTGTAAAAATGTTGAGCTTTTCTTTTTTTAGAGCCGCCAATTCTTCTTCTGTTGGTGGTATCTCGGGGGTGGTGCTAATTGACCAAACAACTGATGAGATGGAACAAACAGATCCCAGAAAAAAGGAGGCAAATACCCAATAGGGAATCTTTCCATGGGACTGTTGCAGGAAATCCATTTTCTGAAAAAAGAATAAGGATAAGTTGGCCAATGTAATTCCAAGGCCGGTAAAAAAGCTTTGCGTTAAAAACCCGGTAGGCATCTGACTGGCGGGCAGTTTGTCAGCAATGAAGGCCCTATAGGGTTCCATGGCTGTATTGTTGGCTGCATCCAATACCCAGAGTAATCCGGCAGCCATCCAAAGCGAACTACTGAATGGGTAGATGAATAAACAAAGACTACAAAAGAGCGCACCGATAAAAAAATAGGGTTTGCGTCTGCCCCAGCGTGGGTGCCAGGTTTTATCACTCAACGCTCCAATGATCGGTTGAATCAGGAGTCCGGTAACCGGACCCGCCAGGTTGAGCAATGGAATCTCTTCCGGCTGCGCCCCCAGAAAATCATAGATGGGATTGATGGCAGTTTGTTGTAAGCCAAAACTGTACTGAATACCGAAGAATCCCACATTCATATTGATGATCTGGAGGAAGCTCAGGCGGGGTTTGAAACTCATGGGGTTGAAGATTGGGTAACCCTAAAATAGCAATTAGTACTTGAATTTATTCAGAATGTTTGGCATCAGGAAAAGACTTTTAATTTTGAAGAATAGCGTGGTTAAAATCTTTTGAATGGAAACATTCCAATTCCCAGCGAAAGGTTCAATTACCAGTGTTTTTACAGGCGCTAAAACTTATAAAATAAAATTCGTATATTACATTTTAAATTAATCAACATGAAACATCTTGTTTTCCTTCTTCTCGTCTGTTCATGCTTTTCATTGAATTCCTATGGACAGTCAAATAAAATGATTGCACTGAAAGAATCCATTCAGCAATTACACGATGCCATGCTGTCTGGAGATAGTGCAAAGTTGGATGAACTGACTTTTGATGCCCTCACTTATGGACACTCCGGAGGGAAAATTGAAGGGAAAGACTCATTGATTCATCATCTGGTAACCGGAGAGACAGATTTCATTTCTATGGATGTAGGCGATCCGGCCATTCTTATCTCGAAGCGAATGGCTTGGGTAAGGTTGAATTTGAAAGCAGAGATTACTGATAAAGGGAACAGGATGAGTGCAGATTTAAAAGTATTGTATGTTTGGATACGGGAGAATGGAAAGTGGAAACTGTTTGCGAGACAAGCCGTAAAAATGAATTCCTGAATGGAAGGGGTACAAGAAAAAATTGTATAGCAAAGAGAGGATGAGAGTATGAATGAAAAGAGTAAAGTGATTTCCATCCATCCCTCTGACAATGTGCTGGTAGCTCTTGAGGATTTATCTGCCGGTTCAGTCATTACTCACCAAGGAATTACAATTACGCTGGTGGAAGATATTCCCGCCAAACATAAGTTCTTCCTGCAAGATATGCCTGCAGGGAACTCAGTGATCATGTATGGTGTGTTGGTGGGAAAAACCTTGCAAGCCACTTCTTGTGGTAGCTTGATGACAGTGAACAATACTGCCCATGCAGCTGCACCCTATGGGTGGAAGGGAGACGCTAACAAATGGGTACCCCCCGATGTCACTCAGTTTACCAACAGAACCTTCACCGGCTATCATCGCTCAGATGGTAGGGTAGGAACTGCCAATTATTGGATATTCATCCCTACGGTATTTTGTGAGAATAGAAACCTCGATGTTATCCGGGAAGCACTGCACGACCAGTTGGGTTATTCCGTTACACATCCTTACAGACATCAGACCAGGCAACTGGTAGATCATTTCATACAGCAAGGAAACGTAGATGATTTCGAACTATCGCCTGTCATTGCTACCGATAAAAAAGTCAGGCGGCTTTTTAAAAATGTCGATGGTATTAAGTTTCTCAACCACCAGGGGGGCTGTGGTGGAACGCGGCAAGATGCTGCTACGCTTAGTTCACTGCTGGCTGCTTATGCCGATCATCCCAATGTCGGTGGTATAACCCTGTTAAGTCTGGGGTGTCAACACCTGCAGGTAGATCAATTGCTTACTGATATTCGAAAAAGAAATTCTGCTTTTGATAAACCCTTGCTTGTTTTTGAACAGCAGCAATCTCATAGTGAGGAGCAATTGATTGGTGATGCCATTCTGGCTACTTTCAAAGGGTTAATTGCCATCAATCAAATGGAAAGGAAGCCGGCTCCTCTCAGTCAGCTGTGCATCGGTGTGAAGTGTGGGGGGAGCGATGGGTTTAGTGGAATTTCTGCCAACCCAGCTGTAGGATATTGCGCCGACTTACTGGTTGCTTTGGGCGGAAAAGTTTTGTTGGCAGAGTTTCCGGAACTATGCGGAGCAGAACAACAATTGATCGACCGTACAATCGAAAAATCCCATGCCGAAAAATTCATTCAATTGATGGAGGAATACAACCACGCGGCTCAAAGGGTTGGTTCGGGTTTTGACATGAATCCCTCGCCGGGTAATATCCGCGATGGATTGATCACAGATGCCATGAAAAGCAATGGCGCTGCATTGAAAGGCGGTACCTCTCCGGTGGTGGATGTACTTGATTATACCGAGCAGGCTACCAGGCCTGGTCTTAGCCTGGTTTGTACTCCCGGTAATGATGTTGAAGCAACTACCGGCAAAGCCGCAAGTGGGGCTACGTTGATTTTATTCACTACCGGATTAGGAACACCAACAGGGAATCCGGTTTGCCCCACCATCAAGATTTCTACCCATTCAGCACTGGCGAGGCGCATGCCCGATCTGATTGATATTGATACGGGTGGAATCATCAGTGGAGAAAAGACAATACAGCAAATGGGGGAGGAGATAATGGAATTTTGCATACAGGTTGCCAGCGGCAACATTCTTCCCAAAGCAGTGTTATTGAATCAGGATGATTTCATTCCCTGGAAGCGGGGAGTTAGTCTTTGATTTACAACACCGGGAATTCTTGTATATGCGAACAGTGATAGGAGTTATTTTTTACTGGACAATTAGTGCTTATTGTAGCTCCGCCCAACAACAGGCAGTTATTTCCGTTGTTGATCTGCCGGCTGAAAAGAAAGTAGTTGTCAGAGTAAATGATCGGGTTTTCACCCAGTTATTGTACGCAGACTCACTTGCTAAGCCGATCTTATTTCCAATTCAAGCTTCTGATGGTCTTCCCATTACCAGAGGTTTCCCTTTGGCACCTCGTCCCGATGACCCTACCGACCAGCCGCAACAGGTAGGCATGTGGATGAATTATGAGAAGGTAAATGGAATTGATTTCTGGAACAATTCATTTGCCATACCTCCGGACAAAAAACATTTATATGGTAGAATCGCTATCAGAAAAATTATTGCAACCGCAAGTGGAGAAAAAGGGATGATCGAGTATGAGTCAGAATGGATCAATGCTACTGGACAAGTGTTGCTGCAGGAAAAAACAAGGCTGGAGTTTTTTCAGGAAGGGAAAATATGGGGTATTGACCGGACAACCGAGTTGATTGCTGCCACCCAAATCAGTATGCCGGATGCAAAGGATGGTTTATTGGGAATAAGGGTGGCACATGAACTGGAGTTGCCCGTGAATGAAGTAGCTGAATACAAAGACGGTAATGGCAATCAGACAACAATTGCCAAAAAACGTGATCTTACTGTTACCGGTGATTTTATCACTTCTGCCGGGAAAAAAGGCGATGCTGCCTGGGGAACTAGGGGTAACTGGTGCATGCTGTTCGGGAAAAGAGCCGGTATGCCGATCAGTATTACAATGATCGATCACCCTGATAATCTAGGTTATCCCACTTATTGGAATGCCCGAAATTATGGGTTACTCGCTGCTAATCCATTGGGACAAAAAATTTTTTCCAATGGTGAAACCAACCTGAATTTCAAAATGATCAAAGGGAAATCACTTCGTTTTCAGTATCGACTGGTAATTACAGCGGGAATTCCCATTCCATTTACTAGTGGAATAGGAAAATGGGTCAAGTCGTTTGAAGAAAAACGCTGATAGCGTACTTTATTTGGTGTGCTGTTTATAGTTGTATTTTCGCCACTCATTTTTTGTCCATGGAGCTGCAAGTCATTTACAGGAAATCTAAAGTGCTGCAGGCACTACGCTATCACTTTATTCAAAGAACAGAAATCAGGGTGTTAATAATTCTGGTCAATGTATTTGCAATTGTATCAGCCGTATTGTTTTATTTGAAATACATACGACCGGAACCATTTCTACTCGGTTCTTTCATCTGGCTCTGCCTGATGGCAGCTTTCTGGTACATCTTGCCAAGGTCCATTTATGCCCGGTCTCCTACTTTCAAGGATGAGTTTTTGGTTCGGTTTACAGAAGATGAAATTCAATTGGACAATGAACGCGGACAAGCCCATTGGTCCTGGAATTTATTCAACAGGTATTTTGAAAGCCCGCATTTCTTTCACCTCTATTTTAATGCCAGATCTTTTTTTCTGATACCAAAAGAGCAGGTACCTGATTCAGCGTTACATGAATTAAGGGCCCTATTCAGGAATAAAATTGGGAATTGATTTCAGAGTTCTTTTTCCATAACGAAATGCGGAATGGTCACTTCTGTGAATTCATCGCTACAGATCCGATATCCGCTTTTTTCATAAAATCCTACTGCTGATTTTCTGGCGTGCATGGTCAATCGGGTATACTTTCTGTCACGTGCAATATTTTCGGCGAAGTTCATCAGTACCCTCCCAATCCCCTTTCCCTGCAAGGCCGAGCCAACAGCCATTTGCCTAAGACGTACTGTGGAGGGATCAACTTCTGTGAGAATACAGCATGCTTCCAGCTTATCTTCCTCAAAACAACCAAGTAATATATCTGATTTTTCTTTCTCCAACTCTTCAGCCGTGAAAGATAGTCCCAACGGTTTTCTGAGTAAGTGCAACCTCAATTCAACCATTTGCAGGTAGTCTGAAGTGCCATGATCGATGATTTTGAGTGCCATATGGGACTTTGATTACTACAATTTACACAGTATTTGGCTAAAAATGCCCAAAAAACAGGCAAAAATGGAGGGGTGGTCTTTTAATGATGCTGAAACAAATATTGACAGAAAACATTGGTTATTTGACAAAAAGTATATTTTTGCGCCTGTAACAAAACATTTTACAATGTCTGACATCGCTACTAGAGTAAAGAAAATCATTGTTGACAAACTCGGTGTTGACGAGGCTGAAGTTACCAATGAAGCTTCTTTTACCAACGATTTGGGTGCTGATTCGCTCGACACTGTTGAGCTGATCATGGAGTTTGAGAAGGAATTCAATATCTCCATTCCTGATGAGCAGGCTGAAACCATCACCACTGTTGGTCAGGCTGTTGCTTACCTCGAAGAGCACGCTAAATAAGACCAGTCCTTACAGGAATAATTACAATCCGTCATTATGTGACGTTTACTGTTACATAATGGCGGATTATCAGTTAAACTGGCCACCATGCAATTGAAGAGAGTAGTTGTTACCGGGATTGGTGCTATTACACCCATAGGAAACAACCTGGATGAATACTGGCAGGGACTTCTTAACGGAGTTTCCGGCTGTGGACCCATTACACAATTTGATGCTTCTAAATTCAAAACCCGCATTGCCTGCGAAATCAAAGGTTTTGATCCCCTCCAATACATGGAGAAAAAAGAAGCCAGAAAATTAGACCGTTTTACACAAATCGCTTTGGCAGCCAGTGACATGGCAGTTAAAGATGCCGGAATTACTCCCGAACAGGTCAATATTGACCGGGTAGGTGTCATTTTTGCCAGCGGTATTGGAGGGCTTGTTACTTTTCAGGATGAGGTAATGGACTTCGCGCGTGGAGATGGAACTCCCCGCTTCAATCCTTTTTTCATCCCCAAAATGATATTAGACATAGCTGCCGGACAGATATCCATGCGTCATGGATTTCGTGGTCCTAACTATGCAGTTGTCAGTGCCTGTGCTTCCAGTACCAATGCACTGATTGTAGCCGCTGATAATATAAGAATGGGTAAATCTGATATTATTCTCAGTGGTGGAACAGAATCTGTAATCGGAGAGTCAGGGGTTGGCGGATTCAATGCCATGAAGGCTTTGAGTGAGCGCAACGATGATCCATTGACTGCTAGCCGTCCCTATGATAAAGACCGCGATGGCTTTGTTATGGGCGAAGCGGCAGGCGTTCTGGTGCTCGAAGAATATGAGCATGCAGTCAGAAGAGGTGCACATATTTATTGTGAAATTGCCGGAGGTGGTGCTACTGCTGATGCTTACCATCTTACAGCCCCACATCCTGAAGGATTGGGTGCTCGCAATGTTATGATTGCAGCCTTACATGATGCCGGTATGCGACCGGAAGACATCGATTACATCAATACCCACGGGACATCCACCCCATTGGGTGACGGGGCTGAACTCAACGCTATTTTGGAAGTATTCGGACAACATTCGTATAACCTGAATATTTCTTCCACCAAGTCCATGACCGGACATTGTTTAGGTGCTGCCGGTGTAATTGAAGCAATTGCTGCAATCAAGAGTGTGGTACATGATATTGTACCTCCTACCATCAACCACTTCACCGATGACCCTGAACTGGATCCCAAGCTGAATTATACATTCATGAAGCCCCAGCAACGTCTGGTGAGGGCTGCACTTAGCAATACTTTTGGATTTGGAGGCCACAACGCCTGTGTAATAGTAAAAAAATTTGTAGCTTAACTCCGTGTTAAAGCTGTTTTCTTTTTTTATCAGAAGACCGGACCATGAAATTCGGTTCGCCCGACAGTTGCGGGAGGTGCTGGCGATAGACACCAATAATATTCAGTTATACCGCACAGCCCTCAGCCATCGTTCTGTCAAAGAGACCGCGGATGAAAACAATGAGCGGCTGGAATACCTGGGTGATGCCATCTTAAGTGCTATCATAGCTGATTATCTTTTCAAACGATATCCTTACAAAGAAGAGGGCTATCTTACAGAAATGCGCAGCAAAATGGTCAATCGCCAGCAACTCAATGAGATTGCATTGCGCATGGGACTCCGCAAGCTGACTTTCTACAATAAGTTTGACAATGCACTGAAGGGAAGTCAAATTTTTGGAAATACGCTCGAGGCCCTGGTGGGGGCTCATTACCTCGACAAAGGATACACCCAAACACAGCAATGGGTACTCCAACAAGTAGTTCTGCCCCACATGTTTGTTGAAGAATTGGAAGAACTAGATATCAACCTGAAAAATAAACTCATCGGTTGGGCCAATAAAAATGGGAAATCACTGCGTTTCGAACTGGCAGAGGAAAAAAGGGAAGGCAATAGACGTCTCTTCTCTATTGATGTGCACCTGGAGGGAGAAATAATTGCTTCCGGAAAGGGTTATAATAAGAAGGACGCAGGTCAGCAAGCCGCTCAGGCCGCGATTCTTCGCATGGGAATTTGATGTTGGTTCCCACTTACTCCATTTCTCTTTCCTGACAAAGTTCTACTAACACGCCTCCGGCAGATTTGGGGTGAATGAAACATACCCATTTGTTGTCCGCACCCCTGCTGGGTTCATCCCGCAACAAGCGGAACCCCGCCTCCTTCAACCTTGCCATTTCCGCCTTGATATCGGCCACCTCAAAGGCAATGTGGTGCAATCCTTCCCCCCGCTGACTGATGTATTTGGCTATTACTCCATCCGGATCGGCACTCTCCAGCAATTCAATTTTTGACTCTCCGGCACGAAAAAAAGCTGTAATTACCCCTTCTGATTCAACCCTTTCCAGTTTGTAACATTCAGAAGCCAGCAACTTTTCATACAATGGTAAGGAATCTGCTAAATTTTTAACGGCAATACCTACGTGCTCAATCTTGTACATAAAATAAAATAATATATGTTATAGGTTTTCTATCAGATAATGAGTAGAAAAGAACCTCTAAGTTGGCTAAAAAAATTATAAAACCCCCTTTTCCTTTACGAATTATGGAAAATAAGGGTTTAAGCCCCCTTTCCTCCCCCTTTTGAGAACCTATTGCAGTACTTTTGTGTTATTGATTTGAATTAACTGTCATACCCATGGTCCAACTACCTGTTTATCTTGATAACAACGCTACCACGCCGATGGATCCCCGTGTGCTGGAAGCTATGTTACCTTACTTTTTAGAAAACTTTGGCAACGCTGCCAGTCGAAACCACCCCTTTGGCTGGAAGGCTGAAGAAGCGGTTGATTATGCCCGTGAGCAAGTGGCCCAATTGATTGGTGCAGACCCTAAAGAAATTATTTTTACTTCCGGTGCTACTGAAGCAGATAACCTCGCCATCAAAGGGATATACGAAATGTATGCATCCAAGGGCAATCACATCATTACTTGTGTAACTGAGCACAAGGCTGTTCTAGATACCTGCAAACACATTGAGCGCCAGGGCGGCGAAGTAACATATCTGCCGGTGAATAACGAGGGATTGATTGACCTGAAGGAGTTGGAAGCGGCCATTCGTCCTACAACCATCCTCATTGCCATCATGTATGCAAACAATGAGATCGGGGTGATACAACCCATGAAGGCAATCAGTGAATTAGCCCGTAAGCATGGTATCCTGGTTTTTACAGATGGCGTTCAGGCAGTTGGAAAGATACCTGTGAATGTACAACAGGATGGAATCGATCTGATGGCGTTCACTGCCCACAAAATGTACGGTCCAAAGGGTATCGGGGCATTGTATGTTCGTCGTAAAAACCCACGCGTGAAAGTGACTGCCCAGATGGATGGTGGCGGACACGAACGTGGAATGCGCAGCGGAACATTGAATGTGCCGGGAATAGTTGGTTTCGGAAAGGCCTGCGAGCTCGCCAGACTGGAAATGGACCAGGATGCTGTCCGTCTCAGTCAGCTACGCGATAAGCTGGAAACAGCACTACTACAAATAGAAGAGTCTTATGTAAATGGCTGCCGCGCCAGTCGTCTGCCCCACGTAAGTAATATTTCTTTCAAATACGTTGAAGGAGAAGGCCTGATGATGGGATTCAATAAAAACATAGCCCTTTCTTCCGGTTCTGCTTGTACTTCTGCTTCGCTCGAACCCAGTTATGTACTCAAGGCGCTCGGATTGGGAGATGATCTTGCTCACAGTTCACTTCGTTTTGGATTGGGAAGGTTCACTACGGAGGAACAAATTGATTATACCATCAAAGCTGTTACAGATATTGTGCTAAAGCTGAGAGAAATGAGTCCGCTCTGGGAAATGTTCAAGGAAGGCATTGATATGGATAAAATCGAATGGGCGCATCACTAATTTAAAAAACTTCAAATTTTAATAAACATGGCATACTCAGAAAAAGTTATCGATCACTACAGCAATCCGAAGAATGTTGGTACGCTCGATAAATCCAAGAAAAACGTTGGTACGGGCTTAGTAGGCGCACCTGAATGTGGTGATGTAATGCGTTTACAAATTGAAGTGGATGAAACAACCGGAATGATTACGGATGCTAAATTCAAAACTTTTGGTTGTGGCTCTGCTATTGCTTCTTCTTCTCTGGCGACAGAGTGGTTGAAAGGCAAGACAGTTGACCAGGCAGTGCAAATTGACAACATGGATTTGGTAGAGGAACTCAATCTGCCTCCGGTAAAAATCCACTGCTCTGTATTGGCTGAAGATGCTATTAAATCCGCTATCAACGATTACAGAAAGAAAAACGGTTTAGAAGAACTGGTATTCGAAGAAAAAATCCATTAATCAAACAGGATATCTGCACCAAATATGGTTGATACCGAAAATAGCATCTACATCAGCGATAAGGCGAAAACAAAAATTCTTGGCCTTATGCAGGAAGCCGGCTTATCGCCGGACGACGGCTACTTTTTGCGCGTTGGTGTAGTAGGGGGCGGTTGTTCCGGCCTCAGCTATAAAATGGATTTCGACAATGAGACCCAACCGATGGACCAAAGTTTCGAGCACAATGGTATCAGGATTGTTACCGACCTCAAAAGCTTTCTCTATTTGGTGAATACTGAATTGGATTTTTCTGATGGTCTCAACGGTAAAGGTTTCTTTTTCAACAACCCCAACGCCAGCAGAAGTTGCGGATGTGGAGAGAGTTTCGCAGTCTAGCGGCATTCATACATTTTATTTCCAGAGCCGCGGATTCCCTGCGGCTTTTTTGTTGTAAGTATTTACCCTTAAATATTTGTGAGAAAACACCCAATCTATTGCAGGAAGCAGCTTAATTCGTCAATAACAAGTAGTTTTGAGGTATGTGGATGATTTGTAAAAAGGAATGGTGGCAGTTTTTTAGTAGCCTCACCGGCTACCTGGCCCTGGCTGCATTTTATTTGCTCAATGCTTTGTTGTTTTTTGTTTTTCCGGCCACAAGTCTGCTCGACTTCGGATACGCCACATTGACGCCTTTTTTTCGGTGGGTTCCTTTTGTCTTGGTTGTATTCATACCGGTCATTACCATGAGAAGTTTTTCCGATGAATACAAATCAGGCTCTTTTGAATTATTGAGAACCCTTCCAATTTCTTCCTATCAATTGGTGGCAGGGAAATTTCTGGGATCCTTATTAATCGTTTGGGCGGCGCTACTTCCCACAATTTTATACGCATTTACACTGCAAAAACTCAGTATAACCGGGGGCATTGACCTGGGTGGTACGTTGGGCAGTTACATTGGACTACTACTCCTGGGTGCTGTATTTACTGCCGTGGGTATTGCTGCCAGCAGCTTTACAGCCAATACCGTTGTTGCCTTTTTAATCGGAGTTCTAATATGTTTATTTCTTTACTCCGGATTTGATTCTGTGAGCCAGTTACCTGGATTGCCTGTAGAAAGCGAATACTACCTACAAATGCTGGGAATTAGGTTTCATGCCGGGGCAATGAGTCGTGGTGTACTGGATAGTCGCGACCTGTTTTATTTTGTGGGACTCACCTTTTTGATGTTATTCATTGCCCGCAGGCAAATACAACTAAGATGATTGCATGCTACAGAAGTTGATAAAAAAATATGGAATTGGGTTGGCTGCAATACTATTTGTTTTGCTGATCGCAGGTATGGCGGGTACTTATTTCCGGCTTGATCTTACAGCAGAGAAAAGATATACGCTGTCTGCCTCTACCCGTCGATTACTGGAAGACCTGGATAGCACTGTTGACATACAAGTTTTTCTCACCGGGGATCTGCCGGCGAATGATAAAAAATTATCTGTAGCGACTTCAGAACTTTTAGATGAATTCAAAGCGATTGCCGGTAAACACATTCGGGTAAATTTTTCTCTTCCCGATGATACCGGGTTAAGTGACTCGCTTCGCCTGCGCTTGTATGACAGTCTGATGCGATTGGGTGTAGTCTTTGAAACGAGTCAGGAAATGACAGATCGCCAGAAGAAAAAAATAACCCAGCGCATTATTCCTTCTGCTCTGATCAGTTTCAGGGAGGGGCAAGCGCCGATTGCTGTGGATCTGCGCAGCAGCAGGAAGATTTTTCACCCATTTGATGTGCTCAATGAAACACCCAGAGAGGATGAGGATGCAACCCGCAACGCTGCAGAAGCATTACTGGAATATAAATTCGCTGATGCCATTGATCAGCTTACCCGTCGCCAAATTCCCGTTGTTGCTTATGTAACCGGGAATGGAGAGCCCATTGATTATTCAGTAAGTGACCTGGTGGAAGTTTTGCGCAATCGATACCGTTTGGGCATCTTTGATCTCAAAAAAGGATTCCCGGATGCCAGGCAAGTACAGGCACTACTAGTCGTAAAGCCGACTCAGGAGTTTAGTGAAGAAGATAAACTCAAGTTAGACCAATATGTAATGCAGGGAGGAAAGATAATCTGGTTCATAGATAAACTGCATGCTGAACTTGATAGTTTGATGCGCAACCAGGCATCTTACACAGCCTATGACAGGGGGCTTGAACTGGATGATATTCTATTTCGATATGGGGTTCGCATCAGAAATGATCTGTTACAAGACCTTAACTGTGCCAAAATACCAATTGTAGTGGGCAGCAACCCGGATGGAAGTCCGGTCATGCGCCGCATTCCCTGGCCTTATTATCCGTTCTTGAGTGGGAGAACACCACATCCGATATCCGCTAATCTGGATAGGGTCTTACCCGTATTTCCATCAGGCATAGATACCGTTAAATCACCGGGAATTCGCAAAACCATCTTATTGGCAACAGATTCTAATAGCAGAAGTTTAAGCTCTCCTGCGCTGGTAAGCCTGAACAGTGTTCGCAGTGATGAAGATTTCCTGACTTTCAATCAGAGTTTCCTGCCGGTAGCCGTATTGCTGGAAGGAAACTTTAATTCACTTTTTGCCGGCAGGGCATCGGAGTTCCTGAAAGATTCAGTCAAGCGCAGCAGCGGCTATCCTTTTGCAGCCTCTTCGATACAACCTACAGCCCAGATTGTGGTGTCTGATGCCAATCTAGTTACTAATCCGGTAAGTACCGGTTCCGGTCCACAATCCATGGGTCAGCTGCCGTTTGATAATTATCGGTTTGCCAACAGAGACTTTTTACTCAATGCCCTCGACTATCTGGTAAGTGAACGTAAATTATATGAAAGCCGCAACAAAGACTTTGTTCTCCGATTGCTGGACAAAAAGAGAGTCGAAGAAGAACGCGCGTATTGGCAATTTCTTAATTTGCTAGGACCGTTGGTAATTTTGGTCTTGCTGGCTTTGTTATTGAATAATTACCGAAAGAAAAAATTTGCAACACAACAACCTTAGAAATAATAATACAAGCATACAATGACAGCACACCAGATTGTTTATATAGTTTTTTCAGCCGTATTGGTACTGGCATTGGTACTGGACCTTGGCTTATTAAGTAAGAAAAACACAACGGTAACCATCAAGACAGCTCTTTACCAGACTTTTTTCTGGGTTTCGCTGGCCATTGCTTTCTTTATTTTTTTATTGATTGAAGGTCATGCCCTTGCTCTTGAAAATGTAGTCGTACCCGGTCAGGAAGCTGCTGCTTCCTCACAGTTGGCTTTGGAGTTTATCAGTGCATATCTCATGGAATGGAGTTTGAGTATTGATAATATTTTTGTGTTTGTAATCATCTTTAATTCTTTTCGAGTTAAGCAGAAGCATTACCCCAGGGTACTGCTCATTGGAATTCTCATGGCTATCTTCTTTCGGATTTTATTCATCACACTGGGAGTGGCATTGGTGAATCAATTTACCTGGATACTTTATGTATTCGGCCTCTTTCTTTTGTATACCGGATACAAAATGTTTTCTGCCGGTGAGGATGAGGAGTTCGATCCACATCGCAGTTGGATTTATCTTCAGATCAAAAAGTTTGTCCCCATCACAGAGGAAGACGGGGATGGCAAATTTCATATCAAAGTAAATGGCAGAGGGGTATATACCAGTCTTTTTGTAGTGGTATTGTTGTTGTCTGCCATTGATCTTGTATTCGCGCTTGATTCCATTCCCGCAGTTATGGGAATTTCGAAAGACCCGCTTGTAATTTATACGTCCAATATATTTGCAGTGCTTGGCTTAAGAAGTCTTTTCTTTCTCTTGAGAACGGCTGTTTCTAAGTTTGATTTTCTTCAACAGGGTATTGCAATTGTTCTAATGTTCATCGGCGTTAAAATGTTGGGTGAACATTACATCAGTCAGTGGATTCCTAAAAATATACAGGTAGTGATATCTCTAACGGTAATAATTGTTTGTATCTCGGGCTCTATATTCTACTCCATCTTTGTGAACCGCCGGGGTCTTCCGCCGGATGCCAAAGGAAAATAAATAGCTCACTTGCAGTATACCCTACAACATATTGCTACTATTCTGGGAGTGGATATTGCTACAGATGTAGATTTCCCGATACGTTTTTTGTTGACTGATAGCAGAAGATTGGTGGTTCCTGCCGAGACCCTGTTTTTTGCTTTGCCGGGCGACCGAAGAGATGGACATGACTACCTCGAGGAATTGAAGGCTCGCGGAGTGAAAGCAGCTGTTATTCGATCAGATTACCCCGATATTTCAACAGTTGATTTTGTTTGCCTGCGCGTTGCTACTGTTTTGTCCGCTTTACAACAATTAGCCGCCCATCATCGCCGCCAGTTTACTATCCCCGTTATCGGCATCACCGGCAGTAACGGGAAGACCATTGTAAAAGAATGGTTGTACCAGTTGATCGGACAGGATGAGACCATCGTTAGAAGTCCAAAAAGTTATAATTCTCAGGTAGGCGTTCCATTGAGTGTATGGCTCATGAATGAGCAACATACGCTGGGAATATTTGAGGCAGGCATTTCTACAAGAAATGAGATGCAGCAACTGGCTAATGTTATACAGCCCACTATTGGAATTTTTACCAATCTTTCTGATGCACACAGTGAGGGATTTCACGATCGCTCCGAAAAAGGTGCTGAAAAAATGCTGCTTTTTAAAGGCGTTCAACAGATCATATTTGCTGCGGATGAAATAGGTGATGCTTTTCCAGAGATCGACCCTTCAATAGGAACATCTAACTCTGTGGAAAGGCTTTTCTGGAGTAGAAAGCGGGCATCCACGTTACAAATCATGGAGGAAACCAAATCGGGAGGTCAAACTGTGGTAAAAGCGATTTTTCAACAAAGAGAATTTATACTGATAATACCTTTCACTGATACCCCCTCTGTAAACAATGCTTTTACCTGTTGGTTAACCATGGTTGCCCTGGGTTATGATGCAGAGGAGGCATCCCGCCGATTGCTTCAGTTGGAGCCCATTGACATGCGCATGCAATTGAAGAAAGCCGTTAATCAATGTACACTTATCAATGACAGTTACAGCAATGATGAGACATCTTTGGCATTGGCTATTGATTATCAGATGCAACAGGCGGGAGGCCAGAAAACCATTCTTATTTTGTCTGATTTGTTGACTGCCGAATTGAGTGACGAGGAACTTTATCCCAGACTGGCGAGTATGATGAAATCTAAAGGAATTTCTCATTTGATAGGTGTTGGCCCACGTATTTCCAGTTATGCCCCTGTCTTTGAGCAAGCACTTCCCCAAACAAACTTTTTCCCTGATAAGGATGGGTTCTTGCAACATTTTTTACTCAGTGACTTCCAGTCCAGTGTAATACTCATCAAAGGCGCCCGGGTATTCCGGCTGGAAAAAATTGCCCACTGGCTTGAAATTGTTACACATCAAACACAACTGACCATTCATTTAGGGGCATTGTCACGCAACATTCGCAGGCACCAGGCATTGTTACACGCAGATACCAAACTGATGGTTGTACTTAAGGCATTTGGTTATGGCAGCGGGAGTACAGAAATTGCCAGAATGCTGCAATATCAGCAGGTAAATTATATAGCCGTTGCCTATATTGACGAGGGAATTGAGTTGCGGAAATCAGGTGTCAGGCTGCCTATCATGGTAATGAATGCTGAAGAATCGGGATGGGAAGCCATGCTACAACATCAACTGGAGCCCGAATTGTACAGTGCCCCGATGACGGAAAGATTCATTCATTTGATGAAACGGGAGGGACTTACTTCTTATCCTGTACACATCAAAATCAACACGGGTATGAATCGGCTAGGGTATGACCCTGATGAGTTGCCGGTGCTCTGTGACATGATCTGCAATCAGGAAGTAATAAGGGTACAGTCTGTTTTTAGTCATTTTGTTGCCAGTGAAGATCCCGGTGCTGATGATTATACGAAAAGTCAGCTGGCATTGTTTCTACATTGTTGTGCAACAATCCGGGCAGCAACCGGCTATGATTTTTTAAGACACATAGCTAATTCATCTGCCATCCAGCGAATACCTGAAGCACAGTTAGACATGGTGCGGTTGGGTATGGGGATGTATGGAGGCGATGCTTCCAATCAACTCCAATTAGAACCGGTTGCAATACTAACTTCAACCATCGCCCAGATAAGAAAAGTGTCAGCCGGGAAAACCATTGGTTACGGCAGAACAGCTGAGGTTAAAAGAGATACTATGGTAGCGGTAATCAATATTGGTTATGCCGATGGGTTCAGCAGACAATTGGGTAATGGAGTTGGAGAGGTTTGGGTAGCCGGACACCGGGCTAAAGTGCTCGGTCATGTTTGCATGGATATGACAATGATAGATGTTACAGATATTCCGGATGTAATTGCTGGTATGGAGGTGGAGATTTTTGGCCGGCACTTGCCTATTTCACTGGTAGCCCGAAACTCAGGAACCATCAGCTATGATATCATGACAGGCATTAGTGCCAGGGTAAAGCGGGTTTATGTGGAAGAATAAGTAATGTTAAAGCGTGTCGTTCTCTTCGTCCGAAAAGGGGCTCTCAAACTCAAATACTATATTTGCAATTGAAAATAAAGAAACAGTGAAAGGAAAACACCTGATTTTTTTGATCCTATTGATCCTGGCTGCAGACCAAGCATTGAAATTTTATATCAAGCTGAATTACTATGCCGGCGAAGAGCATGTAATCATTGGCAATTGGTTTCGATTGCATTTTGTTGAAAATGAAGGAATGGCCTGGGGTTGGAAGTTTGGCGGGGACTGGGGGAAAATAGCCCTAACACTGTTTAGATTGGTTGCAGTGATTTGGGGAAGTTTTTTAATCAGGGACTTTATCTCCAAGAAATACAGCCGCGGCTTTCTCGTTTGTGCTTCCCTTATCTATGCAGGTGCATTGGGAAACTTGATTGATAGTCTTTTTTACGGAGTGATTTTTGAACAAAGCAGTCCGATCACTCAGAATGTAGCCAGGTTGTTCCCGCCGGAAGGCGGATATGCCTCCTTACTTCATGGTAAGGTAGTTGACATGCTCTATTTTCCTTTGATTACCAATGCACATTTCCCTTCTTGGTTTCCGGTATGGGGTGGAGAGGAATTTGAATTTTTCCGACCGGTTTTCAATCTGGCGGATGCTTCTATTTCTGTAGGGGTTATCGTACTTCTACTTTTTCAGAATAAGTTAATGAAAAGGGAAGAAGAAAAGATGGTCAATACCATTGAAACAAGTACGGAAGTAAGTGACAAGAATCAGGTGATGTAGAATTTCAGAACCCTATTAGTAAATAACAGGTTGCCGGGTAATTGAAATATTTTGGACATTCGGTGTAATTCCTATGACCTGGTCAATCAGACCGAAACCCTTCGCATAATAGGAAGTTCCCGTTAATATTATCCGATAAGAACCTTGATTCGGTTTAAAGAGGAGTTCTCTTTTTACAGCAATCACGTTTTGATAAGTGTTTCCACCAACTGTGTAAGGAGCTGTATTTTTTGAAACAATTGTGAATTTGGCTTTGGTATCACCATATTCAAAAACACCCGGACTCACCTCTAACTTCACGGTGCCATATTCAGAAGTTTCCCAATTCTCATTAACAGCTGCTGATTCTTTCAGGAAGGGATAGAGCAAAGGGAAGTTTGGAATGGAATCAAAAATATACACGTAATCAAATTCAGGAGTGCCGAGTGCATAGTAATTGCCAATGCTTGAATTTTTGGCAAAATAGAGCGTGTCTCCCAGGGAGCTTCCGAATTGGTAGTAGGTTAAGCTGTCAATAATCAAGGTGTCTTCAGCAACAGTAATCCGAAATGTATCAATATTGCCAATGTTAGGGATGAATTTGTAAGTCCAGTTAGAGGCCTCCGTTGTAGGGAAATAATCGTTGCCACCGCCACCTGAGCCACCTGATCCGGTGGTAGTTACTGGAAAATTGCAGAAAGTACCATTGAACTTAAGTGTAAAAACGGATGTTTTTGGGAGCAATGGTTTCCCAAATCCTCTCACACCTACCGTTTTCGCTCCGGTTTGCAGAACAAACCCGGAATCACGGAACCAAATACCATTGACAGTATCTGATTCAATGATATATTTTCCCGTAGTGATGAAATTGACTTTTGCTTGCAGTTGATTGGTAGATGTCAGATTCACATCTACCTTATAAGTGCCGTTGACGGCTATTTGTTTACAGTTCCCGGATGAATCGAGCAGGGTACCTCTGGCAGTCATTGAAAAGCCCCCCTTCTCCTGACTGAACTCCTTCTCACAAGAAGTCAAAACAGCTGCAAACAACAAAAAAGAGAATATTTTCAATCGAAGGAGCCTCATGTAAATTGCTTTCAAAAGATTATAAGATACAAAATAAGTTAAAAACGCTGCCCAATCTAACTATTATTTCAACCAACGCTTTGAATCTTGATTTTTAACTTTTTACTGACGATTTGATCGGAATAATATTATCCTAATATATTGGTAATTATTTATTAACGAGTAGTGATTTAATTATATATATACATTCCATACCCAGATGGGTCTGCCACTCACCCATGCATTCAATAAGGATGAGTGGCAGAAAAAATTGTTATGGACAGATTGCAGAAGTGATCTATTTCTTATTTGGGTCGGCGGAAGATATAGCGGGTAATAAATATACCACCGGAACTATTGCCTTGGGAAGATTGCTGATTGCTTCCGGTAATTACTGAAAAGAGTTCCCAACCTTCGTTGCTGAAATCATTCAGGCGCTCTACAATCACCCGGTCATTGTTGGTGATGTTATCAAAATTGATACCCACCAGGCTGTAAAAATTCTTCAATTCTTTCTCGCGTGTTTGACCATTGTCATCGGTTGTAAGAATTCTGGAACGACCCAGACCACCCGGAACAACTGATTCAACAGCGGTGATCTGTTTGTACTCATAACGTACTGCAGGTGCAGGGTTCATCTGTGCTGATGTAGTCAGGAATGAGCAACTAAGGGTTAGCAGAAGAAGGCTGGCCAATAAATTTTTTTTCATAAATGATGTTTTTACAAAAATAGTAAGGTTATAACAATTGATGCCCGGTAAGCAGATGAGTTTATCAGGCACTAATTTGTCGGATTTGAGTCATTTTTTGTCTGTGTGTTTTTTTACAATTACATGACAATAGAAATCTTCTTTGAATAGAAATTTGCACCTCTTTTATGACAGGTACAGTGAGATTTTTTGTTCTATGGGTGGTTGCTTTTGGAACTGTCAACGCCACTGCTCAGCAGCAAATGCTGAAAGATACCATTCAGGGGTCCAGTGAGCCACTGGTTATAACTGCCACCCGCATAACAAGCAAATTCAGTAGAGCGCCTGTTCCCTTGATTGTCATAACCGATCGGGAGATCAGAAGAACCGGACTTCTGCGCTTACAAGATATTTTGCAGGAACAAACAGGCGTTGCAATTACCAATGCACCCTTGGGCAATGCACTCAATGGGTTCCCGAATCCATTTGGACAGGGAGTTCAACTTATGGGGTTGGATCCCGCCTATACGCTCATCTTACTTGATGGGGAACCTTTGGTGGGTAGGAATGCGGGTATTTTAAATACCGGTCGAATTGCTATCGGGAACATTCGCCAAGTGGAAATTGTCAAAGGACCCTCCTCCAGTTTGTATGGAAGTGAAGCGATGGCGGGAGTGATCAACATCATCACCCAACAACCGGAAGCAACATCACTCAATGTTCAGTTGTTCAGAAGCTCCCCCAACATCTCAAGTTCAAGTGTTTCTTTTGGCAATAAGTTCAAGCACAGCAGTCTGCAGGTTTTCGGTCACCAGTATCATTCGGGCGGGTTTGATCTAGATCCCCAACTATGGGGAAAAACACAGGATCCATTCAGGATTTTAGCAGGAAGCACAAAATGGGTGTATAACCCCACAGCCCGGAGCCAGTTTACTTTTTCAGTGAGACAAAATAACCAGGTACAGAACAATCGGTATCAGGTTGAACTGGCCTCCTCCCCGGAAATTGTAGCAGGAAAAACCATAGACAACGATTTTACCGCCTTCTCTCAATGGCGATTGTTATTGGGTAAAAAGTCAAAATTCTTCTTACGTTCTTTTTTGAATCAGTACTCCAACGAGTCTTGGGTGAACAAGGAAAAGACGGGGGAGCCCTTCGATGCTATCCATTTTCGGCAACAATTTTTTAAACAGGAAATGGAGTACCAGCTTCCCTTTTCAAAAGGAAGTCAGCTATTGGCACTCGCCGGATGGGCCTCAGATCGGGTTGATGCCAGCAGATATGCTCAGCAGCCACCGCTCAACTCTTTTTTTGTGAGTGTACAACAGGAATGGAAATTGCTCCATGACCGCATTTCTCTTAATGCCGGTGGACGCCTAGATAAGAGAAATGATTTTGCCGCGAGGGTAAGTCCGAGAATTGCTCTTTCCTGGCAACCTGATGCGAGATGGAAGGTTACGGCATCCGCAGGTGGCGGATTCAAAGCTCCTGACTTTCGCCACATGTACCTCAATTTCAGCAATGCCCAAATAGGCTACTCATTGATAGGAGCTACTGCTTTGTCAGATGAACTCATTCATTTACAACAAAATGGTCTCCTGCCAACTGGGGCGAATATTACCCCTTTCCTTCAAAATAATCCTTTGAAACCGGAATACGGAATGGGATGGCACTTCAGGGTTCGGTATGCGCACCAAAAAGGCACTTTAGCCATTGGCATCTTTAACAATCGAATCAATCAAATGATTGATTTGTTTACGCTTCCCTTCTCCAGGAGCAATGGATTACCGATTTACAGCTATCGGAATGCAGGCAATATTTTTTCGAGGGGGGCAGAAGTAGAAGCACAGCTAAGATTTTCCGGCAACTTCTCCATGAATGTAGGTTATCAATATCTCCTGGCTAAAGATATCGGGGTATTGGAATCAATCGATGCGCAAAAATTATTTCGACGTGATCCTGAAACTTTTGCTACAACTTTGTTGACACGAGCACAGTATGTTGGACTCCCCAATCGTTCCCGACACATGGGGCAATTAAAGTTATTGTATGAGGATTCTGATGCGGGGCGATTTGCTTATATCAGGTTCATTTACAGAAGTGCCTTTGGCTGGGCAGACATCAACGGCAATAATGTCATTGATGATCACCGTGAAATGGCTGAAGGATTTTTGCTGGTCAATCTATCCGCTAGTCAGCAGATCAATCGCTGGTTGAGTCTTCAGGGGAACGTTGAAAATCTATTGAATTATACCAACCCAAAATATGCCCCTCATCTGCCGGGCAGGCAGGTTTCCCTCTCTATTTTTCTTCAACTGAAATCTACTTCATCAAAATAAAAACAAATCCATCATGAGAACTTTTTCCATTTTTTCCTCCCTGTGTTTAATTGGCCTTGTTCTTTTCTCCTCCTGTACCAAGGAAGAAACACCCACACCCAGACCACTAACAAGAGTACAGGTTCTTTCAGTCCCCTTTAGTACCCGTGGTTCTCACACATTCTTTAGTTTTAAAGACAGTACAGCCGTAACTGTTGCAGATTCTGCATCTGCCAAGTGGGATTTTGCCATCCGCTTTGCAAGGATAATAGTTAATAGTCAGTCCAGCGGACCGGGCAATGCGGGTGTGATCATGCAGGATGGCATTTTTAGTAACATTACTTCAGCACCACTAACAGGGTACAGTTATGATACCACAGCAACCCGATTGGCTATCAAGGATGGCAGTTGGTATGATTATAATCCAAGAACGCACGCCTTCATACCCAAGGCAGGAAAAGTATTTATTTTTCGAACAGCCAATGGGATAAACTATGCAAAAATGCAGTTGCTCGCAGTGGATTACGCACCTTTTACCGGTCCTGTTCCAACAACACTGTTGTATAAGTTTGA
The DNA here is from genome assembly GCA_020403455.1 of Chitinophagaceae bacterium. Lineage (GTDB taxonomy): Bacteria > Bacteroidota > Bacteroidia > Chitinophagales > Chitinophagaceae > Sediminibacterium. The sequence goes on from JADBXP010000010.1 coordinate 151,704, forward strand.
GTATACCTATCAGCCCGGGAATGGCAATTCCTTCCAATAAAAAGAAGAAATTCTTTGGTCTGCGGGCTCTTTTATCTCCTTAGCACTGAACAGACGCTCTCTTCACCCTGCTTTTCTTACCTTTGCTGCCTTTAATAAAGGCCATTCTAGGGTGGCCGGACTATCCAAAGTGCTGAGGTTTATGAAACAACGATACAATGAGTTTCCCGGTTTGCAACTTCCTCAAATAGAAAAGGAAGTGCTGCAGACATGGGAGCAAGAGCAGACATTCGAGAAAAGTATCACCCTCCGGGAGGGGAAACAACCTTTTGTATTCTATGAAGGCCCTCCGAGTGCGAACGGTATGCCCGGTATCCACCATGTTATTTCCCGAACTCTCAAAGACATGGTATGTCGATACAAGACCATGCGTGGTTTTCAGGTAAAAAGAAAGGGTGGGTGGGATACACACGGATTACCCGTTGAATTGGGCGTAGAAAAGGAGTTGGGAATAACCAAAGAAGACATTGGTAAAACCATCAGTATTGAGGAATACAACCAGCAGTGCCGGAAAGCAGTGCTTCGATTCAAAGATCAATGGGATCTGCTGACACAGCAAATGGGATATTGGGTAGATCTGAAAAATCCTTACATCACTTTTGACAACAATTATATTGAAACACTTTGGTGGATTCTGCAGCAACTCTACCAAAAAGGGTTACTTTATCAAAGTGTAAGTATTCAGCCCTATTCTCCTGCCGCCGGAACCGGATTAAGTTCGCATGAACTGAATCAGCCGGGTACCTATAAGCAGGTAAAGGATACGAGTGTAGTCGCTATGTTTCGACTTAGCCATACACCCGAATCGGCTTTCCTTTTTGAAACACTGGAAAACGGATCTCATCTCTCCTCCCGGGAAATTTATCTGATGGCCTGGACAACAACACCATGGACACTTCCCTCCAATTTGGGACTTACTGTTGGTCCGGAAATTGACTATGTATTGGTACGCACTTTCAATCCGTACACCCACATACCTGTCAACATCATCGTAGCAAAAAATCTATTGCACAAGTATTGTAAACCGGAAGGTGAAGCAGGTGATTTTTCCATTTACAATGAGAAATCAACTGTTATTCCCTGGGAGATCAGGGCCAATTTCAAAGGAAGTCAATTGGAAGGTTTGAGGTATGAACAACTCCTTCCTTTTGAAGCCAACTCACTGGAGAAAATCAAATCCATTACACCCAATGCCGACCCATTCAGGGTATTAGTGGCCGACTTTGTAACGACAGAGGATGGAACCGGTATAGTTCATACGGCTCCCGCTTTCGGTGCTGACGACTATAAAGTAGGTTCTCGCTATGGCATTGGTATTCTAACACTGGTTGACAGACAAGGGAAGTTTGTGGAGGGAATGGAGAATTATAGCGGCCGGTATGTAAAAAACTACAAAGACGAGAGCAATTACGTAGATGTTAACGTTGATATCAGTGTTCAACTCAAAAAAGATAACCGGGCATTCAAAGTAGAAAAATATGAACACAGCTATCCGCATTGCTGGAGAACAGATAAACCCATACTGTATTATCCATTGGATGCATGGTTTATCCGAACTACGGCTGTGAAGGAACAGATGGTGCAACTCAATAAAACCATACAATGGAAGCCGGCATCTACCGGTGAGGGAAGATTTGGTAACTGGTTGGAAAATATGGTTGATTGGAACCTGAGCCGCAGTCGATTTTGGGGAACACCCTTGCCTATATGGAGAACAGAGGATGGATCTGAAGAAGTATGTATAGGATCTGTTGAGGAACTAAAAACCGCTGCTGCCAAAGCCCGCGATGTACTGGGAGATACAGTTAACCGATGGCTGAATGACACAACTTCCATCGATCTTCATAAACCCTTCGTAGATGACATAGTTCTCATCAGTACTCAGGGCAAGCCCATGCATCGACTACCCGACCTAATTGATGTATGGTTCGATAGTGGTGCTATGCCCTATGCTCAATGGCATTACCCATTTGAAAATCGCGCACTCATAGAATCAGGTGAAGCTTTTCCGGCAGACTTCATAGCTGAGGGTGTCGATCAAACACGTGGTTGGTTTTATACCCTGCATGCACTGGCAGTTATGTTGTTTGGGAAGGTAGCATACAAAACTGTGGTGAGTAACGGACTTGTTCTTGACAAGCATGGAAATAAGATGAGTAAGCGTTTGGGGAATGTGGTGAATCCGTTTGAAACCATTCAGCAATATGGAGCAGATGCTACCCGCTGGTACCTGATCACCAATGCATCTCCCTGGGACAACCTGAAGTTCGATGCAGCCGGGATTCAAGAAGTGCAACGTAAATTTTTTGGTACGTTGTTTAATACCTATCAATTCTTCATTCTCTATGCCAATGTTGATGGCTTCGCCTTCCGGGAGAAATACATTCCTGTGGAAGAACGTCCGGAAATAGATCGCTGGATCATTTCTTGCCTGCATACGCTTTGTAAACAAGTTACACAAGCCATGGATGATTATGAGCCTACGGTTGCCGGTAGATTGATGGAAGTATTCCTCGATGAAAATCTGAGTAACTGGTATGTACGTCTTTGCCGCAGGCGGTTTTGGAAAGGTGAATATGAGCAAGATAAAATTTCAGCTTATCAGACACTCTATGAATGTCTTGATACACTCTGTCGATTGATGGCGCCAATTTCTCCATTCTTCAGTGATGCCTTGTTCCGCCGGCTTAATGAAGTGAGCGGACTGCACCCGGTAGATTCAGTTCATCATGCAGATTATCCTGTTGCCAATGCAACATTGATTGACGAACAGTTGGAAAGACGCATGCAATTGGCCCAGGATATCAGTTCTCTGGGTCTATCCCTGCGGAAAAAATCCAGCATCAAAGTTAGACAGCCACTTAAGAAAATGATGATTCCGGTGCTCAACCCTGAAATGAAGGAGCAGTTACAACAGATTGAACACCTGATCAAAGCTGAAATAAATATTAAGGAAATAGAATATATTAAAGATACTGACGGAGTAATTAGTAAAAAGCTAAAACCTAACTTCAAATTACTGGGCGCACGCCTGGGGGCGAGAATGAAAGCAGCCGGACAATTGATTGCTTCCATGGATTCGAAGGCCATTGCTGCATTTGAAGAAAAGGGGGAAACTAGTTTTGTGATTGATAATGAAGTAGTTACTATTCAATTATCGGAGGTAGATGTCTTGGCAGAGGACATTCCCGGGTGGACGGTTGCTGTTAAAAATGGCATAACCGCAGCTTTGGATATACAAATTACCCCGGAATTAGAGCAAGAGGGGCATGCCAGGGAGTTGATTAATAGAATACAAAACATCCGAAAAGACCTTGATTTGGCCTTAACTGACAGAATTTTTGTGAAACTGGAGCGCCGCCTGGCCCTGGAATCTGCTATTATTCATTATAACGATTATATTTGCCGCGAAATTTTGGCAGACTCTATCGAACTGGTGCCATCTGTAGAAACAGGCACGGAAATTGACGTAAACGAGGAATTGCTGAAAGTGGAAGTCACTAAAAAAGGAATGTAGCCATGGCTAGTAAAAAACCTGCACCAAAAAAAACAGCCCCTGCAAAAAAGGCAGCACCGGCTAAAAAATCAGTACCTGCAAAGAAAGCGGCCCCGGCTAAAAAACCTGCGCCTGTCAAAAAAGCCGCGCCGGTAAAGAAAGCTGCTCCCGCCAAGAAGGCGGCTCCTGCGAAAAAAGCCGCTCCGGTGAAAAAGCCTACTCCTGCCCCGGTAAAAAAACCCACTCCCGCACCGGTGAAAAAACCCACTCCTGCACCAGTGAAAAAACCGACTCCGGCACCCGCTAAAGTTGCAGCTCCCGCCAAAAAGCCAGTAGCTGCTCCGCCCGCTAAAAAACCGGTACCTGCCCCCGCTGCCAAACCAGCTGTGGCTGTGAAACCTACCCCTGCACCTGTTGTTAAACCGGCGCCCATGCCTGTTCGGAAAGTAGAGGTAAAGTTGCCACCTGCTCCCCCGGTAAAACCGGTTAAAAAACAGCCCGAGCCCATCAAGGAGGTGAAGGTTCCCAAATTGACTACTAAATCCAGCATACCATACCAACCCGGCTATACCCAATTGGAGAAAAGAGCTGAAGTTACTTATTCGGGTGCTGAACCCCTGGTGCGTTACAGCGATTCTGATCTCAATGAGTTCAGGGAGTTGATTGCACGGAAGCTTGAAGCAGCTCGCAAGGAACTTAACTATTTGCAAGGTTTAATAACCCGCAAAGATGAAATGGGAGGTGATAATGATGATGCTCGCTACATGACCATGGAAGATGGTAGTGTTAGCATGGAAAGAGAACAGCTTGGACAAATGGCCAGTCGTCAAATCACTTATATTGATCACCTGGAAAAGGCTTCCATGCGCATCGAGAATAAGACTTATGGGATTTGCCGCGTAACCGGAAAGTTGATTGATAAAGCTCGTCTGCGCGCCGTTCCTCATGCCACTCTCTCACTCGAAGCCAAGCTAGGTTTGGTGAAGCCGGCATCGGAATAATCCATTTTTAGTTGCCGCAATCAGGAAAAAGCCTGAAGATCCACAAGTTTTTTGTAGTGCCCTTGCAGGTTCATCAACTGCTCGTGAGTTCCCCTTTCAATGATTTCACCCCGGTGCAATACTACAATCTCGTCCGCATGCCGGATGGTGCTAAGTCGGTGTGCTATGACTAAAGAGGTTCGGTTCAGCATCATATGATTGATGGCATCTTGAACACTTCGCTCACTTTCCGTATCCAGTGATGATGTTGCTTCATCAAGAATCAGTATCGGTGGGTTTTTCAGAACAGCCCTTGCAATTGTCAATCTTTGTTTTTCACCCCCACTCAGTTTGTTTCCCCGGTCACCGATGTTTTCCTCTAATCCCATTTCTTTGTGTTCGATGAAAGACCACGCATTGGCAATACGTGCTGCCTGTTCAATTTTTTTTGCATCTGTGATGTCAGTTCCCAGTGTGATGTTGGCGCCAATGGTATCATTGAATAAGATTGGTTCCTGGGTAACGATTCCCATTAACCTGCGGATTGATTCCTGCGTGTACTTTTTGATATTCACACCATCGATCAGAATTTCGCCGTCTGTAACATCATGAAACCGACATATAAGGTCTGCCAGCGAGCTTTTTCCTGATCCGGACGACCCTACCAAGGCAATTGTTTTTCCCTTTTCAATGGTAAGGTGGATGTTCTTCAAAACAATGTGCTCGTCATATCCGAACGATACATTGTTAAGTCGAATGTCTTTTTGAAAGCCGGCAATTGAAATGGCATCGGGAGCATCGGTAACAGCCGCTTTGGTTTGTAGAATCTCTTCAATTCTCTGAATAGCAGCACTGCCTCTCTGTGCATTGTAAAAGGCAGTTGACAATGCTTTTGCGGGAGGAATGATTTGTGTAAAAATAACAATGTATGTAATAAAGCTGCCTGGTGATAGTCCCGTCTGATTTCCCAAAACCAATTGACCCCCAAACCAAAGAATACAGGAAAGAACAGCTACGCCTAAAAACTCAGATAGCGGAGAAGCAAGATCTTTCCTGAAATTCATGTGATTCCTCACAAGATTAAGCTTGTTATTAGTTTCAAAAAATTTTTCACGCATGATTGACTCCGCGTTAAAAGCCTTGATGACACGCAATCCACCAAGTGTCTCATCTAGAATTGACAACAAACGTCCCTGCGTCTCCTGAGAAATGGTAGATTGCTTCTTTAATGACCGACTGATGCGACCAATGATGAAACCTGTCACAGGCAATAGAACCAACAAAAAAAGTGACAATGTCGGACTTATATACACCAATACAGTCAACATGATGATAATCGTAAGGGGCTCTCTGATTAGGCCTTCCAAAGTACTCATCACACTCCATTCAATTTCATTGGCATCATTGCTCATTCTGCTGATGATGTCTCCCTTTCTCTTCTCGGAAAAATATCCAATGGGTAATTCAAGCAACTTGGCATAAAGGTCTGCCCTGAGTTTTGTCATTACAAAATTTCTCATAGGGGCAAGCACCCTGAAAGAAAGATAGGTAAACAAGTTTTTAAAAAATACAGCCGTTATTATCATCAAACAAATAACACCCAGAGAATAAATTTTTCCTTTTTTGACAATTAATAACCCCATTGCATAATCGAGCCAATCCTTTATGCCACTGATACCTGTTAAAGTAAAGGCAAATTCCGGCTTCACAGGTTTTGGTAACTGCGCGTCGAAAAGCATTTGCAAGAAGGGAGCCAACATGGCAAGAGAGACCAACGAAAAAAGAACGGAGAAAAGATTACTCAAAACATACAATACTATGTTTTGGCGTTGGGATCTTAAATAGAAAAGAATACGTGAAAACCGTTTCATGCGGACAAGTTAGCTGCTTTTACCCCCGAAAGTAAGTACTTTTGCAGGGAATCAATCAGGTGATTATGACAGAAGGCAAAAGACAACGGCAGGTGGCAGGGGTTTTGCAGGAGGCCCTCAACGATATATTCAGACATTTATCTCTTAACATGGTGCAGGGTGGTATGGTGTCCATTTCTTCTGTTAAAGTAACACCCGACCTGCTGGAAGCCCGCATATACATTAGTCTTTTCCAGGTGGCAGACCCCGAAAAAGCCATGAAAACGATTGAATCAAGGGCCTGGGAAATTAAAAAAGAACTGTCTCAGCGTGTCAAGCACCAGCTTCGTCGCATCCCCGTGTTGCATTTCTATAGGGATGATACACTGGATTATGTTTTTAAAATGGAAGAAATATTTAAAAACATAGCTGCACCGGAGAAAGAGAATGAAGACAATACTCCTTCCTGATTTTTTGTCCAACACTTTGTTCATATAACCCTTTTGTTGTGAACCTTTTATTTGCCTGGCGATATTTCACTACGGGTCAAAAAGCCAGCGTGATCAATTGGATGTCGCGCATCAGCTTGCTTGCCATCGGTGTTGGCGCCACTGCATTGATTATAGTGCTCAGTGTTTTCAACGGATTTGAGGATCTTGTCAAAGGATTGTACAATGATTTTTATGCAGATGTTCGGGTTGTACCTGATAGGGGAAAAATTATGCGCATCACCCCGGCACAGTTATCTCAGATGAAGCAATTACCCGGTGTATTGGCATTGAGCAGGGTGGTGGAAGAAAAGGCGGTGCTCAATGGGGTTTTTCAAACTATCGTTACCCTCAAAGGGGTCGATAGTCAATATACTGCTGTAACCAATATCAATACTCCGCAACATTTGCTGCGAGGAAATTTTTCTCTCGGCGATGCTGCCCAACCTTCCATCGTGGTGGGTGTTGGCATCGAAAATGCTGCCGGGCTTGAAGTCGAAAAGTACAAGTATCCGGCGGTAGTTTATTTGCCCAATAAACAAGCAAGCCGACTAACCTCCGAAGAGGGATTGCATTCATCTACCGTAATTCCAACAGGCACATTTGCAGTTCAACAGGAATTCGACAACAAATATGTATTCACCAACCTGGCATTTATGCAGTACATGCTTTCCCTGGAGCCAGATGAGTATGCTGCACTTGAAATGCGCGTTGATGGCGATCCGGCTGTTGTGCAGTCGGCCATTCAGCAGATGTTGGGAAAAGATTTCAGGGTTGAGACCCGCTTTCAGCAAAACATGGGGCTGTACAGGGTAATGAAAACAGAAAAGTGGTTCATCTTCGTGGTGCTGACTTTGATTTTGGCGGTGGCCGCTTTCAATATTATCGGCTCACTCACCATGCTGGTATTGGAAAAAAAGAAAGACATTGCTATTCTACAGGCCATGGGTGCGTCTTCCGGCCGTATTCACTTTATTTTTCTGTTGGAGGGATTGTTATTGGGCATCATCGGCGGAGGAATCGGCATGCTGCTGGCCGCACTCATCTGCCAACTTCAATTGCAGTTCAAGCTGATTAAATTAGGCGGCAGCACATTCATCATCGACTATTATCCTGTTGCCATGAGGGCCGGAGATTTTGCTTTGGTTGGTATCACGTTACTTCTGATCACCGTTATAGCTGCCTGGATACCTGCCCGCAAAGCAGGCCAACAGGGATATTCCTTGAAAAGTTTTTAAGAGCAGACCATTTTCTGTGGATCAATAGTCCCCCAAGGTCTCCGGCAATTCTGCCAGGGCGGTAGCCAGCTGTGCATCATTTGGTGCAATCCCGTGCCATTCATGACTTCCTTCCATAAATGAAACGCCCTTACCCATTTCTGTTTTCATCAGAATGGCGATGGGTTGTTGTTGGTGGGCGGCTGCTTTGGCGGCTTCCAGGGTCGCAAGAATTGCATCCATTTGATTGCCATCCATTTCCAGCACTTTCCAGCCAAAGGCCTCTAGTTTGGCCTTTAGGTTACCCAGACTCATCACCTTATCGGTGGGTCCGTCAATTTGTTGTCCGTTCCAATCAATTGTAACGATGAGGTTATCAGCCTTGTGGTGGGCAGCGGCCATCAAAGCTTCCCAGTTTTGTCCTTCATTTAATTCGCCGTCACCTGTAAGACAATATACCAGCTGATTGTCCTTATTCAGTTTTTTGGCGAGGGCTGCTCCCAAAGCAACACTCAATCCCTGCCCCAGAGAGCCACTGGCAATTCGTATGCCGGGTAAATGTTCATGGGTAGTGGGGTGTCCTTGCAAGCGGGAGTTGATTTTTCTGAAAGTTGAAAGCTCACTTACCTCAAAGTAGCCGGCACGGGCAAGCACCGAATACATCAATGGAGAAATGTGACCATTAGAAAGGAAAAACACATCCTCACCCTTGCCATCCATCGTGAAACCCGGGTTCCTTTTCATGACTTTGAAATAGAGGGCGGTCAGAAAGTCGGTACAGCCCAGGGAGCCACCGGGGTGACCACTCTGAACGGCATGCACCATTCTGACAATATCCCTGCGTATTTGCGTGGCAGTCTGTTGTAATTCCTGTGTTGTCATAGTTCTCAACTTGTGCTGCAAATATAAGAGAGAGAATTCAGTTGGCTGACCGCTTAAAGAGGTTTGTCGGCTACTACCAACATTTTTTTTACTTTTGGCATCTCAAATTCAAGGATATGTCGGAAGAACTACTATTAATTACCGGTGCGGCCGAAGAAAGTATGCGCAAAGGAATTGCCCACCTGGAAACAGAATTAACCAAGATCAGGGCCGGCAAAGCCAGTCCCACCATGCTGGATGGCATTGTGGTGGAGTATTACGGAAGTCCGACCCCCATTGCTCAGGTGGCCAATATTTCTGTGCTGGACGTGAGAACCATCAGCATTCAGCCCTGGGAGAAATCCATGCTAGCTGCTATTGAAAAGTCGATTATGCAGGCCAACATAGGTATTACACCTCAAAATGATGGCAACCAGATTCGGTTGTTCATGCCACCCCTAACCGAGGAAAGAAGGCGGGAACTCTTCAAAAAAGCCAGTGGGGAAGGAGAACATTCTAAAGTAGCGATCCGTAATATTCGACGTGATGCGATTGAACAAGTGAAAAAACTACAGAAAGATGGGTTGAGTGAAGATGCAGCTAAAGATGCAGAAAAAGAAATTCAGGAGTTGACAGATAAATTCATTCAGTTGGTGGACAAGCACCTGGCGGCGAAGGAAAAAGAAATGATGTCTGTATAGTTAGGCTGCAGAGAAGATCTTGGAACCGGAATTAAACTTCCGGTTTCTTTTTTTCAGGGCGGTTCACCAGATAAACTCCTGCCAGAATGATGAATAAACTGAACACTTGTTTCTCACGAATATATTCCTGCCGAAGCAGCCCCCAGCCGATGGCTACAATTGGTATACCATAGGTTACCATAGATGCAAAAACGGGTCCTGCTCTCTTTACCAAAAGGTAAAACAGCACTGATGCAATGGCTGTTCCAAAAATTCCAAGTACTACAGCTGCAAGTGTTGATTGCAAGTAGGCTGATTCTGTTAGGGGTAAATTTCCATATCCGGTGAACAATAAAATTACTACTGAGGGGATGATCAACATTACAAAAGCAAGCGAAGCGATATCAATAGCACGGAATCCACGCATGTATCTTCCTACCATGTTCACATTGAGACCATACATAACTGTAGCAGCAACCACTAAAAATGAATAACCCAGATTCGATAAGTGAACATCGCTGCCTGTGATGATCAGCAGTACCAAACCCAAAAACCCGACACATGTCCCGATAATTTGAATGGGACGCGCTTTTAACTGGAAAAAAAATATCCCTACCAATAAAGTAAATAATGGGGTAAGGGCATTTAAAATCCCTGCTATGGCACTGTCAATTTTCGTTTCTGCCAGACAAAACAAATAAGCTGGAAAGAAGCTACCCAACAATCCAGAACCCATCACCAGCATTACCCGGTTGCGGGGAATCGATTGCCATGCCTTTCTGGCAAAAGGAACGAGAACCAGTCCGGCAGTTAACATGCGCAGTGAAGCTACCTGGTAGGCAGACAATTGATCCATGCCCACCTTCATCAGGTAAAACGAAGAGCCCCAGATCAGACACAAAACAATAAAAAGTAACCAGCTAATCCAGTTGCTGCGCATGCATAAGTTTTCGCAAAGGTGCTCATTTATTGCAACAATTAGATATTTTTAAGGAAACAAAGCTAATGGCAACCTACGATCTCTCCCGCGTCAGTACCCGTGCTCCTAAGGGCCTGAGCAAAGAAAAAACCAAGGTAGCAACCGCCCGTATTCTCGATGAGTTGGATGAGTTGCAGAACTTATTATTCGCTGAAAGCAAGCATTCTGTATTGGTAGTGATTCAGGGAATGGATGCCAGTGGAAAAGATGGGGCAATTCGGAATGTATTTGGTAGACTTAACCCTCAGGGTGTGCGGGCCTATTCGTTCAAAGTGCCCACAGCATTAGAGCTTTCCCACGATTTCCTGTGGCGGGTGCACCAGCAGGCGCCTCCCAAGGGTATGATACAAATATTCAACAGATCTCACTATGAAGATATTCTGGTGACACGCGTACATAAGTGGTGCGATGATCAATTGGCGAAAGCACGCATGAAAGCTATCAATGATTTTGAGGAATTATTACAACGACACAGCAATACCCATGTTTTAAAATTTTATCTGCACGTGTCACCTGAGGAACAACAACAGCGGTTGCAGGAACGAATCAAAGACCCAGAGAAGCAATGGAAATACAATGAACGTGATTTCGAGGAAGCCAAGCTTTGGAAGGTTTATATGAAGATGTACCAGGAATGTTTCCAGTTTTGTAATAAAGTGCCGTGGACGATTGTTCCGGCTGATCAGAACTGGTACAAGGAGCACCTGATTGCAACGAAACTACACCAGGTGTTGAGTTCACTGAAAATGCAATATCCGGGGCTTAAAAAGTGAATATTTGATTTGTTTTTCTTATTTTTCCCCATAAAATCAATCATATGGGCTTACTCAAAGAATTCAAAGAATTTGCCGTAAAGGGCAATCTCGTCGATATTGCTGTCGGTTTTGTGATGGGTGCCACCTTCACAAAAATAGTCACCTCTTTTGTGGATGGAATGGTGATGCCAATGGTAGGGATGTTAAGTGGTGGTGTTGATTTTTCTGATAAAGTATTTACTTTAAAGGAAGCTACTGCTGAAATTAAGGATGCTGCCGGCCAGGTAGTGACAGCCGCTAGTCCGGCAGTTGAGGTAAAGTACGGGGCATTTATCACCAGTCTGATAGATTTTATCATTATTGCCTTTGTGGTATTCATGATTATCAAGGCCATTAACCGGCTGAAGTCTGCTGCCCCCCCTCCTGAGCCCGCAGGCCCTTCTTCCACAGATCAGTTATTGATGGAGATAAGGGATGCCCTAAAGAAATAGGGGAAATTGCCCGATTTTTCTTCCCCGGTGGATAACTGAGCGGAATCACAGGGGTTCTTTTTGGCTTAAATCGTTTTCTTTGTGGCTAAATAGACGCACCGTGAATCAGTCGAGTTATCAAATTAAGTTAGATCAGTTTGAGGGTCCATTTGACCTGCTTTTATTCTTCATAGAAAGAGATGAGCTGGATATTTATAATATTCCTATCACCCGCATCATCAATGACTTCCTTGAATTCATTCATCAAAGTGAAAAGCTCAACATAGAACTCAGCAGTGAGTTCATTTTATTCGTCTCTACCCTGATGCGAATCAAGGCTCGTCTGTTGTTGCCCCGCAAGGAATTGGATGCTGCCGGCAATGAAATCGATCCCCGCCAGGAATTGATTGACAAAATCCTGGAATACAAGAAATTCAAAGAAGCAGCCGTGAAGATGGCTGAGATGGAAGCGGAGCGGATGCTTATGATCAAGAGGGGCAACCTCCAGAAAGAATTGTCGTTGTTGGGAGAAGAGGCAGCAGAAGGAACAGAAATACAAAACATCACCCTTTTCAAATTGATGAAATCTTTTGAAAAAGTGATGCTGCGCGTACAGGAACGCCAGAGTCGACCTGTACATACTGTAGTTCCTTACAACTACACGATGGAAGGTAGCAGGGACTATATACTCGATCTAATTTCCCGCGAAAAAATGCTTTCCTTCGAGAAGATATTCGACGTCTGTGACAACAAGATCCACGCAATCTTCCTCTTTCTTTCCATCCTTGAATTGGCTCAACAGAAATACATGCGCCTGAGTGTAGGCCCGGGAATGAATAATTTCATCGTTGAGTGGAATGAAAACCGGGAAGAAGACCTGGTGGCAGAGACAACGATCAGCAATGACGGGGATGCGACAGCAGAAGATACTTCAACCGATTTGCAGGCCCAGTAAGTTTAAATTACCCTGCTATAGTAATCTTCGTCGTTACCTTTTCTTTCATCAGAGTCAATACAGCTTCTTCAATGGCTTGTGCGTCATAGTTGCATTCGCGGTGAAGTTCTTTTGGCGTTCCATGTTCTACCAATCTATCGGGTATACCCAGTATGGTTACTTCAGCGTTGTAACGATGAGCATTCATGAATTCCAAAACAGCAGATCCAAAACCACCAACTACAGTTCCATCTTCAATGGTGACTACTTTTGAATAGTTGCTGAATACCTCGTGCAATAGTTCCTCATCAAGTGGTTTCACAAAACGCATGTCATAGTGAGCAGGATCAATTCCCTGGGTTCTCAATTGGCGGATCGCTGCTTGTGCAAAATTACCCGGATGACCTAAAGATACGATGGCCACATCCTTGCCGGTTTTCAGACGACGTCCCTTGCCAATTTCAACTTCTTCCATGGCAGTTTTCCACTCGGGCATTACGCCTTCCCCTCTGGGATAACGAATCACGAAAGGCATTGTGTTGCTGTCCAGTTGTGCGGTATACATCAAGTTGCGCAGCTCCTGTTCATTCATGGGGGCACTAATGATCATATTGGGGATGCACCTGAAAAAAGCAATATCATAACAACCATGGTGTGTAGGTCCGTCTTCGCCCACCAGCCCGGCTCTGTCGAGGCAAAATATCACCGGAAGTTTTTGGATGGCCACATCGTGCACCACCTGGTCATAACCTCTTTGGATGAATGAGGAATAAATATTACAAAACACTTTCATGCCTTGTGTTGCCAAGCCGGCACTGACTGTCACGGCATGTTGTTCGCAAATGCCCACATCAAACGCGCGGTGGGGCATTTTTTCCATCATGATTTTTAAAGAAGATCCGCTGGGCATTGCAGGAGTGATTCCCATAACCGCTGGATTCTTCTCTGCAAGTTCAACGATGGTATGTCCGAAAACATCCTGGTATTTTGGGGGCTGAGGGGTTTGAATGGTTTTGCGATAAATCTCCCCCGTCAGTTTGTCGAACAATCCGGGCGCATGCCACTTGGTCTGGTCTTTTTCCGCCAGGGCATAACCCTTGCCCTTGGTGGTGATAATGTGTAACAACTTTGGTCCGGGTATTTCCCTCAAGTCTTTGAGGGTATCAACCAGTTTGGTGATATTGTGTCCATCAATGGGACCGAAATACCTCAATTTCAGTGCTTCGAAAAGATTACTGCTGTTGCTGACCAAGCCTTTTAATCCTGCTTCGAGCCTGCTGGCCATGGACTTACTAAAATTTTCTCCGATAGGAAGCTTGCCCATCAGATTCCATATCTCATCACGAACTTTGTTATAGGTCGGGGAGGTACTGATATCCGTTAAATATTCTTTCAATGCCCCTACATTGGGATCAATGCTCATGCAATTGTCATTCAAAATGATCAACAGATCGCTGTCTGCAACACCTGCATGGTTCATCGCCTCAAAAGCCATCCCCGCTGTCATGGAGCCATCTCCGATAACTGCCACAGATTTCCTGTTCTCTCCCTTGTATTTGGCTGCTATAGACATACCCAGTGCGGCAGAAATGGAAGTGGAGGAATGTCCTACGCCAAATGTGTCGAACTCACTTTCGCTTCTTTTGGGGAATCCGCTCAGTCCCTTGTATTTTCTGTTGGTGATGAAGTTGTCTCTTCTTCCTGTCAGAATTTTATGACCATAGGCCTGATGACCTACGTCCCAAACCAATTGGTCGTAGGGTGTTTGGTAAACGTAATGCAACGCTACGGACAATTCAACAACCCCCAGACTGGCGGCAAAATGCCCGCCATGGACACTTACAACATCAATAATGAATTGGCGCAATTCCTGACAAACCTGGAAGAGTTGCTCCCGGGGTAACTTTTTCAGATCATCCGGGTGATTGATTTGTTGCAGCAGGGGTCCGGGCGTAATGGTCATGAAAAAATGTTTAGATGGTAAAATTAAGCATTAAAAATCGAGTGACTGCCTGTTGAGTGTCTTCTGAAGGGCAATCTATCATTTAACAAGCCCGCCAGCATAAAGTTCAGCCCCTGTGACCCCTGTTTTTCGCCAAACAGCCGTTTTTTTGACCATTAGTCCTTTAAGAAGCCCTTTTCGCCTACGGGAAGGTTAAATTTGTAGATATGCGGAAGAGAAACACCTTGTATTGGTTTTGCCAGGTAGCGGGATGGACTTTCTATGGTCTGACACTGGTTTTTTTCGCTTTTATTTTTAATAACCCCAACAATGAGTTACTCTTTCCCCGAATAGCAGTAACCATATTGGTTGGGTTATTATCTACACATTTGCTGCGGGAGTTACTGATACGTTTTCACTTAAGGCCCCCAATCGTTTCTAAAAATTGGTGGAAGCTGGTTGCTACCATCCTAGGTGTGATATTGCTTTTTAACCTTGCCAATAGTACTGCAGTAGAGTGGTTGGGACTTTTTGATCCGGCAACCAAGGTTTCTGTCAATACCCGTTTCGTTTTCAATCTCCTTTTTGACTCTCCCCTCATCATTGTTTGGGCATCCATCTATTTTATCTGGCATTACATAGAGTTGGCATCACAAAATGAGATTCAGCGCATTCGGTTGCAGACATTGGTTAAAGAGTTAGAATTAAAAACCATCAAGTCACACATCAATCCACATTTCATCTTCAATGCATTGAATAGCATCCGGGCATTGGTAGATGAAAATCCTAGCCGGGCCAGAACGGCTATTACCGAGTTAAGTAATATCCTGCGCAGCAGCATGCAAATGGAAAAAGCTGAAACCATTACGCTGGAAAAAGAACTGGACATTGTCAAAGACTATCTGGCATTGGAACAAATCAGGTTCGAGGATCGACTTTCGGTTGAATATGAAATCGATGAAGACACTTTGGATCAGCCGGTACCTCCCATGATGTTGCAGACGCTGGTAGAAAATGCCATCAAGCATGGTATCAGCAAGGAGAAATTTGGTGGATTAATCCGAATTGTTTCCGACAACAGAGAGGGTAAGCATGTATTGATTATTGAAAATACAGGCCGCCTCGCGAATCAAGGCATTTCTTCGGCACAGGTCAACCCGCCCGCTACAGCCAATGGACAGGGTTTCGGTATTGAAAGTACCCTGCACCGTCTTCAGTTGATGTATGGGAACAAAGCCTCCTTTCATATTAAAAATACAGAAGATGGGTTGGTACGTGCTGTAATTTGCCTCCCCCTGATAAATGCACTTGTATTACGTTAATTAAAATTTTTTCTCATGGCCATCAAAACAATCATAATCGATGATGAGCGATTAGCCCGCAATGAGCTAAAAAAATTATTGTTGACTCATGCTGAGATAGAAGTGGTAGATGAAGCGACCAATGCAGACGAGGGCATCGAAAAAATTGAAGCCATTCATCCAGACTTAATTTTTCTGGACATCCAGATGCCCGGTAAAAACGGGTTTGACCTCCTATCTGAATTGGAGAAGCCCCCGCGCGTAATTTTCACTACGGCTTACGACGAATATGCTATCAAGGCTTTTGAGGTGAATGCACTTGATTATTTGCTCAAACCCATCGAACCCAAACGTTTGGGTGAAGCACTGCAAAAACTGCAGGCAGAAATGATCAAAGACAATCCCAATCTGGCACATGCCAATAGAGGACCGCTTACTGAAATCGATCAGGTTTTTGTAAAAGATGGTGAGCGGTGCTGGTTTGTAAAGTTGGGTGAAATAAGGCTTTTTGAAAGTGTGGGCAACTATGCTAAAGTATATTTTGGCACCAACAAACCCCTCATCTTGAAGTCACTCAATGCCCTGGAAGAGCGGTTAGATGACCGGATGTTTTTCAGAGCCAACCGCAAGCACATCATTAACCTGCGCTGGATTGAAAAAATCGAACCTTACTTCAATGGTGGGCTACTTGTGGAACTAAAGGGAGGAGAAAAAGTGGAAGTCAGCAGGCGTCAAACGGTTAAGTTCAAGGAAATGATGAGTCTTTGATTCGTTGTTCCGCATCTCTTTTATCCCTAACTTCCCATCATGAGAAAACTCTTTTTATCAGCAGTTAGTCTGCTGTTGCTGGTCAATTTGCCGGCACAATCGAACGATCGTTATTTCAATGCAGCCGAAGTAGCCAGAATTGAGGGAATACTTGCTTCTGATGAAATGCAGGGCAGGCGAACCTTTACCCCGGGTATAGATAAGGCAGCGGCCTTCATAGCTGAAGAATTCCGATCTGCTAAATTAGCACCTTACCCGGGAACCAAAGACTATTTACAATCATTTGCGCTGCTGCGTCCACGCCTGATCAGCTTACAGGTTCAATTTAATGGAGAACCTGCAGACACGAAAAATGTGATTGTATTTACTTCCAAAGACACATTGCTGGTCAACAACACTTCGGGTTATCGCCAGGTAAATATAGCTGCAGGAGATAATTTCATGACAGTAGCCAGGAAGTATGTGGGTGCCAATGCTAATTATGTTGTTGTAGTTGATACAGCCCATGCCAGGATGTTTGGCAACCTGACCCGCCTCAAATCACAACAGTTTCAATCTGAATACAGTACCATCTTTGTTTTGTCTGCTTCTCTCCCGGCAAATTATTCGATTGAAGCAATTCATAGTTTCACCCGCCAGCCATTGTCTAACGTGGCGGCTTATATTCCCGGCAAAAGCCGGCCCGATGAATATGTTATTTTTTCTGCCCACTATGATCACCTGGGAATAATGAGTAAAGACAGGCAGGGCAATGTGCTGACCGATTCAATTTTCAATGGAGCCAATGATGATGCTGCAGGAACGACAGCTGTTATTATGCTGGCCAGATATTTTAAGGCACTGAATAACAATGCACGCTCTCTGATTTTTGTGGCTTTCACAGCGGAAGAAGTAGGAGGTTTTGGAGCCACTTATTTTTCAAGACAATTGTCCCCCGAAAAAGTAGTTGCCATGCTCAACATTGAAATGATTGGAACGGAAAGCAAGTGGGGCACCAATTCTGCCTACATCACCGGATATGAAAAATCCAGTCTGGGGACTATACTGCAACAGAATCTAACGGGTAGTGGGTTTAGTTTTTATCCCGACCCTTACACAGAGCAAAATTTATTTTACCGTTCCGACAATGCTACGCTGGCAAGACTGGGTGTGCCGGCTCATACCATTAGTACATCTAAGATGGACAATGAGCCGAATTATCACAAGGCAAGTGATGAAATTGGAACACTCGATCTCGAAAATATGGCACGCATCATTCGTTCGATTGCGATAAGTGCAGGAACTATTATCAGTGGAAAAGATACACCTTCACGGGTGGATACAGGTCAATTGCGTTAGCGTATCAAAAGAGAGAGATTATTTTAAGCGGACGGAAACGCCGTGAATAGCAGAGCTGATCTCAGCCATCAGAGATACGTCTTTTTCGATGGCATTACCAACCACGATCACATCTGCGCCTGCTTTACAATTGAGATATGCTTTTTCAGGGTCGGTAATTCCTCCTCCGATGATGAGAGGTATGGAAATTTGAGATGCTACCTGTGCAATCATTGACTCGGTAATCGGCTTTCTTGCTCCGCTTCCGGCATCCATATAGATAAGCTTCAATCCGAGCATTTCTCCTGCCATAGCTGTACACATGGCTATATCATCTTTATCTGCGGGAATCGGATTGGCGTTGGAAATATAAGAGACTGTTGTTGGAGCTCCCCCATCAATCACCATATACCCCGTAGGTATGATCTCCAGTCCGCTTTTCTTCACAAAAGGTGCGCTGATTACATGCTGTCCGATCAACAATTCGGCATTGCGGCCTGAGATTAGGGATAAATAAAGCAAGGCATCTGCATAAGAGCTGATCTGGGAGGGTGATCCCGGAAACAGGGTTACGGGAATGGAACACTGGGTTTTTATTTGTTGGATACAACTATCCAGCCGATTTGAGATGACCAGGCTTCCCCCCACAAAAAAATGATCTACCCTGCAGGCAAGGGCTTTTTCGATGAGTCGGTCGAGGATTGCCTCATCTGCTTTGTCCGGATCGATCAATACAGCAAAAGACTTTTTCCCAGCCTGTCGATGGCTTGTCAGTAACTGGTAAATTCCTTTGTTCATGCAACTGTAAGATAGGTGTTATTGCAAAAATGGGCAAAAAATCGCAATACCCGCCGATTGTACCTTGGTTTTTGAGCCCCGTGCCGGTCTTATGTTTAAGGAGAGGTCATTTTGCCGCCCAAACGATAAAAAAAATCATTGCTGATGCTCTAAATTAATTACATTCATACTCGATTTTCAGCACATTAATTTTAGATTCAAATGGGTGATTTTCAGATCAAAAAAGAGGTAAAAAAGTACGATGCGGTCATTGTAGGCTCAGGTGCCGGTGGCGGTATGGCTGCTTATGTATTGGCTAAGGCCGGGTTGAAAGTATGTTTAATTGAGGCGGGTCCCAACTATGACCCTGCGATTCATTCTTCGCAGATGAAGAATCCGTGGGAATCCCCGCGTCGTGGCGCCAGTACAAAGTTTCGTCCCTTCGGAGATTTTGACGGATGTTTCTGGGGCTGGCAGATAGATGGGGAACCCTATACCATGAAAGAGGGGAGTGATAAATTTGATTGGTGGCGTGCCCGCATGGTGGGTGGTCGAACCAATCACTGGGGAAGGATATCTTTAAGATTTGGTCCAAAAGATTTTAAGCGTCGAAGCATTGATGGTTTGGGTGATGACTGGCCCATAGGTTATGAGGATGTAAAGCCCTATTATGATAAAATTGATCAGCTGATTGGTGTTTTTGGTTCCAATGAGGGCTTGCCGAATGATCCCGATGGCATTTTTCTGCCGCCGCCCAAGCCCAGGCTGCATGAACTAATGATCAAGAAGACCGCTACGGGCATGGGTATTCCTGTGATTCCGTCCCGTCTGTCTATTTTAACCAAGCCCATCAACAACGAACGTGGTGCTTGTTTTTACTGTGCCCAGTGCAACAGAAGCTGTAAGGTATATGGAGACTTCTCATCCTCATCTGTGCTGGTTAAGCCGGCTGTATTGACCGGAAACATTGATCTGATCACAGATGCCATGGCAAGGGA
This sequence comes from Chitinophagaceae bacterium, assembly GCA_020403455.1. Taxonomy (GTDB): domain Bacteria; phylum Bacteroidota; class Bacteroidia; order Chitinophagales; family Chitinophagaceae; genus Sediminibacterium. The sequence continues at coordinate 171,556 of JADBXP010000010.1, forward strand.
AGTAATCACCAACAGTGAGGGTTTGGCTACAGGTGTATCTTTCATCAAAAAAACCGATGGGGCAGAATACCAGGTTTCGGGTAGGGTGGTGATACTGGCTGCCAGTACCTGTGAGACAGCCCGTTTATTATTGAATTCTAAATCTGCACGTCATCCCAACGGATTAGCCAATGATAGCAATGTAGTGGGAAAATATCTGCATGACTCTACCGGTGCCGCGATAGGTGGTGTGCTGCCCCAGTTGTTTGGCAGAAAGCGCTACAATGAAGATGGTGTAGGTGGCATGCACGTATATACGCCCTGGTGGCTGGATAATAAAAAGCTGGATTTCCCCCGTGGCTATCACATTGAGTATTGGGGCGGTATGTCGCAGCCGGCTTATGGTTTTGGTTTTGGCATGCAGGGTTTGAATGGGAAGTACCAGATTAATGGTAAAACCAAACCTGCAGGTGGTTATGGGGCATCCCTGAAGGAAGATGTTCGTTTCTTTTATGGCGCAGGTGTAGGTATGGCAGGAAGAGGGGAAGCCGTTCCGGATATAAAAAACTATTGTGAGATCGATCCCAATGTGGTCGATAAATATGGTATTCCGGTGCTGCGGTTTCATACCAAACATTCTGATTATGAGATCAAGCAGGCGAAGCACATGAAGGAAACCTTTAAGGAAATTTTACACAACATGGGTGCTGTGATTACTTGGGGAGGGGATGACAATGCGGAAAATAATTATGGACTCAGCAATCCGGGTAATATTATCCATGAAGCCGGTACAGTTCGGATGGGCGCTGACCGCAAAACATCTGCCTTGAATAAATGGAGTCAGGCGCACGATTGTAAAACGCTGTTCTGTGTAGATGGCAGTCAGTTTGTTTCACAGGCGGATAAGAACATTACCTGGACGATCCTGGCACTTTCCATGAGAACTTCCGAGTACATCATCGATGAAATGAAAAAACAAAATCTCTGATCTTTATTAATAGCTCATTATGGACAGAAGGAAATCGATCAAGACCTTATTGATAGGCGCAGCCGGTACAGGTGTTCTCGTGGAAGCCTGTAAGGAAACCGGCAAAAAAGAAACCGGCGCACTCCCCGATGTGGCGGCCGTAGCCGATCGTATGCAGGAAGAAAAAGACTACCTGACAAAGATGGGTGCCGGTGAAACATTTTTCACGCCACATGAAATGAAGGTAATTACTTTGTTAAGTGACATCATTATTCCGGCAGATGCAGTAAGTGGCAGTGCTTCACAAGCGAAAGTGCCCGAATTCATTGAGTTCATTGTAAAAGATATGCCCGAGCACCAAACGCCTTTGCGCGGAGGCTTACGTTGGCTAGACATGTTGAGTGCGAAGCGTCATGAAAAATCTTTTGCCGATATCACCGATCAAGAACGGCTGGCATTGGTCGATCTGATTGCTTATCCGGAGAAAGCATCGCCCGAAATGAAGCAGGGGGTATCTTTCTTTAATTTGATGCGCGATCTGGTGACAACAGGTTTTTATACCTCAGAAATGGGCGTAAAAGATCTGGACTACAAGGGCAATGTACCCAATCAATGGAATGGTGTGCCCGATGATGTATTGAAGCAATATGGATACGCGTATTCTGAAAAGGAATTGAAGGAATGTATAAGCTACGAAAAGACTGCGGGGTAGAGTTGCTGTAGGTTATTACAATCCAAACCTGGCTTTTTGGGCGTTGAAGTTTTGTAAAACTTCCGCAGCAGAAAGGGATCTGTTATAAATTTTTGTATTAGCAATGTGCGCATCTATGCTCAAAACAGGCAAATTTATTGGCCTTGCTCCTATTACTAAACTATTCATCCCGATAGGTGTAGAAGTGTTGCTTCTAGCTATTCCCAATTGAGCAACTCCATTTAAGTAAAATTGGACATAAGTTGGAGAAACAGTAAAGCAAATATTACACCAGGTTCCAAAGTTTACGGATGAAGTCATGAGGTTTGTTCCAAAAGGCACAACTAAAAAAACTCCCTCAATACTACATCTATTAAATGCAGTAGTTGCATTCTGTTGCATGTCAATATTAAATCCTGTATTAAAGTCATCGCCACCCCCAACCGCTCCGGCAAATCCTTTAAATCCTCCACTATTGCTTTGAACTTTGACGAACATTTGAATAGTAAAGGTATTTACTGCGGCTAAGTTGCCACAATTAACGTAATCATTTACCCCATCAAATACAATACTTCCCCCATCACTATTGTTGTAGGTTGGTCCATTGGTAAGTGTACCATTATTTCTATTTCCGCTGAGATCTGTCAAGGTAGTACCGGAGCCGGGATAGGAAGCAGTGACGCCTGCATCCAGCCAGAGCACTAAACCGTCAGTGACGATGCCTGATGAAATGGTTTTTACACCTCTTCCTCCTGCATTGGCAACGCGACTAATGTTGCCATTCGCAGCTTGGGTTCTTCCGGAACTGTTTGCAGCAACAGCAGCCGTATCATAAGCTCCTCCTTTCCAACCACTGCCGGTAGCCGCCGGCCAGCCGGATACATCAGATGAGCCACCGGAAGTAAGTGTACCATTGCCATGCGTTGCAGAAAAGGTTCTACCGGTTGGATTGCCAACGGTTACGACTCTTTCCCATAGATTGCCACCGAGATCCATATTGCCGTAATAACCGGCTCCACTGCCACTTCGACCAGAGGAGCCTGTTGCGAAGATGCCATTTCTCACAGGCCCTGTGTTAAATGCATTGGTGAAAGCTATATTAGCCCCTGTATTAGAAGCGAGTTCATTGGTAAAACCTGGATTCGTTAAGCCGGTGAGAGCAGTGGCGGAAGCAGTTCCCCAGGGGTACTCACCCGATACCGGCAATTGATTACCTCGACAAGATTTTTCAAATTCCAGTTCTGTCATGGGTCGCAAACCTGCCCAATCGAGATAGGCGGTGAGATCATCCCAGGAGAGATAGTTACAGGCGATGTGTTGTCCGTCATCGGCTTCGTTGTAAATACCATCGTCATCCAAATTACAGGCATAGACAGCAGGGACAGTAGAAGCTGTACCGGGAGTTTGAATATCAATGCCATTGCGGTTCAAGTTACCAGAAATTAATGCACCTGTACCGGCGGCACTGTTGGGTGGAGAAGATGCGGCTGTACGCGTAGCTTGTTGGGTATAAGTAAGTGTATTGAGGAAGTCTACATATTGTTGCTGACTGATCTCGTACTTCATGGAATAGAAGGCGTTGAACCCGGTGGGAAAGCCGGCAGCAAGTGAGGCGGTATTGGTTCCGGTAAGGTCAGTAGATGTATTGTTATAGGCAGCGATGCTGGTGGGTGAAGAGGAGCTACTGTTGCCCTGAATAGTGGGAAGGGAACCGGTGATGGTAAACGAAGAGGCAGTTCCTGAACTGGTTATATCATTGGCTCTTCTGAATTCTCCGTTATTGATGGCACCACTTCCCGCCTGGAAACCGCCGACCTGGTTGTAGACCATCTCGATGGCGAAGACGCGGACAAAGATCCGGGCTTCATTAGCAACTCCATCAGTGCCATAGTTCCACTGTAGTTGGATGCCGGAAGGATCAAAAGTGCTTGGTCCACCTGCAGCACTGCGATAGATGAAGATGCCGGTGGCATCGGTTTGGGTGGAGGCTGCAGCAACGGGTAGGGTATGTCCGGAAGTGGCGAGGGTAGCGTGTTTCCATTCGCCGGTTGTTCCGACTCTATACTTGACAAATACCCAGGCAGCATCCCAGTTGAAGGGGGCGGAAGTAGTTCTCCAGGAATTGTCCCAATTGAGGTTAAAGTTAACCCGCACTGTTTTGGTGGAAGTATTGCGATTGGTGAGGGAGATATTGGAGACGACAATGTTGTTGGCCAATCCATGAAATGAAAGGCACACGCAAGCCAAAAGCCACAAAAACTTGATAGCAATACTGGATTTCATAGATGATCAAAAATAACAAAAAGTCATAATCAGTTTCCTTGTTTAAAGTAGGATACGCAAATGATCAATGTCATTAATTGATTTTCAAGGAGATAAGAATTATCTACAATCCAAACCTTGCTTTTTGTGCGTTGAAGTTTTGCTGGATTTCTGCGGTAGAAAGCACTCTATTATATATTCTGGCGATATAAATTTGTGCATTTGCGGGAGAGTCGAGACTTTCTGCAGACCTGCCTATTTTTACTGTCTGTGTTGCAGGAATATCAAGATTGTGTGTTATGTTGGTAGTTGCTTCCAGCACTCCATTTATGTAAGCTTGTATTTTATCATTCGATTTGAATGTTCCAACAATATGGTAGATAGTTCCGTAATTAATGGCAGTAGTAGATTTTGCATTTGCCTGCGGGGAGCCACTTTGCGGAGTTGTATTGAATTGAATCTTCCTGTCTGCCTCAATCAATGAAATAACAAATCCTTCAAACACGGAAGTCCATGTGTTTCTGCGAAACAATAAATATTGCCAACCTCTTGAAGTGCTGGCATTCACCTTGATGAATAGTTCAGCTGTAATTTCAGTACTATTAGCTATTTGAGATTCGGATGGAACATTCACATAGTCATTTACACCATCCAATACAATATTTCCTTCGTTGCTGCTATTGAAAGTAGGCCCATTGAGAAGAGTACCATTGTTTCGATTTCCACTCATATCAATCCAGTCAACACCAGTTTGTGGGTAAGAGTGTAAAAGACCCGCATCAAACCATAGAGCCAAACCATTGATGACTATACTCGTTGTAATAGACCTAACCCCTCTCCCCCCCGTATTAGCAACTCTTGCATTGTTTCCATTGGAAGCAGATAACCTGGTCGATGTGCGGGAGGCGGAAGCACTGCTATCATAAGATCCCCCTTTCCATCCGGCTCCTGCTGCATCAGGCCATCCTGCTACGTCGGCATCACCATTTGAGTTGAGTGTGCCATTGCCATGGTTACCGGAGAAAGCTCTTCCTGCATTGTTACCAAGGGTTACGACTCTTTCCCAGAGGTTTCCTCCGAGCTCCATATTGCCATAGTAACCCGCACCACTGGAACTTCGACTATTGGTGTTAGTGGCGAATATGCCGTTTCTTACCGGACCTGTTGTAAAACTATTTGTAAAGGCAATATTTGCCCCTGAATTAGACGCTAATTCATTGGTCAGACTCGCATTGGTTATTCCGGTTAACGCAGTACCCGAAGTGTTTCCCCATGGATATTCATTTAGAACAGGAGCTTGATTGCCGCGACAAGATTTTTCAAATTCGAGTTCTGTCATGGGTCGCAGACCTGCCCAATCGAGATAGGCATCGAGGTCATCCCAGGAGAGATAGTTACAGGCGATGTGTTGTCCGTCATCGGCTTCGTTGTAACCATTAGATGCATTGAGATTACAGGCATAGACCGCAGGGACAGTAGAAGCTGTACCGGGAGTTTGAATATCGATGCCATTGCGGTTTAAGTTACCAGAAATTAATGCACCGGTACCAGCGGCACTGTTGGGGGGAGAAGATGCGGCTGTACGCGCAGCTTGTTGGGTATAGGTAAGTGTATTGAGGAAGTCAACATATTGTTGCTGACTGATCTCATACTTCATGGAGTAGAAGGCATTGAATCCGGTAGGATATCCGGTAGCTAGTGTGGCAGTTGAGGTTCCGGATAAATCATTGGAAGTGTTATTATACGCTGCAAGATTATTAGAGGATGACAAAGAATTGTTGCTTTGAATGGTCGGTAATGATCCAGTTACGTTAAAAGTAGAGGCAGGCGTACTGGAGGACACATCGTTGGCTCTTCTTAGTTCTCCATTATTGGCACCTCCGCTTCCTGCCTGAAATCCACCGACAAGATTGTAAACCATTTCAATTGCGAAGACCCTAACAAAGATCCGGGATTCATTGGTTACACCGTCGCTTCCATAATTCCATTGCAGTTGAATACCGGTTGGATTGAAGGTAGATGGACTTCCAACTGCAGCACTGCGATAGATAAAGATGCCGGTGGCATCGTTTTGAGTAGATGTAGCGATACCGGGAAGGGTATGTCCGGAAGTGGCGAGGGTAGCGTGTTTCCATTCGCCGGTTGTTCCGACTCTATACTTGACAAACACCCAGGCAGCATCCCAGTTGAAGGGGGCGGAAGTAGTTCTCCAGGAATTCTCCCAGCTTAGATTAAACTGAACTCGTATAGTCTGCGAAGCTGTGTTACGACTAGCGAGTGATACATTACTTACAATTACATTGTTAGCAATACTCTGATGAGACACTAAAAAAAGGGATGCAGTGCCAATCAATTTACGGAAGGTACTGGAATTCATAGTACCCAAAAATAGACAATTATTTAAATATAGTATTAATATAATATCAATTTTTCAGCACATAATTCCTGAAAAAGGGCAGCACTTCTTGCTGATATTACTCATGAAATTCTCGCATTCAGTTAAGAGATTCCGGCGCCGGGAGGCACTTCCTCTTCCGGATGTATAAAGTGTAATTTCCCCTGTGGATCTTCTGCCATTAATATCATTCCATTGCTCTCAATACCCCGCATTTTTCTGGGTAGAAGATTGGCTACGACAGTTACTTGTTTGCCCACTATGGCTTCGGGATTAAAATGCTGGGCAATACCCGATACAATGGTGCGGGTTTCAAAACCGAGATCTACAGTCAGCTTCAGTAATTTGTCTGCTTTTTCTACTTTTTCAGCAGCAAGTATCTTTCCATTGCGCAGATCTAATTTGGCGAAGTCATCGTACACAATGCTTTCTTTCAGTGGTGCAAAGGCAGCAGGTACTGCCTCATCATTGCTCGTGTGTGTGGGTTCAGTCATGGCAGTATGTAATTTATTCAACTGGGTTGCTATTTCTTCATCTTCAATTTTTCGGAACAATAGTTCAGGTGCTCTCAATGAGTAGCCGGTACTCAGCAATTTGGTTTTGCCTGCATTTTCCCACAAAAGCATTTTGTCAACGACTTTCAGCAGATAACATATTTTTTTCGCTGTAAATGGCAGAAAGGGGTGTATAAAAATGGCCAGGTTGGCACACACCTGTAAGGCAATGTGTAAAGTATTATCAATACTTGCCTGTGCTTCAGCTACTACATCTCCATTGGCATCGGTCTGCTTGGCGAAAATCCAGGGCTCTTTTTTCTGCAAATATTGGTTGCCACTTCTGGCAAAAGCAATGATGTGAAACAACGCTTCCCTGAACTTAAAATGTTCGATATTGTCTTCGACTGCTTTGCGGGTAGCATCAAAAGCAGCTATCATTTCTTTGTCAGTATCAGTTATATGATCGGGATGCAGCGGCGGCACTTTCCCCTTGCACAGTTTGTGCATCAGCACCAAACTCCTGTTGACGAAATTTCCCAGAATGGCTACCAGTTCACTGTTGTTGGCATCCTGAAATCCTTTCCAGGTAAATTCACTGTCTTTGGTTTCAGGAGCAATTTGTGTGAGATAATACCGCAATACATCAGCCATGATCTCATTTCCTCCGGGGGCTTTGATGAAATCATTGATATAATCTTCCATGTCGAGCTTCCAATTGCGGCTTGTGCTCATTTTATCTCCCTCAAGATTCAGAAATTCATTCGCAGGAACATTGTCGGGTAAAATATTTCCATGCAGCTGCAGCATCACGGGGAAGATAATGCAGTGGAAAACAATGTTATCTTTTCCGATAAAATGAATCAATCGTGTCTCTTTGTCCTCCCAATAAGGTCTCCAATCTTTTCCGGTATTCATCGCCCATTGTTTGGTAGCACTGATATAACCAATGGGGGCATCGAACCACACATAAAGAACTTTTCCCTTTCCGCCTTCAATATTTTCGGGTAGTGCTACCCCCCAATCGAGATCACGCGTAACTGCCCTGGGTTGCAATCCACCATCAATCCAACTTTTACACTGTCCTACTACCGTAGAGCGCCAATCATTTCCATGTTCCTCCAGTATCCATTTGCGCAGAAAATCTTCATGGCGGTCTAGCGGCAGATACCAATGTTGAGTCATTTTCTTTACGGGTGGTTCACCGCTGAGGGTACTGACAGGGTTAATGAGTTCTTCCGGACTTAAACTCTTGCCACATTTTTCGCACTGGTCGCCATAGGCACCGGTAAACTGGCAGTTGGGACAGGTTCCTTTGATGTAGCGGTCGGCTAAAAAGGTTTGTGCTTTCTCGTCAAAAAACTGTTCAGTAGTTTGTGTGGTCAGGTGACCGGCATCATTGAGTTGAGTAAAGAACTCGCGGGCTGTTTCGTGGTGAATAGGCGCACTGGTTCGGTGATAAATGTCAAACTGTATCCCCAGGTCTCGAAAATTTTGTTCAACGAGCGGATGGTATTTATCGATGATGGCTTGTGCAGTAGTTCCTTCTTTGGTTGCTTGTATCGGTATGGCAGTCCCATGTTCATCACTCCCGCATACAAAAACAACGTCCCGCTGTTGTGCTTTGAGGTAGCGCACATATATATCTGCCGGCAGATAGGCTCCCGCCAGGTGTCCAATGTGTTTGAGTCCGTTGGCATATGGGAGTGCCGCAGTGATTAAGTATCTTTTAGGTTGCTGCATGATGTTGAATAATATAGCTTCTGGTGATTTTTTCTGACATTCTGCCCTTCGGGGGTTCAGTGCACAAAGGTACAAAAACAGTATTGAAGGCTTCCATGTGAAGAATTCGTTGTGAAATCTTACTTTTATTTCATGAAGCGATCATTTTTTTTCAAACAGTTACTGTTCACCGGGGGTGCTCTTGCTGCAGGTCAGCAGCTTATAGCGGCTCCCTCTTCTTCCCACCCTAAAAAATGGATCATACCTAAACACCTAAAGCCCGGTGATGCCATTGGTATTACTTGTCCCTCGGGATTTGCTTTGCAGGAAGACATTGCGCCGGCTGTTCAGGCCCTTGAAAAATGGGGCTTGCGGGTTGTTGTGGGAAAGACTGTTGGCAGGAAGGATCATACTTTTGGTGGAACGGATGAGGAGCGGATAGCCGATTTTCAATCCATGGTCAATAACCACGACTTAAAGGCCATTCTTTGCGCCCGGGGTGGTTATGGGGCTGTTCGCATCATCGATAAAATTGACTTTTCTCCCCTACGTCGTCATCCTAAGTGGGTGATAGGCTACAGTGACATAACCGTTTTTCACAGTCACCTGCATGCTCATGCTGGTATCGCTTCCATACACGCAAAAATGACAGAAGGGTTCCCCTCTGATCCGGCCCTTTTTGAGCCCATTCAATTGCAGGCAGTAGACACCCTACGCCAGGCATTGTTGGGAGAAAATATGACGTACACTGTTCCGGCAAATCCCCGCAATCGTCCCGGTGAGGTTTCGGGTATTTTGATCGGTGGTAATCTTAAGATTCTAGAAACACTTGCCGGAACTCCCAGTGATATTGATACCCGTAATAAAATATTCTTTGTGGAGGATGTAGGCGAAGCACTCTACAGCATTGACCGCATGTTTTGTAATCTGAAGCGGAGTGGAAAATTGTCCAATCTCAAAGCCTTGATTGTAGGAAGTTTCACCCGCATCCGTCCTGATGACCCTGATGTACCTTTTGGCAGGTCGATTTATGACATTGTTTGGGAGCAGGTAAAAGAATACGACTATCCGGTATGTTTTGATTTTTGTGTTGGACATCAAAAGAACAATGTCGCCTTGAAATGCGGAGTTCAACATCGTTTACAGGTATCTTCCGATACCACCACTTTAACATTGCTGGAAGCATGAGTCGTCAACCACCATTTTTGCGCAAGGGTGATACCATCGGTATCGTTTGTCCCTCGGGATATTTGCCGTTGGAAGACACCAATGCCTGTGTGCAGCTTTTACAGCAATGGGGTTTTAATGTGCGAATGGGCACCACAGTTGGCAATCGTTTTCACAGTTTTGCAGGAACAGATGAGGAGCGACGTATCGATTTGCAACAAATGCTGGATGACCCTTCCATCCAGGCCATTCTCTGTGGCAGAGGTGGCTATGGCATGAGCCGTATCATAGATCAACTGGATTTCCGGCGATTCAAAAAAAAACCGAAGTGGGTCATTGGGTTCAGTGATATTACTGTACTTCATGCCCATTTGCAAGGCAAGTTGAAGCTGGCCAGCTTGCATGCCTCGATGGCAAGGGCTTTTGCTGAAAAAGATTCCAACAACATTAAAAGTTTACGGTCAGCTCTTTCCGGGAAAAAGTCGACCCATAGGTGTTTACCCCATGATTTGAATATAAAGGGAGAATCAATTGGTATGCTGGTGGGAGGAAATCTTTCTTTGCTGGCTCATCTCGCGGGAACAAAGACATCCTTATTTACTAAAGGGGCCCTGCTTTTTCTGGAGGATGTAGGAGAATACATTTACAATATTGACCGCATGATGATACAGTTAAAACGCAGTGGAATGTTGGCAAATCTCACGGGTCTTATTATTGGTGGTTTCACGGAGTCTAAAGACACTACAATACCGTTTGGTTCTACCGTGGAAGAATTGATTTGGGAAAAGGTGAAAGAGTATGGATATCCGGTTTGTTTTGGATTTCCTGTCAGCCATGGCGAACATAATCTGGCATTGAAACATGGGGTAAAGCATCGCTTGCGCATTAGTTCCCGGTCGGTTGTATTGGAAGAAATTTAATCACTTCCCATTTCTGTAATATCCTCCTGGTGAAAGTAATTCGGCTAACGGCTAATTACTTCTTTGATTGTTTGTTGGAAAATCGGATAGTCTGAGAGGTTGTTGTGAGATCCGCCTTGTATGGTAACAAAGCGATCGTCCTTTTTGAGTAAAGGAATCAGTTTACTTGCATTGCTGTAGCGAATAACACCATCGTCAGTTCCATGTAAAATGGTGATAGGTGCTTTTACCATAGGCAGGTATTGGTAAGTAGGAAATTGAAAATGGAGCAATCGGCTCAATGGATATATTCCAAAGACGGGCTGCAAGAGCGAAGAAATACTATAGTAAGGTGTTTCTAAAATCAAGTGTCTGCAATCTCTGACAGATGCCAGCCAGGAAGCTACGCCCGTTCCAATTGACTTTCCATAGATGATAATCTGCTCCGGGGTATATTTTTTTCTTGCCAATAGATAGAGTTGTTTGGCTTCTTCATACATCAGTGCTTCTGTTGCTTTCCCTTTTGCTTTACCGAAACCGGGATAGTCTGCCATCCAGACCTCATAATTTCCTTCAATAAAAGTAGGGGCGAAGCGGGCATACCGGTTGATGTTTTCCCTGTTTCCATGAAAATAGAGTACGACACCTTTGGTGAGGGTATCATCAGGACGAGTAAACTGAATGAAATGAAAAGAAGTATTGCTATCGACGGGCAATTCTATTTCGCGATAGGGTTGATTGATTGTATAACTGTCTCCGGCCGGGATGGATATCGGGTGGAGTAAAAACTTGTCTTGCAAATAGTAGCCGGCAATTCCAATGACTGCATAGGTGAGTAGGGCAAACTTGATAAATGCTTTTATCCTGGGTGAAAAAAAAGAAGGCATGGCTGGCTTTAGTATTTGAGAATATCTCGAAGGAAATTGTGGTATTCCGGGAAGGTTGGCAGGTTGTTGTGTCCGCCTCCATCAATTCTGATCAAAGTGATTTTATGGGGATTAATGGCTTGTAGTTGTTCGCTGTGTTTGATAGGAATCAGCCAGTCGCGGGTACCATGAATAATGTAGGTATGACAATTTACTTTTTTGATCCATTTATCGGTAGGAAATTGATAGCGGAGCAACCAGCGGTGTGGGAGAAAAGGCGTGAAACGTTGTACCACTTTGGTAAAGCTGAAATAGGGGGCATCGAGAATCAGGTAGCGGGGTGTGTTATCGGCTGCAATCTTGGCGGCGAAACCACTTCCCAGACTTCTCCCATAAACAAGAATGTGGTGCTGCGGAAAACGCTCGGTGAGCTTTTCGTACACGAACTGCATGTCATTTAGAAGGTGCTCTTCAGAGCGTTTGCCGGTACTTTTTCCAAATCCGCGATAATCTACCAATACAACATCATATTGATAGCGATAAAAGTCCCGTGCATGTTTTGCCCAGCCCTTGATACTTTTTGAGTTTCCATGGAAATAAAGCACCAATCCCTTTGGTTCCTGACAATAAAAATGAAGACCGTTGATGGAAATGCCTTCACCTACCTGAAAAAACAATTCTTCAAAAGGCAGGTCATATTTATAGGTAAAATCCTGTGGTAACTTTTCGGGCTTGAAAATAAATTTTTCCTGCACAAAATAAATAATCAGTGCAACAACAATGTAAGTGGCTAATATGTAAATCAGGGTGGGTGACAAGCAGCTGGTTTTATAAGTGACCTACCGGCCTATCTTTTTTTCTTGAAATAATGCTACCGGACTCAGATACCTTCTGCCGCATCATGGAATACGCGTTTAAGTTTAAGATCTGCCACGGGAGCAACAATGAGTGGAAATTTCTCTACTGATACATTGCTGGGGTCTAATCCAAAACCACGTTCTTCTCCTAAACTAATCTCTTTGAGCCAGAAGTAGACTTTCATGATCACTCTTTCTGTGAATGGAAGTTCATTGTCCTGGCTTAAATATTTTTCAAGAACTACGAACTGAAAATCTCCGGCCACTTTGTTTTTTTCTAGACTTTCATAGCGGCTGGTAATGTTCACTTCCTTGTTTTTAACCAGGTCTTCCACCACTTTTCTGAACATCAGATTGATCCTTTGTTCCACGCGGAATCCCAGCCGGAATTCCACCCGAATGATGTCGTTGGGAATGATGTGTTCTACATTGTATTCACAAGTATACGGTTCATCTAATACATCCACATGCACGAACCAATAGATGTCTGCTCTCTTGGGTTTTTTGTTGAGAATGGAATACATGATCTTGTGTTCAATCTCTTTCGGATTGTTCGCACTGGTCATGTACACCAGATGGGTGGCATGTTTTGGAATGGATCTGTCGTTACTCAGTTCCTGTAAAAGTGGAATGTATTGCTCCAGTCTAACAAATTCTACGTAGCGGTTTTTGATTTTCCGGCTGCGGTACCAAACGTACATGACTGCGAAGAGGGCTCCCCCGACAATCAGGGTTACATAACCTCCGTGTAGAAATTTTTGCAGGTTAGCAATCAAAAATGAGATTTCAATCAACAAATAAACGATGAGGTAGAGATAGATCAGAGAGGAATTTACCCTTCGGCTCACCAAGAAGTTGGCAAACAATATTGAGGTACTGATCATACAGAGTGTAATCGCCAGACCATAGGCCGCACCCATATTTTCTGATTTTTGAAAATAGAGAACGATACCAACACAACCTATATACATCAGAAGATTGATTCCAGGGATATACAGTTGACCCTTTTCCTCAGTTGGATAAACGATTTTCATTTTTGGCCATAGATTAAGTCGCATGGCTTCACTGATCAATGTGAAAGAACCAGAAATCAGCGCCTGTGAGGCAATGACTGCAGCTACGGTAGAAATGATGATACCTATCAGCTTGAACCAGTAGGGCATGATACCAATGAAGGGATTGAATCCATCTATCTGTATAATTTGTCCCTTGTAGTTGGCGAGTAACCAGGCTCCTTGTCCGATGTAATTCAATAGGAGACAAATTTTCACAAAGATCCAGCTCACACGGATGTTGTTTTTACCACAATGCCCCAAATCACTGTAGAGCGCTTCTGCCCCTGTTGTACAGAGAAATACCGCGCCTAGAATCCAAAAGCCTTTTGGGTATTTGCTTAATAGTTCTATGGCATAATGAGGACTAAAAGCCTGGAAAACATGGATTTCATCCATCAGGTGTATAGAACCTAAAACTGCCAGCATGGAGAACCAAAGAAACATGATGGGTCCGAAGAATTTTCCAATGGATGCGGTACCAAACTGCTGAAGTAGGAAGAGCAATGTTATAATTCCAATAACGATTCCGATGATTGTATTGAGTTGGATATTTTCTAGGGCTTTTATTTGCTTCAACCCCTCAATAGCAGAGGTAACAGTAATGGGCGGGGTGATAATCCCATCAGCCAAAAGTGCAGCTCCTCCCAGCATGGCAGGTATCACCAGCCATTTTTTCCTTCTCCGCACCAATGCATACAGACTAAAAATACCTCCCTCGCCCTTGTTATCTGCTCGAAGGGTCAGGATAACATATTTAACTGTGGTTTGCAGCGTGAGCGTCCAGATGATGCAGGAAAGTGAACCCAAGATGAGTTCTTCATTAATCACCCGTCCTTTGATGATCTCATTGAGAACATAGAGCGGAGAGGTTCCAATGTCTCCGTAAATGATACCGAGCGCGATGATTAATCCCGCAGCGGTTGCTTTATTCGTTTGCTTGCCCACTGGTCAGAGAAACTTTAGCCGTTAGTTTTAACAAATGTATAAGTAATTTTTTATGCTTTCAGCTATAATATTGGAATTAACGGTTTTATCTGCTTTCAGAACTTCTAACAGGCGGTACGCAGCGTATATTTGTTGTACAAAAGTGACATATGGCCAAATTGAGATTATTTATAATAATAGCAATTGTTGCACTGGCAGGGGAAATCACTGCCCAGAATATCTATTATAGTGACCCCGACAGAACCGACCCTAAAACCCTTCAATTTGAGTTAATTGGCAAACTGGGCGGGCAATTTTTGGTGTATAAAAGCTACCGTGACCAACATTTTATCTATGTTTATGACAATGGAATGCGGACCCTGGACAAGGTAAAATTGCCCATAGAAAATGGTCGTTTACTGAGTACAGATTTTTTGGTTTATCCTGATTTCGCCTGGTTTTTTTATCAGTATTATTACAAGGGAGCCATTTACGCGGCTGCCCTCAAGATTGACCCTTCCGGAAAACCTGTTGGAAATGAAATAGTTCTTGACTCAACACAGCGCCAGAGTCTTTCCAACAGTAAGGTCTATTCAGTGATCAACAGCGAAGACAAGAACCAGATCATGGTGTTCAAAATCAATACCACCAATGATCGACGCCATGTATTGACTACTTGTTTGTTCAACAAAGAACTTAGCCTGCAGAAGCGCTCTGTCGTTCCTGTTGAAATGCCCCAAACCAATGATTTCTTGTCCGAGTTTACCTTATTCAATGACGGTGAAATGGCCTGTATCAGAGCTTCGGGTACTTCCAGCAACGACAACATCAATAAAGTCACTGTGATTTTTAAAGATCCGCTTTGGGATGCCCTTAGCATGGGGGAATTGTCTGTCAAAGGGATATTTATGGATGATATCAGGATGCGTGCTGATAACATCAATAAACATTATGTCATTACTTCCTTCTTTAGCAAAATGAAGAGAGGAAATATCGACGGCTTGTATTATGCGGTATGGGATAAAGAAAGACATACAGAGGTAATGCATGCCAGTACAATTTTTTCTGAGGAGCTAAGAGCTGATGCCCGCGGAGATGGTGCCATCAAAACCGCCTTCAATGATTTTTATATCAAGCAATTGGTGATGCGTCGGGATGGAGGCTTCATTCTGGCTGCCGAATCTGTCTATACTTCTACCCGGGGGGGCAACCTGAATCGCTGGGATTATCTCTATGGTTCTCCTTTTCGCATGACCAATGATTACTTTCTCTGGAACAATCCAATGGGGTTCTATCCCTGGGGATACAACGGTATGTTCAACTCCAACAACTTCACCCGCTTTTATGCAGAAAATGTGATGGTTTTGTCGTTTGATCCTGCAGGGAAGCTCGAGTGGAGCAATATCGTTCGTAAGTCACAGTTCGATGACAACAAGGATGATATGATTGGGTTTGCACTTGTCAATACCGGAAATCAACTGCATTTTCTTTTCAATTCCTACGAAAAAAGAATACAAATTCTTTCTGACCAAAGCATTACTTCCGAGGGACAACTCATCCGTAACCCCACTTTAAAAAATTTGGACAGGGGATTTGAATTCATGCCCAGGCATGCCAAACAAGTCGGACTTAGACAGGTATTGATACCTTGTCAGTACAGAGGGTATATCTGTTTTGCCAAAATAGAATTTTAAATTGCACCGTGGTCTTTTTATTCAGGGATAAATCACTCGTCAATATCATTTTACTCATTTTACTGAGTATAGGTATTCATGCGCATTTGTTGTGGTCGCCGGTATTGATAAGTACGACACCCGAAAGTGGATGGCTATCTGAGTGGATTGCCGGTTATTTTTCCGGACTTCACCCCACTGTTTTGTTTGTATTGTTTCAGATTTTACTGATATCACTTGCCCTGCGTTTGAATGGTATCATGGACAGGATGCGGATGTTCCCAACATCAACATATCTGCCCGCACTCACCCTGGTGATGCTGTCCGGTCTTTTTCCATCCTGGTGTCATTTTAGTCCCGCTCTGGTTTCAGGACATCTTCTCTTATGGATTTTCTCCCGCATATGTGACCTGCCTCAACAAACACAGGTTAGGTCTGCCTTGCTGAACAATGGATTGTTATTGGGAATTGCCGTGATAGCGTACCATCCTATGTTGTGGATGGCCATCGCGTCCATACCTGCCATGGCCATCGTGAAGAGATTTCGCCTCAACGAATACCTTATATTCCTACTTGGCTTTTTCCTCCCTTACTATTTTTTGTTGGCTGGGTCTTTTTTAACCGATAATCTCCCCGCCTTTTTTCGACAGCTACCCATTTTCTCTCCCGGTTGGCCTATGCAAAGACCCGATGAGATGGGTATTGCTTCCCTGGTTTTGCTGGTTATTGCAATCTTGGTGGGGTTAAATTATTGGCAGCGCTTCAACGGAAGACTGCTCATGCAAACCCGCAATTGCTGGGGTGTGCTCCTTATTTTCCTGCTTTTTTTAATTCCGCTGCCTTTTTTGATGAGCAGTCAGGGGATGGAGGGATTGTGGTTGCTGACCCTGCCATTGAGTGCCTTCTTTTCAACGGCTTTCTCAATTCCCCGCCGCTTATTACTGCCCAATCTACTGTTTTGGCTTCTGCTGGCTCAGTCCTTGGTGCACAATTGGTTCATTATGAAAAAATAGGTTAGGAAGAGCCCTGTGTTCGTTAACTTTGACCTGAAATATTTTATTATTATTAATCCATTGACATGAAATTTGGGGTAGTTGTTTTTCCGGGTTCCAACTGTGACAGGGATATGTTTGATGCCATTCAACATGATTTGAAGGCACCTGTCTCTTTTCTTTGGCACAAAGACAGCGATTTAAGTGCATTTTCAACTGAAGATTGTATCATACTACCCGGTGGTTTTTCTTATGGTGACTATCTGCGCTGCGGTGCCATCGCCAGATTTAGTCCCATGATGCAATCTGTGATTCGGTTTGCTCATGAGGGAGGGAAAGTATTTGGTGTATGTAATGGATTTCAGATTTTATGTGAGAGCGGGCTACTGCCCGGGGTGTTACTTCAAAACATGAACCGTCAATTCATTTGCAAGAATGTTTATATCCGCTCTGCGGAAGGCCAGGTGTTGACCATACCCATTGCCCATGGGGAAGGACGATACCATGGTGATGAAAAATTATTGGATGAACTGGAAGCCAATCAACAAATCATCTACCGCTATTGTGATGCATCCGGTAATCTCTCTGATTCCGCCAACCCCAATGGAGCAGCTCGCCACATAGCAGGCATCTGCAACAAGGAGCGAAATGTTTTTGGAATGATGCCTCACCCGGAAAGAGCTACTTCGCCTTCTTTAGGTAACCGGGATGGACTAGAAGTATTTCGTTTTCTCGGACTAGTTCCTGAATTGATAGCATAAAATCTCCTACCTATGAAAAAGTTATTGATCGCCTCTCTGTTTTTTTTCTGCTGGCATGCTAGTTCTGCCCAAATTGAAAATCCGGTTCAATGGAATTTCTCTGCAACCAAGGTGAGTCCGGGTGTTTATGACGTAGTACTTTCTGCTGAAATAGAGAAGCCCTGGCACCTGTATTCTCAATTCACAGGAAAGGGTGGTCCAATACCCACTACCATTACCTTTCGTCCCAACCCATTGTTACAGATTGCTGCCGGCAAGGCCAAAGAAGTTGGTAAGCCCGAAAAAACCCTGGACCCCAATTTTGGTCAGCCCCCCGTTCCGGTTGTTTATTTCAGCAACGAGGTGAAGTTTGTAAAAAGAGTAACAGTGCGGGGAAAGGTTTCTACCAATATTGCTGGCACAGTTGAGTACATGGTATGCAATGACAATAAATGCCTGCCACCTACCAAAAAATCATTTGACATCAAGCTTCCCTAATCATGCGAATATTCGTTGCCATATGTTGGTGGTGTTTCCTTGGCTTTACTAATCAGCTTGCAGCACAAAGCAAAGCAGATACTTCTATTGCCTGGAACGTAACGGCACAAAGAAGTTCTGATACATCATTGGTCATAACCATTCAGGCGCAGCCAAAGTCAGGACTTTCTCTCTTCGGGTTTTCAATGGGTTCCTCACTCAGTAGCAGTCTTCAAATCGACAGTTTATCCCGTCCTTTGTCTGCCACAGACATTCAAATCATTTCAGGAAAGACATCAGTCGTTCAATTGCCCGATGATACAACGAAGTATAATGTTTATTCAGATACGGTGGTATGGAAGCTGGCAGTAGTTATTCCTGCGAACCGAAAAGGTTGGCTGACTGGTAACATCAATTGGTTAGGTAAAATGGGAGATACATTCCCCAGCAATACGTATTCCTTCCGCGTTGCTGTTCCTGCATCCGCTGCCGACACAACAACTTCCGGAGGGTGGTGGCAGATATTTTTAATCTGTTTTTTAACGGGTCTGGTTGCAGTGATAACACCCTGTGTTTTTCCGTTAATTCCCGTAACCGTTAGCTTCTTCCTTAAAAAAAGCGAAACAAAACAAGCAGGCTGGAGGAACGCACTCTGGTATTCAATTTCCATCGTACTCATTTATACGATTCCTACATTATTACTCACCCTTATTTTCGGGGATTCCATTTTGTACCGCATTTCTGTTAGTCCTGTATCCAACCTGCTCTTCTTTCTCATCTTCCTGATCTTTGCCATTTCCTTTTTTGGTGCTTTTGAAATCAGCCTTCCCAACAGTTGGGCCAACAAAGCAGACAGGAAAGCAGGAAAAGGCGGATTGGCCGGTATCTTTTTCATGGCACTCACCCTAGTAATCGTTTCTTTTTCCTGCACAGGTCCGCTGGTGGGAACATTGCTCGGACAAACCAGTTCCAATGGAGTAGGAATAGCACCGGTTATTGGTATGTTCGGATTTGGTCTCGGACTTGCCCTCCCATTTTCATTGCTGGCTTTCTTTCCAGCGCTGTTGCCCGCACTTCCAAAAAGCGGTGGCTGGCTGAATGCTGTGAAAGTTTGTTTTGGATTCATCGAATTGGCATTGGCACTGAAATTCTTCTCCAATGTTGACCTATCCTATCACTGGGGTATTCTCGACCGAGATGTGTTTCTGGTATTGTGGATCGTGATTTTCGGACTAATGAGCTTGTATCTCTTGGGGAAAATTCGCTTTTCTCACGACAGTGAACTGAAGTATTTGTCGGTACCAAGATTCTTTCTGGCATTGATTTCCCTCTCTTTCACCATCTATATGGTGCCCGGGTTGTGGGGAGCACCACTGAACGCATTGAGCGGCTTCATCCCACCCGCGGTAACACAGGATTTTAACCTGAATAATCTCCAATACCAGACTTCCCCAGCACCAGCCTCTCCATCTGCCGCAGCTGCACCTGTAAAGTATACAGACAAATTGAAAGTGCCCTTTGGACTAACAGCTTATTTTGATTTGGAGGAAGGAATGACGGCAGCAAAAAAACTTAAAAAGCCGGTGATGCTCGATTTTACCGGACATACCTGTGCCAACTGCAGAAAAATGGAAGAACAGGTATGGAAGCAACCGGAGGTATTGGAACGCCTGAAAAAGGATTTTGTGTTGATTAGTCTCTATGTGGATGAAAGCACACCATTGCCTGCCGAAGAACAGTATACCGATGCTGAGGGTAATTTCATTTCCACAGTGGGCGAGAAAAATCTTGCTTACGAGAAAGCCAAGTTCGGTATCAATGCCCAGCCACTTTATATGTTTTTAGATACCAACGGGGAGCCTTTGAGTGACGTTCGGTATGGATACGACCCTGATGTAAAGCGGTTTATCACACATCTGGAAAATGTAAAACAGGAATTCAACCGTCGCTCGCAGCAGTAATATCAGAGCGCAATTTGCTTCTCTGCCATCAGCTTCCTCAAATTAATCAAGCCATAACGCATGCGACCCAAAGCAGTATTGATGCTGCAATTGGTGATTTGTGCGATTTCCTTGAAACTCAGGTTGGCATAGTGTCTGAGAACGATGATCTCTCTTTGTTCCTCCGGAAGTAAATCGAGCATCATGCGGACGCGGTCATGGGACTGACCCTGCATCATTTTTGTATCGGCAGCATCATCCGATAACTGGAGCACATCGAAAATATCTGAATGTTCACTGGTTTTCACAGAAGGATTGCGCTTTACTTTTCTGAAGTAGTCCAGACAAAGATTACGGGCTATGCGGAGTGCCCAGGGTAAAAATTTCCCCTCCTCGGTATAGCGTTTGTTTTGAAGGGTGTCTATGATCTTAATAAACACATCCTGGAACAAATCTTCCGCCAAATAATTGTCTTTTACATAAAACAGCAGGGAAGAATAAACCTTATCCTTGTACCTGTTGATCAACACTTCCACAGCGTGGGTATCTCCCTCCTGGAAGGCCTTGATCAACTCTGTATCCGATACCTGGCTCATTTCTTTCTTCATCGCCGCTTGATTCTTGGTGTGTTGGGAGAGCTTTTATTTTTAAGTAACCTTGCTCATTGCTCTCTTATTCAGGAACAAATTATACATCTTTTGATACCATACGTAGGTTGTGGAAAGAAGATACATGTTCCAAAAGGTTATTCACATGCAGGAATTTTCTCCTGCGGTCATTTTTCACACAGACAAGTTCTGCTTTAGGCCAACAAAGCCATGATTTATATGTTTATTTTGCAGACTTATGGCCAGGCAAACATCCCGTACCAATACAGCACACCGCAAACCCATTCCCGAGGATATTGAAATCAAAGGGGCACGTGTGCACAACCTCCAGAATATTTCTGTCAACATTCCCCGGGGAAAGCTGGTAGTTGTGACCGGAGTTTCCGGAAGTGGAAAGTCTTCCTTGACCATTGACACCTTGTTTGCAGAAGGTCAGCGCAGGTATGCGGAAAGCTTAAGTGCTTATGCCCGTCAGTTCATGGCTCGCATGGAAAAGCCCGATGTGGATGATATCAAAGGACTTTGCCCTGCCATCGCCATAGAACAAAAAGTCATAACCCGAACACCCCGTAGTACCGTGGGCAGCATGACAGAAATTTACGATTACCTGCGGCTGCTCTATGCACGGGTGGGTAAAACGATTTCGCCTGTCAGCGGCGTAGAGGTTAGAAAAAGTGACATCAATGATGTAGTCAAGGCCATTACTTCACAGCCCTCAGGCACCAAAATATTCTTGCTGACCGTTTTTCGGCAACATGCCAACCGTCAACCGAGAGAGGAATTAAATATTCTGTTGCAAAAAGGATTTTCCCGCCTTTATTGTAGAACCAAGGAGGGGTCTGATTCGGTGCGCATAGAGGAGTGGCTGGAACTAACTGATAAGGAAATTGAAAAAAAGCTGAAAGCTTTTGGTAAAGAAGTCTATGTTTTGGTGGATCGCTATGTGTCAAGGGAATGGGGTGAAGATGATATTCACCGCATGAATGATTCCATCACCACTGCTTTTTATGAGGGAGAGGGAAAAGTATGGCTGGAGACAGATAAGTTAGCTTTTCTTTCCTTCACCAACCAACTGGAAGCCGATGGGATGCGTTTTGAAGACCCTGTTCCCAATCTTTTTTCTTTCAACAATCCTTTTGGTGCTTGTCCGGTATGTGAAGGATTTAGTCAGGTGTTGGGTATAGATGAAGACCTGGTGATTCCCGACAAACAACTTAGTTTATATGAAGGAGCGGTGGCACCCTGGAAAGGGGAGAAGTTGGGTTGGTGGAAGGAGCAGTTCATCAAGGGAGCATCGGGAATCGGCTTTCCTATACACAAACCGATTGTAGATTTAACGGTAGCCCAGTATACACTCTTGTGGGAAGGTGCCGGAAAAGTTTATGGCATCAATGAATTTTTCAAAGAAGTAGAGCAGAATCTTTACAAAGTTCAGTACAGGGTGTTGTTGAGTCGCTACCGGGGTAGAACTACCTGTAATGCTTGTTCAGGATATCGATTGAGGAAGGAAGCCTTGTATGTAAAGATCAATGGTCACCACATTGGAGAGCTCTGCGCCTGGCAGGTGAAAGACCTGCAACAATGGCTGCAGCAAATAAAATGGTCCGAGAGTGAAATGGCCATTGCACGCAGAATACTTTTGGAAATAGAGCAACGGTTACAAACTATGTTAGACGTTGGTTTGGGCTACCTTACCCTGAATCGATTGGCCAATTCATTGAGTGGCGGCGAAAGCCAGCGCATTCAGTTAACGCGTAGTTTGGGCTCAAACCTAACCGATTCATTGTACATCCTTGATGAGCCATCAATTGGATTACATGCTCGGGATACAGGTCAATTGATCAAGGTACTTCAGTCGTTGCGCAATCTGGGCAATACCGTGGTGGTTGTAGAGCACGATGAAATGATGATGCGGGAGGCAGATTATATCATTGATATGGGACCGCTGGCTTCCCACCTGGGTGGGAAAGTAGTTGCTGCAGGAAACTATGCTGAAATCATTGCACATTCTGAAAGTCTAACGGGCGCCTATCTTTCAGGGAAGAAGTCAATTACTGCACCCAGAACCTTGCGGAAATGGAATAACAGCATACGCGTAGAAAAGGCACGTCAGAATAACCTGAAAGGCATTACGGTTCAGTTTCCGCTCAATGTTCTGTGTGTAGTAAGTGGGGTAAGCGGCAGCGGCAAAACAACATTGGTGAAACAGATTTTAGTACCTGCATTGCGGAAACTGAAAGGTGAGGGAACCGAAAAGCCGGGTCTCCATAAAGAGGTCAGCGGTGATATTGACCTGATCGATCATGTTGAAATGATAGATCAAAACCCCATTGGTAAATCTTCCCGAAGTAATCCGGTCACTTATATCAAAGCATGGGATCCTATCCGTGATCTCTACTCAAAACAACCGCTATCCAAAACAAGAGGGTTCCTGCCCAAGCACTTCTCCTTTAATGTGGATGGTGGTCGTTGTGATACCTGCAAGGGAGAAGGGGAACAGCTCGTTGAGATGCAGTTCCTCGCAGATGTTCACCTGATCTGTGAATCTTGTCGGGGGAAAAGATTCAAAGATGAAGTACTCGACGTTACGTATCGACAGAAAAATATTTTTGATGTACTCGATATGAGTGTCGATGATGCTCTGCAGTTTTTTGAGGGTGAAAAAAACATTTCCGTCGCTATCAAACCCTTGCAGGACGTAGGTTTGGGGTACATTAAACTCGGACAAAGCAGCGATACTCTCAGCGGTGGTGAAGCCCAGCGGGTAAAATTAGCGAGCTTCTTGGGCAAGGGCAAGGGGGCGGGAAAAATTTTATTTGTGTTCGATGAGCCGACAACCGGACTTCATTTTCATGATATACACAAATTGTTGGCTTCTTTTCATGCGCTGATCGATCAGGGACATTCCGTTTTGGTGATTGAACACAACCTTGATGTTATCCGCTGTGCCGATTGGGTGATTGACTTGGGACCCGAGGCGGGTGACCGTGGCGGAGAATTAGTATATGCCGGTGTACCCTCCGGACTCAAGAAAGAAAAGAAAAGTTTTACAGGGCGTTACTTTTGACGGCCGGGTCTTTGACCAATCATTACCTCAACCGATTCACACTCTTTACGAGGTGCTCATCTTTGTAAATGCCGCGAATGGCAAGAAAGAACAGGAAGGGAATGAACATAACCACCAATGCAGAAAGGTCCATGGTTCCCTGACCCGCAGGGAATTGCCTGGATTCTCTGTAATACAGGAAAATCAATCCCACCGAAAGGAGCAGTCCTACCAATGCGACCCGCATTTGCGTTGGTCGGTTTTTGTACAAGAAGATACTGATCAGTGCTATCAAAGCCATCACCACAGTGGTTGCCAGCAACATCCAGTTGGTCATGCCGGTAATTTGCGTGAATGCAGGTTCAGATTGAACTGCAGTATCGTTCGCTAGTGGTTTGATTCCGCTGAAAAAGCTTGTCTGCAAACTCACAAAAGATAAGGTAGCTGCCAATAACAACCAGATGGTTTGAATGCGTTGTATCATAGGTTGAAGATACTAAATTTCGATTTTCCGAACTTTTACTGCTTAGCCCAGTTCCGGATATAGGGGAAATTGTGACATGAAATCATTCACTTGTTTCCTGATAGCTGCAATGGCCACGGCATCCTCCGCATTCATCAATACCCGATCGATGCAGTCCACTACCCAGTCCATGTGTTCTTCTTTCATGCCTCTTGTTGTGATCGCAGGAACACCGAGACGAATTCCGGAAGTGACAAAAGCACTCTTATCGTCATAAGGTACCATGTTTTTATTGGCGGTTATATCTGCCTGTACCAGCGCCTGTTCTGCTTTTTTGCCACTGATGTTTTTGTTGCGCAGGTCGATCAATACGAGGTGGTTATCAGTACCGCCACTAATGATTTGGTATTCGCGGCGATTCAGTGCTGCTGCCATTGCCTGGGCATTGTTCACCATTTGTTGTGCGTAGAGTCCGAATTCATCTGTGAGTATCTCTCCAAATGCTACCGCTTTGGCTGCGATCACATGCTCCAACGGACCACCCTGTATACCGGGGAAAACCGCAAGATCCAAGAGGTTGCTCATCATACGGAGGTTGCCCTTCACGTCTTTTAAACCGAATGGATTTTCAAAATCCTTGCGCATCATGATAACTCCACCGCGTGGGCCGCGCAATGTTTTATGGGTGGTGGATGTTACGATGTGACAATGGTCGAAAGGATCATTCAATAATTTTTTGGCTATCAAGCCTGCCGGATGAGCAATATCTGCCTGCACAAAAGCACCAATCTCATCGGCAATTGCTCTAATCCGCGCATAGTCCCAATCACGGCTATAGGCACTGGCACCGCAGATAATCAATTTGGGGCGGTGCTTTCTGGCTTGATCTGCCAATTGTTCGTAATCAATGAGACCCTCTTCGCGGGTGACACTGTAAAAATGAGGTTGATATAGTTTACCGCTATAGTTCACTGCAGAACCGTGGGTGAGGTGTCCCCCCATGCTTAGATCAAGACCAAGAATCGGATCACCGGGTTGTAACAGCGCGAGTGCAACTGCTGCGTTTGCTTGTGCCCCACTATGTGGCTGTACATTGGCGTACTCCAGATTGAAGATGGCTTTCAACCTGTCTATGGCCAGTTGCTCCGTCTGGTCAACGATTTCGCAGCCGGCATAATATCTTTTCCCGGGGTAGCCTTCAGCATATTTATTCGTCATCACTCCACCCATCGCCTGCATCACCTGAAGGCTGGTGAAGTTTTCCGAGGCTATAAGTTCAATTCCGTGTCTTTGTCTTTCTAATTCCTGTCTGATCAGGTCAAAAACCACTGTATCCCGCTGCATAATTTCTTTTTTGCAAAGATAGGCAGTGGCACATCGTTAAGAAGCAGATAATACCGGTGTAAGCGATGCGTGGAAAAGAAGTACCTAAATCGTGGGAAAACTTGCCACAAATACACCAAATATGGAAGAGGTTGGGGGATTTCCCTATATTCGTAACCCTGATTCCGTTAGTGAAGAAGAGGGAGTTGTATCGACATCTCAATTAATTGAATGCTGAATTATGAAAGCTATTATTCCGGTGGCCGGTGCAGGAACAAAATTGCGGCCACATACCTATACTCAACCCAAGGCACTTATTCCCATTGCCGGTAAAACCATACTTAGTTTTATCGTTGATCAATTGCACGAAGCAGGAATACGGGAATTCATTTTTATTGTTGGTCACATGGGGGATAAAATCAGGGACTATGTGCAGCAAACATATCCGGATCTCACCTCCCATTTCATTTTTCAAAATGAACGGCAGGGTACCGGTCATGCCATTGAACTGACTGGCAACATTGTTGGAGGTGATGAGGTATTTGTGGTTTTAGGGGATACTATCTGTGATTTCGACATCCGCGAGGTATTGGATAGTCCATTCAACATGTTGGGCATTAAAAAAGTAGATGACCCACGCAATTTTGGTGTGGCACTGGTAGGAGATGATGAATTCATCGAGCAGGTAGTAGAAAAGCCATCTATTCCCAAAAGCAATATGGCATTGGTAGGTCTCTATAAAATCAGGGAAACTTCGATACTGTTCGAATGTTTGCGTCAATTGTTCAGTGGTTCGCCGGGAACAGACGGGGTCTATCATCTTACTGATGCCATTGATTGCATGATCCAGCGGGGTGCCCGTTTCAAGGCCTTCAAAGTAAAAAACTGGTTTGACTGCGGTAAAAAAGAAACATTACTGGAGAGCAATGCCATTTTACTTAAAAAGTCCGGAGGAAATATTAAGTCTGAACATCAATTCCCCAATACCATCATTATTCCACCTGTGAGCATTGCCCCCGGTTGTGATATTGCCAACTCTATCATAGGGCCACATGTGGCCATTGGTGCCAATGCCCGTGTGCATCATTCCATTGTTCGCGACAGCATCATCGGATCTTTTACGCATCTTCATGAAGTTGTTCTCGATCACTCGTTAATTGGTAGTGATGCTTCAGTTAAAGGACTGAGCAGAACACTCAATATTGGGGATAATACAGACATCGATTTTGGATAGTCATCAATCTTCCGGTCATGGAATTATTCATCAACAACCCTATTACCCGGCTATTTGGAATTCAACATCCAATTGTACAGGGAGGAATGGTTTGGGCCAGCGGTTGGAGGTTGGCCAGCGCAGTGAGCAATGCAGGCGGGTTAGGTCTCATTGGAGCCGGAAGCATGTACCCGGAAGTTTTACAGCATCATATTCGTCAGTGTAAACAAGCCACACAACATCCTTATGGCGTTAATATTCCGTTGATGTATCCCGATGTGCCGGCGTTGATGCAAATTATTATAGAGGAAAAAGTACCCATAGTTTTTACCAGTGCAGGCAATCCCGCTTTGTACACACAACAACTCAAGGAAAAGGGAATAATTGTGGTGCATGTGGTGAGCAGCAGTCAATTTGCGAAGAAGGCGGCAGCAGCCGGATGCGACGCTGTAGTGGCGGAAGGCTTTGAAGCAGGTGGGCACAATGGAAGAGAAGAAACAACAACCATGGTTTTGGTTCCGTTGGTAAGAGCCGCAGTTGATATACCCGTAATCGCTGCCGGCGGCATTGCTACCGGTAAACAAATGCTCGCTGCTTTTGCTTTGGGGGCAGATGGGGTTCAGGTAGGTTCCAGATTTGTTTGTTCTCCTGAAGCTTCCTCTCATCAGGCGTTCAAGGATGCCATCCTTGCTGCGCCGGAGGGGGCAACTTTGTTGTCATTAAAAAAACTGGCGCCGGTTCGGTTATTGAAAAATGAATTTTTTTGGCAGGTACAGGAAGCAGAGGGAAGAGGTGCATCGAAAGAAGAATTACAACAACTGCTCGGAAGAGGCAGAGCCAAAAAAGGAATGTTCGAAGGCAATCTACAGGAAGGTGAATTGGAAATCGGACAAGTCAGCTCGCTGATTCAAGACATACGTCCGGCCGGTGAAATCGTTCAGGACTTGGTGACAGAATTCAAGATGGCCCGCGAAGAACTTCTTTCTTCCGATAAATAATTCCATCCACTATTTGTGCAAATAAAATGAGTTGGCCTGTGCCTTGCAGGTAACCACCAGTTCATTGATGCATACATGTTCAGGTAAATTGGCCGCATAGTAAATGATGTCGGCAACGTCTTCTGCTTTCAATGGCTGATAGCCCTCGTAAACTGCAGCAGCTTTTTCTTCATTTCCTTTGAAGCGAACCACTGAAAACATCGTTTCAGCAGCACCCGGATGCACGACAGTGACTTTGATACCGAAAGAAAGCATATCTATCCGCATGGCTTTGGAGATGGCATCTACGGCATGTTTGGTAGCACAGTAAACATTGCCGTCTTTATAAACTTCCACACCTGCGGTGGAACCAATATTAATGATATGGCCTTTTCGCCCGGCTTTCATATAAGGAAGAACAGCCCTAGTTACGTAGAGCAATCCTTTGAGGTTGGTATCAATCATCACATCCCAGTCGTGCATATCTGCCTGATCAAAGGAATCTCTCCCAAGTGCCAGTCCTGCATTGTTGACCAACACATCAATGTTTTGCCATTGTTCCGGTAGTGAAGATAATTGCTCATCCACCGCTTTTTTATCCTGAACATCGAATACCAATGGAAGTACCTGAATGTTGTGTTGGCTGGTTAATTCCTGCGACAGCAGCTCCAGTTTTTCTTTGCTGCGGGCTGTGATGATACAATTCCATCCATGGGCGGCAAACAATTGTGCAGTGGCTTTTCCAAATCCGGAACTGGCTCCGGTAACGAGAATGATTTTGTTCATGTGTGGGTCAGTTCCTGCAAAACTAGTTCTTCCGAATGGGTAAATAAGGAAACGGTAGAAATTATCTGATAAGCACAATGGTACCTTTTCTGAAGATAGTGTTGCCGCTGTAATCGATACCTTCTGCCTGATATACATAGGTGCCCGGAGCTTGGTCTTTTCCTTTGTATTTTCCGTCCCAGCCAACACCAATGGTAGATGTAGTGAATATGGCTTCTCCAAGGCGGTTAAAGATGGTAAAGTATTTGAGTTGGGCAATACCCGGAGTGATGGGACGGGCAAGGTCATTTTTTCCATCTCCATTGGGTGTAAAGCCGGAGGGCACAATGATATCGGGCCCTAGATTCGATATGCGGATGGTTACCAGATCCGATCGGACACAGGGGCCTTCTGCCACAAAAACGCGATAGATCACGGAGTCAACACTATTGTCCAACTTTACAATCGGATTGGGAATATTGACATTGGATAAACCGGTAGCGGGAGTCCAGAAATACCTTGAGCCACCTGATGCCTGCATCTGGTGTGGCTGGCCGGGTGCGAGGGTCGTATCTCTTCCGGCGTCTGCCATGATGGGTCTTAATACATTGATTTGCACGGTATCCATTACTGCTTTCGGACAACCAAGCGTATCAGATACCATTAAAATGTAGCGAGTTGTATCAGAAGGGCCTGCCAGCGGCGTGAGTGTTCTTTCATTGATCAAACTCAAGCTGGGTGTCCAGCTAAATACAGAGCCAACAGCAAGTGCACTCAGTGTGACCCTGCTGCCAAAACAAATCGTAGTGTCTTGTCCTACATTAACTTTAGGATAAGGAGCTACTTTCACACGAATACTATCAACTGCCTGGCACTTGCCTAAATTGGCTGTAACACGGTAAAGGGTATTGGATAAGGGTTGAATCTCCGGATTTTTTACTTGATCCACAACTTCTCCCGAAGAGGCCGTCCACTGATAGCTCAAGGCATAGCTGATAGGAGATAAAATAATTTTGTCAGTTTGACAGATGGCAGTATCCAACCCTGCCTCCACTTCTATAAATTGAAGTACGTTGACGGTAACGGTATCCTGGCTGATACAACCATTGTCTTCTACCCTGATTACATAGCGGGTGGTATCTCGGGGATATACTATTGGATTGGCTGTATTTTTTAATAGGATACGATTTTCATTGGGACCCGCAGTGGGAGTCCAGTTGATGATACCTGATCCGATATTGGCTGAGAGTCGAAGCGTATCTATGCTGCAGATAAGGGTGTCTTTGAACCCGAGGGATAAGACAGGCTTATCAAGAATGGTGAGTGTCCTGGTCACCGAGTCTGCGCAGCCATAAGAATTTTTGACATATAGACTAACTTGCACCGTTCCCGAGTTGGTATAAGTCCAGGCGGTATCTTTTGCGGAAGCAGTATCGCTGCTCGATGTGTTGTCTCCAAAATTCCATCTGCGTTCTACAATGCTTCCATATTTGTTGGTGGAGACATCCCTGAAAGTATAGGGGTTAAGATAGCAATTTCCCGCGGCAGATAAATTCACCCTAAGGTCAGGATACACTTTTACAATGGTGGTAGCGGAGTCTTTGCATCCTCCGGCGGTACCTACCACTAACTTAACTGTATAAGTGCCGCTGTCCTTTCCACTGTTCAAAAAGTCATAGGTTGGTGTAGGAGAAGACGAGGTATCTGAATTGATACCGGCGACGCCAAAGTCCCACAAATAAGAAGTGATGTTACTGTTGCTGGATTCATTCTGGAAACTGAGGGTGGTACCATTGCAGGTAATGTAGCTGGGTTTCAATGCAGCAGCGGAAATTGAGCAGCCGGCAACAGTGATGTGTATTTCCTTCTTGGTACTTGCAATCAGAACTCCTCCTCTGTATTCATTGGCACAAACTGCGACGATATATTGTCCTGTTAGACCCGGAGCAATTCCACTGATTATACCTGTATTGGCATCAATGGTTACATTGGGTCCTAAAGGACTGGTACCGGGAAATGCGGGATTATAGGGAACTGATAAATAGGGCGGGCTGGAGGGAGGATTGGGTATCGCACCAGTCCCACTCGTTCCTCCTCCAATCAATCCGTTACAAAAAGTATAGATGATCTGGTCACCATCGGCATCTGTAGCGCTGAAATCAATCGTAAAAGGTGAATTAAAGCAAACAATAGCTGTGTCTCTTTGGGCGAATACCGGACTGCTATTTTTAGAATAATCTGTTCCATTGATAACGCCGGGTATCGTATTGGTATAACTAACACCAATATTAGCAGAGTTGCCGGATACATTTACTATACCTGATATGCGACAACATCTTTGAACTGTCAATGTATAACCATCGGCATTGTCGGGAAGGTCGGTTACCAATTCATAACGTAAAATCAGAAAACAGACCCGGGGAGGGAAAGATAGACATGGGTTGAAAGTGGTTTTGTCTAATATTTCCTCTTGATTGGCTGGTCTGGTGATCGTTTCTGTTCTTATAAGAGCCCCTGTTCTGGAATTAAAAATTCCAAGAAAAACTGAGTTGTCCTTTTGACCCTGCGTGGAATTACAATCCATGTATTGACGAACAATGATCTGGTAGCGGGAGGTGCCGGGGCTTGCACCGGGTCCTTGATAATTGTATTGAATCCAGCCTCCCTTGAGGTGTGCTGCCTGAGCGGCAAAACCACTGAAAAAAAATAAAATTACCGGAAGCCAATATCTCATGAAAAGGAAAATTAAGGAATGTTAACCGCGCATTCCACATATGAAGATAAAAACAATCAGTCAATCGTTGCCCGAAAGCGATGATTTAAATAAGATTTTAACGTAAAAAAGCCGGGTTTCTAAGATGAAATGAGTTGTTAGCTTTCGGCTGTAACAGCTAAAACATAGTTCCTCAGGATTGTCTTCAATTCAACAGGGGTTTCAAGCATGCTCATGTGGCCCGCCGCTGCAATCTGATGAACAAAGGGTTTTTGTAAAAGAGTTGATTGAAGAAGCAAGTCATTCGCAGGTATTAATTCGTCTTGATCGCCCATTACCAACAATACAGGGTATCTTACATTTTTGAGCACATGGGTTCTGTCCGGTCGCTGTATCATAGCGCGATAATAGGCGATAAGGGCTTCTTTGGAAAATGATTTTCCCGATTCGATCAGGGTCTGAATTGTCTCAGGATGCGTTTTTCTGAAATCAGATGAAAACAATCCCGGCAGCGACATTTGCAGAAAGGCACCAGCTCCCTTGGAATCAATGAAAGCAATGGCCTGTTCTCTTTTCTGAAGTCGCTCTTTAGAATCGGCATAGGCAGTTGAATGAATGAGACCCATACCTTTCAACAACCCGGGGAACAATTCCGCCATGGCCAATGCAATGTAACCTCCCATGCTATGCCCCAGAATGACACAGGATGATACCTGCTCCCGATCTAGAATCGCTTTCATCGCATGGGCAAGAGAATCGATGGTGAAAGGAGATGATTTGAGCAGGTCTGATTTTCCTGAGCCCGGAAGATCGGGAATCAAAAAAGACGCATGTTGCTGGAGTCCATCTATGATTGAATCAAATACGGAGCCATCTTCTCCGAAGCCATGTAACAAAAGCACGGAGGGACCTGTGCCTGACTTCCTGTAGAACAAATTACTTCCCTCGTAAATGAACTGATTGGTTGTCATCTTCTCGCCCAGCGTTTTTTCAGCCACTGCCAGTAATGCCAACTCAAGGCAAGCACTGCCATGAATGACATCAGATAATAGATCCAGTCGCCTGCTTTAGCATAAACGGTGACATGATCTGTAATAGGCACTGCATATTTCAGAGCTCCGGCTTTTGCCCAAGGAAGATTTTGAATGATATTTCCCTGGGGGTCAATGATGGCAGAGATGCCTGTATTGGCAGAGCGTACTACCCATTTGCCTGTTTCAATGGCGCGTAGTCTGGCAAGCTGCAGGTGTTGTCTGTGTCCAGGCGTATTTCTCCACCAGCCATCATTGGTGATGATGGTAAGAATATTGGCACCCTGCTTGACATAACCTCCAGTGTACTCTCCGTAAATGCTTTCATAACAAATAATGGGTGCAGACTTGTAGGGGCAATCACTGTTTTGTAAAACTACCGGATTGGTAGATTTTCCATAACCGCCGGATGTTCCACCAAACTGTTCAAACACAGGTGCAAGGAAACGTAAATAAGTCGGCATGGTTTCTACACCGGGAACCAATTTGCTTTTATAATAAAACTGCAGGGGTTGATTGAATTGCGCCAGCATTGCTGCGTTCATTACATCATAATTATTCCCATTGGCATCGATGCGGGCAGTGGGAGATGTTTTTTCTTTTCCATAGTTGACAAACAACTCGATTCCACTTAATAAAGCGACTTTCGGATGCCGGTCGAGTAATGCAAAGATCGGCTGGTAATAAGTGTTCGCTTCTGTATTGTGTTGCCAATCGCCAGCACTCATGGCTGTTTCAGGCCAAACAACCAGGCGGGTATTGCTGTCAATCTGCTGTTCTGTCAATGTAACCAGTCCATTGATTTGTTCCCCCAATGTTGTAATGGAAAACTTTTGATAAGGATCAATATTGGGTTGTACAACAACCACATTTCCCGGTGAAGTTGTTGAAGGAGTCGGCGATAATTCACGATACCTGTTGTAGGAGATCAAAAAGCAAACCAACACAATAAGGGTATACAGCGCAGGGCGTTTCGATAGGATGGGTTGTTTTTGCAACCATGCACGGAATACATCAAATAGACAAATATTGATGATCAATACCAGGAAGGTACCACCTCCAATACCGGTAATTTCATACCACCGAACCCAGGAAGGATGCATGCAAAACACATTGCCCAGGTGTAGCCAGGGCCAACTGATTTGCCAGTTCAGATGAATCAGTTCGAAAGTCATCCAGAAAAATACCAACGCACTATAACCGGCTCTTGTTCCATATTGGCGCATGAAATTCCTATAACCAAGCCAGGGCAGACACATCAGCAAGCTGTTGGCAATAATGGCAGCAATGCTACCTACGTCGGTTGAATTCCAGATCCACCAGGTGGTGCCTGTGTTCCAGATCAGCATCGTTAAAAACACTTGTCCAAACCAGGTGATTTTACGGGTTGGCTCTACCGCTAAAAAAAGGAGTGGGATCCAGGCGACAAAGATCAGCCAGGTAAAAGGAAAATCCGGCCAAGCTGCTACCAGCATGAAGCCTGAAAGACAACTGAGTAACCAGCGCAAGGAATTTTTCAATGTATGATGATTGATTGTTGAAAAAAATAAACCACTTGTGCGACCAAGGCTACAACATTTTTACTTTTTACTGTAATTAGGTGCTTCTTTTGTAATGTCAACATCATGGGCGTGGCTTTCTTTCATACCTGCAGCTGTGATCTGAATGAAAGAAGCTTTTTGCAGTGCCTCCACATTTTTTGCTCCGCAATAACCCATGCCAGCTCTGAGTCCACCCACGTATTGATAAACAATTTCCGATAAAGCACCTTTATAGGGAACTCTTCCCTCGATACCTTCGGGAACAAATTTTTTGATGTCATCTTCCACATCCTGGAAATAGCGGTCGCTGCTTCCCTGGCTCATAGCTCCCATGCTTCCCATACCACGGTATTGCTTGAATTTTCTTCCGTCATAAATGATGGTTTCACCCGGACTTTCTTCAACACCTGCAAAAACACTTCCCATCATAACAGCACCTGCTCCTGCAGCCAGGGCTTTTACCAGATCACCTGTATAGCGAATGCCACCATCGGCAATCACTGCTATGTTCTTGCCTTTCAGTGCTGCTGCAGTCTCCATGATAGCAGTTAACTGCGGCATGCCGGCACCTGCTACTATTCGGGTGGTGCAAATAGAACCTGGTCCGATTCCTACTTTTACGCAATCAGCACCTGCTGCTGCCAGTGCTTTGGCACCTGCTGCGGTAGCTACATTGCCTGCTATAATATTCAGTCCTTTGAAATTTTTTCTAAGCTGCTTAAGTGCATTGATAACACCCAATGTATGACCATGTGCACTGTCGAGAGTTACGACATCCACACCAACCTGCTGTAAGGCAGCAGCACGGTCCATCAGATCGCGTGTAATGCCCAGCGCGGCCCCAACTAACAGTCGGCCCAGTGCGTCTTTGCCTGCATTGGGAAAATTCCTGAGTTGAAGAATATCGCGGTAGGTAATCAGTCCGATTAACTTACCCTGTTTGTTAACCACCGGCAGCTTTTCGATTTTGTATTGGCGCAATATTTTTTCTGCTTTTTTGAGATCTGTACCTTCTGGTGCAGTTATCAAATTCTCTCGCGTCATTACTTCAGCAATCTTTCTTTTTCTGTCGTGTTCGAAACGGAGATCTCGGTTGGTGAGTATTCCCACAAGTTGATGTTGCTTATCTACAACAGGAATGCCACCAATTTTATTTTCTTTCATCAGGTGCAAAGCATCGCCGATGGTAGCATCGACCAATAGGGTCACGGGGTCGATGATCATACCACTTTCACTTCTTTTTACTTTGCGCACCTGCTCTGCCTGCTTTTCAATACTCATGTTCTTGTGCAAGATGCCCAGACCGCCTTCTCTTGCCAATGCAATCGCCAGATGGGCTTCGGTCACGGTATCCATGGCCGCAGATAGCAGGGGGATATTCAAACGGATGTCACGGGTAAGTTGGGTTCGGATATCTACTTCACGGGGAAGCACTTCGCTGTAGGCAGGAACCAGCAGAACATCGTCGTAAGTCAGTCCTTGTCCAATTATGCGGGAAGAGGCCGAAGAGGCGGGGGTGGAGTTATTTCTTGTTGCCATGTGCAAAGATAGCTGCCTTGGTGAAATGTTGCCAAATCAATTTTTCGCAGGGCTCGCGCACAATTAAAAGCCCGGCCCCTGAATATTTGGTATTTTTGGTTTTGATATTCACTTCATGTTGTTGCATACCGAAACAAAGCCCACCCATTATTTTACTTTTCAGTTCGGCTTGCTGTGTTTCAGTAATTTATTGTTCTCGGCCAGTTTTAACATGATGATTCCCGAGTTGCCCGCCTACCTAACAGCCATGGGCGGAGCGGAGTACAAGGGTTGGATCATTGCACTGTTTACTTTGATGGCGGGTATTTCCAGACCCTTTAGCGGAAGATTAACAGATACCGTTGGACGTGTGCCGGTGATGATTTTTGGTTCACTGGTATGTGTTGTGTGCAGTTTGCTTTACCCGGTTTTACACACCATTACCGGATTTTTATTGCTGCGTTTTTTTCATGGATTTTCAACAGGTTTCAAGCCTACGGCGACTTCTGCCTATGGGGCAGATGTAGTACATGAGTCCAGAAGGGGTGAAGCCCTGGGGGCATTGGCCATTGGCTATACCCTGGGGGCAACTATCGGACCGGTTATAGGAAGTTGGGTAGTGAGTCATTATAGTTACCATGCCATGTTTGTGACATCTGCGTTGATGGCTTTGGGATCGGTGGCCATTTTATTTAATATTCATGAGACGCTTCCTGCGCCACAACCTTTTCGCTGGTCTTTGTTGCGTATTCCTAAAAACGAGATCATTGAACCCACTGCTTTGCGACCCGCATTGATATTGTTTCTGCTGAGCATTTCACTTGGGTCTTGTCTGACGCTGGTACCGGATTACTCGGTAGAGTTAGGTATGCGCAACAAAGGGGTGTTCTTTACATGCTTTACCATCACTTCCCTCCTGATTCGGTTGGTAGCAGGAAAGTCATCAGACCGGTATGGTCGTCAGATGGTGCTTTTCTTTTCCTCACTGGCATTGGTCGTCAGTATGCTTTTTTTGGCCTTTGCAAATGATCCGCTGGTTTTAATGACGGGTGCCGGCATCTTTGGTCTGAGTTTAGGCATGAACTCCCCAACAGTGGCCGCCTGGGCGGTGGATTTGTGTGCCATCGAGCATCGGGGAAAAGCTGTAGCAACTGTTTATATTGCTTTGGAAGCCGGAATCGGTGGAGGGGCTTTGTTGAGTGCCTGGATTTACAATAACCACGCTGAAAATTTTATGTACGCTTTTTTGTTGCCTGCAATTTGTGCAGCTTTTTCAATGGTGATTTTGTATAGATGGATGCAGCAAGGAAAAGCCAAGGGCGCAACTTAGCTATCCATTTTGTTTTTCATATCGCTTGCCCGGTAGACAACGGATGGATTGTTTCAATTCCAGCTGCAGTAATATCGTAGCCAGCCGGCTGGTATGCCATCCGGTAAGAACCATTAATTCATCTACGGAATGAGGATTTTCCGGGCTTAAGTGATTTAAGAGCAATTTTTCTTCCTCAGAAAAATCTTGAAATAGACTTTGTTGGAATGGTGGCAGCGTTTTGCTTTCCTGCCAGCCGAGCCAATCCAGCAATGCAGAAGGTGAAGTGTACATGATCGCTTTATTTTGTTTGATCAGTTGCAGACACCCGGTGTGATTTCGATCGTATATTTTTCCGGGCACAGCGAATACATCTCGGTTGTATTGAAATGCCAGTTCTGCTGTAATCATGCTGCCACCTTTGACGGCTGTTTCTACAACCAGTGTAGCATCTGCAATACCTGCCACGATTCTGTTTCTTCTGGGAAACTGGTGTTTTTCTGGTAACGCTTTACTGTTGAACTCTGTCAGCAAGCCACCGTTCTTCAACATATCTTCTGCCAGATGCTGGTGTTGCCAGGGATAGATGGTGTTTAGGCCGTGTGCGAGAACACCAATGGTAGGAATACCTTGTTTCAAAGCACTTTTGTGTGCAATCGCATCTATACCAAATGCGAGTCCGCTAACAATCATTACATCTGTTCTGCTGAGTCGATCGATCAATTCTTCTGTCACCTGTTTTCCATAAGAGCTGCTATTGCGGGTGCCTATGATGCTGATTATGCGCGGATGATTCAGGTCTGCAGTACCCTTGTAGTATAGCAAAGCGGGGGGATCATAGCAATGTCTTAGCCGATTCGGATAGTTTATATCTGTTAAAAACAAAGGGGTTACCTTATTGTCTTGTATCCATTCTATTTCTGCTTTTGCTGTAACCAGCAGTTGTTTGTTTTTCATTTCCCTACAGGCGGCGGTGGTCATATGAGGAACACGCAGCCATTCTCTGGCAGAGCTATTCATGGCGGATCGGGCGTCGCCAAAATGTTCAATCAGACTTTTGATTCTAACCGGTCCCAATGAAGGTATCAATGTTAGTGCGATGCGGTACAGCCATTCCTCATTCATGCGCGAATTTCAGCAATGGGGCGGTATGGCATTACCGTGTTTTTACCTAAAATAGATAGGTGTTTTTACAGACCGGTGATGGTGAAGCTGGTTCTTCTGTTCAGGGCTTTCCCCTTTTCGGTTGAATTATCAGCGATGGGTCGGCTGGAACCATAGCCTTTCCAGGTAAGGCGGGTTGGTGCAATTGTATTGTCTATCAGATATTGGGCAATGGATTTGGCTCTGTTTTCTGAGAGTATGCGGTTGCTCTCAGCCAATCCTGTATTGTCGGTATGTCCACCAATTTCTATGCGCAGGGTTAGGTTATCATTGAGCAGGGCAATCAGCTTATCCAATTCAATTTTTGCTGCTTCTGGCAGGGTAAAAGAATTGGATGCAAATTGAATGTTAGAGAAAGTGAGACTTGCATTCAATCGAATAGGTTGTAGTGAAATATCTTTTCGATAAATGCTATCAGGTATTTGAGTAGATAGTTGAAATAATTCACTATAAAATAGATAGCCTTTTCTGTTGACTGTGAGCGTATAATCGTTCCCTGCGGGAAGGGTGATGAAATAATTTGCCTGCTCATCGGTTTGCACCCGCATCCAGGTTTTCCGGTTGTTGTTGACAGTCAATTCAACAACCGAGGGAAGGGCTTTTCCTGTAAGCTGATCTTTGATTTTTCCCTTTAAATAAAATGTTTTGAAGGGCTGTAAATCTTTGCGCAGGGTAAATCGGTAGAGGTCCATTCCTCCCCTTGAATCGCTGCGGTCACTGGAATAGTAAGCGGTGATGCCGTTGGCCGCAACTGCCATCATTCCTTCATTTTCGATGGTATTGATGGGATAACCAAGGTTTTGCGGCTTTCCCCATTTACCCTCACTGTTCTTTCTGGCAATAAATAGATCGGAACCGCCATATCCCGGCCATCCGGTGGAAGTAAAATAGAGCGTTTGGTTATCGGCATGAATGAAGGGGGCCATCTCGTCGCCGGGCGTATTGATGATTGGTCCCATATTCTCGGCTTCGCTCCATTTTCCATTGGCTAAGCGATTGGAGAAATAGAGATCGGATCCACCAAATCCACCGGGACGAGAACTGGTAAAGTAGAGTGTTTTTTTATCCGGACTCAACGAGGGGGCAGTATCCCAAAATTCTGAGTTGACAGCCGGGCCTAAATTTTCAGGTTCACTCCAGCCCTCCGGCGTTGCATAAGAAATATAGATATCAAAGCTGCGGTATCCCTGGTCGGGAAACATGGCAGCGAAGAGCAGCCAATCCCCGTCTTGTGAAACACTGATGGCTCCTTTTTTAGGTTCCTCGTTCAGGTTACCCGGAATCGTTCTCCAGCGCGTAAATCCGTTCCCGCGAAAAGCGGTTTCTATAAAATTTTCCCTTCCCCCTTCTCTTCTGGTAAAAACGAGCAGACTATCATTGATGGTAACCGTGGGATAATATTCTGAACTATTTGTGTTGACTGAATCACCCAGGTTCTCAGGAGAAAAGGTATAAGTGGAATCAGGATTTTCTTTGGCATAATTCAATGCAAATTCGTAGCAGGACTTTCGATACAATCCACTGCGTTTGCTTTTGTCATTGAGACGGGGAGTCGTGAGAAAACGATTCACTGCTTGCAGGGCGGAGGCGAAATCTCCTTTGCCAGCAAGGTTGATGGAGTAGGGAAGGCCATAAGGAGCAAAATAATTGCTGTCTATCAGACGGACTCTCTCATACCACTGGATGGAAGAATCATATTTCTTAAGCTGTCCATACACACCTGCCAATGAGAGCAAGGCATCTGCGAAATTGCTATCGAGCTGTACACTTTTTTTTAAGAGTTGAATACCCAACTGATAACGCTCGTCTTCTAATTGACGAATGGCCTCTTCATAGAAGGTGATTGCTTTAGGATTCACTTTATCGGGCTGGTAACCCTGAGCCCAGGATCTGCTGAAAGAGAGGGACAAGAACAAAAGAAAAAAATGCCTGCACATGACAGCAATTTCGGATAAAGGCTGTGAAACCCGTGTTAAAGGGGAGGAATGAGCGGTGAAATATTAAGGGATGGAAGCAAATTTGTGCACCTGCATACTCAATTGCCAGCGAGGATGTTGCAGGATGAAGGTAATGATCTCAGGCAGGATTTTATCTCGTTGGTCCCACTCAGGTTGCAGGTAAAGTTGGCAGGAAGAATTAACTTGTTGTTCCCATTCCAAAGCCCAGGTTAGGTCATGCTTGTTGTAAACGATTATTTTAAGTTCATCAGCTTTGCTGATTACTTCCGGCAAAGGTGCTTTGAATTTTTTTGGGGAAAGACAGATCCAATCGAAATGGCCGGATAAAGGAGATGAGCCGGAGGTTTCGAGATGTACGGTTTTCCCAGCGTCTTTTAAAGATTGGGTCAGTTCATCGAGCTGATGTAACAGGGGCTCGCCCCCTGTAATGATGATTGTTTTTGCCGGATGTTGGATTGCTTCTTCGGTCAGTGATTCGATGGTTCGTCGTGGGTGAAGACTTGCATCCCAACTTTCTTTCACATCACACCAAAAACATCCTACGTCACAACCTGCCAGGCGAATGAAGAAGGATGCTTTTCCCTGGTGAAATCCTTCACCCTGCAGGGAATAGAATGTTTCCATTATTGGAAGCGAGGTAGAGTCCGTAGAAATTGTTGGAGTGGATACAGACATCTTAGGATGTATGGTTTTGATAGGCCTGTAATGTATTTTTCAGCAATCCTGCGATGGTCATTAAACCGACTCCGCCCGGAACCGGTGTAATTGCTTCGCAAAGAGGGGCTACTTCCTGAAAGGCCACATCACCTTTGATGCGGAATCCTTTTTTAGCTGATGGGTCAGCAACACGGGTGATGCCTACATCGATTACAATTGCTCCCGGTTTTATCATGTCGGCTGTAACGAATTCCGGCTTGCCGAGTGCAGCGACCAGAATATCTGCCTGGCGAGTGATGGCTGCCAGGTCGGGTGTATGGGAATGACAAAGGGTAACGGTACAGTTACCGAAAGGGATGTTGCTGCTAAGTAAGATACTCATGGGGC
Organism: Chitinophagaceae bacterium; assembly: GCA_020403455.1. Lineage (GTDB taxonomy): Bacteria > Bacteroidota > Bacteroidia > Chitinophagales > Chitinophagaceae > Sediminibacterium. The sequence goes on from JADBXP010000010.1 coordinate 212,329, forward strand.
GACCGACTATGTTGCTTCTGCCGATTACTACGGCATGTTTTCCTTTGGTAGACAACTGAAAGTGTTCCAGCATCAGTAAAATGCCATAGGGAGTAGCTGGGATGAAGGTTGGCAGGCCCTGTACCAGTTTTCCGGCACTAATGGGGTGGAATCCGTCTACATCTTTATCAGGATTGATGGCCTGGATAATAACAGATTCACGTATATGACGCGGTAGGGGGAGTTGTACCAGAATGCCATCTACACCACTATCGCTGTTCAGGTGGCTGATTTTTTCCAATAAGTCACTTTCTGTTACATCTGCAGGGAGGCGGATTAGGGTGGAAAGGAAACCGGTTTCCTCACAATTTTTCACTTTGCTGGCTACGTAAGTTTCACTGGCACCGTCATTTCCAACTAAAATGGCGGCCAGGTGGGGGGGTCTTTTTCCGTTGCTGATGATAGCTTGGGTGGCGGTTTTCAGCTGTTCTTTGATAGCCTGGGAGGCAATTTTTCCGTCGAGAAGAGTCATGGTGCAAAGCTATTTGAAAAGGGGCTTTTCAACTATTTTTTATCTAAGAGATGAGGAATGGAGGGGGAAATACCTCGTACAAATAGTCAATCTAGGGAAAAAGTGCTAAACATCACGGTATAAATAAAGAAATAGCATGGTAAACATAAATAAAAATTATAAATAAATATTTTCGGTGCAGCTAAATAGATGATTATTAGGTCTTTTGTATATGATTCATAAAAAATTTAAATAAATATTTTAACATTTGTTAATCATTTATTAATTTCAAATTCTGAAACAACCATTTTTTACATCATGATCCGGGAAGAAATGTGGCAGGATTAAAAAAATAAAAACCTTCACATTCATTTATATAGAATCCATTATGCATAAAAATTTTTATTTATTCATTTATTAAACAACCAACAACATGAGAAAAATTGTACCCATGCTGGCTTTGCTGTTGTTCTTCGGAGCTACCGTAAATGCCCAGACAGTTGCAGTTCAGGGTAAGGTTTCGGATGTTAGTGGCCCCGTCGCCAACGCTACCATTCAGGAAAAAGGAACCAAGAACATCGTGAAGGCGGATGCCAACGGTGTTTTTAACATTCGTGTCAAACAAGGTGCTACCCTCACCATTTCTGCTATAGGCCACGACAATACAGAAGTGACTGCATCTTCGACTTACATGAACGTAGATTTAAAAGCTAGGGCAGATGAGCTCCAGGAAGTAATGGTGACTACTGCCTTTAACGTGAAAAAGTCGCAGAGAACGACACCATTTAGTTCCCAGGTAATTAAATCTGATCAACTGAATGTGATTCGCCAGCCCAACCTCAACAATGCATTGGCAGGAAAGGTGGCAGGTGTTCAGTTCCGCGGACAAAGTGCTGCTAAATTGAATGATCAGGGCTTCCTTCGTATTCGCGGAGGTGGATCTCTGTCAGATGTTGCACCCATTTATGTGGTTGATGGTACACTTACCAACTCATTCGATATCAACCCGGATGATGTGGAAGATGTTACGGTTCTGAAAGGTGCCAATGCAACTGCTCTTTTTGGTAGCCGTGCCGTGAATGGTGCCATTGTGGTTACTACCCGCAAAGGGGGCAGTAAAAAAGGCATTGGTATTGAAGTAAATCAAGGATTGATGTTCGATAGAGCGGCCTTCCTGCCGAACTACCAAAATGAGTATGGCGGTGGTGATGGCGACTGGTTAACATTTAACTATGTTGCAGGCATGCCAACAGAGTGGCAGGGATTGAACGGTAAAAAATACCGTGATTTCACCGATGACGCCAGTTGGGGTCCGAAGATCGATGGAAGTGAATATATTCCCTGGTATGCTTTCATACCCGGTCATAGCAAAAGCGGACTAACAGCTCCGTTTGTGGCTCAGCCTAACAACGTGCGTGATTTCTGGAATACAGGTATCACCAATAATACCAATGTGAGCTTTACGCAGAGCAATGGTGCTGGACAGAATCTGCGTGTATCATACACCAATCAGTCCATTCGTGGTTTGTTGCCCAACACCAAGTCAATCCGTCACAATTTATTCGCAGCTTTTAATATGGACTTAGGTAAGTTGTTTACCTTAAATGCCAACCTGACTTATACCAATCAGCGCATCAACGGTGATTTCAATGATGGATATTCCAATAATGCATCCGGTAACTTCAGCCAGTGGTTCCACCGCGATTTGGATATTAATATTCTGCGTGACTTCTCTAATTTCAAGACACCGATCGGTACCATTGCTTCCTGGAACTTCCGCAGAAATCCGGGTGCCTGGAATGCAGCAGCTCCCCGTAACAGTGTATATGGTGCTAACTACTGGTACAATCCATACACCTATTTTGAGCAAATTAATAATGTTCAGAACCGTGATCGTATTTACGGAGATATTGGTCTTACTTATAAAATCAATAACCACTTGAAAGTACGTGGAACAATCCGCACAGATCAATTCAATGGAAATGTGGAGAATATTACCCCTAATATTCTAGAATTTACCGGTGTACAGACAGGTTTGTTAGCCAGATATGAAACCAGCAATACTGTGAACAGAGAATGGAACTTTGAAGGAGTAGTGAACTATAATAACAGTTTCGGAGATTTTGTGGTTTCGGTAAATGCAGGTGCTAACCGTTTGTCTATTCGCAACCGAGCTGTTTCTGCCAATACCAACAATGGCTTGAACGTTCCCGAATTATATGCGATCAGTAACTCTAAAACGGGTCCCGGTATTTCAAATTCTCGTTCTGACCAGCAAGCGAACTCATTGTTTGCCTTCGGTGATGTTGAGTATAAAAAATACCTGAGCTTAACTTGGGCAGTTAGGAACGACTGGTTCTCTACTTTACCTGCCAATGATAATTCATTGTTGTCTCCATCATTGGGAACATCTTTTGTGTTCTCTGATTTTACCAAGAATGCTTTGCCCTGGTTGAGTTTTGGTAAATTATTTGGATCATGGGGAAGAAAGCCGGTGGCACTCAATCCTTATGAGTTGAACCTGAACTATTCTGTTAATCCACTTTTATGGGGAAGTAACTTCTTGATGTCAACTCCAAATGTTGCTCCGGATGCTAATCTCAAAGGATCACTGGTTACTACATGGGAGGCAGGACTTGATCTGCGTTTTGCCAAGAATAAAATTGGATTAACGTTGACTTACTTCTTTGAAGACAATATCAAGGCACCTCTTCAGGTTACCAGCAGCGGTGTGAGTGGTTTTACAGCTCAGCGTATCAATGCTGCCTGGATACAACGACAGGGCATTGAAACTGAATTAACTGCCAGAATCATTAGTAAGAAAGACTTCCAATGGCGTGCCAATGGTACCTTCTCCTACCTGATTGATAATCCGGTAAAAGAATTGGCACCCGGGTTAAGTTCTATTTTGGTACCAACAAACGCAAACAACCAACCGGGAGGAGGTGCTTTTGGTACTCGGTTTGCGCGGGCCTTTCAAATTGCAGGACAGCAGTGGGGAATGCTCAGAGGCGGTGGAATTAAACGCAATGATGCAGGTCAACCGCTTATCACCACCAATGGTTTCAGCGGTGGTCTTGGCTGGTACAGTGCCGGAGATGCTAACAAAGAGTGGGGCTCTGTGGTTCCAAGAATTACAGGAGGCATTCAGAATTTCCTTACCTATAAGCGTTTCAACATGGCCGTATCTATCGATTACCAGTTCGGTGGTAAGTTTTTCTCCCTGTCTGAACAGTGGGGTAACTTCTCCGGATTATTCTCCAATACAGCCGGATTGAATGACAAAGGCAATCCCATACGTAACTCTGTTGCCAGCGGAGGTGGTGTTCGAGTTACCGGTGTTTTAGCATCTGACGGAAGAACACCTTATGATTCATATGTTGAAGCATATGATTATTTCCACCAATTTTATTTTCAACAAGTTGCGGAACCTTTCGTGCATAGCCTGAGTGCTATAAAGATGCGTGAGGTAAGCATTGGTTACAACATTCCGGTTGAGAAAATGGGCAAGTTTGGAAAAGCTTTCCAGGGAGCAAGTATATCCCTGATTGCTCGCAATCCTTTCATTTTGTATAGAGATGCCAAGAATTTTGATCCTACAGAGATCAGTGGTGTGTTTGGTGAAGATGGCCAGATGCCCGGAACCCGCTCAATCGGATTTAACCTGAAAATGACATTCTAATAACCCTTAAATGTATATACAATGAAACGTATGAATTTCAAACAAATCGTTTTAGTGTTGGGGGTATCAGCCATCGGTTTTACGGGCTGTAAAAAGGGTATTGATGATTTTGGAACTATCAATAGAAATCCCAATGCCACCACCGTACCTATTACTTCTGCCTTACTGACCAACGTTCTATCGAATGCAGGTAATAATGTATGGGGAGGTGCTACCAATACTACTGCCGGTCTCTATTGCCAATATATGGCAGAGACCCAATACACTGATATTTCCCGCTATGCTACTCCTACCATTAATTGGGATGACACTTATGCAGGAGATTTGTATGACCTACAGAACATCATCAATACCAATACGGATGCCGAAACGAAAGCAACGGCAGCTCAATACGGTTCGAATGCCAATCAGATTGCCATTGCCCGTATACTGAAAGCCTATTATTTCATGGTGCTGACAGATTGTTATGGCGATTTACCCTATGCCCAGGCACTCAAAGGTGTAGGAACCATTCCTTATGACAAGCAGGAAACCATTTATCCCGCACTGCTTACAGAGTTGAAAGAGGCGGTTGCCCAGTTTGATAATGGTGCCACAGTTCAGGGTGATGTGATGTATTCCGGTAACACAACCAAGTGGAAGAAACTAGCCAACTCACTCAGAGCCATTCTGGCACTGCGTATGTCCAAAGTTTTCCCTTCGACCGGTCAGTTGGCAGCTACTGAATTTGCTGCTGCTCTCACTGCAGGTGTTATCGATGCCAATGCTGACAATGCCAATATCCCCTACCCGGGTGGTAACTACCGCAACCCGATTTACAACTATTATGTAATTACCCAGCGTTTTGACTATGCGGTTAGTAAAACCATGACCGACCAGTTGACCACATTGGGCGATCCACGCATCAATAATTTCGGCAACAACCCCAATGGATTTCCTTACGGATTAACCAGAAGTGATGCTTTGGCATGGCAAACCATCAATCCAACATTTGCTTTCTTGCTCGGATTCACAGCCACTCCGCAGACTCTTCCTTTCAGTCTGGTTTCTGCAGGTCAGGTATTCCTGGCCAGAGCAGAAGCGGCGCGCAGAGGTTGGACATCAGAAAATGCTGCAACCATGTATGCATCCGGTGTGACTGCTGAAATGAACCGTTGGGGAATAACCAATGGTGCTGCCATCAATGCATATCTGGCTCAGCCAACCGTTGCATTGGATGGATCAGCAGCCGACTTTGAAAAAGTGGCTACACAACGCTGGCTTTCTCATTTCCCCGATGGAAACCAGGGTTGGGCAGAATGGCGCAGAACCGGTTTCCCTGCGCTTTCACCGGCACCCGGACAAAGCAATCCAGTTCCCCGCCGCATTCCTTACGGTCCCAATGAGCCTCAGTTGAATGCTACCAATTATGCAGCTGCTGCAGCATTGTATAGCAACAACTCTCAAAATGCCCGTATCTGGTGGGATAAATAAATCGAAGTTCCTAATAATGCTACGGGGTCAGTGTTGAACACTGGCCCCGTTTTTTTTCTGTTAAGTCAAGTGTCTCAACGCAACAGATACAATCAGGAAATGATTAACTTTGCTGGAACATCAATTGCATGGAAAATCAACCCGCCAACCAGTTCAACATCGAGATTACAGAGGAAGTAGCAGAAGGCAGCTATGTTAATCTGGCAATCATCACCCACAGTGATGCAGAATTTGTTATTGACTTTGTCAATATTATGCCCGGTACACCCAAAAGTAAAGTGAAATCCAGGGTAATTTTTACCCCTATGCATGCCAAGCGTTTCATGAAGGCTTTGCAGGAAAATATCGGCAGATTTGAAGCAACCAACGGTACCATTAAAGACCTGGAACAAATTCAGCTTCCACTGAATTTTGGAGGTATGACCGGACAGGCCTAGTATATTTTTAAATCATTCCTTCATCAGCAAAGCTGAAATATCCCTCATGGCTAACGATGATGTGATCTAACACTTGTATGTCCATCAAAGCCGCTGCCTGTTTGATTTTTTGGGTTAATTGTTCATCGGCCCTACTAGGTGTTAAGTTGCCGCTGGGATGGTTGTGACAGAGCACCAGTGCCGTAGCATCCTGCTCCAGCGCTTTTTTCAGGATGATGCGGGGATCAGCAACAGTTCCGGTTAACCCCCCTATGCTTATGGTTTCCAGTGATAAAATCCGGTTACCCCGGTTGAGATAAACCACTGCAAAAATTTCCTGTTTTCTGTGCTCCAACTGCGCTTGCAAATAATTGGCAACATCCTTGCTGCTCTGAATTTTTATCCGAAAATGACCCGCTGCCTTTCTTCTTACCCCCAATTCCATGGCTGCTGCAATCATCACTGCCTTCGCAGTGCCCAAACCGGCAATTCTCCCATTGACCAATTCCTGGACACTCATGCCAGCCAATTGATTCAGGTCATTGTGCGCATAGAGTAGCATATTTTTAGCCACATCGAGGGCGGAATTTTCCCTGGTTCCATTTTGAATAAGAATGGCCAGCAACTCCGCATTGCTGAGATGCTGGGGCCCCTGTAGTAATAATTTTTCCCTCGGCCGGTCTTCCCTGGCCCATTCCCTAATAGACAATTTTCGCATGTGAACAAATTGTAATTAAGTCAATATAATTATTCCTGCATGAATATCTATCTTCGTTCATATTCACGGTTTTATGAATCCTTCTGTTAAGATTTTTTCAGGTACCGGCTCCCAGCAACTCGCTGAAAAAATTGCACAACGCTTTGGCGCTACCCTGGGAAAAATCAACATCCAGCAATTCAGTGACGGGGAATGCCAGCCCATCTTTCTAGAAAGCATTCGTGGTGATTATGTTTTTCTTGTCCAAAGTACTTGCTCGCCCACTGACAACCTGATGCAGTTGCTGCTCATGATCGATGCAGCCAAGAGAGCCAGTGCTTACAAGGTTGTGGCTGTTATACCCTATTACGGTTATGCTCGGCAAGACAGAAAAGATAAGCCGCGTGTGGCCATTGGCGCTAAATTGATAGCAACCCTCCTGGAAGCTGCCGGAGCTGATCGGGTAATTACAATGGACCTGCACGCACCCCAGATTCAGGGATTTTTCGATGTACCGGTAGACCACCTTGACAGTTCAGCCATTTTTATTCCTTATATCGACCAGTTGAGGTTGCCTAATCTCTCTTTCGCAGCACCAGATGTTGGTAGTACCAACCGGGTGCGAGAAATCGCCAGTTACTTCAATGCCGAAATGGTTATTTGTGACAAGCACCGCAAAAGAGCGAACGAGATTGCCAGTATGGTTGTAATTGGAGATGTTACCGACCGGGATGTTGTTCTGGTAGATGATATATGCGACACCGGAGGAACACTTGCCAAGGCGGCAGGACTTCTCAAAGAAAAAGGTGCCAGAAGTGTCAGGGCCCTGATCACACACCCCGTTTTAAGTGGAAAAGCTTATGAAAACATTGAAAATAGCGTTTTGGAAGAGCTAGTCGTTTGTGATACGATTCCCCTTAAAAAAGAGTCCCCCAAGATCAAAGTGATCAGCGTGGCCGACCTTTTTGCCATAGCCATCCGGAATGCTTATGAAAACAAGAGCATAACCAGCCTCTTCGTCCATTCTCAGCTGCGTGGAAGGGACAAATAACCCCTTTTTGCTCACTATTTCCCTGTTTTTACCTAACTTTGCCGTCCCAAAACCGGTAGTATTGAGTTCTGCCTGTGTTGAAGGGATTATTCATTAACCAAATTTTTTTATGAAAACAATTACAATCGAAGGTCACCTGAGGACCGAGCATGGCAAAAAAGCCGCCCGCCAGATTCGCTCTCAGGAAAACGTGCCAGGTGTAATTTACGGGGGTGCGCAGGAGATTAGTTTTTATGCTTCTGCAAGGGCTTTCAAGCCTTTGGTCTACACCGGTGAATTCCAAACGGCCGAAGTAACAGTAGACGGCAAAAAGTATCGCTGCATTCTGAAGGATTTACAATTCGACAAAGTTTCGGATGCCCTCATACATGTAGACCTACTGGAACTGGTAGACGACAAGAAAGTTGTGGCAACTATCCCACTCAAGTTCACAGGAACATCCATCGGAGTGAAAGGTGGTGGTAAGCTGATCACCAAAATCAAATCACTAAAAGTAAAAGCCCTTCCCAAAGACCTGAAGGAATTCATTCCGGTTGATATTACCAATCTCGATTTGAATGGTAACATTCGTGTGGAAGATGTAAAGGAAGCGGGTATGGAAATCCTTAATTCCCCTCGTATTCCTATTGCTTCAGTGGTATTGACCCGTCAATTGAAACAGGAAGAAGCAACTGCTGCCAAGGCTCCCGCTGCTGCACCTGCGGCTAAGGCTCCGGCTGCTGCCAAAAAATAAATTCCCTGAATTAAATGGTACAACTGCAGGTCTATTTGGCCTGCAGTTTTTTTTTGCTCATTGCTCCTTCCGAACCTTCCATTAAATCATGTATTTTTAATTGTTATTCATTTACATGCAACGCTTTCTTATCATAGGTCTTGGCAATCCCGGAACAGAATATGCTCATACCCGGCACAACATAGGTTTTGATGTAGTCGAGGCCTTTGTATCCATGCATGGCGGTAGTTTTAGTTCAGGCAGATATGCGAACGTAGCCACGGTGAAAGTCAAAGGGAGGGAGTTTGTTTGTATCTGTCCAACTACTTACATGAATTTAAGTGGCCAGGCTTTTCGTTATTGGATGGAGAAAGAAAATATACCGGTTGAGCAAACACTCACGATTGTTGATGATCTGGCATTACCACTCAATAAAATCAGACTTCGCGGATCAGGGTCAGATGCCGGTCACAATGGACTCAGAGATATACAGCAAATGTTAGGAACTGATAAATATCCTAAGCTGCGATTTGGGATAGGAAATAACTTTCCCAAGGGCATGCAGGTAGAATTTGTATTAGGAAGATGGCTGCCCTCGGAAGTGCCAATGGTGCAAGCTAAAATCAAATATTGCTGTGAGGTAATTTCTTCTTTTGCCCTCGCCGGCCTGGCTTATACCATGAATATGGCTAATCGCATGGAATTCAACCCGGAGAGTGGGACTTCAACCCCCCAATAGTCATTTTTTTTGTTGATATGTAGAGAAGGGTAATTCAAGTTACCCACCTGTTCCTTTTTCTCCCATTCCATATACAATTTTTTCATTCTCAGCTCGTTCTACACTGAAAGGGCAAGTCATGCCCTGACCCAAAGCTATTGTATGAAAATAATTTGTGTAGGAAGAAATTATGCAGCTCATGCACGGGAACTAGGGAACGAAGTGCCGGAGGATCCCGTTATTTTCCTGAAACCGTCTACAGCCTTATTACAGGAGGGCGATAGCTTTCACTATCCTTCTTTTACCAGCGATCTACATTACGAAGCAGAATTGGTTTTGCGCATTGGTAAAAAGGGGCGCAATATTTCTGCCAGCGATGCGCTTCACTATGTTGATGCAATTACCGTAGGAATAGATTTTACCGCCCGGGATGTTCAGGCAGCATTGAAAGCAAAAGGACTACCCTGGGAAAAGGCCAAGGCCTGGGATCAGGCTGCCATAGTAGGCAACTGGCATCCCATGCGGACTGGTCCGGTACATTTTTCTATGACAAAGAATGCGACAATGGTTCAGGAGGGCGATACAGAATTGATGATATTTTCTTTTGATCATCTGCTGGCACATATCTCTGTTTTTTTCTCTTTAGAGCCGGGTGACTTGATTTTTACGGGAACACCTGCCGGTGTCGGACCCTGTGTAACAGGAGATGTTTTGGAAGGATTTCTGGAAGGACAATCAGTATTTACTTTAAACATACATGCATAATAACCCCCATCATGGCATGCTGAACCTGACTACCTTATTAGATGCTTATCAGATGATGGTGACAGCGCGCACCATGTCTGATACATTCGCAGCTAATAAGAAAGATTGTCAATACATGTTTGCCACATCTCGTGGACATGAAGCCATACAAATAGCTACCGGATTACAGTTACAATCCTGCGACTGGCTGAGTGCCAATTTCCGGGATGATAGTTTATTGTTGTCTTTGGGATTCTCTCCTTATGAGCTGATGTTACAGTTGCTCGGTAAGAAAAATGATCCCTTTTCAGGTGGCAGAGCATATTATTCCCATCCCAGCAGCAAAGATCCCGGAAAGCCATCCATCCTTCCCCATAGCAGTGCTGCCGGGATGCAGGCGATTCCATCTACCGGCCTTGCGCATGCTTTAAGCATTGCTGAGGAAACAGGTTCAATAAAATTGAGAAAAACCAAAGATGGCCAGTTACCCATAGTGGTTTGTTCTATGGGTGACGTGGCCCCTACAGAAGGGGAGCTGAGTGAGGCCTTATTACTGGCAGCACAGCAGCAGTTACCTGTCGTTTATCTCATTCAGGATAACATCAATCATTCTTTTTCCCGAAAAGAGCAGCATCCCAATAATGGCTCCAATGATTGGTCTTGTATCGGCAAAGGGTTGGAAAGATTGAAGTGTGATGGCAGCAATTTTGCGGAAAGTTTTCTAACCATGCTTCGGGCCACCCAGATCGCACGAATTGAAAGAAAGCCCGTATTGGTGCATGCTACCATTTCACAGAAAAGCTTTCAATCCTATGAATTAAAGAGAGGCAGCGATCGCTATCAGAAAAGGAGCGAGGACAGACCTCAGTTAGATCCGGTAGGAATCTTAAGAAATGTATTACTCGAATCCGGGATTTCTGAAGATGATATTCGGCAGATAGAGCAAGCAGTTCAAAAAAGGGTAGAGCACGATTTTTCCAGGGCACTACATTCAGAGGATCCCGATCCTGCAACAGTGGAGGAGCATATTTTTGCGCCAACTCCCATTAAAGAGGAAATGGGCACAAGGACTCCTCAGCGTGGCAAAGAAATTTCGATGGAGGAGGCTGCGTTAAGTGCCATTGAGGAACTAATGACAGCTTATCCTGAAACTGTTGTTTATGGCCAGCAATCTGCCAGTCGTTTGGGTGGTCAGGCGGGAAGGATAGAGCGCTTACTTGAAAAGTTTGGTGAGGATAGGGTTTGTGATAGTGGTGTAGACGAAAGTTATGTTATTGGGTCTTCAGCCGGCATGAGTGCTTTGGGTTTGAAGCCGATTGTGGACATACAGAGTGCTGATTTTATTTATACCGGACTCAATCAGATGGTGAATCAACTTTCAACTTCCTGTTACCTAACGAATGGAAAGTTTCCGGTGCAAATGGTGCTTAGGGTACCTGTAGGTGCATATGATGGAGGCGGACCATACAACAGCAGCAGTATTGAATCTACTTTGCTATCCATCAAAGGCATCAAAGTAGTCTACCCATCGAATGCTGCGGATATGAAGGGTTTGATGAAAGCTGCTTTTATGGATCCCAATCCGGTTGTGGTTCTTGAGCACAAGGGAATAATGAGTGATGCCGGTAAAAACACCGAAACAGCCATGGCCACAGAGCCGGATGCAGATTATATTGTTCCTGTAGGAAAAGCGAGAACCGTGTTGGAAGCGGATGCAATTATGTTGGAGCGGGGTATGACTTTAGGAGTGATATCGTATGGTATGGGGGTGCACTGGGCGTTGCAAGTAGCTGCCAAGTCACCGGGATTAATTGAGGTATTGGATTTGCGGTCATTGTATCCTTTAGATGAGGAAGCTGTTTTTGAATTAGTGCGACGGCATGGGAAGGTGCTGATTGTCACTGAAGAACCCCGCAATAACTCTTTTACGGAGGCTCTAGCCCATAGAATTACCCGACATTGTTATTGTTATCTGGATGCCCCTGTTGAAGTTGTGGGGGCACTTAATTTGCCCGCTGTACCGATGCACAGAAGTCTTGAGCAGGCCATGTTGCCGGGAAGCGAGGGTCTAGGTAGTCATTTGAACCAACTTTTAGCCTTTTAATAGGACTGATTTTCCTGAAATCATTATCTTTGCTGCCCGATAAAATCAATAGGGCGAGGTAGCTCAGTTGGTTAGAGCACAGGATTCATATGCGCCAGAGGCGCACACGGGTTCAAGAAGAGGTGAGTAAGAAAAGAGGTGAGGGATGTAAATCATATGGCGAGGTAGCTCAGTTGGTTAGAGCACAGGATTCATATGCGCCAGAGGCGCACACGGGTTCAAGAAGAGGTGAGTAAGAAAAGAGGTGAGGGATGTAAATCATATGGCGAGGTAGCTCAGTTGG
>JADBXP010000011.1 GCA_020403455.1 Chitinophagaceae bacterium
CACTAGGTGTAAATACTCCTGCACTTACTCCTACACCACCGTAGTTTCCTCCGGCCGGCATACCACCACTCAACGCAATGGCTCCGCCATTCACGCAGGAAGAACTCACCGGTAAAACCAAACTCACCGAAGGTGGTGGCAATACCGTAACCTCTGTCGTAGCTTCATTGTTACAACTTCCATTGTTATAACTATAAGTCACCGTATAACTACCCGGTGTACTCGATGATAAATCAATCTCACCCGTTACCGGATCAATAGCGAGTCCGGCATCTGCTGAATAAACCCCACCTGTTTGTCCTACAGTATTGATACTAGCTGTTCCGATTGTACAATAGCTGGTCAATGGATATTGGATAACTGCCACCGGCAGGGGTAAAACGGTTACCCAGACATCATCCTCTGATGTACAACCCGCTGCATCTGTCCCAATTACTTTGTAAAGTGTGGTTGTTAATGGGGAGGCCATGACTTCATGTCCCGTCACTGCAGACAATGCATAACTGGGTGACCAGCTATAAACCAAAGCATTGGATGCAGAGAGTATGATTGTATTTCCGGCACAAACAGTAATATCTGATCCCGCATCTACGTCTATGAGCGGATTTATAGTTATTACATCGGTTGCACTGGATGTACAACCAGCTGCTGACGTATAGGTATAAGTAATGAGTTGTTGTCCCCTTCCTGCTGCTGAAGGTGAAAATACTCCTCCGGATACAGCCGTACCTGAATAAACTCCACCCCCCGGCATTCCACCCGTCAGGGTGAAAGCATTTGTATTAATACATACTGTAGGCGCTGGTAAATGAAGGGTTACGACAGGAGGTGATAAAATTTCAATATTGGTGGAGGTTACACCCGTACAAATACCATCTGAAAAAGTATAGGTAACCGTATAAATACCTGGCGTACTTCCCGCCAGATTAATATCACCCGTGCTGCTATTGATGGCTAGACCCGAACTAGAACTGAAGGTTCCGCCGGACTGTCCTATTCTATTGACTGTGGCGGTTCCCATGGTACAGAAAGGAGACCCCGTGTAGCTGATACTGGCTTCAGGTAGGGACAGCACCAAAACACTTACCTGATCCTGGCTGGTGCAGCCATCATCATGAGTTGCCGTTACCGTATACATTGTATTCGTCAATGGGGATACAGCAACCTGAGCACCCCCAAGTGAACCAGGATTCCATTGATAACTAACCGCTCCTATAGCCGTTAATGCTACTGTGCTTCCTGCACAGGTTGTTCTATCAGCAATGGCTTCTACGGGTGTAAGCGGACTCACAAAAATAGTTTGTGAAGCTGTTGCTATGCAGCCACCGACATCCGTAACAGTATAAACAATCGTATGGTAACCTCTGCCCGCAATACCCGGATCAAAACTTCCCACACTTACGCCCGGTCCGGTGTATTGTCCGCCCAAAGGAGAGCCTCCTGATAAGCTAAATGAGGCACTCGTCAAACAAACCGAACTAAGTGGATCGAACGAAACTGATGGCGGCGGAAGTATAGTTACTGCAGTTGTTGTAAATGAGGAGCATCCTCCATTGGTGAAAGTATAAGTAACCGTATAAGTTCCCGGATTGCTGTTGGCAAGATCTATGGTTCCGGTTGAAGGATCAATCATTAAGTCCGCAACTGCTGAATAGGTGCCGCCTGTTTGTCCGGATTGCATTACCGTTGCAGTCCCTTGTCGGCAGTAAGGATTTCCTCCATAAGCAATGGATGCAACAGGTGCGGATAATACACTTACTGTAATTGTTGCAGCAGAGGTGCAGCCACTGGCATTATCAAAGCCCGTTACAGTGTAAGTTGTAGTAGTCAGCGGTGATGCCAAAACTACAGCACCTGTAGTAGTCGACAACCCGGTTGCCGGTGACCAGGTAAAACCATCTGCCCTGCTAGCACTGATGGCAATTGTACCTCCGCTACACACAGCAACAGAAGGACCAACAGATACCGCTTCAATTGGATATACAGTTATGCTGTTGGTGGCGCTGTTTACACAGCCACCTGCATTGGTGAAACTATAGGTAATTTCATGGTTACCCCTTCCCGCTATGGAAGGATTAAAAGATCCGGCACTCACCCCGGGTCCAGAATATATTCCTCCTGCGGGTAAACCTCCGGTAAGACTAAAGGGTGTGCCCTCAAAACAAGAGCTTGGTAGTACTCCATTGAAACTTACTGAAGGGGGTGGCAGAATCGTAACTGATGCTTGTGTGAAATCAGTACAAACACCATTGCCATAGGTATACGTTACCGTATAAGTTCCCGGGGTACTTCCCGCAAGTTGAATGGTGCCATTTGTTGGATGTATGGATAAACCCGCTGGGGCAGTATAACTGCCTCCGGTCTGTCCTGTTAATACTACCGGGATTTGCTGGTTTCCGCAGTAAGGGCTTCCGGGATATGAAATAGATGCCGTTGCAGGTGGAACAACTGATACAATTACCTGGTCACTGCTTGCGCAATTGTTGGCATCGGTAGCCTGTACAGTGTAAGTTGTTGTGGTGACAGGGGTTGCCATTACTGAACTTCCCGATGTTGACGATAAATTGGTATTGGGTGACCATTGATAAATGACGGCATTGCTTGCGGTAAGCGGGATGGTAGTCCCGGCACATATGGTTACATCATTGCGGGCAAGTACTTGTTGTAAAGCATTTACAGTAATGGTACGGGAAGCTGAATTCGAACACCCGGAACCATCGGTAAATGTGTATGTAATGGTGTGCGTTCCGGCACCGGCCAGGGAGGGAGTGAATGTCCCTCCGCTTATACCAGGACCACTATAGGTGCCTCCTGCAGGTGTCCCTCCTGTTAAAGTAAATGGCACTGCATTGGAACAAACCGCAGTTACAGGTAGGGTTAATCCTACTGCCGGTAATGGATTTAGCTGTACCACCATGCTATCTATGGAGGAACATCCCGGATTAGAAGTGAACGAAGTTCTTACGTAGTATTTCTGTTGAAATACACTACCGGTTGTATTCGTTAACTGTACTATCGGATTTGAAATGGCCGGATTGGAAAGTCCGGTTGCAGGTGTCCAGGTATAGCTGTAACCGGCAGTTGGATTGGTTCCTATTTGTCCGTTGATTGTATTACAGGTGGCTGTAATTGAATTACCCGCCTCGGAAGGTGGCATATCCGTATAAATAATCGCATTCCGAATAGAATGGTTGTCTGTCTTTGCACCGGTACTTGCTGTGAATCCCAGATAACCGGAGAAATTAAACTGCTGAAAGCCGGTGATGTAAGTAGTACCATTCACCGCAACAGAAATATTTCCATTGTCATAAGTTATGACGGCTCTGTTGTATGAATTGGATCGAATGAATGATAGAATTCCGCCTATGTTTTCCCTGGTTGGTTGACTCCAACACTCATTGTATCCGGCCCCCCATCTGATTTCGATTTTAGGAACCCTACTCGATGAATTAGAGTTACAGTTATTGTAGGTATCAAAACAAATTTTTAAGCCATTGACTCCTGCAGGTAATCCCAGACCTTCCCCAATCACAAAACCCGATGGCGGGGCATCTAAAAAACTAAAGGCAATTCCATCTGCAGCTGTTCCCCCATTGATCCGAAAATCAAATTCAGCCCGCCACCTGCTACACATCGACAAGTTAATCGGCTGATTGAAGAAAATTCCTCCGCTTGAGTTGAGTCTGGCAGAAGTTAAAAGCAACTCACTGTTGTTGTTGTAAAGGACATTTCGCACCGCTGCCTCTCCATTCATAGTCCATCCGGTCGTATTCATCGGAATCCCTTCGAGGCGGGCGAACACATAGGTTTGTGCATGAAGATTAGTCCACACAATCGGACCAATCAGGAAACCCATCATGCACACAATGCGCAGAGATAATTGTTGGGTTCTTGTAAAAAACGGAAAAAAATAGGAGATGCCGTATATAACAGCCATGGCTGCCCGAAATAGGGGCACACGGAGGATATAGGATATCGGATATTGGATGGTCTTCTTTTTACTAAGTGGCTCCGCATTTTTATTGCGGAATTTGTTTTAGCAAAAGCGCTCTGCAGGTTACCCGTAGGAGCTATTCAAAGATACAATAACATAAGACATTCCACCTCAATTCACGCCCGAAATTGTGCGCTGTCTGCTCAGAAATGACCCGTTTGGGCGCATCCTTAAGTCGCCATTAACATATACAAAAAAGTTACATGCTTTTTGCCTGAAAATTCAGCTGAAACAGAGTAGTCCCAATTTGATAAATATCCCCTAAAGTAATCTTCAACAAGTATCATTCAGTTAGCGCAATTTTTACGGTATAAAAACCAGTTAATTTGCCTTGTATTCACTGTTTAATTTTAGAAAAGAAACCGCTTTTTTGCTAAAAAACTATCCATTGGATACATCCAATTATTTAAATTTTTTCTACTATATTCACTCTCATATTTAACAACCAATACTTGATTATGCAATATGTACTTCGCCATTGGGGAAAAGGCTTTGACTTTTTTAAAATTCAAATAGTGAATTTTCTGCTCCAGATTGTTACTCTCGGTTTGTATTACCCCTGGGCAAAAGCCAATACACTGGAATACCTTTATTCGCACACAACACTACAGGATCACCCCTTCTCATTCTCGGGTACGGGGAAGGAGATGTTCAGAGGATATGTGAAATTACTGGTCTTCATGGGTATTTTATTTAGCCTGTTTTTTATTCTTGTTACCAATAACATGGGTGGCTGGGGGCTGTTACTGATTTACCTGACCTTATTCTTACTCATTCCTTTGGCTTTGCATGGATCCTATCGTTATCGAATGGCAAAAACCAGTTGGCGGGGCATTCGTTTTGGATATACCGGGAACCGGGGTGAATTGTTCACTCTTTTCATCGTTGGCTTATTTCTAACCATAATAACTCTTGGCATCTATGGCCCCTGGTTTTATATGAAACTGCGCAGGTATATAATTGGTAACATCAAAATGGGGGATGCGCATTTTTCATATTCCGGCAATGGAGGCGACTTCTTCGTCCTTAATCTTGTTGGCTATATTCTGAGTATTTTTACTTTGGGTATCTACATGTTTTGGTGGCAGCGAGATCTGTTTCGTTTTTTCGTCAACAACCTGCGTATGCAGAAAGGTGATCAAGTGGTAAGATTCCAATCTACTGCGAGTGCGGGAGATTTTTTTTCTTTTATAGTGATTAATCTGCTCATCGTAGTATTCACCTTGGGATTGGGTATTCCATGGGTGATCATCCGATCACTTCAATTTGTTACAGAGCACATTCAAATGCAAGGAAACATTTCTTTGGAAGAGCTTCAACAGGAACAAGAAGATTTTGGTGATGCGGCCGGGGAAGATGTTATTGACTGGCTTAATTTTGACCTAATCATTTGAGAAAAATCACTTGATGTATGAACTGGGAAGGAAATTTCACCTACTTCAATGGTTCGGTGGCCAAGCCGTATGAAGTAAAGGTAGTTTTATATGAAGATGTGATATCCATATCAGATCCCAACCATCCGGATGCACGTGAAATTTATTACCCTTTGCAATCTTGTAGTTTTAAAGTACTGAGAAACCAGGCACACGTTTTTCTTCAAAAAGGAAATGCAGAGCACTTGGTTATTCCAATCGAAGATCCTGTATTCCTCCAACTCCAATCGCGCATTCAAGAGGGACATACCGGCTGGTTCAGAAAAACCTATCAAAAAAAGGGATGGGTATTAATGGGATTGATTGTGCTGGTCCTTTTCGGATTGATGCTACTGGCATTCCGTGGACTTCCTCCTTTACTGGTGAGATTAATTCCTGTAAAACAAGAAATAATCTGGGGGCAACAAATCTATGAGGCAGTGATGGAAGATGCCGTTATAGACATTGCCGGAACTGAATTGCTGCGCAAGTTTGCTTCGAACTATCCGCTGAGCAATACTTATCCTATTCAATTGACATTGGTAAAAGATACCATTGCCAATGCTTTTGCTGTACCCGGTGGGAATATTGTGGTCCATTCAGGCCTCATCGCGTCTTTAAAGAATCCCGAAGAACTCTATGCGCTTCTTTCACATGAGGCCACTCATGTAAACCGTAGACATAGCCTGCGACAAATGTTGGGGAACCTCACCGGAAGTTATCTTTTATCGATGCTTGGCACCAACTTTGGTGGTTTGGGGAATACCTTGATCAACCAGGCAGGTATGCTGCAATCTTTGAGTTATTCTCGCCAGTTGGAAGCAGAAGCCGATTGGGAGGGGCAGGAATTAATGGTGAAGAATGGAACCAACCCGGCGGGCATGACTGAATTAATGGAATCCCTGCAAGCAGCACATCCTGCCCTAAACAGTAATCTCTCTTTTCTCAGCACACACCCCGTTAGTGCCAATAGAATAAAAAGCTCGAAGGAATTTTCTCAAAAAAGTAAATTCATCGCAAGAGCTCCCAACCCCGTTGTTAGGGAAGCTTGGAATTCCCTTAAAAAAAGATATCCCTGATCTTTATTCTACCGGTCCGATGCGTATGGCCTTCACCGGTTTGGGCCATGAATTGATGGGTTGTCCGTTTCTGTCGGTTGCATTGCCGGGTATGGGTGCTCTGTCACGCGGGAGAGTCTCAGGATCTTCACATGCCATATACACCAACATTGCTACCAGCAAGGCATTGTTTTGTAAATCATCAAAGACAATTTTATCATAGGTATCGCGGTTGGTATGCCAGGTATAATTGAAATAAGACCAGCTCAGTGAGGAGAGCGAAAATCCAGGTGCGCCGACTGCTACAAAAGAAGCAAAGTCACTTCCTCCTCCACCCGGAGATCCCGGAAAATTCCTGCTGATGCGATTTTTAATCGTATCCGGCACAGCTGCGAGCCAACGAGAAAAAAAAGTTCCTGATTGCTGAAACCCTTGTCCGGATATATTCACTATACGACCGGTTCCATTGTCCTGATTGAACAAGGCCTGCAAATGGTCCACAACTTCGGGATGATCTTCCACAAATGCTCTGGACCCGTTGAGTCCCTGCTCTTCGCTGCCCCAATGGCCGGCAATAATCGTTCTCTTGGGATTGGGATACACTTTTTTGAGTATGCGCATGGCTTCCATCATGATCAGGGTGCCTGTGCCGTTATCAGTTGCTCCTGTGGCTCCATCCCAACTATCAAAGTGTGCGGAGAGCATCACATACTCACCCTGCTTCTCCCCTCCTTTCATCTCTGCCAGTGTATTGTACACCGGAATTAAATTTCCGTGTCGGGAAGTGCTGGTTAAATGCAACAAAGGAGGCATACCTGATTCAGCCAAACGATACAACAAACCGTAATCTTCTAAAGCTATATCGATGGTTGGAATTTTTTTAGTGGAAGCACTAAAAATCTTATCTACGCCAAATCCGGAGGACCAGTTATGGGTGAGAATGGCAATGGCACCTGCATCTTCCAACTTCTTTACCAACTGCCTGAAGTTGAGTCCGGTTTTACTGATGCGGTTGCGCCAAGCAGCTGTTTGCGCCAACCTTTCCTTTTTCATTTTATCGAAAGACTCCTTGAGTGCAAACTCCTGCCAGTTGTAGTCTGGTCTGCCTGTTGGTTGTGGCATAGAGATCATGACCATCTTTCCTTTCACTGTTTTCATCCATTCGGCATAAGCTGATGAATCTGCAAGATCCGGTAAGATTATCGCCTCACCTTTTACACCTCTTTTTTTGGTGGCAGGACTCCACGCGAGTTGGGTACATTCGATGGTATGAAGTCGGGGTGTGAGCATGTCCAGATGTGTTATCCCTCTCTCCCAATCCTTCCATTGCCCCCAAGCTTCATTTCTTGCCTGTATTCCCCAACCGGCATAAGTGTTCACTGCCCAATCATTGGCTTTTTGCATCTGAGGTGTTCCCACCAGCCGCGGGCCAATCTGGTCCATCAATTCATGTCCCATTCGCTTCAAAGCGGAATTTTGGGTACCCTCTTTAATAATGGCATCAATGACCGGATTGTTTTGAGCCAGTGTTTGAATAAAAAACATCGAACTAAAAATTCCTATAACAATTAGCCTTGAGATGGAGTGCAGTTGCATACTGTCAGTGTTTATGTGTTGTAATATACCGAATAAAACAAAACATGTCATGCACTTTTGGTACATGACATGCTTCTATACTATGAAAGAAAATTATTTCTTACCGGGAACTACAAAAGACACCACAGGTGAACTTTTGGGGGAAAGACAAGGAAATACAGTCAAACCGGAAATAGGATCCTCATAATCATCAGCATATCTTCCGTCGCCATATGCCCGAATATATACTGTTTGTCCGGGTTCAAATCCTTTGGAAACAAACCAGCTGATTTTAAAATTATCATTCTCCACAATGTCCTCCTTTCCTGTATAATACTGTTTCTCTGTCACGGAATAACTCGTAGAACTAACATCAGGAGAAGTACTCATAAAAAAGCGTACTGCCTTTTCGCCGTTTGAATTGTTGGCAAAAACCGGATTGAACAATATACCTTCTTCAACCAGGCCGATGGCCAACAAATTCTGCATGGTTGGAAAGGCTTCACTCCATTTGCGAATAGCAAGTTTGGAAATATCAAGTGTGGAGACCATGCTAATTTGCCTGGTTGCTGCTACAACAGTCGTAGCATGATTCACAGCGCCATGGTAAAGTCCCATAATACGAGAGGTACCAAAGCCGGCTTTTGATATTGTGAGATCATACGTACCAAAAGGGATAGAGTCCAGAGTCCATCTACCTTGGCTATTCGATTGGGTAGAAACATTGGTTTGATCGATTGTAATGGTAACACCACTGCCATCAGCAATTGATTTGCCATCCATATCATACAAACGGATTCCACCGGATATATTTCCGCGTCTTTTTTCGGCCTGTATCACATCAGGAACCGTAATGGAATGCTGGTTGCTATTCTTGTTACAGGCTAATAACAATATCAAAGCAATGCCAAGAGATTTTTTCATTTGCGTTGGGTTTAGGGCATGAAAATAGGAAAAATTCTCAGTTTTGCAGCTTCCCCGCCAGTGCCCTGTCCAAATGCACATAGCCCCCATCTATATGCAGCAATTGTCCGGTCGTATGAGAGGAGACCGGTGACAATAAGAAAATAATCGCTGCAGCAATTTCTTCCGGCGTTGTCATTCTGTTTCCCAATGGGATATGTCTTTGAATTTCTTTTAATTTTTCCGCAGGGTTGGGTAAAGTTTCCAGCCATGTTTGGTACGCCGGTGTAGCACATTCAGCTACTACCACCCCGTTCACTCGAATACCTGCGGGCAATAATTCTACGGCCCATTCCCGGGTTAGTGCTGCTCTCCCACCATTGGAAGCTGCATAGGCAGAAGTATTGCCTTGTCCTGTCTCTGCCGTCTTTGACACAACATTCACAATGGCTGACTGCGCTGATTTTTTTAACCAGGGCAGTGCAAAATGCGCCATGCTGTAATAGTGCACCAAATTTTGTTCCAGGCTATTCCTGAACCTGCTCAAATCGCCACTTTCCAATCCGACACCATCATTGATTCCGGCATTGTTTACCAGTCCGTCAATTCTTCCGGTATGATTGATGACCGTCTGAATAATCTTCTCGGCACTCCCGTTCTCAGTCAATTCAGCTATCACTTGTAAAGTGGTATGTCCTTGCAGCAGCAGCTCATTGGTAAGTGTCTGAACTGCACTTGTGTGTCGATCTACAATAACTGGTATGGCTCCTTCAGCAGCCAGTGCATGCACGACAGCTTTCCCTATACCGCTGGCACCTCCGGTAACTACAATCACTTTATTGGTAAGTTGTAAATTCATGGGATTGATTTATTGTGCATGAATGACTGTTTGTTGAGAGCAACCCAGCCCCTCTATTCCTAACTCAACTACATCTCCAGCTTGCAGATAAACCGGGTGGGGCTGTATACCCATTCCAACACCGGCGGGTGTACCTGTTGAAATGATATCACCGGGCAATAGTGTCATGAACTGGCTGGTATAGGCAATCAAGGTAGGCACATCAAAAATCAGATCGTCGGTATTGCTTTCCTGCATCAATTTTCCGTTCACAAGTAACCACAATTTGAGGTGATGTGGATCCGGAATTTCATCGGTCGTAACGAGCCAGGGACCTAGAGGAGCAAAGCTATCGCAGCCCTTGCCTTTGTCCCATGTTCCTCCTCTTTCTAACTGAAAGGCTCTTTCGCTCACATCATTGTGTAAACAGTAGCCGGCTACATAAGAAAGTGCATCTTCCTTACTAACGTAGGATGCTTTTTTTCCTATCACAACGGCTAGTTCCACTTCCCAATCGGTCTTGGTGGAGTTACGTGGTAAAACAATGGGGTCGTAAGGACCACTGATAGCTGTGGTTGCTTTGAGAAAAATGATGGGTTCTGTCGGAACGGGTGCTCCTGTCTCAGCCGCGTGCCTGGCATAGTTGAGTCCGATACACACGATTTTGGATGGTCTTGCCACAGGTGCACCGTAACGTATATCTTTTTGCAGGAGAGGTAAACTAGTATTCTCAATCAAGGAGGCCAGTTGATTGATACCACCTTCTGCAAAAAACGCTTCATTGAAATCTGAAAAATGTGCTGATACATCATAACAATTTCCGTTCAAATAAATTCCGGGTTTTTCTTCCCCTGATTTTCCCCATCTGATCAGTCGCATAAAAAAAGTATTGTTGTCAAATAAAAATTTATTCAAGTTAAGCATCCCTGTCGAATCAACGACTTGATTGACTTATCTGATTTCTGATTTAATGATTGAGGTGTAGATACCCTCCGTCGATGGGATAATCATTTCCGGATATAAAAGTGGCAGCATCGCTACAGAGATACAAGGCCAGTTGGGCTACTTCCTCCACAGTTCCCATGCGCCCTATGGGTTGCGAGGCAGCCAGTTTTTGTAACATGGTTTCTTCTTGTCCGGGATAATTTTTTGCGATGAATCCATCTACGAAGGGGGTATGAATTCTGGCGGGTGATATTGAGTTGCACCGAATTTTGTGGTGTAAATAATCAGTAGCTACACTTCTTGTCATGGCTATCACGGCGCCCTTGCTCATACTATAAGCAAAGCGATCGGGGATTCCGGTAATACCTGCTATGGATGCCATGTTGAGGATGGCGCCACCACCTGATTTCAATAAGACGGGGATGCCGGCATGTAAGCAATGATAAACACCTTTTACATTGACCTGATAAATTCGATCAAAATCCTCCGGAGATGTTCCGACAGCGTTACCTACATGAGCTATGCCTGCACAATTCACCAGAATATGTGCCGATTGAATGGCAGTAAAGGCAGACGTCACTTGTGTTATTTTGGTTACATCAGCAACATAGATGGTTGCTTTGCCACCTGCTGCTTCAATGGCTGCACGTGTTTCTTCGAGCGACTCAGCATGTATATCTATCAGGTAAACATCTGCTGATTGCGCTGCAAATAACAAAGCGATGGCTCTTCCTATTCCACTTCCGCCTCCTGTTATGATTGCTTTCTTGTTATGAAGACTGAACATGATTCAAAGCTTCTTTAAGTGAAAAAATTGATTGCATGCGTACCCACTTTTCATTGGGAGCAGCAAAGGGTAATCGCTGCTGAAAACGGTCCATCAGGCTTTCCCATTCCTGCACCAGCGAATTATTAGCATCTGCAATGGACTTTGCAGTAAAATCAAACTGCGAATTGGTATGCATCAACATGACCAGTCTGTTACCGGCTCTGAATATTTGCATATCTTCAATACCTGCCTCGTGGATATTTTTCAAAATGCCCGGCCAAACTTTCCTGTGCCATTCTTCGTAAGCAGCAATACTTGCCGGATCATCTTTGAGATCAAGTAGTAGAACATGCTGTTGTATCATGATTTGTGTGTTGAGTGAATGATGTGTCCTTTCCAGCCAAACCATGCTACAACCATAAAACAAGTCATTGGCACAAAATAACCATTTTGAATGTTCCCTGTCAAATCAGTAATTAATCCGAATAGCAGGGGCAGTATTCCTCCTCCAACTATGGCCATTACAATCCAACTGCTGCCAATCTCGGTTTGGTTTCCTAAACCCTTTATGCCGAGTGAGAAGATGGTGGGAAACATGATGGACATGAAAAAACTGATGGCGAAAACAGTATAGAGCGCTGCCATTCCTTGGCCATAAACTGCCATGCAGCAAAGAATAATATTCAGAAATGCATAGAGAGTTAGCAGCTTTGCAGGTGCTATCCATTGCATGAAAAAAGTGCCGATGAAGCGTCCTAACATGAAAGAAACTCCGTATCCTACCCCGAGGTAAGTGGCTGCGGTGCTTTTATCCATATTCGCTGATTTGGCAGCATATAAAATAAAAAGACTGTTTACGCATACCTGAGCTCCTACATAAAAAAATTGAGCAACTACTGCATTTCTCAAATGTGGCACTTGCCATGCGGCGATCAATTCTTTCCATCCTAGATTTTTTTTTCCTTTCTCCCGTATATCTGGCATGTTGATTTGCAGGAAAATGAATGCTACTAGAACAATGACTGCTCCAATAATTGAATAAGGTATTTGAACAGAGGAGGCTTCGGCAGCCAATGCTACCTGTCTGGCAACGGGTGTCATTCGATTCAATTCTTCTGCAGGAATATCTTTGGTGAGAATGACTCCGGCACCAATGATGGGTGCAATAGTTACGGCCAAACCATTGAATGCTTGAGCAAAATTAAGCCGACGGGAGGAAGTAGCAGGATCTCCTAACAGTGCTGCATAAGGATTGGCAGCTGTTTCCAACAGAGCCAATCCACTTCCAATCACGAAAAGAGCGCCCAGAAAGAAAATATACAATTGATTGGAAGCAGCGGGCACGAACAGAAAGGAGCCAAGTGCAAAGAGAAGTAATCCCATCAAAATGGTTGTTTTGTAACCATACCTCCGAATGAGCATACCGGCAGGGAGAGCCATGAAAAAATAAGCGATAAAGATGGAGGAATCTACCAGTGCCGCTTCAAGTGTGGAAAGACTGAATGCTTTTTTTAAGTGGGGAATTAAGATGGGGTCTAGGTTGTGCACAAATCCCCATAGAAAAAAAAGGGAGGTCAGTAAAATAAAAGCGCTGCGGTTAGATGATTGATTTGCTGACATGAATAGCTGAATAGAACATTTGGTGCATATCCAGCCCTTAAATTACTGAAGATTTGGCGAATAGATGATTTTCGGTACGGCAACATTCACCTTATGGTATTTGACATAAAAAAACCGGCAGTATCCATTTGACGATGGTTACTGCCGGATATTCACTCAAAAAAAACGAATTAGAGGATGTTGCGACGCTGCGCCATTGCACTGCGTTGGTTTCTCTGAATTTTCCAAAGGTCTGCAATTCCGAAACGAGTGCGGTTTTGAGCAGGCTTGGCATGTGAGGAACTATTTTCCTGGTGTACGCTTGTTGAAGCGGAAAATGAAGTTTCGTTAACTTCATTTTTGGCATGTGTGTGCATAGATATGTCATTCATAAGTTATGATTTTTAAATAAATAATAGAAATGGCACGGGGAAAACAATCGATGTTGAAGTACTTCTGGTCTTAATTCCCGGCTAAGAGCGTTTACTTACCGCTTTCGGGTGCAAAGGTACAAATAATGTGCCAATTGACTACCAGATAATAGCCAATACAATGTTAATTGAAAGGAAAATCGAGTTTACTCAAATGCTGAGCTCTGCATCCGGTCTGGACTCATCCGTGAGTGACACCTTTCCCCGGTTCTTTCTTACAACGCGGGAGAAGAGACTGATTTCTTGATCAAACAGAAAACGAAGAAATAGTTTAGTCCAGGAAGTGTGGCTGGAGAGATGATCATAAAATCCCGGGGCGGTCTTTTTAATATCCGGCAAGCGATTCCAGGGTACGGATGGAAAATCATGGTGTTCGTTGTGGAAGCCCACATTGAAAGCAACATGGTTGAGTACTCCATAGTAACTATAGGTCTCTTGTTCACCCTGAGTGAGATAATGTTCCTGTATCCAGCGAGCACCTAATGGGTGAAGTCCAACCGAAAAGAAAAAACTAGCCACTAAATAAACGAAGGATTGCGCACCTAAGAACCAGGCTATAGCAGTCATTGAGACAATTTGTATCAGCCAATTCAATGCTACCCACCTGTCAAAGGGGGCAATCTCGCGAAGGCGTGATAGACGAAAAACCTGGAAAAGAGGATAAAAAAGGAGCCAGATTACTTTTCCTATGAAATAATGATTGATCAATTTAGCTTCCCAGTAGTTGGGAAGGTCACCATCCAATTCATGTACCCCTTGGAAGGAATGGTGTTTGAGGTGATAGGTCTCGAAAGAAACAGAACTGGGAAATATGAGGGGTATATTGGCAATCATTCCCGCTATTTTATTGGCAGCTCTATTTTTAAAAATGAGCTTGTGGGCACATTCATGTATCAGCACGAAAAGGGCATGGTCTGCGAAAGCACCTATGAAATAAGCAGCTCCCAATACCCACCACCAGGATTGACCGGAAAGTAGGAATGCCACCAATACCTGCAAGGAAACTACACCGACAATGGCTAGAAATGAATAGGGGTTTTTCCCAATCAGGCCGCGCAATTCCGGATGTTGCTTCAACATTTCCTTGGTTCTACCCCGATGCGGCTCAGGGGTCTCCACATGCACAAAGTCTGTTCTTAACATGATCCCTTTTTTTCCAAATATAAAGTTTCTCCGTTACAATTGAAATTATGTTGAATGATTCTACAAGTAAAGGTAAAGTAGTTCGGCGGTTTGCATCTGAATATGTATTTTTAGTCATCTCTAAGTTATCCGCATCAGATGACACCTATTTCAACAGCTTTGCTTTCTTTTGGTATGTCGGGAAGGGTATTTCACGCCCCCTTTTTGCGGGCTCATCCGGGATTTGAACTCGCTTCGGTTTGGGAAAGGACTACCCCCCTTGCCAGCTCCATTTATCCTTCCATTCGATCTGTTCGGCGACTGGAAGAGATACTGGAAGACCCATCCATTGAATTGGTTGTGGTCAACACACCGACAGCTACCCATTTTGATTATACCCGGCAAGTGTTGCAAGCGGGAAAACATGCTATTGTGGAAAAGGCTTTTACAGTGACGGTAGAAGAAGCCAGGCAATTGAAGCAGATGGCCCGGGAGCAAGGTGTTTGCCTCAGTGTCTTTCAAAACCGCCGGTATGACAGTGATTTTCTCACAGTAAAAAAAATGGCTGCATCTGGGATGCTGGGTGAAATACTGGAAGCGGAATTTCATTTTGACCGGTTCAAAACCACTTTGAGTCCGAAATTGCACAAAGAATTGCCCGTACCGGGAGCAGGTCTTCTTTATGATCTGGGGCCTCACCTGATCGATCAGGCATTGGTTCTTTTTGGTTTCCCGGATGCGATATTTGCTGATATCAGAACAGTTCGACCGGGATCTGTGGTGGATGATTGTTTTGAATTGTTGTTGTATTATCCTCGGTTACGCGTAAGATTAAAATCCGGATACCATTACAGAGAGCCCATTCCGGCTTATACCTTGTTTGGCACCAAGGGAAGTTTTCATAAATCCAGAGCAGATGTGCAGGAAAGAGATTTGCAGGCGGGCATTTCTCCTGACTCAGTTCATTGGGGCATCGAACCAAAAGAAGAAGAGGGTTGGTTACATACGGAAACCGAGGCAGGGATGATTCAGCAGCATTGGCCAACGGAAGTCGGCAATTATCTGCATTATTACGAAGCCATCTATCATCAGATTCGAGAAGCGGCTACTGCACCTGTATCAGCAGATGAAGGCATAAGTATTGTGCTACTGATTGAAGCAGCAGTGCAAAGTTCATTACAACAACGAGTGATTCACCTGAAATAATTACATCTTCTTGGCGTCTTCCAGGAATTTGGCAAGACCGATGTCTGTTAAAGGATGTTTGAGGAGTGCCAGGATAGAATCCAAAGGACAAGTACAAACGTCTGCACCGAGTTCGGCAGCTTTTACAATGTGCAGACCACTGCGGATGGAGGCAGCCAGAATTTCTGTCTTAAAGGCCTGAACATCATATATCTGACGAATTTGTGCGATTAATTCCATCCCATCCCAACTGCTGTCATCAATGCGCCCGATGAAAGGTGAGACATAACTGGCACCTGCTTTGGCAGCCAGGATGGCCTGTCCGGCAGAAAAAACCAGGGTACAATTGGTTCTGATACCATTGTCTGTGAACCATTTGATGGCTTTA
The DNA here is from genome assembly GCA_020403455.1 of Chitinophagaceae bacterium. Lineage (GTDB taxonomy): Bacteria > Bacteroidota > Bacteroidia > Chitinophagales > Chitinophagaceae > Sediminibacterium. The sequence goes on from JADBXP010000011.1 coordinate 16,220, forward strand.
ACGCCATCCTTGATCATGGGAACTTTGACAACAATATTCGGATGAATGGCTGCCAGTTTCTTCCCTTCCTCCACCATGGAGGCAAAGTCTGTTGACAATACTTCTGCACTGATATCTCCCTGAACCATCTCACAAATGGTCAGGTAATGTTGATTGATGGCTGCTTCCCCTTTGATGCCTTCTTTGGCCATCAGAGAAGGATTGGTAGTTACTCCATCGAGGATTCCCAGGTCATTTGCTTCTTTGATTTGTGCCAGGTTGGCCGTGTCAACAAAAAATTTCATGCAATGCTATTTAGATCAGATAAATGTAATAAAAAATGGCAGGCTACTTACATCGCACCGCTACAACCGCCTATCCTTGCTGCATTCCTGCCCTGGGGAGGTTCAGCAGGAGCTGGTCGTGCAAGACCTGCCGGTGCAAAGATAAGGAATTAGTGGCACAAGAAAGGTCAACGAATCCGATTATTGCCTGATGCCCTGACCCGTTCTCAGCTTTTGGAAACCCAATAATTCATCGTACCGGGAACTGAAAGAACGGTAGTAAAATAAAATGGTGTACTCATTCTCTGCTTCAAAATAATTGCCTTCTGTAAGACCGGGATCCGGTCGGAAAATGGGGTCATTGCTGCGGCTGGTGACATAGGAATAACTGTAATATCCTTGTTTCAAGGGAAGCGTCTTTTCGTACAACCTTTTTTCCTCGTTCCACTCCATCTTATATTTTTCCCGCGGCAACAAAAGGGTGGCTTCACTCCATAGATAGACATCCCTGCCCGGATAGGGTTGACGTGAAGTCGGCTCCAAAGAAAAATAGACATCCATGTAATCTGTCTGCCACCAGGTATTGAACTGGTCGGTAGTTCCTATGGAAAAATGGCCATTCAGATCGGGGAAGAATGCATACCTGGTTCTGGAACGATCAGCATCAGTTTTTAAAAAAACCTTTACAGGTATGGCTGTGTTGTCAATTCTTTCTATTCTATCAGATAAAAATCGAACGCTCCTTAAATCTGCCCAACGATATTCCTTCCCCGCAGGGAAAACAGCATCTAACTCTGCGTTGAATTCAATAAAACTCTCACGAATTATCAGTGGCTGTTGAGGAGATTTCGCGGTTTCCCAGCGATTGTTTTGAAGAATAAATAATTTGCCTTGTTGCTGCATAAACAACGGTATGGACTTCACATCCAGGCTTACCTGTATCTTTTGATGGGTCATTTGTAAGGCAGGGTCAAATGGCTGCAAAGCGGTGGCACCTATGGGAATCTGATTTTGTACTATCATCATTCTGCGGGTAAAGGCCAGCTGACTGGTATCGCCATTGAGGAATACTTTGAGCAAATAATTGCCACTCTTCAGGGGAAGGCAATTTCTTTCAGGAAGATTTACCTGATAGTGAACATAGGCAGTTGTAGTGGCTGATGACATGCGATATTGCAGAATACGGTTCTGCGTAAATCCCCGGAGGTATTCAAACACATTCAGGTCAGCCGGTGACCAGTCTGCATTGCAAAGCTGGAATGTATAAAAATAATTGCGGGGCTGACGACCCATTTCATCAAAATGCAATTCCAATACATCAGAAGATCCTAATTCCAGCAGTGGAAATGAAAAAGGATCTCCCTGTCTGAAAAAAGCCACACCCCTTATATTGTCATTATAAATGCGATCGGGCTGAACTTGTGCGTGAACGACCGAAAAAGACAAGCAGATGTAACAAAAAACGAAAATAGGTTTCATAAAATTCATCCTAAACTTACTACTAAAAATGCAAATCATTTTGGAGGGCAGGGGTGAGCACTGTAGCTTTACAATTTAACAGTCCAATTTGAACCTCGCATTTACCATTGCCCGCAAGCTGGCCGTCAGCAGCCAACGTTCTTTTGCCGGATTCATCATTCGGCTCTCCGTATTAGCAACTGCCGTGAGTGTGATGGCATTGATCATTACTGTTTCCTTTGTCAATGGATTTCAGCGGGAAGTATCGGAAAAGGTGTTTAGTTTCTGGGGACATATCCGTGTTCAGCAATACATTCCGGGTAAGTCGATTGTTGCGGAAGAATTGCCCATGACCAAGAATGATTCCCTGGAAAAGGTCATCAGTCATGTCGCGGGTGTAAAAAAAATCCAGCCATTTGCTACCCGGTCGGCAGTAATGGAATTCAATAAAAGCATAGAGGGTGTTCTCATCAAAGGCATATCCGCACAATATGATTCCGTTCCTTTCATGCGCTTCCTTCAGGAGGGAAACTGGATTAACTGGAGTGACAGCAATTACAGCCAGGATGTGCTTATCTCCAGCGAACAGGCCCGGTTACTGAATATCCATTTGAAGGATACCATTTCTCTTTATTTTATCTCTCCAGATGAAAGTACCCGAACTTATCGCAAAGTCAGGGTTTGCGGCATCTATCGAACATCCATCGCTGAATATGATCAATTGTTCGTGATCGCTGATCTCAGGATGTTGCAGCGCGTGAGCAATTGGGCAAACGATCAGATTGGTGGTTACGAGGTGTTTGTGATCCAACCTTCCGAAATCAAAACTGTTCACGCAAAAGTAACCGAGGTTTTACCCTTGCAAACAGGCAGCAATACCATTGAAGAAATCTTCCCCAATATTTTTGACTGGCTATTGATCCAAAACCTCAACAGAAACGTACTATTCATCATATTGGGTATAGTTGGTCTTATCAACATGGCTACCTGCCTACTAGTACTGATTTTAGAGAGAACACGCATGGTGGGCATTCTACAAACCTTGGGGGCACCGGGAAAAATGATCCGGTATATCTTTCTCTACCAGGCCATGCTGATAGCCATGACAGGAATTTTGTTGGGATGTTTGGCCGGACTAGCGCTTTGCTGGCTACAGCAGGCAACAGGATTTATCCGGCTTGATGAAGCCTCCTATTATGTATCTGTCGCACCGGTGCACATTATTGGATGGCAGATCCTGTTAATAGTGGGTTCTGCTCTGGTTATTTGCTTTCTGTGCTTGTTATTACCAACCCTCATCATTCGAACTGACCGTCCTATTCAATACATACAATTGAGGTAAACAACCCCCGGCTATTTTTTTTATTCACATTCTTTCAACCATCTACAGGTCAGGCAGTATTTCAGGGTCAATAAGCCGTTAAAAAAATGTTACTTTGTAACGACTGTTTTTACAGTTCCCCTCCCGCTATGAGCCGACAGGATGTTGCTACCAGTTATTCATTCCCTTCCCACCTTTCTATCAAGGTGTTGGGGAAGTACACATTACTGAGGATTGGAACTCCACCGGCTAAAAAGAAAGCTCAACCCCGAATCAATATCAAAAGATACAGGCGCTCGTTTTTTCACCTGGATCGACTGGAAGATACTTTCAACAATTTTGGTGAATTATTATACGGAGGACTGGTATTGTTGCTAGCGCCCCTGCTGTTCGTGTATTTCTCCGTTACCAATTTTGTTCTTTACGATGGCACTGAATTATTTCTACAAACCATTGGGATAGGTGCGTTGGTGATGAGGGTTTTCGTATTGATCTGGATAGCGCGACAATCATCTATCCATCGCTGTTCCCTTCAGGATCCTTTGTTATTGGCCATAGTGATGCCTGCAACTGCTTGTATTGTCGCCGGAATTTTCCTGTCAGATGTAGAGGAAGACAGAAGAGCATTGTTCATAGGCACTCAGCAGGAAATAACCAATATTGAACCCGCAAGTAGCCCTGATCTGGCGGTGCAACCTATTCCGGTTGAGATAGTGCCTGTTCAATCAATCTCCCCCGCAGCCCAAGAGGAATTAATTGCTGCAAGACAGAAAAGAATTCAGGAGTTGGAAGAAGCTGAGTTGGCCCGGATTGCATCCTGATGGCCGTTTAATGCCTTTTCAAATAAGACAAAAGAATGCCAGTTGCTACTGCGGCATTCAATGATTCTGCCCTCCCTATTCGGGGAATGGAAATGGGTTGGGTAATGAACGGTAGCAACTCGGGATGAATGCCATGGCCTTCATTTCCTATGATCAAAGCTGCCTGTTCGACGGATGCTTGCTCATACACAGAAGGGCCATCCAATACAGCCCCCCAAATGGGTGATTGATATTGCTCAAGCCAGTTTTTGAGTGGAGTATAACTTACCTGAACGCGAAGAAAACTTCCCATACTGCTCTGAATGACTTTGGGGTTGTACAAATCTGCAGCATGCTCGCCGGCTATGATTTGCCGGATTCCAAACCAGTCTGCGATCCGCAACAGAGTACCCATGTTTCCTGGGTCTTGAACGGTATCCAGCACCAAGGTAAAACCTTTGGGTTGCGCGGGCAATTCACAGGGATCGGGCATTTCCACCAAAGCCAATACCGACCGAGCAGATTGTAGCCCGCTCATCTGCTGCAACTGTTCCTCTCCTGCTTCCTCCACAGGCACAGAAACTTGATCATGTGTATGCATCCATTCACTACTGGCATAGATTCGCCGCACCTTCCAATTGCTCAGTAACAGCTCTTCTACTGCCTTCTCCCCTTCCACAATAAAAAGACACTCCTGCACCCTGTGTTTTTTCTGGGACAAACTTTGAATATATTTGACCTCCCGCTTACTAACCATGTAAGTTGATTGAATGCGTAAATTACAACATCATATTGTCTTCTTTGCGGGACTTTTGTTCATGGGTTCCTGCAGTTTAGAAAAACGCACCGTTATCAGCAATCCACCCCGCCAGAAGCCATTCGTTTATGATACGAAGATCATTGTAAACGGGGATATATCCAAAGATGAAAGAATACGGCTTACGGATGAATTGGAAAAATATTGGGATGACAGCATACGGGTAAAGAAAGTATCTCAACTCGGTATCAGGTATGTGATTAAAAATCCCGCTGCTTATGACTCGTCCAACCTGGAGAGAAGCTTTGATTACATGAATGAGTACCTCAATTCACAGGGATTTTACTATGCAAAATTCAATCCACAGATCAGTACAGATTATGTGAAAAATCAGGAGAGGAAGCGCATTGCGCTTTCGATTGAGTTAGGTAAAAACATCAAATTCGATTCTATTGGTTATGAATTAAAGGACAGCAATTTACAGGCATTGACAATTCGAGAAAGAAACAAAAGTCTGATTCAGTACGGTGATCCGTATACCAAGGGTGCCATCAGTGATGAGTTAGACAGGTTGGTGAGTATTTATAGACAAAACGGTTACTATCAGTTCACCCGGGAACATATTTTTGCGCATGTTGACACACTTGATAGGTCACTTTTTGATTTAACACTCGACCCTGTGAAGTTGGTGGAATTGATCATTCTTGCCAACAACAACCGACAAAAAAACACCAGTTGGCCTGTTTCTATGGAAAGAAGGGAGCCTGTAGATTCCAATGTTCTGATCCCCTTTAAAATTGGCACCCAATTTTACTATCCTGAAACCCGGCTGGCAGATTTGCCCGATAGTCTCCCTTCCGCCGGCAACTGGCTTGAAACCAAAAGGCCCCATGCGGTGATGCGGTATAAGAAAGGGTTATTTGTAGAGCAGCCATTGTTGGAACACACTTATCTGCAACATGGTGAACTTTTCAACGAAAAGACTTATTTCAAAACTTTGAATGGCTTGGCCAAGTTGGGTGCATGGCAATCAGCAGATGCTAAAATTTTTCAACGCGGTAAAGACACCCTTGATATTCACTATTTCCTGATACCGGCCACCAAACAAAGTTTCTCTATTGACCTGGAAGGAAGTAGAAATACAACTGACATAGGAGCAGGTAACCTCTGGGGTCTCTCAACAAACTTGAGTTATCTGAACAGAAATGTTTGGAAAAGATCCGTACAAGCGGTAACTGCATTCAGAACAGGTGTTGAATTGAATATTTTGAATAGTCAGTCCGGTCCTTTGGTGCAGACTTTTCACATCAGTTTAGGACATACTTATTCTTTTCCCCGATTGATATTGCCTTTTAAGAAATGGAAACCACTGCAAAATGCAGATGATAGAAGGACTTTGTTGAATCTGACCGGATCTTTTGTCAACCGGCGTGATTTTTACTTATTGCGTTCACTGGTATCCAGTTGGGGATATGAATGGAAGAAAAACAACATTACCTGGCTATTTAAGCCCATCAATGTTGAATTGTACACCATTGAAAGATTTTTCAAACTGGATAGTCTGCTGCTCACCAATCCATTCCTGCAAACATCTTTCAATGAAGGAAGGGTATTCGGACAAACACTCACTGTATTCAAAAGTTTTCCTTCTCCACGCAATCCCAACAAAAGCCATTTCATTCGATTTGGCTTGGAGGAATCGGGAGGATTGTTTTCTATTTTCAACGCAAATCCTTCACAGATTTATCGATTTGTAAAAACCGAGGCAGAATACAGGCAGACGATAAAATATGATAAGCAGTCCATCGCATTTCGAACCTTTGCCGGAGTGGGTTATAATTATGGTTCGGATCCACTCATTGGAAATACACTTCCTTTCTTCAAACAATTTTTTGGCGGAGGTCCTAACAGCATGCGTGCCTGGCGCTTACGACAGATTGGATTGGGCAGCTCTGTACAAAGTGATACCATTAGTAAAACAACTTACCGTGACCGATTTGGTGACATGCAACTGGAAATGAATTTTGAATACCGATTCCGGCTTACCAGTATCGGGGGGTTCAAAATTGAATCTGCACTTTTCACTGACATTGGAAATATCTGGAGTGTGAAGAATATACCCGGAGATCCGGATGCCCGTTTTTCACTGAAAAGACTCGGCAGGGACCTGGCCATAGCCATGGGTGCCGGTCTGCGATTTGATTTTACCTACTTCCTGATTCGACTGGATGGTGCATATAAAGTAAAAGACCCGGCCAGGCCATTTAACAACGGCTGGATCAACACCTTTGCGCTGACAGAGAAAAGACAAAACGGACAAACGATTGAAAATTTCGGCTTACAATTGGGAATTGGATTGCCCTTCTGAGGAAGCTGCGAGATTGGCTATCTGCTGTTGAAATTGTTCCGGACTAAACGCATTTTCTGCTTTAAATTCCCCAATTCTTGTTCTGCGAAGACTGCTCAGATAACCACCTGTTCCCAGCAATTGTCCCAGATCATTCGCCAAACTTCTGATATAGGTTCCTGTGGAACAAACAACCTTAAAATGCAAAACGGGTAATTCAATGGCGGTAATTTCGAAGGAATAAATATTCACTGGTCTTGGCTCCAATTGAACTTCCTTTCCCTTTCTGGCAGCCAGGTAAACGGGCTGTCCGTCTTTTTTGATGGCCGAATGTTGCGGTGGAACCTGCATAATAGGGCCGGTAAGTTGTTGAACAGCGCGATCAATATCGGCAGGTGTGACATGTTGGAAAGGGCGTAGTTGAATGGGCTCACTTTCCAGGTCATAGGTAGGTGTGATCGCTCCTATCGTGAAGGTTCCGGTATATTCTTTTTCCATGCCCATGTAGCGATTGATTTCCTTCGTGAACTTACCGGTACATACAATCAGTAGTCCGGTCGCCAGCGGATCCAATGTACCGGCATGTCCAACCTTTTTGATGCGGGTAAGGTTGCGTACTTTTCTAACCACGTCAAAGGAAGTCCATCCCAACGGCTTATCGAGTAGTATTACCTGCCCGTGAAGGTACGGTAGCAAGTAAGCGGGTACTTCCTTCTGCTTCATGATTGACGTTAGTTGACAGGTAATTGCATTAGTAAGCGCGTGCAAAAAGTACCCGTTGTGCAGAGGGTTTTCCGGTATAAACACATGAACCTGACTCTGCCGGATGATCCAGTGGTATGCAGCGAATCGTAGCTTTGGTCAGTTCTTTTATTTTCTCTTCTGTTTCAGCGGTACCATCCCAATGGGCTGAAATAAATCCACCCTTATTATCCAGGAGAGAGACGAACTCTTCCCAGCTATTAGCAGGAGTAATGTGATCGTTTCTGAATTGCAGAGCCCTGTTATACATACTCTGTTGAATGTCTTCAAGCAATTGATGAATATAATTGGCAATACCTTCCAGTGGAACGGTTGTTTTTTCTTTGGTATCTCTGCGGGCGACTTCCACAACTTTGTTTTCCAGGTCACGAGCACCGATGGCTAGCCGAACGGGTACCCCCTTCATTTCATATTCTGCAAATTTCCATCCTGGTCTGGCATTGTCACTGTCATCATACTTAACAGTGATACCGAGGGAACGAAGTTCTTTCATCAGTGGTAAAACAGTATTATCCAACAATGCCTTCTGATCCGGTCCTTTAAAAATGGGAACAATCACAACCTGTGTAGGTGCCAGTTTTGGTGGAAGAATCAGGCCTTCATCATCACTGTGCGCCATTACCAATGCCCCGATTAAGCGGGTACTTACCCCCCAGCTGGTTGCCCAAACGTAATCCAATTTATTCTCTCTGTCGCTGAATTTTACATCAAATGCCCGGGCAAAATTTTGACCCAGGAAATGAGAGGTTCCGGCTTGTAACGCTTTACCATCCTGCATCAGCGCTTCAATACAATAGGTATCTTCTGCACCGGCAAATCTTTCATTGGGAGATTTAACTCCTTTAATAACCGGTAATGCCATCCAATTTTCCACGAAATCGGCATACACATCGAGCATTTTTCTTGTTTCTTCCAGGGCCTCCTCTTTCGTTGCGTGAGCAGTATGACCTTCCTGCCAGAGAAACTCAGCCGTGCGCAGGAATAGACGCGTCCGCATTTCCCAACGGACTACGTTGGCCCATTGGTTGACCAATATGGGAAGATCGCGGTATGACTGAATCCATCCTTTGTAGGTATTCCAAATGATGGCTTCACTGGTAGGACGAACCACCAATTCTTCTTCCAGTTTTGCCTCAGGATCTACCATTAGCTTACCAGGATTAGAAGGGTCATTTTTTAAACGGTAATGGGTAACTACTGCACACTCTTTGGCAAATCCTTCCGCATTTTTTTCTTCCGCCTCAAACAAACTTTTGGGAACGAACAAAGGAAAATAAGCGTTCTGGTGGCCGGTTTCCTTGAACATCCTGTCTAATACATCACGCATATTTTCCCAAAGGGCAAAACCATAGGGTTTGATGACCATACAACCTCTGACAGCGCTGTAATCTGCCAAACTGCCTTTGATGACCAGGTCATTGTACCATTGGGAATAATCTTGTAACCGGGAAGTAATTTCTTTACTCATAATCAATCATTTACGTACTCCACGTTTTACTAACAATTGTTGGCATGACTTTTGTATTTGTTAAAAAAACGAAAGAGTTGCGCAAATGTAACTAACTTTATATCATCTCTAAAACCACCTTTATGAAAACAGTTTTGCTAAGTTCCCTGATTGGTGTCTTTTTTCTGACATCCTGCAGTACAGCTTACAAGGCCGGACAAACTCCGGATGATGTTTATTTTTCCCCGGGCAGGGCGGTAGGAGATGAAGAATACAACAACAACCGCAACCGGGAAGAATACCAGGAGTACACGGGATCGCAGGATGATGCATACCTGCGCAGAAAAGTGGCCAATCGCAACAGATGGTCTTCTATTGATGATTTCAGCTATTGGAATGATTGCCGCTACAGTTTTGCCCCGCTTACTTTTAATCATTTCAATTCCTTCTATAACTGTTTTACTTGTCCGACTTTCAATACCTGGGGTCATCCATTCTTCCCCTTGAATGGTGGCTGGGGCTTTGGTGGTGGATTCGGCGGATTCGGGGGTTGGAATGGTATTGGTGGATGGAATTCGTTTGGAGGTTTTGGCTGGAACAACCCTTTCTTCACCCTGATTAATTATAGTTCTCCAAGGTTCTCCGGAGGATCGCCCTCATTGAATGCTTTATCTGCTGCACGCAATAGAACTTTTAATAACACGAATGGGTCATCCTATTTTAACAAACAGACCGGTACTGTCGGTAATACCAACAGGTCTTTTGGAAGTTTAATGCGGACTGTTATATCACCCTCCGGAGGTGGATATGAAAGTGGCAGTTATAGTCGTCCTTCCCGCAGTTTCGGAAGTTCGGGTGTTGGAAGCTCATCTGCCCCCTCCTCTTCAGCTGGTGGATTCAGTGGTGGCTTTGGAAGTGCTGGTTCTTCAGCCGGCGGAGGTCGCGGTGGTCGTGGCAACTAATTTTCAGTGACTTTGAATCCTAGACTTATCACTTCTTGTGCCGGAAGATGCTAAAGTTTTGCCCGGTCTGAAAACAACGAATTATGAAACGCACTATATCACTACTCTTCTTCTCTACTTGTCTGGTCACCACGATTCGGGCCCAGCTGCCTGAAGATGCTTTGAGAACTGCGTGGTTTACCCAGAATGGTACCGCCCGCATGGTTGCCATTGGAGGAACCATGGGTTCGCTGGGAGGCGATCTCTCTGCCAATCATGTGAATCCGGCGGGGCTGGGATTATATCGAACCCGGGAGGTGATTTTGACTCCGGGTATGGGACTCAACAATACCCGTTTTTCATTCAGGGGATCGGATACATCGAATAACAGAAATGCATTTGAATATGGAACCATAGGTGCAGTGTGGGGTAAAAACAAACGCGATGGATATTCCCGATACAACAGCAGTGCTTTCGCCATCTCTGTAACACAATTGGCGAATTTTCAAAATCGTGAATCATTCAGAGGTTTCAACAATTTCAGCTCTTTTACAGAGCAATACCTGGAAGAACTAATTCGGGATCGGGCCGATACCAATGCTGCACTGAGCAACTATATCTTTGGTTCCTCTTTGGCTTTTCGTACTTTTTTAATTGATACTACCAGTGGACCCGGAGGTTCAGTTAGCGGCTATCAAAGTCTTGTGCCCATTTCGACAGGTGTCAATCAATTCTTTGATGCTGTTACCCGTGGAAGTTATAACGAAATTGCGATTGGAACGGCAGGAAATGTAGAAGACAGATTGTATGTGGGTGCCAGTTTTACGCTCCCCATCATCCGTTATAGCAGAGAGTTGAACTATACTGAACGAGACGCAACGAATAACCCAAACAATCAGTTTAGTTTTTTTGAATACAGAGAATTATACTCCTCAAATGGTTTTGGTATTGGAGCCAAGTTGGGCATGATCTATAAACCCGCCGGAATGTGGCGCCTCGGCTTTGCATTGCACACTCCTCAAATGATCGGCTTTCGGGATCAAATAAGAAGTTCAATTACTGCCAATACCGAATCTTATGCCGGACTCCGAACTGAAACAAGTGATCAATTGAACAGTGGTAATGCAGGTGTGCGTGAATACACTATGATTACCCCCTGGCGTGCCATCGCAAGTATTAGTCATGTTTTTCGTGAAATCAATGATACCCGTTTACAACGCGCTTTTATCACTGCCGATCTGGAATTTGTCAATTATAGAGGTGCGCGTTTTATCGGAGGTGAATTCGTTTCTTCTCAGGAGGATGCTTATTATCGATTTCTAAATGAAACAATTCGTGACATTTATCGGGGCAACATCAATGCCCGCCTGGGTGGTGAAATAAAATTCAACACTTTTATGCTACGCATGGGTGGCGCCTATTATGGCAGTCCCTATAACAATGATTTCAAAGCCGGCAGAACTGTCGCCAGTGGAGGAATTGGATATCGCAACAAAGGTATTTTCATTGATCTTACCTATTCCCATACTTTCAACAGAGATGTTCGTTTTCCTTACCTGCTGAATGACAAACCCAATACCTTCGCTGAGCAAACAGGCAGTATCGGAAGACTATTGGCCACAATAGGATTCAAATTTTAATCACTGTTCATGTAGATATTTTCTCGTGCCGGATCAACTCATGATTTTTCAATGTGTGCGAGAATCGAATCTAATGGCTGTTCAAGAGCAGGTAAAAAAACAAAGTCCGGTTGTTTTTTCCACCAGGTCATTTGTCTCTTGGCGTATTGCCAGGTATTGATTTTTATTTTTTGCACGGCCTCTTCGAGGGAAAATTTACCGTCAAGGTGTTCCAGTAATTCAAGATAGCCAACCGTTTGTAAAGCGGGCAGCTCACGGAATGGCAGTAACTGTCGAACTTCATTCAAAAAACCGGCAGCCATCATCACATCTACTCTCTGATCAATTCTTTGCCTAAGCATAGGGGATGGCATGGTAAGACAAAAAGGCAAAATGAGGAAGGGTCGCTGAACTTTTTCAGTATTTCTGAAATGGAGGATTGATTGACCGGTAGCCTGATAAACTTCCAGTGCTCTTTGCAACCGACGAGGATTTTGTTGTTCAGCCTGATTCCAAAACAAAGGATCGAGTTGCTGCACCTGCTCTTGCAACCAGGGAAGTCCGTAAGTTTCGTAAGATAACTGGATAGATTGTCTGATTTCAGGTGGAATAGGTGGTATAGGATCGAGTCCTTCCATGAAGGCCTTGATGTAAAGGCCGGTACCCCCTGTCATAATAACATAGGAACTTTTTTGAAATAGCTCGAGGGTCAAATCAAGGGAGAGACGTTCGAAACCAGCGGCAGTGACATGCTCATGCAGTGAATGTGAAGCGATGAAGTGGTGGGGAACAGCTTGTAATTCCTGAACTGAAGGTCTTGCCACACCGATATTGAGTTCCCTATAGCACTGACGAGAATCTGCGGATATGATTTCTGCACCCAATTGTTGAGACAGATCTATTGCCAATGCGGTTTTCCCGACTGCAGTGGGTCCTGCGATGATGATGACCGTAGGTAACTTGTTCAAAGAAAGGAGTTAAGATTAATTGGCTACAGATCATCGTTCTCGCCCATCTCATCTGTAGCTTCAGAAAGATCATTATCATCGGATTCCTCATCCTCCTCCCCTTCACTTCCGAATCCTTCAGCATTGCGGGAGAGATCATATTTTTCCTCGATGTCGGCAAACTTATTGCCCAGAAGACTTTTGGTTCCGTATTGCTGTGGACCGATTCCTTCTGTGCGGGTGACTGCGGGATAGGAGATGCGTGTATTGATTTCTTTGCTCACATTGATCAGTTCAATTAAAAAGATCCAATGTTTATTAAAGTCGTATTCGTAAACAAATTTCTGGTTGGTATCCTTGATCTCTGACCCGATGGTAACTTCCTTCATCATCAGAGGTTCTACCCGATAATCTTTGTCATATCTTTCGAGACTGATTTCACGGCCTCGCGCCCAATTATCGTTGCTGCGATAAAAAGTTGCACCATGTATCTGATCAAATTCAAAAGATTTCAAAATAGAGAGGTGCAATTCAAAAAAGGGCTGATTGTGCAGAATAACAATATCCCGGTAAACGGTATCATCTTCTTCGAGGTAAATTCGAAACTTTAAAGCTGCCATGTAGTGTTGTGTGATTTCAACAAAGGGGTTGCCGTAAAAATACTTATTTTCCTGCCGTCAATTGAAGTTCTTTGCCTTTTTCCTGCATAAAGCGGAAAGCGGCTTCATATTCATTGGGGATAATTCCGTCCAGAATAGCTTCGCGGATAGCATCTTTGATTATACCCACCTGCTTACTGGGTGTAATCCGGAAATATTCCATAATCATTTCCCCTGTAATGGGGGGTTGCCAGTTTCTTAGTCGGTCAGTTTCTTCTACCTCCTGCATCCTCTTACGAACCCACTCGAAATTGCGCAGATAACGTTTCACCTTCACTTTGTTTTTACTGGTGATATCTGCCTCACAAAGTAACATCAGGCTATCAATGTCTTCCCCTGCATCGAATAATAAACGGCGCACCGCGCTATCGGTAATACTTTCTTTGGTAAGGCTGATTGGCCGAAGGTGAAGCAGCACCAGTTTCTGTACCCACTTCATTTTCTCATTCATGGGTAGTTTAAGCCGGTTAAACAATTTAGGAACCATGCGAGCACCTACCACTTCATGTCCATGGAAGGTGAAGCCATGACCGGGTTCGAATTTTTTTGTTGCCGGTTTTCCAATATCGTGCAACAGTGCTGCCCAACGCAGCCATAGATCATCCGATACGGCAGCAACATTATCAAGCACCTGTAGTGTATGATGAAAATTATCTTTGTGCCCCATACCATCGATGTACTCTGCTCCCTGCAAATCAACCACCTGTGGAAGTATAAGGGGCAGTAGTTGACTATCCATCAATAATTTCCAGCCGATGGAAGGTTTTTTACAGAGCATGATCTTGTTGAGCTCGTCTGTGATGCGTTCTTGTGATACGATGCGCAGGCGATGTGCCTGTGATTGAATTGCCTGGAATGTTTCAGGAACGATAGTGAATTCAAGTTGGGTGGCAAAACGAATGGCCCGCATCATGCGAAGGGGATCATCTGCAAAAGTTTGCTCCGGCTGAAGGGGTGTTCTGATTAATTTTTTTTCGATGTCGCTCATCCCCCCAAAGGGATCTACCAATTCCCCATAGTTGGCATCATTCAATGATATTGCCATGGCGTTGATGGTAAAATCCCGCCTGTTTTGGTCATCTTCAATGGTACCCTGCTCAACTGCGGGTTTGCGGCTATCTAGCTGATAACTTTCCTTTCTGGCACCTACGAATTCGATTTCTATCGCCGGTAATTTAATCTGGGCAGTACCAAAATTTTTAAATACTGCCAAAGATGGTTTAGGATGAAAAGATTCAGCTACTGCTTTAGCCAGTTGAATTCCATCTCCCAGGCAAACAATATCGGCATCGTCTACAGGTCTGCCCATGATCTTATCACGAACGAACCCTCCTATCAGGTAACAGGGATAGCCCAGTTCATTGGCACGGGAGGCTACAACTGACAGCAGCTTACTTTCTTGTGGTGTACAATGGATATACATGCCCGGCAAAGGTACAATTGTTTCAGTTGGTGGTGGGTAACACACGCAGCAGTTGTTCCGTAGTAATGGTAGCGGCACAATCGAAATGTTTTTCGGGACAGGCAACTTTTCCATGAAGTCCGCAGGGACGGCAAGATAATTTTTCGGTGGTTTCCACTACATGGCTTATGTCGGAAAGCGGACCAAATCCAAATGCAGGTAAGGTGGAGCAATAAACGGCAGTAACAGGTGCATTCATAGACGAAGCAAAATGAAGTGGTGCGGAATCATTTACATAATTCATGATTGCCCCCTTTTGCAAAGCAGCGGAGGAAAGAAAGTTCAAAACCCCACATAAATTACTGATATTTTCTCGGGCGCTCTCTTTGATGATCTGTTCGCATAGTTTTCGGTCACCCGGACCACCCAAAAGATAAACAGTGAACTGTTTTGGCAATTGCTTGATCAGGCGAACCCATTGTTGTGGAGGGAACTGTTTGGTAAACCAGACAGATGCGGGTGCAATGCATATGTAGGGTTTCTGGCACAGGGGCATGATCTTTTGTCTGTCTGACTCGGTAGGATATAGCCGGGGGCGTGCCGGCATATCATCGGTAAAGTGGGCAATGAGGCGTTGGTTTCTCTTGGTTTCATGCATTGTTTTTTCTTCCGTACCAATCAGATGCGGTATTCTTTTGGTGAAAAAACGGGAGAAGGGATTTTTATCAAAACCAATGGTTTCTTTGGCACCTGAAAAAACTGTTAACCACCCGGTAGCTGCGAATCGTTGCACATTGATTACCCGGTCATACCGCTCTTTTCTGATCGATTGCATGAGCCGGTACAATTCTGTGTATTTATTTTTCCCTTTGTTCCAAACCCATACTTTGGTAACATAGGGATGCCCTGCCCATAAGGTTTCATTGCCTTTCCGAACGAGCCAATGGATTTCTGTGGCAGGATCAGTGGCATAAATTTTTTCCTGTAATGCAGTGGCAAGTACAGCATCACCAATAAAGGCAGTTTGTATGATCAGGATCTTAGACACGGAACAAATTTACTATATGCCGCCTCCCAACAGGCTATATCGAGAAAAAATAATAACAAAATCAATCAGGGTCTTACAATGGTAATACCTCCGTATTTATCAGATTTAACGATGGAAGAAGGCCGACCGGGGTGGGTATCGTCCCTCCGATAGTTCACCACATAATCTACCCCCCGAAGAATAAGGGCATCTATATCCCGGAAAGAAGTGGGTGCCGGATAGCCACTGATGTTAGCGGAAGTTCCTACAATTGGTTTCCGAAAACGCTTGATCAGTTGCCGGCAGAAAACATCTCTGCAAATCCTGATACCAATAGAACCATCATCTGCCAGTAAGTTGTGTGCGAGTCCGATCGCCTGATCATAGATCACAGTTGTAGGTTGGTGAACCCCCTTGATGTAATCAAATATGCGCAGATCTGTTTGGGTTACATAAGTAAGAATATCTTTTTCCTCAGCCACCAGAACAATCATGGCTTTCTTATGCTCCCTTTTTTTCATGTGATATATTCGTTCAACAGCATCAACATTGGTGGCATCACAGCCTATTGCCCAGACAGTATCGGTAGGATACAATATCAGGCCACCGGACTGTAAGACCTGTAGACAAGGTTCAATATCGTATTCAAAAGAGTAACTCACAATGTTGAGGAAAATTACGCCATAGCTACCACATAAACAGGTATAAAATTCTCATTGTATGTTTGCAAAAATGAAAACTATGGAATTCAAGGCGTTGGTTGAGGCGGCATGGAATGAACGGGGTTTGTTGAAAGAGACAAAGTATGCTGAAGCAGTTAGGTCTGTAATTGAGGAGGTGGACAAAGGCAGGTTGCGGGTTGCAGAACCCTTAAAAGACGGCTGGCAAGTTAATGAGTGGGTAAAACAGGCTATCCTATTGTACTTTGGCATACAAGCCATGCAGACCTGGGAACTGCCGCCTTTTGAGTTTTATGATAAGATGTTGCTGAAGCAAGGTTATCAGGAATTAGGAGTACGAGCAGTTCCGCCGGCAACAGCCAGGTATGGTAGTTATATCGCACCGGGAGTAATTCTGATGCCATCCTATGTAAATATAGGAGCTTATGTAGATGCAGGATCGATGGTAGATACCTGGGCTACGGTAGGCAGTTGTGCACAAATTGGTAAAAATGTACACCTCAGTGGTGGTGTCGGTATCGGAGGTGTGTTAGAACCCCTGCAGGCGAGTCCGGTGATAGTGGAAGACGGGTGTTTTATTGGAAGCCGATGTATTGTAGTAGAGGGAGTAAAGGTTGAAAAAGAGGCGGTGTTAGGGGCAAATGTGGTATTGACCCAATCAACCAGAATCATTGATGTAACAGGGACTAGTCCGATAGAATACAGGGGAAGGGTCCCTGCAAGAAGTGTAGTGATACCGGGCAGTATCAATAAATCATTTCCTGCGGGGGAATATGGTGTCAGCTGCGCTTTGATTATAGGACAAAGAAAACCAAGTACGGATCTGAAGACCAGTTTAAATGAAGCGCTGAGGGATTTTAATGTAAGCGTGTAAAATGCTATGGAAGGTTTTCGGGTTGTTGATAAGTCACTTAAGCTTATCGTTTCATGCCCGCTTCGCACTCAACTCGCGAATGATTTCCGGGAGGCACAAAAAATCCTTTGACTTATCCAGGTAGTAGTCCGCCCCCAGACTAAGACAGGTATCTTTAAAAATCTTTTCCTTTTGGTTGGTGAGCATCACCACAACAGGCTGGGGCCGTTCACTGGAGCGGATTTTTTTCAGCATGTCTATTCCACTGGTTCCGGGCATGTTCACATCCAGCACCACCAATTGAGGCTGATTGGATTCAAGCAGTGAGTATGCCTGGTCGGCAGAATCAGCTGTATCTACCCGATTCACACTGGGTACAATAGAAAGAAACATTTTCATTTTCTGCAGAACGATGTTAACATCGTCAACCAGCAGAACATTGAGTGCATTGGTTTTCATAGGATTGATTGGTAGAAAAATCTTTTGCAAGACTTTTCATGGTTCTTGGATATTGCGGTTATTAACCTCACTGCTGCTGGTTAGTGTCAGCGGAGATTTGGATTTTAAAACGGGATCTCAATTTTCCGTTTTGGATATTGTAGTACAAAGAAACGAAAGGGATGAGCCCGGTGAGATAGAACAATTGTGACTTTTTGTGTCGGTAAATTGGGAGTCATGTCAGTAAAGCACTACAAAACAGAAAGTCCACTTACCGGATTTAAAGGATAGGATGCTCAAATGATGTTATTCAGAATTGCATATTTTACCAGATCGGCATTGCTTTTCATGTTCATCTTTTCCAGTATACGACCACGGTAGGTACTAATGGTATTGACATTGAGGCTCAGTTGTTCCCCGATAGACGAGATACTTTGACCCATTACAATCATCTTAAAAACCTCGAATTCTCTGTCAGAAAGAATTTCATGGGGAAGTGAACTACTGTTTTCCTCGATTGAACCAGCGAGTACTTCTGCTACCTCACTGGTGATGTATTTTCTTCCTGAAAGTATTTGCTTAACAGCTTTTACCAATTCAAAAGGGGCGCTTTCCTTGGTCAAATAACCGGAGGCACCGGAGCGAAGTGAACGAACAGCATACTGTTCCGGGGCATGCATAGAAAGAATAAGAACAGGGGTTTGGGGGGCATGTTCCTTGATCTGTTTCAGGATTTCAATACCGGAATGACCGGGCATACTGATATCAGAAATAATTATATCCCACTGATGCATGAGTGCATTCTTCAACAAGTCTGCTGAGTCAGGAACATCCGTGATTTCAGCAAATGGAAAGGCTTCTGCCAATATTTTTCGCAGTCCTTCTCTAATCAAAGTGTGGTCATCGGCAATTAAAATTCTCATGATCCGAAGATTGATGATGAATAATTTTTTAATAAGTAGCTACAAACTCCACCAATAAAACGTATAATTACGGTGCATTTGGGTTTTATTTTGTAGTAATTTTACTATTATTATGTAAAGATAATCCATATTTTATTTATTATTATTCATAATTACTTGTAATTCAACATAAATTAAATTTCAACTTGTAGAAAAATGTCTATATCCCCTACCCTACCACCCGATCAACACCCGGTTCATGCCTTTTTGGAGCGCATTTCCAAGGAACCACAGGTTGACATCCGATTTGACTTTGAAGAGCAGGAAAGTTGGTCAGCGATTACAGAGTTTGATGACAATGACAATCAAACATCGGTTCGGTATTATGGCAGTGATCGATATGCTTGGGTGAAGGGTGCTTATGATGAATCAGATGATTTTATAGAGGAAATGGAGTGGCTGTCTTCTGAGATATCTGCGCTGCTTCCGGAAGGTTGTCGCCGTTTATTAGAAAAAGTGAGGGATGATGAGAAAGGCATGCGCCTCGCTGGTCATTTTCTATTAAAGCAAAAAGGGTAGCGAACCATGAGGTTCACCACCCTTTTTATAACCAAATCCCAAAGTCTTTTATAACAATGCCTTCACCCGTCTGGTTATATCGGCCAGTTCGGCTTCCATCACAGTGATTCCCTTTTCCTCGCTATTACTCAGTGGTTCAGTCAGTGTACAAACATTCACATACAAATCACAGAGACGACGACGGAATTTGAATTCATCGAAGAAAATCGTTTTGCGGTTCAATTCGAGGATTTCCTTGCGCATATCATTCATGGCTTTTAACTTTTGTTGCGTCTCGGCCTTCGTAGTATCTCCGGCGGCTACCAGTGCCAATTTTTTATCCAGTGTATCAACCAGATAGTATAGGTCTTCTTCAGCCTTGTAGAGTCGCATGGACTGATCGTACAAGCGCTGCAGACTGGCTGCGGTAAAGCCGGCCGCGTCGTTTGGCTGTACGGTGATCCACTGTTCGTATTCCTTTTTGTTGTGGGTCATCACTACGCGGTACTTCCCTGCAGGAACGCGGGGTGCTACAACAGATGCGAACAAAACAGTGCTACCCGCAATGAATCCACCTTTGGCCACTTTGGGCGGATTGATGGTGAGATCCCAACTAACCCTGTTCAATCCCTTGATACCGGTTCCGTTGAAATCCTTTATTTTTTTTCCTTTTACATCATATACAGCGAAACGAACAGCATCCGTACTTCTATCCTTCAGGAAATAATAAAACTCCGGTTGCACTCCTTTGGTACCTGTTACCCAACCACTGATATTGGAAGGTGGTTGTGGGTAGCTACCCTGTAACTGGTATTTATATACATCGGGCGTAAAGAACCGGATTTCACTGTTCAAATCAGTTTTAGCAAGCTCACGGAGTGGTTGCAAATTATCGATGATGTAAATACCACGTCCATGCGTTGCTACTACCAAATCATTGGTTACACGGTTGATTTGCAGGTCACGAACCGGGGTGTACCAGGGTAAATTCTGGTACTTGCTTCTCATCCAGTTGTTCCCTCCATCCAATGAAATGAATAAACCCATTTCGGTTCCCAAAAAGAGTAAGTTGGAGTTAACGGGATCTTCCAGTATGATGTGAGCAAATCCGCTGAATTCGGTTGATTGAAATCTTTTCCAGGTATTACCACCATCATCACTCATTACTGCATAGGTAGTGTGATCACCATACATGTGGTTATCCAAAGTAACCAATACCCGCTCTTTTTTGGTGGAAGAAAAAGTGATGCTACTGATCCAGGTGTTGGCGGGTACGCCGGTTGCAGCAATTGCTTTGTCCTTGCGGTTCCAGGTTTTTCCACCATCGGTAGTAACTTGAAGATGCCCATCATCGGTACCTGCCCAGATAATGTTCTCATTATCCGGACGCTGGGCAATGGCGAAGATGGTGCAGTGATTTTCCGCACTGGTATTGTCTCCCGTTATACCTCCGCTGTTCTCTGATTGCTGCCGCTTCAATGGATCATTGCTGGTCAGATCGGGAGAAATTCTTTCCCAGCTTCTTCCTTCATCACGAGAGCGATACAGATACTGAGCGCCTGTATACAGATTGTAGGTTGGTTTACCTGTGGAAGTTTTTTTGAGGGAAGGTCCGGTAACGATGGGTGTATTCCAGTTCCAGCGGGGCTCTTCATCGCCCTGTTGTTTTTTCGGACGTATTCCGGTGCTTAGTCCGGTAGATAAATCAATCCTATTCATTTCCCCACCCTGGCTTTCTGCATAGAATATATTGGGGTTGAGCGGACTAACCTGAACCCAGAATCCATCGCCACCTCCAATCACCTGCCAGTCGGTGGCAGCAATGCCTCCCGGTTTTACAGCGGGAGCGATCCAGCTGTTGTTATCCTGCAATCCACCAAACACACGGTAGTTGCTTTTTTGGTCTATACCTACATGATAGAATTGACCAACTGGGAGATTATTCAAAAAGCTCCAACTGATGCCGCGGTTATAACTTACATATACTCCACCATCCGTTCCCAGAAACAGTTGATCTGTTTGCAAAGGATTCACCCACAAAGCATGGTGATCAGCATGTGGTTCAACACCTCCTGACAAAGCACCGCTCCAGGAATAACCACCATCATCAGAATATTCAAATGCGAAAGAAGGTCTATATACACGTTTAGGGTCTTTGGGATCATGAACCAGCGTACTAAAATAGAAGGGGCGGGCAGTAATATTCTCAGTAACACTTAACTTCTTCCAGCTTTCACCCAGATCATTCGATATATACAATCCGGGATTGGCAGCTTCAACAATTGCCAATACCTGATTGGGTTGTGCTGGATTGAGAGAGATGACAATTCTTCCCAGAATACCTTCAGGTAATCCGTTGGTAAGTTTGCGCCAGGTTTTGCCGCCATCTTCTGATTTGAAGAGACCGCTTCCGGTACCACCTGAGCTAAATGCATAAGGTTTTCTTCTGAACTGCCAGCTGGAAGCGAGTAAGACATTGGTTTGTTGTGGGTGGATAGCAATATCGGCACATCCGGTTTGATTGTTGACAAACCAAATTTTTTGCCAGGTTTTTCCGGCATCTGTTGATTTGTACAAACCACGGTGGGGAGAGTCGTGCCAGAGTGGTCCCGGTGCTGAAACATATACCGTTTTCTTGTCAGCTGGATCTATCAGAATTTTACTGATGTGCTCGGTACTGTCGAGTCCGAGTTTCTGCCAGTTGCTACCACCGTCTGTTGTTTTATAGAGTCCGACACCAATCGATACCGAGTTGCGCATATTGCTTTCACCTGTGCCGGCATAGACCACTTTACCATTTCCGGGCTCGATGGCAAGGGCGCCGATGGACTGACAATATTTGTCGAAGATGGGGGCAAATGACTGACCACCATTTTGACTTTTCCAGATACCACCGCCGGCAGTTCCAACATATAGGTTGACCTGTTTATCAACTGTAATGCCTTCAATGGCGGTTATGCGACCACTCATGGTTGATGGGCCAAGTGCTCGGGCAGACATCACCTGAAAAAAGGATGAATTGACATTGGTCTGTGCACCGGCTTCGATCAGTAGCGGCAACAAGCATATAGCTGAAAGTAATAATCTTTTCATACGTAAGGTTGAAAATGGGATGTAAAAAGAACCGGCTACCATTAGGTAGCCGGTATGTCAACAATTATCAATTAGTTTCCTTTGAACAAGGACTCATCAATAGTGGGATTCACGGTTACTTTTTTAGAAACCATCATCATCATTCCACCCATTTCTTGTTTGAATGCTACCTTTATGCCATTATCTAGCGTTTGATAATCCAGGAACTTCATTTCTTGCTTCACTTCCTGTCCATTTGCTTTAATGGTAGTTTCTGTTTTGTAAATGAGGTAAGTCTTGGTATCAATGAAATGTACTTTTTCATTGCCCAGTTTGGTAACAATTTTTAATTTAAAGTACTCATTTCCATCTGCTTCATCTTTACCCAACAACTCAACTGTATGGCCTTTTGCAGCATAATCTACCAATTGGTCTTGAATTTCGATTCCGTCAACTTTTGATTTCAGGTCTTCTTCAGACATGGGTTGCAATGCAGATTGACCTTGCAAACCGTTCATGGACCAGCCAGCGGTAGGGGTGACAATTTCAATGATCTTTGCTCCCTGAAATTCAGCATCTGTTCGTGCACCCTTGTTTTGAACCGCATTCATTGTAAATGGAATTGAAATCCCTTGGACTTCAATCTGACCTTCGATGCGCAGGCTATTCAGGCTGTTCCATTTTTGTTTTCCGCCGATGGCTTCGACATATTTTGCAATTACCTCATCGGCAGTTTGGGAAAATGCCGAAGAAATGGAGACAAGCAGGATTCCTGCTGCCAGGAGAACTTTTTTCATAAGTTGTGTTTTTTTAAAATGTTAGTAGGAGATTGGTCTCCCTTATTACAAAATTGAAAAGAATTTTTATTCTTATGCGGTTTTAATTACGGACGGCTCAGGTTAATTATGAATGGAAATGTCTCCGCGGTTCGAATGCGAAGCTATCAAAGTTGTACGATGCCATTTTTGATGGCGAACATCACCATACCCACCCGGCTCGTAACATTCAACTTTTTAAATAACTCAGCCCGATATCCGTCGATGGTCTTTTCACTTTTGAACATATCTGCCGCTATTTCCTGGTATGTTTTTTCACTGCAGGATAGACGCAGGAAAGTCAATTCGTTTTCAGATAATTTTTGAATGGTATTGATTTGATCATTCTCATCTACAATTCGGTTGAGTGAATGAATCACCTTGCGGGATACCAATTCATTATAGAAAAATCCAACTGTAAGTAATTCAGAGAAGGCGAGTTTAAGTTCTGCCAGGTCTGCATCTTTTACAATGTATCCTTTGGCACCACTTCTGATCATTTTGATGATGGCTGTTTCAGCGTCCATCGTGCTCAGTGCAAGAACTTTGATTTGCGGATAATTGTTCTTTAACCATTCGCAAGTAGCATATCCATCCATTTCCGGCATGGATATATCCATTAGCACAATCTCGGGAAGATGGTTGGGGTCAAGTTGATTGATGAAATCTTTACCATTGCAGGCTTCCAGCATCACCTGATACTGAGGGAAGACATTGATGAGCGAAATAAGTCCCTTTCTAAAAAGTGTATGGTCATCTATAACTGCTATCTGATGTTGATCAGGCATAAGGCACGTTGATTATGATTTGTGTTTCCCCTTCTGTACTTACATTAAAGGTAGCCCCAATTATTGATAACCGGCGCAAAACAAGGGCATGCTCATCCAGAAATGCTTTTTCGGATTCTACCTGCCAACTTTGCTGAATTGCGGGACTGTAAATGATTACCTGCCAGTTGTTTTCAAAAAAACAAAGCTTCAACATTACTTTTGCAGGACTATCCTGACTGGTGATACAATTCAAAAAATACTGAACTGCTCTGAATATCACCAAGTGTTGTGTTTCCGTGACAGGCAGAGAATTTCCCTCTTTCTTAAAGCTGATGTGGCCATGACCTAGTTCGTTGAGTCGGGCTGTTTCGTGCTCCAATGAGGAAATTAGGCCCATCGATACTAGCTTCCGGTTGCTGAGTCCTTTGGCTATCTCTCGTAGGTCTTCCAGTGCCGTACTGATGTTGTTTTTGGCTTCCTCCAGTAAATGATTTTTTTTCTCATTTCCCTCAGAGATAAGATTGAGTTGTACTTTAACCAAACTCAGCATCTGTCCTACATTGTCGTGAACTTCTTTACTTATGGCGGAAAAAGTAAGGTCCTGAATCTCTAATTGTACCCGCAACATATCCTTGACAACAGAGAGCTCCTTCTTTGCCTTCATTTGTTGGATGTAGAGATAAATAGCTGCAACAACCGCAATTATGAACATCAAAATAACTACTTGTAGCCACCATTGAATCTGCAGTGAGTTATAATTTAAATAGCTATATAAGAAACGAAAAGAAAAAGTTGACATGTTAAAGGTTGAGGAAATTGTTGGCTAAGATTTCATGGCAAAAGACAGATTTTTATCTATGCTAAAATTATTTACTATTTATTAATCTGAAAGTAGGGCACTATTAAAGTATTTGTAAATACAAATGAATGTTAGTTAAAAATCAACCTAATGATATCTAACACATGTTCGTTTGTTCAACAAATAGCCTCTAAAATGAGTAAAAATGTTAACTTAAAAAAACAGGAAAAACCCTTTTTTTGGTGGTAAAACACAATAAGTAGTTTTATGATATGATTATCAATATTATTTACATAACTATTTAATATAATAATACAATGTTTTCAAAAAAAGAGGGAAAATCCTTGGTACACAGGCTGCATTTTTTTGTTGATTGCTATCCTAATAAAGTAAGACCCTAGTTCCATATCCTAACAGCAATCTGCAAATTCATTAAATCTTATCCTCATGAGAAACCACCCGCTACAAGGAAATCCGATTGCCCTGGCTGCCCCCGGTGCTCAACTGGCCAAGGTGATTGAAATGAATTGGCGCAATTGGATTTCGCCCAACAAAAAGAATCTTATGTCAAAAGCCAGGCAAGAACAAATTGGCCGTATCTCGACCCCCGTCAACCCTCCGGTTGCTCGCCAATCGCATCTTCCAGTGCGCATGAACAACAACCAAATCGCTCGCCAGGAGGATTTAACCGCAGGCATGGTCATATTTAATATAGACGAGCAAACTTACCAAAGGTTTAATGGACACAACTGGCAGTCTATTGCGCATTATCCCGGGGAACGTTATGCAGGAGGAATCGTACTGCAAGTCAATGAGGATGGTACTACCGGACTGGTCACTACTATTTCCGGACAAAACACAACTGTTCACTGGAAAGATGCTTTTCATAGCATTGACCTGAAGGAGTTGAATCCGGTTACTTCGAATATCGCTTTGCAATGGAATCCTCAAATTTTAAGGGGTAATCATACAACGTATGCAGTTCGCATGGCGAGTCACTATTGCGTTACTGCCAACGGTCAGATGCTGCGTGGCTGGAGAATTCCCCACTTAAATGAATTGCTGGTAATGTTACAAGACACTGTGCTGGGCTGTTCATTCAAAACCGGATCTGTCTGGGCCTTTCAGGAATCTGATAAAGTTAGTTGGCTGCACCTCTTACCATGTCATAGTCAAGAGGCACATTCTTCACCTGACCAATACTTCGTTCGCCTGGTCAGACCGTTTTAACCGGGCAGGTTTCCTCACGAACCATTGAAGAAATCTTCTGTATGCTGCATCAGTAAAACGATTTTTCTCCTCTACTTATTCAATCAAAAAACACACACAATATATGATGTGCACCCCCCTGTATGTCTTGTCAAGATGGAGTTGCAGCTTTTCCAATCCATTAAAAACTACAGCTGTCAAGGAAATACTACCTGTGTGTACGGGGATTTCCCCTGATGAATTTGCGTGTTTTACCCGTTGCCTCACCCCTACTCACCAATTACTTTTACATCACTCTATGAAAACAAAAGCAGGCAAGCTAAAGCACACTAAAATTGAAAAACCAAAACAGCAGCAACTCTTTATACCACTAATAAAAACTAGCATTCGTTAGTGGCTCTTTTACGACAAAAACTCGCAACCCTACCACAATACTGTAAAATATAAAACGACTCAAAATAGATTAAACCAACTATAGAAAGGCCCTTGCACAACAATCAACTTTGTACCTAACAAACAACTACCTATAAAAACCAACCTATGTCAACCACTTATCTTACCAACAATCGCAACAACGCGTCTCTTTACATGAACCGTAGTTTTGCAGGCTCTGCCACGAACAACCACCATACCCGGAAACAAGTAACTTCTACCCGTGAGGGAATTGATGAAGGACTTCTCATGATTGGTGTATTTTGCTTTCTGGTTCCTACTATGTTCCTTGCTGCAGTTATTGGACTTCGTTACCTCGAAATGAGCGATTTGATTGCAAACGGACTCTATATTTCAGCTGCCCTACTGATTGCTCGTGTTGCTACAGCACTTATCATTAAAAAAATGGCAGCAG
Organism: Chitinophagaceae bacterium; assembly: GCA_020403455.1. Taxonomy (GTDB): domain Bacteria; phylum Bacteroidota; class Bacteroidia; order Chitinophagales; family Chitinophagaceae; genus Sediminibacterium. The sequence goes on from JADBXP010000011.1 coordinate 42,913, forward strand.
AAAAAAACAGGAGTGAAGCATCTTGGATGATTGGTGCCATGATCGCCCCTTCGGTATCTTTGATCTTGATGAGCTTTTGTGGAGCTATCGCAAAAGCAGACGAGCCAGCACAAGCAAATAACGCCATCACAGGAATAGCAACTTTAAAAAATTGCGCAAGTGCACTGGAAATTCAAATGTCGCTCCAATCAAAAGCAATGTAATCTCTCTCTATTTATTCCTACATATTTGAACAAAAAAGGGGGCTCGATTGAGCCTCCTTTTTTATTTACTACCGGAAACAATCGATCACGCATGACAACAACAAATGACTAGCCGGAAAACTTACTATTGCATCATTAGCACAACATTTATATTCCCACACCATGCAATCAAGATTTTTCCTGTATCCGACAAGGAAAACTCCTGAAATCATCCCCGACCAGGTGCTCACCAATTATTTTTTTTCCAAGAGCCGAACAATAAAACAAATAAACACAAACAAACATAATCAGCTAGAATCCATTACCACAAAGGATTTCGCGTTGTTGAAACAATCAATCACTACAACTGTAAGGAAAACACTACGTATAAGTACAGGGAATTTCCCCGGCTAAAATGAGTGATTTACCCGTTGTTTCACCCCTGGTTCCGGAGCTACTTTTACATCATCAAAATAACACAACAGCTTAAAGCGAAAATATAATTGAGATGAAAAACCAAACCAGCAAGAACAGAAAAGTCCCGCAAACGACTACCATCCAAATCGTTTGTGGGGCTTTCACGACCGATTCACCAATTCATCTGACATCAACTTCAATAACATACGACATTAAAAAATTAAAATCCACTATTCAATAAGCTTTTATCTAAACTCAAATTTGTACTCAACAACAAATAACCTAAAAAACTATCCTATGTCAACCACTTATCTTTCCAACAACAATTCCAATGCACTTTACTTCGATCGCTCACATGCAGCTACTACAAGGAACTATGTCCGTCCTCAAGTTAAAAATGCGCCAACCCGTGAGGGCATAGATGAAGGACTCCTGATGATTGGTGTATTTTGCTTTTTAGTTCCAACTATGTTTCTAGCTGCAGCCTTGGGACTTAATTACCTTGTAATGAGTGACCTACTTGCCAATGGACTTTATATATTGGCTGCAGCACTGGTTGCTCGTGTCGCTACTGCATTCATTATAAAAAATATAGCTGCAGAAAAAAACAGAAGCGAAGCCGGCTGGATGACAATTGCCATGATAGCTCCCTCCGTATCACTGATTCTTATGAGCTTTTTCGGAACCATCCTAAAAAAAGAAAAAACTGCTGCTAGCGCTACGAAAAAACCCTCAACAGCAACCATCAAAAAATATCAACCTGCCCGTGAATTTCAAATGCACCGTACATCACAGGCCATTTAAGATCCAACTTCGCTATCCAATCAATCCCTGCAAAGGGGAAGGGGCCTCGGATGAGGCCTTTTTTCATTGTGTTAAACCAACTTATTTTCTTGTGCAAAAAAAGTGGTAATCTTGTCAACCAAAATAGTTTATTATGAAAAAATGTTTTCTTCTTTTACTGGGTCTTGGATTCTATTGCATGGTTCAGGCTCAATTGAGTTTACCCAAGGTAGCAGGGGTTCCACTAAAATCAGCTTCATCGTCTCTGGGAAATTTTATCTCCCCTCCTGCTATCGGAGATATCGCAGGCACTTCCGGCAAAGTGGTGCAACAATTGACCAGTCAGTTGGGACTACCAGCTGCACAGGCAGGCCCTCTGAACAATGTAGTTAGTGGCTTTCTTAAACAGAAACAAGGCATCATGGGATTAGCCGGAAGTCAACCAGCTGCCTATCTGAGTAAACTAGCGCCAATGCAAAAAGGACTTTTCTCGCAATTGAAAGGAATCATGGGTGCAGCAGCCTTCAGTAAATTTCTGGGTATGAAACCCAAGGGTTCGGCAGTAGCCGGAAATGTGCTCAGTAATCTATTTTTCTAATTTTTAGTTCCAATACTTGAAAAGACTGCTCTACTTGAGCAGTCTTTTTTTATTGGGAGATAACCATTATTCCGTTGATTTATAACTTAACAATTAATTCATATCAAACGTACTTTTCGATTGAAAATTTCCGGTAAATTTTCCTATGAAAAGTCGTTTCCCAATCTACTTTAGGCAAACGTCACAGTCACTGTTTAACAGTTGGCTGGAGAATAGTAGTCACCCTACAGAATCCGGACTGCATGATCTTCGTGTGTTGTTAAAAAAGACCAGGTTTTGTCAACATTTTCTTTCTTGGGTGTACGGAAAATCTGCTCTGGGAAAATTACCGGAGCATACGCGCTTGGTATTTCGCGAATCCGGAATGGTCAGGGAATTGCAATTGATGAGAAAATGGCTCACAACGGAAAAAATTGACCTGCTTGAGGTCATGCAATGTAGTGCTGCTATCATAGACAATCAGTTGTTTCAATTACAAAAAAAACTACTTGAGCATCAAGCGGATGTCAGTAAAGGAATAAAAAAAGCAGAACAGTTGGCAGAAAAAACACACCCAATACTTTCTGACCAGTACTGGCAGCAATTGAATTCAGGTCTGAAAAAACAATTGAAAAAGACCAAAAAGAAAGATTGGCATGAATTAAGGAAGCTGATAAAAAAATGGACCTATGCGCTGAATTGTCTGCAAGATGTAAAATCCCCTTCAAAGCCATTGATTCAAGCGATGCAAAAACTAGAAAAAAACATTGGAGATTGGCATGAATACTGGACGATTGGAATTCGTTTAGAAGAAAAAGAACCCGGTGACACCGACTCACTTGCTTTCAGAACACAATATGCACTGGCCAAAACACGTATTCAGGAACAAATGGAAGTAGCAGAAAAAAAGACTGAGAGGCAGTTAAAAAAAGTAGCTGAATTACTCTGATAAGGAAACCTCTCCATGTAGGAATGATCTGAACCAGTAACCCGAATCCTTGATGGTTCTTAACTGTCCGGGAAAATCTACCCTGACCAATCCGAAGCGCGCTGTGAATCCATACGCCCATTCAAAGTTGTCGGTCAGTGTCCAGACCAGGTAACCATCGATGGGAACACCCTCTTGTTTCGCTTTGAATACCGCAGACAAATATTGTTTAAAATAATTGATACGAAGTTCATCCCGGATCTTACCTTGACGAACATAATCTTTTGCGGCACAGCCCCCTTCAGTGATGATAATTCGTTTAACCCCGGGATAGGATGAAATTCGGTGCAACATGCGATAGCAACTCTCCGGATTGATTTCCCAACCCAGTGAAGTATGTGGAACTTTTCTGCTTTCTGCACTAACCTCCGAAGCACCCAGATAGGGTATGAATGGGTTGTTGCGCACCGTTACTGAAAAATAATTTTGAAACCCAATGAAATCTAAATCACACTGATAAGCATCCTGGTATCTCCATGTCCTGTTGTATAGATGAAATTTCTCTATCACAGGAAAAGACGCTGCCATTGGGAATCCCAATCCCAAAGCGGGCTCCAGAAAAAACCTGTTGAGTAGAACATCAGCTTTGTTGGCTGCCAACTGGTCAGCTTTTGTCTGCTTCATTGGATGTGTTTCACTAAAAGAGAAACTACTCCCGATGATTGCAGTAGGGTCAGATGATCGGATAAGTTTGGAAGCTTCTGCTGTTGCCAGTGCTGCATGATGAGCAGCCAAAAAAAAGGCCCTGGGTCCCATTTTTCCGGGCGCATGAAATCCTGTCATATATCCCAGTGCAGTAAATGCAGAGGGCTCATTCATGATGATCCAATACCTTACTTTACCGCTGTACTCTTGTAAACATAACTTGACATATCTGCAAAACCAACGTATTACCTGGTGATTGGTCCAACCACCCTCCCTCTGTAATGCTTGGGGCAGATCCCAATGATAAAGGGTTACTACCGGAGTAATGCCCAGGAGCAAACATTCATCCAATAAGTTATGGTAGAATTCTAAACCCGTCTGATTGATTTTACCTGTGCCCAAAGGCAATACCCTGCTCCATGAAATGGAAAAACGAAAAGTGGTGAACCCAAGTGCTTTTACCAATAGCAAATCATCTTTGTACCTATGATAAAAGTGGGTAGCCTCCGTCGGTCGTGCACCACCCCGAATGGCAGTGACCCTTCTGGAAAAAACATCCCAAATCGATAACCCTCTTCCATCTTCTCCTGCGGCTCCTTCATTCTGTGGAGCAGATATACCAACTCCCCATAAAAAGTCATCTCCAAAATCTTTTGCCCTGATCATAAAATATATTTCAATGAAGGAAAGAAATCACAGCTGATTTTATTATCAAACCAATGAGAGTTTACAATTTGATAATCTAAAATTTACAACTGATTAATCATTCCGTAAAACGCTGTTAACAAGAGGTATTGACCTTTGATAAACTACCCATTATGAAAAGAAGATCAGTTGAACTGGTCGTTATCAGCGATGTGCATCTGGGCACATTTGGCTGCCATGCCAATGAACTCATTCAATACTTAAGAAGTATTCTCCCTAAAACATTGGTACTAAACGGTGACATTATAGATATCTGGCAATTCAGTAAACGATATTTTCCACAGTCACACATGCAGGTAATCAAAGAGATATTCAGTCTGCTTTCATTAGGAACAAGAGTGGTCTACATCACAGGCAATCATGATGAAATCATGCGACGCTACAGTGACTTAACTATTGGGCAATTGGAACTCACCGACAAGTTGATTTTGGAATTAGATGGGAAGGTTACCTGGATTTTTCACGGCGATGTGTTTGACCGCACAACCAGGGGCTCAGCTAAAGTCATTGCCAAGCTAGGCGGTTATGGTTATGATTTGCTCATACTGCTGAATCGTGCCATTAATCACGTTATGAGCATGCTGGGAAAGGAAAAAATGAGTCTTAGTAAGCAGGTGAAAAATGGAGTAAAAAAAGCCGTGTCCTGGATCAACAATTTTGAACAAACAGCCGCAGAACTTGCGATTGAAAACAAGTATGACTATGTAATCTGCGGACACATTCATCAACCGCAGCAGCGGGAAATCACTACAGAAAAAGGTTCCGTCACCTATCTCAACAGCGGCGACTGGATAGAAAACCTTACTTCACTGGAATACGAAGCAGGCAAATGGACCATCTACCACTACGACGAAAACGAAATGCCCATGCTTGAAAAAAGAACAAAAGTCGTTCCATTGAGCAAGGTATTATCGGTAGAAAATTTAGTATCTCAACAAATAGCATTCAGCGCCACTGCAAAAAGATAAATCAGTATCATGAAAATCTTATACGCTGTTCAAGCGACCGGGAACGGGCACATTGCCAGAGCAATTGAAATTCTTCCTTACCTGCGAAAATATGGAGCAGTAGATATATTTCTCAGCGGAAGCAACAGCCATCTGCAAGTAGACCTCCCCGTTCAATTTCGAAGCAGGGGTCTTAGTTTGTTTTATAGTCCCCAGGGGAAGCTCGATTACTGGAAAATCGGAAAAGAAATACAATTAGCTACCACAGTCAAAGAGGCTATGGAATTACCTGTTCAAAATTACGATTTGGTGATCAATGACTTTGAGAGCATCACATCCCTCGCTTGTCGATTGAAAAAGAAGGCGAGCATTGGCTTTGGACATCAAGCCAGTTTTCAAAGCAACCTAACTCCCCGTCCGAATAAAAAAGACCTTATGGGAGAAATGATATTAAAATACTATGGCTGGGCCCAGCAATATGTCGGACTGCATTTTGAATCATACGATGATCACATCTTTAACCCAATCATTAAAGAACGAATACTACAGGCAACGCCCAAAAACAAAGGACATATAACTGTTTATCTTCCGCACTATGGAATAGATGTTTTGCAGCACGAGTTTTCGCTCTATCCGGATGTCCAATTCCAAATCTTCTCCCCCCATGTGAAACAACCTTTCTCAGTAAGCAATTGTCAGTTGTATCCTGTAACCAATGATGCTTTTACTGACAGCATGATCAGTAGTGCAGGTGTGATTACCGGAGCCGGATTTGAAACACCATCTGAAGCTATTTATATGGGTAAAAAATTAATGGTGTTGCCCATCCGGGGTCAATATGAACAGCTCTGTAATGCTGCGGCTTTGGAGAAAAAAGGGATTGCTGTCGTTGCAAAAATCAACCAACAATTCTACTACCAACTCGGTCAATGGCTGAACACAAAACCTACAGAAGCACTCTCTCTGTCTCACAGTACCGATCAACTGGTGAGAATGGTAGTCGAAAAAGGTGTAGCTGCCAACAATAAGTACTGTGACAGCTCTTTAACTCCGCTTACAGCAGGCATTTAAGTTTGTTTCTCAATTAGTAGCTTCCTACAACAACAATAAAATAATTGTTGCTGCAGAACTATCATTCGAAACATTTGCTACCTTAACCTCCACAACTGATTCTATGGGCATATCTCGTTATCTAATAATTTTCTTAGTTATAAGTCAGGTACAACTCCTTTCAGCCCAAACTTTGCCGGAATTGGAATCCAACAGAATTCTTCTTCCGAATGGCTGGCAATTAACGCCGGTGGGTACCAGTCTTCCCCTGGGTGATCTTCCATTGAACATGGCTATTTCACATCAACAGGAATGGATGGCTGTTACCAATAACGGACAAAGCAAGCAAAGCATACAACTGATCAATTTACAGACCCGGAAAATTGCACATACGGTTGAAATCGACAAAGCCTGGCTCGGTCTCCGCTTCAGTGCTGATGACCGTCTATTGTATGTTTCGGGTGGCAATGACAACCGCATTATCCGCTATAGCATAGAGCAACAACAACTACAATTCAAGGATAGCATTGTACTCGGACCCTCCTGGCCGGAAAAAATTTCTGTTGCCGGTATAGAAGTGGATGATAAGCGACAACTACTTTACGCAGTGACGAAAGAAAATAACTCTCTCTATGTTATTGACTTAACAAACAAAAAAATTCTACGCCGACTACAACTCCCTGCCGAAAACTACACTTGTTTACTTTCACCGGATAAAAAAGAACTCTACATCAGTTCCTGGGGCAGTGCGCAACTGCTCGTTTACAGCACACAACTCAACAAACTCATTGCAGAAATTTCTGTTGGCAGCAACCCCAATGATTTGTGCCTTACAAAAAATGGTCGTTTTCTTTTTGTGGCCAACGCCAATGACAACAGTGTGTCGATCATCGATATCAAGAAAAGAAAAGTACTTGAAACTGTTGAGGCATCGCTGTTTTCGAATTCTCCCACCGGTTCTACCACCAACAGTGTAGCACTCAGCAGTAACGAGAAGACTCTCTACATAGCCAATGCAGATAATAACTGTCTGGCAGTATTCGATGTGTCAACACCCGGTAATAGCAAATCTATAGGGTTCATTCCCGTTGGTTGGTATCCCACCTGCGTTAGAACAGCGGGCGACAACATCTATGTGAGCAATGGCAAGGGCTATACTTCCTTAGCTAATCCGAATGGACCACAACCCATCAGTAAAAAAATCAGTTTGTCCTTTCAACAAGGCGATACCAGTCATGCTACTGAAGTACAGTACATCGGAGGTTTGTTCAAGGGTACGCTGAGCATTATTCCAACACCACAGCCCGAACAAATCAACATCTATACCAAGGCCGTTTACCGGAACAGTCCTTACAGTAAAAACAGAGAGCGCATCACTTCCGGCGAAGCCGGCAACCCAATCCCCCGAAAGCCCGGTGACAGTACTCCTATTCGATATGTATTCTACATTGTAAAAGAAAATCGCACCTACGATCAGGTGCTGGGTGATATGCCGGAGGGAAATGGTGACACCAGTCTTTGCCTGTTTGGTGAAAAAATTACCCCTAACCAGCATGCACTTGCCCGGGAATTTGTTTTGCTGGATAATTTCTATGTAGATGGTGAAGTGAGTGCAGACGGTCATAACTGGAGTTTCGGTGCCTATGCTACCGACTACCTGGAAAAAACATGGGTAACCAGTTATGGTGGAAGGGGTGGCAATTACGATGCTGAGGGTAATCGGGCGATTGCCAACAACAAAAAAGGATTCATTTGGGATTATTGTCAACGTGCAGGCATCAGTTACCGAACTTACGGGGAATTTGCAGATGATTACAAACCCAATATCCCTGCTCTTGCCGGCCATTTTTGTCCCTATTACACCAGTTGGGATGAAAGTGTGCGGGATACCACACGCGTGAACCAATGGAAAAGAGATTTCGATTCATTGCTCGCCATCAATGCCGTACCTCGCCTTAGTACCCTGCGATTGATCAATGACCATACAGAAGGATTGAGAAAGGGGAAGCCAACTCCTTTCGCACATGTTGCCGATAATGACCATGCGGTGGGAATGTTCATTGAACATCTCAGCAAGAGTAAAATCTGGAAGGAATCTGTCGTTTTTATTTTGGAAGACGATGCACAGGATGGCCCCGACCATGTGGATGCCCATCGCAGCACTGCTTATGTAGCCGGTGGCTTCGTGAAAAGAAATTTTGTCGATCATACGATGTACACTACTTCCTCCATGCTCAGAACCATTGAATTGATTTTGGGGTTAGAACCGATGAGTCAATACGATGCCGCAGCTGAGCCCATGTGGCGTTGTTTTACTTCTACGCCAACGCTGACTCCTTTTATCACCCGCGCATTGCAAGTAGACATCAATGAGAAAAACAAGGTCGAGAATGTATGGCAAAGGATCAGTGAAAAACTTGATTTCTCTAAGGAAGACCGCGCCCCGGATAGATTATTCACAGAAGTTATCTGGAAAGCTGTTAAAGGTGAACATGCAATAGTACCAGCACCCCGCAGGGCGGCATTCTTTCAACCCTTTAATAAGACTGAGGAAGACGATTAAAAATCAGGAAACCATTTGCAATGACTGTCGGTAAATCAATACCCGCGCCCGACGTAAAATGTCCCACTCAATGGGATCCTCAATGAAGAGAGGGTTAATGGCGTTGATTTTTTGTACTACCAATGCAGAAAACTGATTCCACCTGTCCGGTGGATTCGAATCTGATAGCTGCTGATAGCTTGACTCAATCAAATGAGCGAGTTCTGTTTCAGAACGTGTTTGTCTGATTTGTTCCAACAAAGCAGACTCAGTTAGTTGGGCAACTCCATCCATACGAATTGCATTTTGGGCAAGGTAGAAAAAAATTATAGAGTCCAATATTAAGTTTTTGCACATGGGGAAAACAGTTGAACCAACCCTGCAGACTGTCCCTGACAAAGAGATAAGCAGGTTATTCTTGAAATATTGTATATTTATACATTATGCTTAAATGTAATTTATTCAAGCCAACTCTTCTCCATGAAAAAATGGTATCTATTCGGTGTTCTGACAATGATCAGCAGTAGTTTTTTAGTTGTCGGACTAACAGCACAGAGCAACTCCCCCTACCCTTTTCAATCTTTTCGCTTCCGGTACCTGGGGCCGGATGGAAACAGAACCATTGCAGTGGCGGGAGAAGCAGGAAACCCCGAGGTAGCTTATGTAGGGGCAGCATCAGGAGGAATTTTTAAAACTAGTGACGGTGGGTTTCATTGGCAACCTGTTTTTGATGAGATGGACAATGCCGCAATTGGTGCACTGGCGGTTTCAGGATCAAATCCCCGCCATGTTTGGGCAGGAACGGGTGAAACTTTCATTATTCGGCCGGCACATCCCAATGGCAATGGTGTGTATAAATCTACCAATGCAGGAAAAACCTGGCAGCACATGGGTTTATCCGCGACCCTGCGCATCAGTCGGGTGATCATACATCCAACAGATACTAACACAGTCTATGTGGCTGCCTTGGGTGGAACCCATGCTCCGCATCAAGAGAGAGGAGTTTACAAAACAACAGATGGAGGTAAGACATGGACACGTGTTTTATTTGTTGATTCGCTGACCGGTTGTAGTGATTTATCTATCAATCCGCAGCGACCTGATGAACTGATTGCTGCTATGTGGCAGGTAAGTATGACCACATCGCAATTAAAAAGTGGCGGACCCGGAAGCGGACTTTATCGAACCAGGGATGGAGGAAAAACCTGGCAACCCCTGCGAAACGGATTACCCGGAGGAAAAGATCATCCTGTGGGTAAAACATCCGTTGACCATGCAGCCGGATTGCCCCGCATCATTTATGCACTTCTTGAGGATACAATTCCAGCGCTTTATCGCTCAGCAGACGGGGGCGATAGCTGGCAACGGATGAAGCAAAGTCATTCCCTCGCGCAGCGAGGTCCCTACTATACACGGGTAAGGGTATCGCCACAGGATGAAAATAAACTCTATACCATCAGCGTCACCATCATGGAATCAAGAGATGGGGGCAAAACTTTCAATGGCAATGGAACCTACGAACCCGGTGGTGACAACCATGACATTTGGTTCGACCCTACCAATGCCAACAGGATCCTGGTAGCACATGATGGTTGTATGAACATGAGTTTGAACGGAGGCAAAACCTGGAAAAACATCAACCTTCCTATCGCACAGATGTACCATGTTGCAACCGACAACGCTATACCCTATAACATCATGGGCAATCGACAAGATGGATATTCGTATCACACAGCAGCCATTAGCCGTGAAGGAAGTATTCCATTGGGTAACTGGAAAAAAGTGGGAGGTTGCGAAAGCGGATTTGCACAGGCGGATCCCTTCGATCATAACATCATTTGGTCGGGATGCTATGATGGAGGTTTGGATGTAACTGATTTGAGAACAGGATTGTCGCATGATGTGCGGGTATGGCCTCTAACCGGCTATGGCTGGGCACCAGCCGATGTTCCCTATCGCTGGCACTGGAATTTTCCGATGGTCTTATCCAAGCACCAAAGAGGTGTTGTGTATGTAGGAAGTCAATTCGTGCACAAAACCAATACAGCGGGACGTTCCTGGACAACAATTAGTAAGGACCTCACCACCAATGACAAAAGCCGTCAACAACATTCAGGTGGCATTGCCAATGACAACCTGATGACATTCGATGGGTGCACATTGTATGCACTGGAAGAATCGCCTGTTCAACAAGGGGTGTTGTGGACAGGCAGCAATGACGGACAGATTTATGTAACAAAAGATGATGGCAAAAACTGGGTATTGGTAAGTAAAAACATTCCCCAATTAGCACCTTACGGAACCATCAGCAATATTTGTGCCTCCGCATTTGATGCGGGAACTGCCTATGTGAGTATTCACTTTCAATTTGAAGGAAATTATGATCCTTACATTTTCAAAACCACAGATTTTGGAAAAACATGGCAAAAGATTACGGGTGATCTCCCCAGGCACAACAACAGTTTCGTTCATTTTATTCAGGAAGACCCGGGACAAAAAGGGCTGCTGTTTGCAGGAACGGATAACGGACTATTTGTAAGTGGGAACGATGGTAACAACTGGATCCAACTTAAAAGGAATCTTCCTCCCGCCCCGGTTTACCACATCGATATTCAGCCACATTTCAGGGATCTGGTGGTGGCAACCTATGGAAGAGGCATCTATATATTAGATGATATCACCGCTTTCCGTGCCTGGAGCAAGTCGCAGATACGTCCGACCAATACCCTTCTTCCACTTCGATCAACCTATAGGTTTCACCGACAGAATGGAATTCATATTTCTGATGATGGAAGAAAGCAAGGAGAAAATCCAACTGACGAAGCGCTCACACAGTATTTCCTCAAAGATACTTGCAAAAAAATCCCGCAACTTTTTTTGCTGACGGAAAAGGGTGATACCATAAAAAGTTGGAATGGAACGAATCAACCTGGATTTAACCGGGTATGGTTTAGTGTAGCACATGATGACATCCAACCCCCTGTATTAAAAACGAAACCAAGGGGGAAAGAATTTGTGCAGCTCAATTCAGATGGGAACAGATATCCTTATATCAATGATCTCGATATGGCTCCCGGCTTATCGGGTCTCAGACTTCCACCCGGAAACTATCGGCTGGTATTGAAAGCCGATGAAGAAGTTTTTTCAGAAAAACTAAATTTTCAGGCCGATCCGGGATCTCGGGGAAAGCAATCAGATATGCTGGAACAATACCAATGGGGCAAGAAGTTGATGGCAACCATCAAAAGAACTATACACATGATTGAGAACATCGAAATTCAGCGCGCCTATCTGCTGCAACAAAATACTCCGCCGGCAAAGGCGCGAGAAGAAATGCTGTATCAACTCGAATCAAAATTGATAGATGTTCACCAAACCGGTGCCCGATGGGATAGCTTTCGAAATCCCAGTCAACTGCTGGAACATTTACTTGGCTTATCAAAAGAAGCGTTGGCTATGGGAGCAGATTTTGCGCCTACTGATCAACAGAAAAAAGTTTTGCAACAGTTGGAACAGGAATTGAACCAATATGAAAAAACTTATCAACCATTGAAATAATAGTAAGTATCGCTTTCACTTCAGTTTTACCTTCGTACTATGGAACCCATCATTTCGTTACGACAAGTGAGTAAGTCTTACGGCACCAAACAGGTGCTGGGAGGAATAGATTTGTCCATCTTACCCGGACAAGTCATTGGCTACATTGGCCCAAACGGTGCCGGCAAAAGCACGACAGTTAAAATTTTATGCGGCCTGATCAGTGATTTTGAAGGCGAAGTGGAAGTAGCCGGTATCAATGTGCGGGAAGATGTATTGGCAGTGAAACGGAAAATCGGATATGTGCCGGAATTAGCAGAACTGTACGATGTGCTTACCCCAAGGGAGTTTCTTACACTTATGGCTGAATTGTACGAATTACAGGAAAGCTTGGCGCAGGAGAGAATTCATGTGATGATGCAGGCCATTGGACTTGAAGCCCAGATAGACCAGCGCATGGACACATTCAGTAAGGGCATGCGACAAAAGGTGCTGATTATTTCAGGAATCCTGCACAATCCCGAGATCATCATTTTGGATGAACCATTGAGTGGATTGGATGCCAACTCGGTACTGATCATCAAAGAACTCATAGCACAATTGGCAAAGGATGGAAAAACAATTTTTTATTGCAGCCACATGATGGATGTAGTAGAAAAAGTTTCCGACCGCATTATCCTTATCAACCAGGGCAAGGTAATCGCTCAGGGCACTATCACTGAATTGAGGGAACAATCGGGTAATAACACCAGTCTGGAGCAGATTTTTTCGCAGCTCACTTCAGATGAGTCGATGAGCGATGCAGCAACCAACATTCTAAAAGCTTTCCAAACTTCTAATCCAACCGAGTGAAAAAGATATTGCTGCGTCTTTTATTATTACCCAAGGGTTTTTATTCGAGTATAGGCATTCAACCGGATAAACTCAAAGCCATTCTTACTGCAAAACTATTAATTGATGACAGAGTACCAGAGGAAATTGGATTGTCAGCTAAAAAGAAAAAGCCACTTTCAGGAAAATGGGCATCTATTCTGGGATTCATTCTCACGATGCTGACTGGCGCGATCCTCATCTTCCCGTTGGTGAATGATGTGCAATGGATATTGGGATTGGTATTGTACTTTACCATGTTCATCATTATCTTGGCCGCCTTGCTGATTGCGTCCTATACCAATATTTTATTGGACACAAAAGACAACCAGATCATTTTGCCTAAACCGGTGAATGACCGGACTTTCCTTGCGGCGCGGCTATTGCACATGGTAATTTTTATTTTGAATTATTCCATTCCCATCAGCATACCAGGTATTGTTGCAATGGTCATAATCAAAGGATGGCATTCAGTATGGATCATGTTGCTATTATTGCCTTTCGCAATTATATTCACTGTTTTCATTTTGAATCTGCTGTATTTGCTCTTACTGAGGTTTACATCCGTGAATCTCTTCAAAAACATCATCACTTATTTCCAGGTAATCATAGCAATTGTCATTTATAGTGGCTATCAGATCATACCAAGGGTATTACGGGATGCTGAAATGGAAAAATCGAAATTACCTGAAGATATTACAACACTATTCATCCCTACTTATTGGTGGGCAGCGGCTTGGGAAAGTTTATATCCCGGGGGAGAGCATACTGTTATCCGATGGGTGGGAACAGTATTTTCTTTCCTGATTCCCCTGTTCATGATGGCAGTGATGGTTATCTTTCTGGGGCCAGTTTTTCTGCAAAAGATAAATGCGCTGGCTACTTCCTCCCCCGACCCGGTTGAAAAATTAAACCCGGATAAAAAAAAGGCAACCACAACTCAACGAGGTCGTTCATGGCACCAGCGGCTTTCCCGATTTTTTACCCGCCGTGGTGCGGAGAGAATGTCTTTTGAGTTCACCTGGTTACTTACTGCAAGAAACAGAGACTTCAAATTGATGGCATACCCGGCTTTCGGTTACTTCATCATGTTTTTTGCATTTACCATTTTTCGCTTCAGTGAAAAAAAACTGAAGTTTTCTTTCCCGGACAAAAACACGCTGGAAATCATGATCATCATCGGAAGCTATTTCTTATTTTTCTTCATCATGACTGCCATCAGTGCCTCAAAATACTCCGATAAGAAAAAAGCCGCCTGGATCTATCACATTCCCCCTGTACAATACCCCGGGGCCATTATTTCCGGTACAATAAAATCAATCCTATGCAAATTTGCACTACCCATATTTGTTGTCCTTGGTATTGCAGGATTTTGGCTAATTGGATGGACTTACATCCCTAATTTTTTACTAACAATCGGGATGGTGATTACCTATTGTTTTTTATACGCTTATATATCCTACAAGCACATGCCATTTTCGCGCAATATGCTGGACAAACAAAAAGGTGAATCCTTTTTCATCAGTCTTTTTTTAGGTTCACTTCCTTTTATTTTTGGAGGACTGCATTACCTGATTTTCAAAATGCTTCCCGTGGTCATCTTACTCATGTTACTTTCTTTCGCTTCCAGTTGGCTGCTCATCAGCTCTCTGTATCAAAAAAGAGTAGAGGGCTGGATTTTCAAAGAAGAAGTTGAACCGGATGTTTAAATTATACGGGTATTAAATTAAATAATTATAAACACTATAGTTATTTTGGTTAGTGTTACCTGTACATGATGCGAAAAGCGTCTTTCCGGGCTTCTGCAAAGCTCAAAATATTCACATCTGCAATTTTACTTCTTTTTCGGGGTGGGATGTAGTAACTTTGCAGTCCGATAAGAACGTGATCTGTTCTTCAATATTTAAAGAATAAAAATTTCAAACCATGGAAAATAATTCCGCAGCTAAATGTCCCTTCTCCGGTGGCACTGTCAAGAAGAGCGCCGGTGCAGGCACCAGCAACCGTGATTGGTGGCCCAATCAGTTAAAAACATATATTTTGCGCCAGCACTCTGAGTTGTCCAATCCAATGGACAAAGATTTTAATTACGCAGAAGCCTTTGCGTCGCTGGACCTGGCTGCTGTGAAGAAAGACATTGAAGAGGTGATGACCACTTCTCAGGATTGGTGGCCGGCTGACTACGGTCATTATGGTCCTTTCTTCATCCGCATGGCCTGGCACAGTGCAGGTACTTACCGCATTGCAGATGGTCGTGGTGGTGGAGGCGCGGGTCAGCAACGTTTTGAACCCCTGAACTCCTGGCCCGATAATACCAATCTCGACAAAGCGCGTTTGTTGCTTTGGCCGGTGAAACAGAAATACGGCAAGAAATTATCCTGGGCAGACCTGATGATCCTCGCAGGTAATTGTGCATTAGAATCCATGGGCTTCAAAACTTTCGGATTTGCCGGCGGACGTGAAGATGTATGGGAACCCGCAGAAGATGTGTATTGGGGAACGGAAACCGAATGGCTGGGTGACAAGCGTTATACTGGTGACCGCGAACTCGAGAATCCTCTCGGTGCGGTTCAGATGGGATTGATTTACGTGAATCCTGAAGGCCCTAACGGTAACCCTGATCCAATTGCTTCAGCAAGAGATATTCGCGAAACTTTCGGACGCATGGCAATGAACGATGAAGAAACGGTTGCCCTGATTGCCGGCGGACATACTTTTGGTAAAACACACGGAGCTGCTGACCCCTCTAAATACGTAGGGAGAGAACCGGCAGGTGCTACATTGGAAGAACAAAGTACCGGATGGAAAAATACATTCGGAACCGGAAAAGGTGGTGATACCATCACCAGCGGACTGGAAGGTGCATGGACAACCACCCCTACCCAGTGGAGCAATAATTATTTTGAAAACCTTTTTGGTTTTGAATGGGAACTGACGAAGTCTCCTGCAGGTGCCCACCAATGGAAACCCAAGAACAACGGCGGTGCAGGAACAGTACCTGATGCGCATGACCCTTCCAAGAAACATGCTCCCTTCATGCTCACAACTGACCTGGCGCTCCGTTTCGATCCGGCCTACGAGAAAATATCCCGTCGTTTCTACGAAAATCCCAATGAGTTTGCGGATGCGTTTGCCCGTGCCTGGTTCAAATTAACTCACCGCGATATGGGACCTCGTAGCCGTTATGTAGGATCCGAAGTGCCTGCAGAGGTTCTGATTTGGCAAGATCCTGTTCCTGCTGTTAGCCATCCGCTGGTAAACGAACAACAAATCGCTGACCTCAAGAAGCAGTTGCTCGCCTCCGGACTTACTGTTGCACAACTGGTAAGTACCGCCTGGGCTTCTGCATCCACCTTCCGTGGTTCTGACAAACGCGGAGGTGCCAACGGTGCACGCATTCGACTGGCTCCACAAAAATTCTGGACAGTCAACAATCCTGCTCATTTGTCTGCTATTCTCGATACCATCGAAAAAATTCAACAGACATTTAATGCAGCTAATGCAGGTGGTGCACAAATTTCACTTGCCGACCTGATTGTATTAGGCGGCGTTACCGGTGTGGAAGAAGCTGCCCGTTTAGGTGGGTTCAAAATCAGCGTTCCATTTACGCCTGGTCGCACCGATGCTTCTCAGGAACAAACTGATGTTACTTCTTTCGCTGTTCTGGAACCCAAGGCAGATGGCTTCCGCAATTATGCAGCCGGACATTATGGCGCTATTGCAGAAGACCTGCTGGTGGACAAAGCACAATTGTTGAACCTGACTGCTCCTGAGCTGACCGTATTAATCGGTGGCTTACGCAGCATCAACATCAACTTCGATCAGTCTAATCATGGTGTTCTCACAAAAAATTCTGGCGTATTGAGCAATGACTTTTTTGTCAACCTACTTGACCTGGGTACTAGTTGGACTCCAACCACTCCGCATAAAGATGTGTTTGAAGGGCGCGACAGAAAATCTGGCGAGCTCAAATGGACCGGTACCCGTGCTGATTTGGTATTCGGATCTAACTCGGAGTTGCGTGCATTGGCTGAAGTTTATGCCTGCGATGACATGAAAGAAAAGTTCGCCCAGGATTTTGGCGCTGCATTTGCGAAAGTCATGAACCTCGACAGATTTGAACTGAAGAAATAAAAGCAAGTTTTTGAACACTTAACTACAAGAGCAGCCGGATGGCTGCTCTTTTTATTTCCCGGAAAAGATTCAACTTAACTTCTTCTAATGAGAAAAAGTTATCCGGAAAACTACTGGAACCCCCTAAAAAATTTCCATACCTCGGTGGCATATTCTATGTCTCGGTTTTGTGCACCGGAGGCAGTTGTTGTTGCTGAAAAGACAGATAGACTGGGAACTGCATGACCGGCATCATTCAGAACATAGTATACAAGTGGGGATGCACCGGTATAAACTCGCTTCTCTACATTACCGGCATCATTCGTATTTACATTGAAAGTGGTAACAATCGGCGTAACATTGGTGAGGTTGTTTCTTTGCAGCCAGTAATTCAAGGTAGCTGATTGGGAAACAACTCTGCCTCTGTTACATGCCCCACCTATATTGGCAACACATCCTCCGTCTGCAGGCATTGCTGGATCTACTGTACCATGGGTAAGCATAATCGGTAATGAAATCGAAGAGCCATTGCTGCAGGCACCAGGCGCAGGATTCAATGGTAGATTACCGCTTGACACTGCAACTGCTTTAATGGTTGTAGGAAAATTAAACGCATAAGAAAAAGTCATCAAAGCGCCATTACTGGTTCCTGTGAGATACATATTATTAGCAGTTAATCCCATTTCCTGAGACAGTCTGGCCATCAACTGTTGCAAAAAACTCAGGTCATCTCCTTGCGCACCGGATTGGTCATCATTTCGACAATCATTCCAGCCGGGATTGCCCTGGCTATCGGTACTTCCCTCCGGATAAACAACCAGTATACGAGCAGTATCTGCTACATTTCTGAAAACACTGAGTGGGTGTGCTCCCGGCTGAGCCACATCCAAACCTGCTCCCCCACCCCCATGCAAAACCATTACCACTGCCAGCGGCTTGGTAAGTCCGGCAGGTCGATATACCAGGAATTTGCGGGACAGGTTATTGACTTGAATGGTCTGAGTGCTGAGTCCCTCAGGGTAAGGAAAACTGTTGCCTGGTGGGGTTGGAGAGGTAGAATTCTGCTTAGAACACCCCATGCACATCATGTGAATGAACAGCAGTGAAATAAATAAATCTTTTTTCATACCCTATTGTGACTCTCACATATAGAAAAGGTTTAAAATAAAGTAATTTCAAGTGAGGCACATACTTCCAAAATTGTAATTAGTAACTATTTGTCCACCAGTGGTAGTTTTGCAGTAAGACTCAGTTCAAATCACCTTTGTAAAAATGCTATATCTATAAATATTGTTATACAAATCATAATCAATATTTATATTTCCTATTTAGATTATAAATAGACAGCCCCCCTTTTTTACTGCAATTTTGCCAAAATCAAATTCAATGAGTAAAGTAAAAATTACGGTAGCCAATGGTGATGGTATTGGTCCTGAAATCATGCAGGCCACATTAGACATCCTGCTTGCTGCAGGTGCGCAAATTGAAATAGAAGAAATTGAAGTAGGTGAAAAAGTGTACCTCGCGGGTAATACATCTGGCATCTCCAATGATTCCTGGGATATTATACGGAGAAACAAAGTTTTCCTGAAGGCCCCTATTACAACCCCGCAGGGAGGTGGCTATAAAAGCCTGAATGTAACTACCCGAAAATTTCTGGGTCTTTATTCAAATGTACGTCCTTGTAGAAGTTTACATCCATTTGTCAGCACCAAACATCCGGTGATGGATGTGGTGATTATTCGTGAGAATGAGGAAGACTTGTATGCAGGGATCGAACACCAACAGACAGACGAAGTGGTGCAGTGCCTGAAATTGATCAGCCGCCCCGGATGCGAGAAAATTGTTCGCTATGCATTCGAATATGCCAAGCAGCAAAACCGCAAGAAAGTAACCTGCTTCACCAAAGACAACATCATGAAGCAGTCCGACGGTTTATTCCACCAGGTGTTTGATGAAATTGCGAAAGAATATCCTGACATCATCAATGAACATTGGATCATAGATATAGGTGCCGCCAAACTCGCGGATACCCCTGAGGCATTTGATGTAATTGTAATGCCCAACCTCTATGGAGACGTTTTGAGTGATGTAGCTGCACAGATTGCAGGCTCTGTTGGACTCGCAGGTTCGGCCAACATTGGTGAAGAGTGCGCCATGTTTGAAGCCATTCATGGTTCTGCACCCAGAAGAGCCGGTCAAAATGTGGCCAACCCTTCGGGTTTGCTGCAGGGAGCTATCATGATGCTCAACCATATTGGACAAACACCGGTGGCAGAAAAAATTCAGAATGCCTGGTTGAAAACTTTGGAGGATGGCATTCACACTTATGACATTTTCAAAGAAGGAACGAGCAAGCAGAAAGTAAGTACTTCCGATTTTGCAAAAGCAGTGATAGCCAACCTCGGACAAAAACCGGTGGTATTGCAGGCTGTTTCGTATGCAGAAAACAAGCCAATGCATTTACCGAAGTACCAGCGCAAAGCCAGGGCCAACAAAGAACTGGTAGGCGTTGACCTTTTCGTACACTGGAGTGGGTTAAATCCGGATGAATTGGCAGAAACGGTGAAGAAAGTTGCAACAGGTGGTACTGAGTTAACGATGATCACCAACAGAGGTATCAAAGTTTGGCCACAGGGCTTTCAAGAAACATTCTGTACCGATCACTGGCGTTGTCGTTTCAAACCCACACAGGGCAACCAGATAACCAGCGAAACAATCGTACAGCTTTTGACCAATGCATTACAACAAAAAGTAGAAGTAATCAAAACAGAGAACCTGTATAATTTTGATGGCAAAGCAGGTTATTCACTGGGTCAAGGACAATAATCAGAGGCATTCATAGAATGCTAGTACTGACAATAAAAAAGCAGCGATCTAATCATAGGTCGCTGCTTTCTTTTTTAATTGTGACTTTATAATACCGGCTTCTTTCCTAAAACATCTTCAATACTCAATAAGGATATGGTTCCAAGATTGAGTTGACGAATACCAGCTTCAATTTTTGCACGATCACCCACAATTACTACCAACAAATTATCTGGAACAATGAACTGATTCGCTGCAGCTTTTACTTCATCCCCTGTAACTGCCAATACTTTCCCAACATAACCATTGTAATAGCCATCAGGTAATTGGAATAAAATCTGTGCACTGAGTGTACCGGCAAGATCGCTGTTGGTTTCAAAAAGCCGAGCATACCCCAAAGCATTGTAGTTTTTCCCTCTTGTCAATTCATCTGCGGGAATCGGTTGACGTATTTTATTGAATTCAACAAAAAACTCGCCCAGAGCGGGTCCGGTGACATCTGTTTGAACAGAGGAAGAGGCAACAAAAGGACTCGGCATATTCCAAAAGCTGAAACTAGAGCTGGCACCATATGCATATCCATGCTGCTCTCGAAGATTGGAGTTGAGGCGGGATGTAAACGATCCACCCAAAATGGTATTCAATACATTGACAGCATAGTAGGCAGGATCATTCCTGGCCGGTCCAAGTCTGCCAATGGAGATAACTGATTGAGCGGCCCCCGGTTTATCAATAATGTAAATTTGCCTTCCTTTTATCTGTGCAGGAACCGGCCTGTTTTTAGCAGGAGCATTTCCTTTGGGATAGGCAGCAAAATATTTTTCGAGCAAGGGCTGTATAGTCTGTTTCGTTACATCACCTGCAATCACTAAAGTTGAGTTACCCGATATAAAATGAGTTTTGTGAAAAGCCATCAGATCTTCCCGAGCATAAGAACGTATGGAACGATCATTCGCAAAACGCCCATAGGGACTTGCATCTGTAAACATGAGTTGATTGAATGCGCGCTGTGCAATCGCATTGGGTTCATCATAGCTCTGGAGGAGACCGTTCAAACGTAATTTTTTTAACCGCTCTATTTCCTTTGCATCAAACGTAGGTTTCAATACAATGGTGCTCATCAGCGATAGCGCTTGTTGTAAACGTGATACAGGGGCAGTACAATTAACTTCGGAGGAAAAGGGGCGACTACCGCTACCGATTTGTGCTCCCAGGAATTCGATTTCGTCAGCCAATTGCAATGCAGTGTAACTTCCGGCACCTTCATCCAGGGCATCCATGGCAAAAGAAGCAAGTCCTTCTTTTCCTACAGGGTCATCGTAATTGCCTGTTTGAATTAATAAATTGACCTGCACCATGGGCACGTTGTGTTTTTCCATCAACACAACTTTTAGACCGTTCGATAAAGTAAACCGAACCGGTGCAGGTAACTCAAGATTTTTGACCTGTCCCAGCGCAGGGGGGCCACTGCGGTCGGGGCTCTGAGCATGCACAGAGGTAATGACGCCTAAAAACAAAAGGGATATCAATAATTTTTTCATGACTTTAGTTTTTGGTTGCTGCTAAATCTTTTTTCCCTTCAGGAACAATGCTCATTACTATGCGTGCATCCGAACGAAGGTATTTTCTTGCTGCCGCGGAAATATCGGCAGGATCAACCGATTTAAAACGTTGCAAGTCTTCATTGAAATAATCTGGATTACCGGTATAGAAAAAATATTCGTTCAATTGGTTGGCCTTTCCGCTAAAACCGCCGGACCGCTCAATTTGTGTAAGAAATCTGGATTCGCTTTGGTTCACCACCCGGGTGAGTTCTCTGTCGGATGGATTTTCATTTTTGATGCGATCAATTTCTTCCTGTACTACTTTTTCCAACTGACTTAGGCCGATGCCCGGTCTGGCAGTTACGGCAATATAAAATTCTCCGGAAAATTTACTGGAATTTTGAAAACAGGAAACATTTTGAGCAATTTGTAAGTCGTAGACCAGCCGCTTGTACAAACGTGAATTTTTTCCTCCCCCCAGTATGGAAGATAATAAATCCATTTCAGCGCTGCCGGGATGAAAATTAGCGGGTGATAACCAAATCATTTGTAAGCGGGGCAATTGCACTTTGTCTTCCATCACTACCCTTTTCTCTTCTTTGAGCACAGCAGTAACAGGTGATGGAGGAACCACGGGCTTTCCGGCAGGTACATCACTGAACCATTTTTCAATTGCCTTTCTGGCCTGCGCCAAATCGATGTCTCCCGCAATGCAGAGTGAAGCATTCCCGGGCGTATAGTATTGGGTGAAAAAATCTGCTACATCTTGTCTACTGGCAGCTGTAAGGTCTGACATTGATCCGATCACCGGCCAGGAATAAGGGTGGTTGGCAGGATAAAGGAGGGCTGGTAATTCAAGGTTGGCTTTACCATAGGGTCGGTTTTCATACGATTGACGACGCTCATTTTTTACGACATCACGTTGACCATCGACGGTGGAATCAGTAAGAGAGGCAAGTAGAAAACCCATGCGATCTGATTCCAGGAACAGAGCAAGGTCTAAGGCATTGGAGGGAAGATCTTCATAATAGTTGGTCCGGTCTTCGGTGGTCGAACCATTGTTATTGGCTCCTGCAGCTTCCAGCCATTCATCAAACTTTCCTTCGGGAACATTTTTAGAGCCTTCGAAAAGAATGTGCTCAAATAGATGTGCGAACCCGGTGCGGCCGGGCTTTTCATTTCCGGAACCAACGAAATACCAAACGTTCACGCTGATGCGCGGAATGGTTTTATCCTGGTGCAGAATTACATTCAACCCATTGGGCAAAGTAAATTGCTCATAGGGTACTTTAATCTTTTGTGCACCAGCACTAAGGACTGCCAAGCAAAAAACAGACAGTGTAATGAGTTGCTTCATAGCTTATAGTTTGAAAAAAAATGATAGCATAAAGATACACAGATCAAAGGGTATAGAGAAATGTTTACACCCAAGGGAAATTGATAAGGATAATTGATCAGATCATTAATATTTGGTTACTTTTATCTTCATCTACAACAAATTAAAAGAGTAAAAATGGCAAATTCAAAAAACAGGCAACCACATAAAGTTCAGGTATTAGGTAAACAACTAATTTGTCCCGTTTGCAGCAATGACCATTTTTTCACGCGCCAAGCTTTATTGAATACTGCAATAGCAACATTTTTTAATTTTGACTGGGCCAATAAATCTGCCACTTGTTTTGTGTGTTCAAATTGTACACATATCTCTTGGTTTTTAGGAAAACAATAGCTGATATTTCGGTTCAGTCGTCGGGTTATACAAAATACCAAGGCCGATATCTATGGATAAAATTATCCATGACACACGTATTTCGAGCTAAAATGTTTTTGACAACTTTACATTCTGTTGTGGTAAAAAAATAATTCTCTTTTCGTTCAAAGATGATTTCTGAGATACCCCATTGATTGTTCTTTTTTTCACTACCTTCCTATATGCTTTTTCGTGTTTTAATTCTATTGCTGTTGGGCATCCCCTGTCTGGCACAGGATGCATCGGTTTTCAAACCGGATTCGATTCGGCGAAAGATACAAGCGAAAAAAATCGATAGATCACTCAAAATAGATGGTCACCTCGATGAATCCGAATGGCGTCTGGCCCCTTTATCGCCTGGTTTCATTCAGATAGAACCCATGCAGGGATTACAGCCGGAACATGCGACACAAACCAGGATATTGTTCAACCGCCAGTATCTGTATGTAGGGATTATGGCTTTTGATTCTTTGGGGAAAAAGGCCATCAGAGCAACAGACTTCAGCAGGGACTTTAGCACCCGTAGTCATGACTACATCGGCATTTCATTCGACGGCTTCAATGATCAGCGCAACGCAATGGCCTTCTTTAGCAATGCTTATGGGGTACAGCGTGATCAGTTGGTTTTTGATGATTTCTTCACCGACCTGGATTGGGATGCACTTTGGCGGGTGCGCACGCACCGGGGTGACAGTGGCTGGATGGCAGAGATTGCTATTCCCTGGCAAACCTTACGGTATCCAAAAACAGGAGATAGTGTGCAATCCTGGGGTCTTAATATTATTCGCAACAGACGACTGAGCAATGAAACAACAGCGTTTTCTCCGTTTCCGCGCTCTTTCAAATTTACCAGGATGGATTATGCCGGTCTGCTGCAGGGATTGGAGCCACCCCCACCCCGACCTAATATTCGACTCCAACCCTATGTGCTTGGTTCCTATGACAGGTATAAAAATTTCCCCTCTTCGGTTATTCCTGAACAGAATAAATTGGTCACAGGTGGAGAAATCAAATGGGCCATCAATCCCAATAACATTCTTGATTTAACATTCAATACAGATTTTGCACAGGCGGATGTTGACAGACAAGTCAACAACGTCACCCGGTTTTCAGTTTTCTTTCCGGAAAGAAGACAATTTTTTTTGGAAAACGCATCCTTGTTCAGTCCGGCCGTAGGTCCTGCAGAAGATCTATCCGGAGGGTCTATGCGCATTCAGCCATTTTTTAGCCGCCGCATAGGATTAGATGACAATGGCAATCCCATACCACTGGATGCAGGGGGTCGTTTTGTGCATCGCTCTGCAAAAAGAAATTTCGGTGCCATGGCTATGCGACAAAGAGAGAATGCCTCCACGCCCGCTACCAATTTTTTTGTTGGCAGGTTTCAGGAAAATCTCGGAAGACAAGGACGTATTGGCGGATTGATGACGGTTAAAAATAATGCGAATAACACCAATTGGCTCGGGGCGGTGGATGGATTTTTTCGATTGAGTGAATCACATTCCATTAGTACCATGCTGGTGGGTTCATCGAATAGCAAAGGTGGAAAATCAGGTATGGCAGGATCTGCCCAGTATGTGTACACCAATAACCAGTGGAAGATCTGGTGGACCCAAACTTTTGTAACCAAGGATTTTGATCCGGGAATGGGTTTTGTTTCGCGATCTGATGTGATAGGGACCACACCCGGCATCTTTTGGTATTACAGGGGCAACCAACTTCCCATGCGTAAATGGATACGGGCTTTTGAACCGGGTATCCTCACTGAGTTTTATCACCAGGCGTCCACCGGACAACTCATCGAGCGACAGATCAATATCAACCCAATATGGATCAATTTCCAGCGGGGTGGTTTCATTGGATATCTGATTAATCCCACTTTCCAGCGATTGACCGAAACATTTGCACCATTGGGAATTAAAATTGGACAAGGCGCATACAACTACGTACAACATCAGATCTATATGAGCACCGATCCATCCAGGGTATTGGGGTTGAATGGAAACATACAGTTCGGAACTTATTTTAATGGCAGGCTGAATTCAAGTAATCTTACTTTACGGTTTTCACCCTCGCCTCATCTTTCTATATCAGGAAACATCAACAGAAATTATTTTCAGGAGGTAGGGGATTCCAGTGAAACCAAGAAGGCAGATTTGTGGAGTATTTCAGGCAGATTCGCATTGAATCCGAGGGTACAATTGATTGCGTTTTATCAGAAAAATTCAATCAATGAGCAAGCCAATTACAACATCCGCTTGTCCTGGGAATACCAACCTCTTTCCTTCATCTATTTAGTGTATAATTCAAGGGCATTTCAGTTACCAACACAAAAAAGACAGACGGATGACCATGTGATTTTAAAAGTGAGTTATTTGCATCAATTGTAGAACGTGATTTTCTAAAATAAAATACGGCTCGTTCGATTCAAGATTTATTAAATGCTTATCACAAAAGTGGTCTCTAATCGAGAAAGTTAACATATCCGGGACTCTCCATCGATAGGCGCATTGGATGCGCAATACAAGCATCACCTATGGAGAATCACCGGATATTCTTATTGAATTAGTTTAATTTTTCAAAATGTGCATCTAACTTTTTGTCTTTCTTATAATAATCCAAGAGTAAAACCTGGCCCAATTTACCGGGTAGTACCCAACTTTTTGAAGCCTCAGACTGTGTTGCGATTCTATCTTCAGTGAATTTTCCATTATTAAAGGAGATGGACTTAAAGGTACTACCCTTGTAATCGCTTGATCGTTCATAATCACTGTAACAGATAGAAAAAGATGAAAAATCTTTATTAGATTGAGTATAGCGATAATCAAATCCGCCGACAGTATTTTTTATGTATTTACCAAGTAATGTTATACTATTGAATTCATAACCAGCTGGCAACTCAATATTGTTTGCATCTTTGGGATAAATCTTTACTCCTTTCAGATTGAAATCCTTATCGAATTGAATTACTGCCAAATCGGTTATTTGAAATTTAAGCAAATTGGCTCTCCCCCCAATCATTGTCATTGCAATTCCTAAACCGCTGGCTACTTTTTTATAGCCCTCCCCTATTGCATAAATATTTCCATCGGATGCCTGTAACATATTATGAAGAAAAAGATATCCAAAATCTTCTATTTTACCTTTTGCAGATATATTCAGGTATTTGGAAAGATCACTTGCCCACGAATTGTACTTTTCAGTAACCATTTTACCCTTTGCATCCAATGCCCAAATTGCAAGTCCCAAGGAGTGGTCTTTAAGGATATTATCATCCAGATTATAATACTCACCGTAAAAGTAAACCTGTCCATTTAATACAGAGATGGAAGAAGGCAAAAATCTATACTTAGCAGACGTGGGCTTTTCAAAAAGCATTTTCCCGGTTTCCAGATCCAATCCAATGATTGTAGATTCTGGATTACCTGAAAATGCAGTTCTATATTTCAAAGTTGAGAGATAAACAATACCATTGTGATAACCTAAATAATCGGCAACAACTCTTTTGACATCATCAAAGGGCGTAAAAGACCATTGCTTCTTCTTTTCACTGCTAAAATAGTCCAATTGAAACGAGTAATGTCCGTCATCAAAACTAGGCATATTAGACAGAAAGCCTTTCTCATCAACCGGAAAAATTCCCTTATTCGCGTTCTCCTCTTCTTTAAAATGATTATAAAATATTTCCAAATATATGTTTTCTCTTTTGGACAAACTACGGGAATAAAAGAAGGGCTTTTTCTTTCCATCTGGACCATACATCTGGTATTCTAAGGTTCTCTCATCCTCATTGTAAAAAAGGAAAAGGAGGTCAGTACCATTGAATGAAGCTTCAAGAACAGTTACTCCCTTTGAATCTGCAAAAGTTATTTCTTTTAACAGATTCAAATTATTATCCATTATTCTCAAGGTGTATTGATTGGTTTTTCTATCAATTTTATCACTCACATAAAAGAAATAATAGCCTTTCACCTCTGAACCCTGCTTAATTACATCAGAGGTACGCAAAGCAGATTTCTGCATATTATTGATAGTCGTTTTTTGTGCGTCTAATGAAAGAGAAAGTACAGTTAGCAGAAAAAATAGAATGTTGAAATGTTTCATACGATTTTTTTAATGAGACGATGATTGATAATTTTTTTGTGATTGGTGAAACTCTTTTTGAAATTCAGTAAAATCGGTCATCTCTGACTGAAAATTCTTACATACATGATAATTAAATTCAGCCAACTCATGTAACCGCAATCTGTCCACCATCCTGCATATAAGGTTATAATCTGAGGATTGAGTTCTACTTTCCTTATCGGTGACCAATCCGATACGATGATTCAACTGAGCATAATACAAAGAATTCAGTGCTCTTGCGATAGAGTAGACAGCGTATGGGCGCTCTTGTTTACTTTGCAATAATCCTAGTGCATAATATAAGTAAAGGGTAAAATTTTCCTCTCTGTAAAGTTGTTCAATGATTTCAAGAGAAAACCTTTTTTGTAATTGAAAAAAATATACAGAATCGACTAAGAATTGCTCGTTACCCTTTTGTCCGGAAATCAATGGCCGAATCGCTGCAATACGTTTGTAACAATCCGGGTGTGTTCTTAGTGAGTCCTTTTCTTTTTGAGATAATCCCGAAGCATCTTCCTTCATCTGACCAAAGATAGATGACTCGTTTTGAATCCATTTCTCCTTGAATGGATACTCTTTGAAACTCAATAGACGAGTAATATCCAGCTTCCCATAAAATGCCGAGTCATCAACAGTATCCAACATCTGTAAGCAAGAAATGGCCCCTGACATAGAAAACCGAGTAGACCGCAAAAATTTCATTGCCTGTAAATCTGCTTCCGTCTCATGCTCACGACTATGTTGACGAGAATTGAATGCAAATTTCTTTAAAAGCTTCTCCATTTCAGCATTAACACCGTACTCCTTCCTCTTCAACCGCTTGATTTCCCTCTTAAACTCTTCACTATTGAGGGTAGAAACATTTTTTCGAATAGATTGATTGCTATGGTCAAGGTACAAGTGCGCCAATTCGTGACAAAGTACATAGGCAAGTTCAGCTTCATTTTTTAGCCGCACAAAAAGTCCTGCATTAAATACGATTGTGCCTTCACCTAAACTTGAGGCATTGGGCCACCAGTCTCTGGTGAAAAAGATCCGTACTGGTAAATTTTTCAATTCCGGATTTCCATCTACAATTTTGGTATAAATGGATTGCAGATAGTTGTAAGCAACTGCTTCTGTTACTACCCGCTGACTTGTCATCAAAGAGCAGATCATCTTAAATCGATCGGAAAAGACCTCTTTATATTCATCCCTGTTTTCTTTTTCAAGGGAGGCAATTAAAGTGTTGTTTTTTTCCTGAGCAGCATTGAAAAGGTCATTTCTTAATTTGACGTTATCAGCCGGAAACGAATACACTAACTTATTTTGAGCTAGTGTACTAATTGAGAGACAAATACTAAATAAGAAGACAATAAATTCCCTACCCATATTGGTTATTCTATCGTATCAATTCAATCCTTATTTATTACGTTGGAGGAATTCTAAGATAAGAATTTAATTGAAGAAATAACCATTTTATAAAATTCCACCTACGGCACATATCACATAAGTTATATTAATTATATTTTTCTTCGGTTTGAAATGGACAAATCGCAGTCATGCATCTTCAAGGAATGAGCCATTTTTTCAGATGCTGCAAGCATGAATTTCGGCTTGAAAAACTTTAATAATTGGTTAGACAGGAAAGAATTATTCAAATACCGCTAGTATCTACTGTAAACCCATACAAATGTGCTTATCGGTTAAATCAAAGTTATTTAGATGAGAGGACGTATTTGCAACATTTTTTGAATCCAACTTCCCTGATTTTATCTGGGGATAAATTACCTTAACCTTTAGAGAAGCTACCGATAAAATAATTGTAATTTAAACCCGTGAGCCGCTGAAATTATCTCCCGAATTATTAATGATTCTAAATGCATCATCTTATGTATCCGTACTTCCTCAATGACATAAGTAAATGGTTATTGATTATTTTTCTCATCGCAGGATGTGATCGAACTAAGAAACATACAGCAGGAGATATTCATCAACAACGATTCTTACAGGCAGACTTAGAGCCGGAAAACTGGATGAGTCTCGGCAGAAATTTTCAACAACAGCATCATACACCCCTGAAGCAGATCAATGCAACAAATGCAGATAGTATTGGTCTCGCTTGGGAGTACAAAACATTTACTAGCAGGGGCAAGGTGAACAGGGGGTTAGAAGCTACTCCTATTGTAGTGGATGGGGTCATGTACACATCAGGTGCATGGAGTATTGTGATGGCAATTGATGCGAAAACCGGACAACAAATATGGCGGTATGATCCACAGGTGGAGGGTAGTTATGCACGGAAGGCCTGTTGTGATGTGGTTAATCGAGGTGTACAGGTATGGGAAGGAAAGGTATATGCCGGAACCCTGGATGGCTATTTGGTATGTTTGGATGCAACCAGTGGAAAGGAACTATGGAAGGTGAATACGCTTGAGGATAGAAATGCATTCTATACAATTACCGGTGCACCGCAAATTGCCGGGGGAAAAGTAATCGTTGGCAATGCAGGAGCCGAGTTCGGGGTGCGCGGTTATATAACTGCCTATGACGCAACAACCGGAAAATATGCATGGCGATTTTATACTGTGCCCGGTGACCCCGCTAAAAAAACGGAACATGCAGAAATGGAAGTAGCTGCAAAAACTTGGGATCCGAAAAGTGACTGGAAGGCAGGAGGTGGTGGAACAGTTTGGGGACAGATGGCGTATGATCCGGAATTGAACCTATTGTATGTCGGAACCGGCAATGCGACCCCCTATCCTATTTGGTATCGAAGTCCATCAGGGGGAGATAATTTATACCTGGCATCTATTCTTGCCATCAATCCGGACAATGGCAAATTACAATGGCATTATCAGACCACACCCGGAGAGATGTGGGATTTTACTGCTACCATGAATATCATCTTAGCCGATCTACCCATCAAAGGAAAAGTCCGCAAGGTATTGATGCAAGCACCAAAGAATGGATTCTTTTATGTATTAGACAGAACAAATGGTGAATTGATTTCAGCAAAACCTTTTGTTCCGGTCAATTGGGCTGACTCAGTTGATATAGCAACCGGACGACCGGCCATTAATAAAAAAAATTCCTGGTACAAGGACAGTGCTAAGTATATTTTTCCCGGGCCTGCGGGTGGTCATTCATGGCCTGCGATGAGTTTTCATCCGGGGCATGGTCTAGTCTATATACCGACCATAGACATGCCTTTTGTATATGAAAACGAAAAGAATTATCAGTTTCGACCGGGCAGAGATAACATGTATGCCCGACAAATATCTACTCCTCTCCCGCCCGTCTATGCCCATTTTGGCAAGGGTTGGCCTGAACCAGAATATGAGGTACTGAAAGCATGGGATCCGGTACAACAAAAAGAGATTTGGCGATTGCCTTTTCCGGGTACTCAAAATGGAGGGATACTTTCAACAGATGGTGATCTTATATTTCAGGGTTCCTCAACAGGTTATTTGTTGGTAGTGCATGCGAAGACCGGGAAGTTGTTGAAGAAAATTTATACGGGCACTGGTATTCAGGCAGCCCCGATGAGTTATCAGATCAATGGTGAGCAATATGTTGCAGTGATGGCGGGTTATGGAGGAGCAGTATTGTTTTTTCCCGGTGAGCAGGATGCTGTGGCGAAGTATAAAAATGAGGGAAGAATACTTGCATTTAAACTTGGAGGGAAAGAAGTTCCCTTACCACCTGTGAGAGAACCGGCAAGTGAAGTATTTGCCCCTCCGACCATAGCACTAGAAACAGCGCAGATAGAGAAGGGGGGACAGATATATTCGGGTTATTGCGGTGCCTGTCATAGCAGTTTCGGCAAAAGTCACAAAAGTGAATTACCTGACTTAAGTAATATGGCGCCTGTAATACATGAAACTTTTGAGGAAATTGTATTGAAGGGTAAGTTGAGTTATTATGGTATGTCAGGCTTCTCAGATGTGTTGAAAAAAGAGGAGGTAAAGGCCTTGCACCAGTTTTTGATTTCGGTGCAGAAAAAAAGGTATGAGGAACAATTGGGAAATAAGAGGTAATTCAATCCTCTCCCTTACCGCTTGCGCATAAGGAGAATTGCTGCGTCGGAGAGACTTTTCGGAGGAGAACAATCCATTGCATTTGATGAACTATGTGGGGTTGATGGAATTTATCAAAGACATTTACAAAGCATGGAGAAAAATGCATGGCCCACCGCTGGCTTATTCGCCAAAAAAAGAAAGAGGGTGCTACCCCCGATTATGAAACTACTGATTTTTTGATCTGTAATCCCTTGCTGTAATAGGTTATAGGCTATTTAACCCCGACTTTAGTCGGACAACTATGATATTTAATTATGTACAGTGCATTCTTTTCTTACTGTATTTACTGTTTCAATCCCTTTTAGTAAAATATTAGATATTGAATATAATTGAACAAACCTTGATCTATACAGTTCAGCCAATTAAAACAACAACTCAACATTTTTCGAAGAACTCCAACTAAGAAATGATAATAATTTTGAGATTAAGTATGCTTGTTAGAAATCAAAAATATCTGTAAAACAGAAAATACTAAATATTTAATCACCAAATAAATTAAGTGTTATGAAAAAATTAGCTGTTACAAAATTTATTTTCTTTGTACTGACTCTTATTGGTATTTCAAGTTGTAAAAAAAATGATAATATAAATCCCATATCACTTGAAGTTCCAGATGTGTATAAAAAAATCTATGGTGCTGAAAGCATTACTAATGATGGGACATGGATTTATATAAAAACAAAATGCTTACCTGATCATAAAAGTGTTTACTATATTCCAGGAGATTCTTTATATGAGCCATTTAGTGGCATAACATTTGGAGGAATTCAATTTAGAAGAAATCCAAATACAATTATCGGTTATTCCAGCATATTCAAAATTCCTTTAAAACCAGCACTAAATAATTTGCATGCGGCAACACCACTTGGGCCCATTGGAATTGCATTAAATGGTGTACCATTCTTTAATCAATATGCTGGACCAACAGGTCAGCCCCTAAAAAATGAAGCAGAAATTGAATCATTTGATAAATATTATGGGCATCCAACGGAAATCGGTATGTACCATTACCATGTTGAACCAATCTTTTTAACAACTATGAAATCAACAAAATACGGATTAATGGGCTTTTTGTTAGATGGGTTCCCTGTTTATGGTCCAATGGAGGAAAACGGCACTATCGTAAATAATAGTAATCTAGATGCTTTCCATGGCCATATTCATGCAACAGCAGATTTTCCCAACGGCATTTATCATTACCATTTTACTAGCGAAGCCCCCTATTTAAATGGTAGCGGTTTTTATGGTACTCCAGGAACAATAAGTTATTAAATGAAGTATTTTGGCTACATCTTTCTCACCCTACTTTCTTGCAGTGCTGAAAAAAGGGACTTATCGAATTTATATATACTAAGTTCATCAAAAGAAATAGTTATACACAACGAAATAGTCTATTTTAAAAATCAAAGATTCAATGGTTGCCTGTACCAGTTAATGCCAAATAAAAATGATACGCTTCAAATTCAATTCTTTAAGAATGGAATATATGATGGCATTTTCAAAAAATGGTATTCCAATAAACAATTAATGGAGTATCGCGTTTACAAGAACGGAAAAAAAAATGGCATTCAAGTTACTTTTTGGAAAAATGGCTATAAACGGTTTGAGTATAACGCGAAAAATGATACTTATGATGGTGAGATGAGCCAATGGACGAATCGAGGTCAATTATATCATCTGGCTCATTATTCAAATGGACAAGAAGAGGGGAGTCAAAAAATGTGGTATGAAAATGGAAAACTACGGGCGAATTATGTCATAATTAATGGAAAGCGGTATGGTTTGCTGGGAACAAAAAAATGTAAAAATGTATCAGACTTTTTTTATAATAATAAGTAGTATTCTTTTAATTGGATGTAAAGATAAATCAAATATGCAAGGTAAATTACCTTATTATAATGGTCCGGATTTTACACCCATATTTTTAAAAGAATCTTCAGAAGTTGATCGACTTATAACACATTCAATTAGTAATTTTTCATTCTTGAATCAAGATAGTATTTTTATTACGCAAAAAGAAATTGAAAATAAAATTCATATTGCTAACTTCATTTTTACAAGTTGTGGAGCGATTTGTCCAGTAATGACTCGTAATATGAAAATTGTAAGTGATAGCTTAGGTAAAGATAATGAAATAGTCTTGCTATCATTCTCCGTAACTCCTTGGATTGATCAACCACACATTCTAAATCAATACAAAGAAAAATATAACGTCAAAAACCTAAATTGGCATTTCTTGACAGGGGACAAAACCTCAATCTATACGCTGGCGAGGAAATCATACTTTGCGGAGGAAGATATTGGATTCAGTAAAAGTAGCTCTGAATTTCTGCATACAGAGCATTTTATATTAGTTGACAAGAAGAAACGTATTCGGGGCATCTATAATGGAACTTTAACGTTAGAGATGCATCATTTAATTAGTGATATAATAACTTTGAAAAAAGAGATGGATTAAACAATTTAATAAAAATCTAATATATGTTGAGAGTATATGTATTACTTCAATTTGTAGTAGTATGCTAAAAAACAAATACAGATTTATATACATGATTCTATTAGGAATCATATTTGTTCTATTAGTAGAATTATTTAATAGGGAGCATCAGAAAACTAACGATCTTTTACTAAAATTAATTTTGGGCTCAATCATTTCTTGCATTTTATGGGAGGGTAATATCCGAATCGATCATTGGCTAAACATAAAATACCCCTGGCTATCAAAGCCAAAAACTCGCTTAACAATACAACTCATTGTTACTCCAATATATACAGCATTAACCCTAAAAATACTTTTATTGGCTGCAGAAATTGTACAAACAAAGGAAACTTTATTTCAGCGTCGTCCACCTCCACATGACCCAATATTTTTACCAGCCTTACTCTTGGCATTTATTATTTTTCTTACTGACATAAGTGTACATTTCTTTAGAGCTTGGAAACAAAGTATTATAGATGCTGAGCGGTATAAAACTGAAAGAACAGAAGCCCAGTTACATGTCCTTAAAAATCAACTGAATCCCCATTTTCTTTTTAACAATTTGAGCGTATTATCATCTTTAGTATATCAAAATCAGAATAAGGCGGTATCATTCATAAGTGAGTTGGCTAAGGTTTATCGCTACGTTATAGAAAGTAATAATAAAGAAATTATTTTATTAAAAGAGGAAATTGAGTTTATCAACCACTATGTATATCTTTTAAAAATTCGATTTGATAATTCATTTAGTTGCAGCATCAAAATAGAAGATAACTTATTAAAATATTATATTTTGCCAATGAGTTTACAGATTCTAGTTGAAAATGCGATACAGCACAACGAAGCTTCTCAACAAAGACCACTTAAAGTAAATATATATAGTAGTGATAATTGTCTATTGATTGAAAACAACATTCAATCAAGAATAGAAGATAAAGAATCTTCGAAATTAGGTTTATTGAATATTCAAAGCAGATATAGTTATATTACAACTGAAAAAGTTCAATTCTCGAGAGATGAAAATACATTTAAAGTAATTTTACCATTGATTCTCAAATAGCAATGAAAATTATAATTATCGAGGATGAGAAATTATCTGCAGAACATTTAGCAGGTATGCTTCAGATGGCAGATAAAAGTATTGAAATAGTCAAGTATCTAGAATCTGTGAGAGATTGTATACGAACATTAAATACAGATCTTGCCTGTGATTTAATATTTATGGATATTCATTTGGCCGATGGCAACTGCTTCAAGATTTTTGATCAGATTAAAATAGAAACTCCAATAATTTTTACTACTGCATTCGATCGATATGCACTTGATGCATTTAAACAATTTAGTATTGATTACCTCTTAAAACCGATTTCCTTTAATGATGTTTGCGCCTCTCTTGAAAAATATAAAAAATATCATCAGCACTATGTGGCAGTTAATTATTTACAATTTAATAATCATTACAAATCTAGGTTTATTGTTAGATCCGGACGAATAATAGATAGTATTGCTGTGAGTGATATACATCATTTTGAATCAAGAGATAGTACAACTTTTTTAGTGAATATGAATATGAAAAAATTTATTATTGATTATACTTTAGATGAGTTATCAAAAATATTACCAACAAAAGATTTCTTTAGAATCAATCGTAAAGTAATAGTTCACATTCAAGCTATACAAAAAATAAATACTTATCCGAATAGCCGACTATTATTGCGCACCATTAACCAGAATCTAGATTCCCAAATAGTGAGTAGAGAAAGAGTTCATGAGTTTAAAAATTGGCTTAATAGGTAGCTAATACCACTGTTTCAATATAATCCAAATTTCCGCTCTCCATTGGGATTATTATCTCGAAATTGGAGAGTTATTTTTTAATTTAAATGGCAATGGTGGATCAATTATTTGAAAAAACAAGCAAAATATTGGAATCTGTATCGACCCCTTAATTCTTGGACAAAACGGGGTTAAAATTTGAGCCAATTTCACTGATTTTTATAAATCTTTTTTTGCATTTGCATAAAATTAATTTAGCGTATCAACTGCGATTCAATGAATCAAGGCATAAAAATTGCAGAATTTGTACGAATCACAGCACCTCTCACTCTGTAGAGATGGATACATTCTCCTATTTCTTGGGTCTAAAAAGTATGCTAAAAAGATCAATTTGAAATCCAGAATCCTTTCCTGCATTGATTTACATCGATTCTCAACAAATATTGTTCCTACAATATACAAGCGATATTTTTCAAATGCTTCATATTGATAACAAGAACGGATATAAGAATAGGATCTATTGGTAAAAAAGAGGTTGAAAGAGTACACTCTTTAATGAATCATTGGCAAGTGTATACACATTGGATATAACTACGATACTTCATAACTTTAAGAGTAAATAGGTTTCAATTCCAAATAAATTGCCCAACGCACAGAGATCAAACAAATAAAAAGCTGATTTGCATACCATGAACAGTTCTGAAAAAAAAGGCCTTTTAAAAATGATAGTAAAATTCATTCACAAAGAGATAGACGAGGAAGCCCTCGACTACTTTGCAGAGGGAATGACTGAAAAAACTATTGAGAAAAATAGTACTTTTATTTCTACCACAAAAATTCACAACGAAATTGGTTTTATAGCAAAAGGCCTGCTAAGAGGATTTTACATAGACGACAAAGGCAGAGAGATCAATACAAGGTTCATAGGAGAGATGAATTTTGCTACTCATTATAAAGCATTTATTTGCCGCGAACCCAGTAAATACTGCTTTCAAGCAGTTGAAAAATGTGAATTGCTGTGCTTTGATTATAATTTCATTCAAACCTGCTTTCGTTTGTATCCCGGACTGGAAAAGTTTGGAAGACTTATGGCTGAAGCAATAATCAAAAAAATGGACGCCAGATTAGAATCGCAGCAGTTTGATGACGCCGAAAAAAGGTACAAAGATTTTTTACAGGAATACCCAGATCTTCACAATCGTTTAACGTTAGAGCACATTGCGAGCTATATACGTGTAACAAGACCTGCGCTGAGCAGGATAAGGGGCAAGAAATCGTAACATAGGTTACCAATTTTTCTTCCAGCGGATTAGAATTTTGTGCCATAATTCAAACTGAAAAATATGGCAACAAAAGCAAAATGGTATTTTCTGTTTCTTTTACTACCTGGTTTTATTGTAGCGAGTGGCCAGAAAGTAACCTTGTCGGGATACATTAAGGACAGCTCAACTAATGAATTCCTTATTGGGGCTACCATACAAGTAGTCAACTCTCCAACAGGAGTGTCTTCCAATGCTTATGGTTTTTATTCCTTACAGTTAGAAAAAGGTTCAACAAAAATTCAGGTAAATTTTATAGGCTATGAACCTAAACTAATAACTGTCAATGTAACAAAAAATACTCAACAAGACATTACCCTTACACTTCAAAACCAAACTTTAAAAGAAGTTGTCGTTTCAAATTCAAAAAATAATAAACGAATTTTTAGTAGCAGTATGTCTACTGAAAAACTATCAGCGAGAGAAATAAAACAAATTCCCATGGTTTTGGGGGAAGCTGATGTTATCAAAGCGATACAATTGTTACCAGGAATATCGTCACCCAATGAAGGATCAGGTGGTTTTAATGTAAGGGGTGGATCGGCAGACCAAAATCTTATTTTACTCGATGAAGCAATAGTGTACAATCCATCACATTTATTTGGATTCTTCTCTGTTTTCAATGCAGAAGCATTAAAAGATGCCACCATTTATAAAGGTGGTATTCCATCAAAATTCGGTGGAAGACTGTCTTCGGTACTAGATATCAGGATGAGAGAAGGAAGCAATAAAAAATTTGCAGGTACCGGAGGTATAGGCTTATTATCCAGCCGCATCACACTGGAGACACCACTTGGAAAAGTATATGAAAACGGGGCAAATGGATCTATGTTACTTTCAGCCAGGAGATCTTATGCAGATATTTTTTTACCACTTGTCTCAGATACAAGTATTAATCGAAATAAACTTTATTTCTATGATCTGAACTTTAGAAGTAATTATCGCCTTTCAGAGAAAGACAGGATATTTCTTTCCGGATACTTTGGGAGAGATAGAATTGACGTTAGAAATGGCTTTGGCAATTCCTGGGGGAATAGTACCGGAACACTAAGATGGAATCACCTGTTTAACTCCAAACTATTCATGAATGTGAGTGCCATTTATTCTAATTACGATTATGAAATCAAGTTCTATCCAGGTAACAGTTTTATGTGGAAATCTTCCCTTTCCAATTTAAATGCAAAAGTTGATTTTGACTATTACGCAAATGATAAACATAAATTGAATTTTGGTCTGGGGTCTATTTACTACACATTTAACCCGGGAAGTATTTCACCTTTCGGTTCAAGATCTACGGTAGTTCCATCCAATAACCCATTAAAATATGCTATAGAAAACCATGCCTATCTGCAAGATGATTATAAAGTATCGAACAAGTTAAGTATGATGTTTGGGATTAGGGTGTCACATTTTGCTCAATTAGCAAATGAGCCTATCCCCAATTATGTCAATGGGGCTCCCCTGGTATTTAATCCAGCAATCAACAATTATCAGAGTGGAACAGTAGCATCTTTCAATACCTATGCAAAAAATACTTTACTGAATAATTCATTTGGTTTTGAACCACGACTGAGTTTGAATTATTTGATCAATGAATCAGCGAGTCTGAAAGCAGGATACAACCGAATGTACCAGTATATCCACTTGTTGTCAACAGCCACTTCACCAACTCCGCTGGATATCTACACGCCAAGTTCTTCTTTCATAAAGCCACAAATAGCCGACCAACTTGCAGTTGGGTTTTTCAAAAACCTGAACAACAGTCAATATGAATTAAGTATTGAGGCTTACTACAAATGGATGCAAAATCAATTTGATTTCATTGACGGCGCATCACCACTGCTCAATAACTCGCCCGAAACAATTTTGCTGAATGGATCGGCCAGAGCCTATGGACTCGAAATGATGATTAAAAAGAGTGAGGGTAATTTAACGGGTTGGATCAGCTACACACTTTCTAAAGCAGAAAGAAGAACACCCGGCATCAATGGTGGTAGGGGGATTAACAATGGCCAGTATTATGTAACCAACTATGACAAACCACATAATCTGGCAGTAACGGGGAACTATCAATTGAATAAAAGATGGAGCATTTCCGCCAACTTCATTTTCCAATCCGGAAGACCGATTACCTATCCGGAATCGAAATATACATTTAATGGATTATCTGTTCCGGAATACAGTGATCGCAATGCCTATCGACTACCTGCCTATCACAGATTAGACATTTCTGCTACCCTGAAAGGAAAAGAGAATAAAAAGTATAAAAGACAATGGGTCTTTGGTATCTATAACTTATACAATCGACAAAATGCTGCTAATATAACATTCAGAGAAGAAGTAACCACTACACCCAATAACTACGAAGTAGGTACCGGAGTAAACAATGCGTACCGACTTACTTTCTTTGGAATTATTCCCAGTGTCACTTACGAATTTAAATTTTAAAGCCATGAAAAAAACATTTAACATCTTACGCTCATTGATTGCACTGATTTGCCTCAACTCCTGCGAAAAAGTAATCAACCTGGATCTTAAAAACAATACTCCTAAACTGGTCGTTGAGGGCAATATACTTCTGGGATTAGATACTTTAATTGAACGTCAGGAAATAAAATTGTCAAGTTCTGCAAACTATACGGGCAATGTGTTTCCTGTTGCAGTCACCAATGCAACTGTAAAAGTAAAAGAGGGTGCCAACACCTATGATTTTTCCCATGTTGGAAACGGTATTTATAGAAGTAACTTCAGAGGTCAGATTAACCGTGTTTATCAACTTATGATCACATACGACGGTGATACATATGAAGGAATAGAAACACTTAAAAATGGACCAAAACTTGATAGCCTCTCGATAGTTTATCAAGACGGTGCTTTTGGTGATGATGGGGGGGATTTCGTTGCCATCAATACCAAAGATCCTGCAGATCAGAAAAATTTCTACATGTGGAGATTATTGATCAACAATGAATTTTTAATGAACCCTACCCCCGGCAACAGATACCGTTCTATACAAAAAGATGAATTTTTCAACGGACAACCACTTTTCAAGTACATACCTTCCGATGAGTTTCCCGTAAAGAAGGGAGACTTCGTACAAATGCAGCAATTCAATTTGTCGGAGCAAATGTATAATTACTATTTCTCCATCTTTAATTTAACTGCCGCCTCCTCTATTACGGGTGATGTACCGCCGGGGAAAATTCTGGGCAACGTACTAAATATAACTAATCCGAAAAAAAATGCCCTGGGCTATTTCGGGGCATGTAGTATCTCCATAAAATCTAAACAATTATAACAAAAGGGATTGAATTTCAAGCTAGAGCTGTTCTTCGATGCCCATTTTCATCAATTGATAAAAAAATTTGGAAAAATGAACAGCGTTCATTTATTTTGCACCTAAAGGATTGCATGTCTATAATTGAACGCAAAAAGAGAGAAAAGGAGGAAATGCGCAGAACGATTCTGGATGCAGCCAAAGAGATATTCCTTGAGAAAGGATTTCGGAGCGCAAGCATTCGAAATATTGCGGAAAAAATAGAATACAGTCCGGGCACCATCTACCTCTATTTTGATGACAAAGACGCCATTTTTCATGCCTTACATGAAGATGGATTCCAAAGGATGCTGGCTATGATGCAACCACTCCAACATGTGGCGGATCCAATGGAGAGACTAGTGGCCATGGGTAGAGTATATATGGAGTTTGCCTATAATAATAAGGAACTCTATGACCTGATGTTCATTATGGAAGCACCAATCCTGGCAGAAGCCAACCGAGCCAGATGGGAGATGGGAGATCGAACACTCAATTTCTTAAAGCAAGTGTTGATCGAATGTCAGGACAAAGGCCATTTCAGTGGGATGAACATCGATTATCTCTCCTATACCATTTGGTCTGCCCTGCATGGCATGTGCGCACTTTACTGCAGAAACCGATGCCAGGCATACGAACATGTGAAAGATACCGACCTGCTGAAAAATGGTATGGACTATTTTGTTTCAATAATCCTAAAAGCCTGATTTTTTTTGACCATTATTAAACACTGTTCATTATATTTTATATGTTTATTCTTGATCAATTTTTCTTGCCACAGAGCCTTACCGCCGCACAATTTCACCAACCAATGCAGTCCCAATATGAACATAAACCGAATGAAAATACGCTTGTCAAACAGCCTGTTCCTGTTCCCCTTCACCATAAAGTAGCGATTACCATGATAGCAAGTAGAAAAAACGTATTGACATCTTTGCTTTTATTGATGTTGAGCGCATCTGTTGATGCCCAAACAGTGCTGGATCAATACATCGCAGACGCCTTTAATAATAATCTCGTATTGAAGGAGAAAAAAATTGCATTGGACAAAAGTTTACTGGCCATCAAAGAGGCCCGTAGTCTTTTTTTACCAACTACCTGGTTTGAAACTCAGTACACACTGGCACAGGGTGGACGAACCATCAACATACCCATTGGCGATCTGCTGAACCCTGTTTACAATACGCTGAACCAGTTGACCTCCTCCTCGCGTTTTCCGACGGTTCAAAATGTAAATGAACAATTTCTTCCCAATAACTTTTATGATGTTCGGATCAAAACCACCATGCCACTGATCAACCCAGACATCAGCATCAATAGGAATATAAAGCAGCAGGAGGTTCAGCTGAAAGAAAATGATGTTCTCATCTACAAAAGAGAACTGGCTAAAGAAATCAAACAGGCCTACTATAATTACTTGATGAGCGAACAGGCTGTGAGTATCCTGGAAGGGTCACTTGAGCTCGTACAACAAAATCTGAGACTCAATCAGTCTTTGTTAAGCAATGGCAAGGGTTTACCGGCTTATGTTACGCGGTCCGAAAGCGAAGTGCTGAATGTTGAAAATCAGTTGCTTTCTGCCAGGAACAGTGTACAAAATGCATCCGCCTATTTTAACTTCTTGCTGAACAAGCCTCTGAAAGAAAAAATAGTTCGGGAGGAAACAGAAAATGTTGACACCCAATTACAAACAATTCTTGCGGCAGAGAGTAACATCAATCAACGGGAGGAATTGAAATCCATTGGCCTGGCAAGCGCAATAACGGGTAATGTATTAAAGATGAATCAATCTTTTGGTAAGCCCCGCCTGAATGCTTTTCTGGATCTGGCGTCACAGGGTTTTGATTTTAAGGTAAATCGAAGTTCATTTTTCTACTTGGCAGGAATCCAGCTACAATTCCCCATCTACACCGGAAAACGAAACCTGACAAAAATTACACAGACCCAGTATGATTTACAGGGCCTCCGACTTAACATGGAACAAGTACAACAGCAATTACAACTCGCTGCATTGCAGTCAGGGAACAATGCCAGAAATGCTTACAATGCTTACCGATCTCAACTCAAGCAACAGGTGTCCGCTGCTCAATACTTCAAGCTGATGGACCGAGGCTTTAAAGAGGGAGTGAACAGCTTCATTGAATTTCTGGATGCCCGAAACCAATTGACATCATCCCAACTCCAGCTCAATATCAGCAAGTACAGGTTTCTTGCCGGTTTGGCTGAATATGAACGTCAAACCGCCGGATACCAAATTCGCTAATTAACAATCAACCTACCATCTTCCATTTAATATAACTACAGCTTTATGAAAGGACTATTTATCTGCACATCCGCTTTCCTATTGCTTTCTGCCTGCGCTGAAAAAAAACCAGAGGTAAAAGAAAGCAAAGTCAGTCAAACGATACCTGTAAAAATTGCATCCATTGATGTTTCCGACAGGCAAAATCAGATCATGACTTCCGGACTGATCTCTACTGAAAATGAGGCCCGCCTCTCTTTTAAAATCGGTGGAGTAATACAAAACATCCCGGTAAAAGAAGGTCAGAAAGTACAAAAAGGGCAATTATTGGCAGTATTAAACAATACAGAGATTGGAGCTCAGGTTCAACAGGCTGAACTAGCCCTGGAAAAAGCCCAACGCGATTATACCAGAGCAACCAACCTCTATAAAGACAGCGTAATAACCCTAGAGCAATTACAGAATAGTAAGACCGGACTGGAGTTAAGCAAGCAAAGTCTTCAGCAAGTATTATTTAACCGACAATACGCATCCATCTATGCCCCTGCTGATGGCTTTATTGTAAAAAAACTTCTAAACATAGGTGAGGTAACCGGTGCTGGTTCTCCTGTTTTGGTGATGGGCCTATTGGGAAATAGCAGCAGATGGGTTCTCCGTACCGGTGTATCTGACAAACAATGGGCAATGATAGAAACAGGCAATAAAGCAAAAGTAACCACTGATGCTTATCCGGGGAGATTGTTTGCAGCGACGGTGACCAAAAAGGCATTGGCAGCAGATGCAACCAGCGGATCTTTTGAGATTGAAATGGTCATTGAAATGAAAGATGCACAACCTGCTGTAGGTATGTTTGGCAAAGCCATCATCACACCAACAAAATCAATGAAGGGAGTTAGTATTCCCTATGAGGCTTTACTTGAAGCAAATGGCCAAAAAGGTTTCGTTTTTGTAACCAATGATCAAAAAACGGTGCAACGGATAGAGATAACAATTGCATCATTTGACAACAATCGTGTCATTGTTTCATCGGGTCTGTCAGGCTACAATTTTGTTGTTGTATCCGGTAGTCCGTATCTAAAAGATGGCTCCGCAATTACCATTACCCAATAAGCAATAAATCATGAACTCAACTTCATTTTTTGTCAAGAACTGGCAATTCACACTGGTACTCTTCTTAATGGTGATTGTGGTAAGCACAACGACAATGCTTTCCATGCCGAGAGCAGAGGATCCGGAAATAAACCCGCCTCAATTTCCCATCATTGTTGTATACCCCGGTACTAGTCCGATTGACATGGAAGAGTTGGTA
The DNA here is from genome assembly GCA_020403455.1 of Chitinophagaceae bacterium. Classification (GTDB taxonomy): domain Bacteria; phylum Bacteroidota; class Bacteroidia; order Chitinophagales; family Chitinophagaceae; genus Sediminibacterium. The sequence continues at coordinate 86,998 of JADBXP010000011.1, forward strand.
GTGAAGCCAATAGAAAAGAGACTAAGCGAACTAGAAAATCTAAAAAGGATAAAAACAGTTATCAAAGACGGGGTAGCGGAAATACTGGTTGAATATAAATACTCAAGTAATGTTAACGATAAGTACCAGGAGTTGGTCAGGGAAGTAAATTCTATCAGAGATCAGTTGCCACAGGACATCTACAGTCTGGAAATTCGAAAAGTAACACCTACCGATGTTAGTGTGCTACAACTTGGGCTCGTTTCAGAAAATGCCTCAGAGGAAAGATTAAAATTTTATGCTGAAAAGTTAAAAGAAAAATTAGAAAAGATTCCTAGCCTAAAGAAAGTCGAATACCATGGGGTGCCCGATCAGCAAGTTCGCATTGACCTGAATACCGATAAAATTGCTCAGTTGCGCATTCCATTGAATTATATCATAGGAAGCATACAAAGTGAAGCTGCAAATATACCTGCAGGAAGTATTAGGGCCGGAAGCAAAATTTTTAATGTAAAAACGAGTGGTAAATATAAAAATATAGAAGAAATAGAGAATACGGTAGTTTATTCAGCGATGGGAAAAACAGTTGTTCTCAAAGATCTTGCTAACGTTTCATTTCAATATGAAGAACAAAAACATTTTATACGACTAAATGGACACAGAGCAACACTGGTAACAGCTGCACAAAAAAGTGGTGAAAATATAGCAAGAACCCAACAATCTTACCTACCCGTTATAGATGAATTTAAAATTACTTTACCCAAAAACATCCAACTGGTACACAACTTTGACCAAGCCGAAAACGTGGGGAGAAGATTGAGCGGACTAGGAATTGACTTTATCATAGCCATTGGATTGGTACTTATCACTCTCCTACCCTTAGGTTGGCGAGCTGCATTGATTGTGATGGTTGCCATTCCACTTTCGTTGGGTTTGGGGGTAGTATCCCTGAATTTCATGGGATTCTCGTTGAACCAATTAAGCATAGTGGGTTTGGTAGTTGCCCTGGGATTGTTGGTAGATGATAGCATTGTAGTAGTTGAAAACATTGAACGTTGGCTAAGAGAAGGACATAGCAAAGAATTTGCTGCTATCGAGGCAACCAAACAAATAACATTAGCAGTGGTGGGAACAACTGCCACCCTCGCCATTGCTTTTATGCCGCTGGCACTCCTGCCGGAAGGATCCGGCGAATTCATCCGATCTCTGCCTTTGGCAGTTATCTCATCGGTGATTGCCTCGCTGATCGTTTCCCTCACCATTATACCTTTCCTTTCTAGTCATATACTTACAACTCATCAACATCCGGAGGGAAATATTTTTCTTCGGGCTTTGAAAAAAATCATAAGTGGCAGCTATACCCGGTTGCTCAATTTTTCATTGAAAAATCCCATTACAACTTTAATTGCCGCATTTGGGCTATTTGCAGGCTCGTTGGGACTCTTCGGTATGATTGGGTTCCGTTTATTCCCCACTTCAGAAAAACCACAATTCCTAGTTAACATCAATATGTCTCTACAAAGTAATCTGGAAACAACAGATGCTTTGGCGAAACAAGTAGAAAGTACATTGCTCAATGAACCCCAGGTAGAATTTGTAACCACAAATATTGGAAAAGGAAATCCACGAATTTATTACAATGAAATTCCTGTCAACGAGAAAAGTGATTATGCCCAACTCTTTGTTCAGCTAAAAAAAGAGACTAATCCAGTGATGAAAAAAAATCTCATTGAGCGCTTCAGGAAAGAATTCCTGAAAATTCCGGGTGCCCGCATAGAAGTAAAGGATTTTGAGCAGGGCCCACCTGTAGAAGCGCCGGTTGCCATACGCGTGAGTGGTGACAATCTTGATACATTGAGAAAGATGGCATCTAATGTCAAATCGATGCTAGCTGCTATACCGGGCACTATTTATATCAATGATGAGGTGGATGTGCTTAAAAGTGACCTGAGGGTACAGATCAATACAGAAAAAGCGAGAAGTCTTGGTATACAGACTGCTGAAATTGACCGAACCATCAGAATGGCAATCAGTGGAATAGAATTGGCGAAATTCAGCAATGAACAAGGTGATGACTATACCATTGTGCTCAACACACCAAGAGACCGATATGCTACAGTAGAAACCTTCAACAATATCTTTATCAACAATGCAGGGGGAATGTCAATCCCCCTCAATCAGCTTGCGAATATATCTTTCGAAACCTCACCGGGTGTCATCAAACACCTGAATAAAAAAAGATATGTGGTTGTAACCTCTTATACAGACAAGGGTGTATTGGCCCAACAGATCAATGAAACATTCAAAGAAAAAATGAAAAGTATCCAACTGCCTCTGGGATATGAAATGCAAATTGCCGGGGAAGCAGAAAGTGAGCAAGAGGCATTTGGCGGTGGTTTCTTGACCGTGATCATTGCTACAATTTTTCTTTTTATCATGGTTTTGATTTTGGAATTTAAAACATTCAAAAGTACGCTGATAGTACTGAGTGTAATTCCATTGGGCATCATTGGTGGAGTAACCATGCTATGGTTAAGTGGTAATCCTATGAGTTTCGTAGCCATCATTGGATTTATTGGACTGGCAGGGGTCGAGGTGAAAAACTCAATTTTGCTGGTAGATTTTACCAATCAATTGCGCGAACAGGGAGTGCCCCTACAACAGGCTATCCGAGAGGCAGGGGAATTACGTTTTCTTCCCATAGTACTTACGAGTTTAACAGCAATCGGCGGATTAATTCCTATTGCTCTCAATAGCAATCCACTGATTTCACCACTCGCGCTGGTCCTTATCGGTGGCCTTATCTCCTCTACGCTATTATCGCGTATCGTTACACCGGTTGTGTACTTACTAATACCTCCTAAAATAGAAAATAAAACACGCTGAAATACTTAAGTACAGATTTTTAAAAATCAAATTTTTGCACCATGCCATCACAACAAAATTTTATACGGATGCTTAGTCGTCTGCTACATCTACCGCCGACAATGTTAACCTCAGATACACGGCTCAGGGAAGATCTTGGCTTAGTGGAATGGGAAATGGTTTGGCTGATCAATCAATTGGAAAGAAGGTACCAGATAGAGATCAATGACAATAATTTTTCTTCGTTGTCAACATTGCGTAATCTGGAACTGATGTTAAAAAGGAAAAACAACAACCTCTTGGAGTCACAGCACAGGAAAAAAAATAAAGAAAAACCTGAATTGGTTCAATAGACTTGTAGATGCCTAATCAACTAAATTCAGAGCAAACTAAATTGATTGTAAAAAAATTGTACTGACATACCGACGCAATGAATATTCAGTAAATATGCCATTTCAATTCAAACCATATGAGCTCAGGGGGAACTTGAATCGGAAGCAATATTTTGAAGGTTGGTTCCAAAAAATCTACCTAAAGGAGTTGCAAGTATCGATGATCATTATCTATGGCTACGCAACTAGGAATACGGAGGATACTACCGGGTTTATTCAGTTGATATTACCCGGGAACAATCCACTGCTCCTTTTGTATCCCAAAAGCCTCATTTCATGGGATACAAAAAAGCACATCATTCAAATAGGAAATAATTATTTTTCTCCTGAAAAAATTAAAATTCAGACAAATGAAATGCAGGTTGATCTGCAATTGGTCAATAATCAAGTGATCAAGACCTTTAGAAACTCCATGGGCTACCATTATTTCATACCTAACTTGCCCTGTTATCATTCTGTAATGAACCGGTCCCATTTAGTATCCGGCGAAATCTATTATCAGGATAACTCATACTCCCTTAATTCGGATTGGGGCTATTGGGAAAAAAATTGGGGAACCTCCTTTCCGGAAAACTACTGCTGGATTCATGCTGTTGATCCTAAAAATGAGCAAGTAAGCCTCCTCTTTTCTACGGCAGAAATCAAATGGTTGGGGAAGTCTTTCAAAAGGCATCTCGGACATATCAGACTGGGAGAAAGGGAGATAGATCTGCGTGAATTGAAGGGCTTCACATTGGAGATTTTACTTCTTACTCATAACAACCATGTGATCAGAATTTCGAGTAACAAAATTCACATTGACATTTCAATAACAATTCAATATAAGGCCATCCTCAAAGGTCCCGTGGAGGGAAATCTATCCAGAGATATCCTACATCATACAGATGCGACCATCGATGTATTTATTACTGAGAATGAAATGACCAGTATGTATCGAATGATCGGTAATTATGAGAACATCTGTTCAGGAGCGAAAGCATGACATGCTTGCATCTGAAGATACCGGTTGCTGACCCAAAACTAGTTGATAATATATAGTTAATCTGAGTATTAATTTCTTAAATGATGATAGTAATATAAAATCATTGATCACATGAATAAGGGCTTGATTTCTTAACCTATGTTCAGTATTTTAAAATGTGTAGGCATGAATTTTACATTTCAATAAAATTCAAAAAAATGAAAACAAAACTATTCATCATCTTGCTTACACAACTGATTACAATTCCCATTTTCGCTCAAACGCAACCGAAGGATTCCAAGTATGCCCTGGAAACAGATATTCTCTGGCCTTTATTTCCTGGAGCCACAAGAACACATTTCACCGCACGGTTGTGGCAAAAAGGACATTTAAGAGGGGATATTTATGCCGGCATTAACATTGACTTTGCCAGAAATCGCGAAACTGAGGGTCGATTCGCTGACTATAGTTTAGCTACAGGTTACAGGCAGTACTTTTGGAAAGGCCTTCATGCCGAGTTTTCCCAAACGACCGGAATCGGAGTTTTACAAAATCATGTAACTACCGGAAAAACCTATAACAGTTTTGATTGGCTTGTCTCGGGATATGTGGGCTATAAATTTGAGTTCGCCAAGAAGAAGTATTATTTATTGCCCCAATTTGGCATAGCAAGGGTTATTTATAAATCTAATCCTTGGCCTATCTATGAAGATAACACACTGACAAAGGAAGTAGGGGAATCTGCTTTCATGTTAGGTTCATTGAGATTGGGAATAAACTTTTAATCCCTCAACCCATGAGAAAAAATGGCAATTACAGATCGGTCATATTTCAATTCAGTATTGTAGTGTTGTGCAATGTAGTAGGCTATCTCACTTTGAATAGAGTGATACCTGACTCAACACATCATCTACCAATGCAGGCTTACTTGCTTTTTGTCCCTGGCATTCTGAAAATTAGGGATGCCTTGGACATTTGGCTTTCCCCCGGCAACGAAATGAGGGGTTGGGTATACGTAGACCAATCATTTTATAGGATGAAGGCGATTGATGGCTTTATTTTCAAAAGGCTTAAATCAGTAAGCTGACGTGATGGAAGCAGCAACCAAAAGTATGAATAACATGAATCGATGTTAATACTGAATCTCGAATTACGGTAACGAAAATCAGGTATTTAATTAGAGAATTCTGCATCAACATCACAAAACCACTAAATCATTGTATGCAAAGATTATTCATAACATGTATCACTGTCATCGTATGTATCGGTGTACATGCTCAAAAAGCCATCTTACTCAGGGGAAAAGTGATTGATAAAATCACAAATGAATCACTGGCAGGAGCTACCATATATATATCCACTAATGAGAGAGGAACAACAACCAATTCAGCAGGTGAATTTGAATTGAACGTAAATGAAAGTATAACCCGCATCAAAGTGGTGTACCTGGGATACAGAGATACCATGATCAATATTACAAATAACAATGCCTCTTTTTTAACAATCAGGTTACTGCCTGTATATAAAAACCTATCTGATATTGAAATAACCTCGAGCCGGGAAAATCCCAAAGAAAAGGTCAATGACATACAAATGGGGATGGAAAAAATTTCAATGGCGGAAGCAAAACTCTTACCTGCGATATTGGGAGAAGTAGATATATTGAAGATTCTACAGTTAAAACCAGGAGTAAAATCTGGAGGAGAGGGAACTGCAGGTTTTTTTGTGAGAGGGGGCAGCAATGATCAAAATTTAATCCTTGTTGAACATGCCCCAGTCTATAATCCCAGTCATTTATTTGGATTTTTTAGTGTATTCAATTCGGATGCCATTAGTAATGTGACACTCTACAAATCCGGATTTCCCTCCCAATATGGTGGAAGGTTATCATCTGTCTTAGATGTTGAAATGAGGAAAGGACAAGCAGATTCATTAGAAATCAGGGGTGGAATTGGACTTCTAACATCCAGACTGACTGTGAATTTACCCTTGATAAAGAAAAAACTGTCGTTATTGGTATCGGGCAGAAGAACCTATGCTGATTTAATTACCAATATCGTAAATAACTCCAATAAAAACACAAAAGACTACACTCCTATACCCTCTTATTTTTTTTATGACTTAAACCTTGCAATGGAGTACAACATCAATGAGAAAAATAAGTTGTCACTCAACGGATATTATGGAAAGGATCTCTTCAAATTCAGAGGGGAAAACTTTGGATCTAATTTGTTATGGGGAAATAGATCGGCAACACTGGAATGGACACACAAATTCAACAATCGGTTGAATGTATCGACCGCCTATTTTACTTCAGGTTATTTGTACCGGATTAACTCTACTTTTTCTGAAATCAGTTCAAGTATTGGCTCCAGAATTTGGGACCATGGACTTATCAACAACTGGAGCTATCAAATCAATGATCAACATTCATTGAAATTCGGATTGAGCAGCATTTATCATCGATTAACTGTAGGTGAGTTCGGCATATCTTCAGACTTTACCGATATAGCGGGGGGACAAAAAATTGAGGCAGGAGAGTTAGGTGCCTATCTCTCACACAAATGGAAAATAAATAATAGTTGGGAAGTTTTATCGGGACTTAGAAATTCAACATTTATCAATAAGAAAAAAACGTTCAATAACCTTGAACCCAGAATGGCAATGAAGTACAATGTGAATACCACTACTTCAATAAAAGCCAGTTATGCGAGAATGTATCAATACTTGCATTTAGTTAGCAGTAGTGCAGCTTCATTACCGACAGATGTTTGGTATCCCAGCGAAGAGGGTATCCAACCACAAAGATCGGATCAGGTCTCGTTGGGTCTTCATCATGCATTTGCCCAAAATAAATTCTATACTTACATCGAAGGATATTACAAGTGGATTGGTAATGCCATTGATTTTAGAGATGGTGCACAATTATTTGCCAATCCGGACTTAAAAAATGAGTTTGTCTTTGGCAAGGGGTGGGCATATGGTGTAGAGGCGTACATAGAAAAAAAGAAAGGAAGAACGACAGGCTGGATAGGGTACACTTTATCATGGGCCTGGAGACAGTTCGATAAGATCAATTATGGCATAGCTTTTCATCCAAGATTTGACAGAAGGCATGATGTATCTGTTGTAGTAATGCACAAACTGAACAATCGATTAAGTCTCAGTGGAACATGGGTGTACAGTACCGGTAATTTTGCAACCATCGCTGGAGGCAGATTTGGGTTTCAGGATATATTGCCCAATTTAGGCAACGCAACACCGGATTATGTAAGGCGCAATGATTTTCAGATGCCCCCCACCCATAGGATGGACTTAGGAATTGTGTGGAAACTAAGATCGAGAAAGTGGGACTCTGACCTGACATTCAGTTTATACAATGTGTACAGTCGACGCAATCCATTTTTTGTTTTTTATGATGAAATAAAAAATGAGGCTGGTCAAACGACAGCGCATAAACCGACCCTGGTGTCATTGTTTCCTATACTTCCTGCAGTCACCTACAACTTCAAATTCTAATCTTATACATACTGTAATGAGATCAAATACCCAAAAATGGTATAAAATGAAAAAACTGTCATTATTACTACTATCAATATCTTTTTTCGTTATAGGTTGTAACAAAGAAATTGATTTAAACCTACCGGAATATGAACCTAAGCTGGTGCTGGAATTCTACTTAGAAAATAATACATCGTTGCGTTGTCTCCTGCAAGAGAGCACCATGTATACGGATACCAGTCAGTTGAGGTTGGTGAATGATGCTACAGTGATTGTAAGTTATAATGGAATCCAGCAAACTTTGGTGAATAGAATGATTATAGATCCCCGATTTGATAAAATATATAATTATTATAACCCCCACATCATCCAACTTCAGCCAAATACAGAGTATGAGGTATATGTAAAAGATGGGAAAGGAAGAGAGCTAAGGGGAAAAACAAGACTCAACAACTTAGTCCCTATTGACTCGCTTGTATATAACTTCAATGCAAGCAATAAGGCAGCAGCCGGGCTGCTATTCAAAGACGATAGCCGCACAAAAAATTATTATAGAATTGTTGCTTTTAAAGATGCCCCTGTCGTTAAACAAGATTCACTGTGGGACATTACATTCAATGACAATCTGTTCAATGGAGAGCAATTCAGTTTTTATACTGGCTATGCTTACAACCGCGGAGACACCATCACATCCAGGCTCTATCATTTAACAGAGGAACATTATCGATTTACTGAATCGGTGAACAATGCCCAGGCATCCAATGGAAATCCTTTTGGACAACCCGCGAACATTGTCTCCAATCTCACTGGTGGTCTGGGCATTTTCACAACGCTGATCTATGATGAAAAGAAGGTGATTGTCCGATGATTGAGAAGATGCAAACGGATGGTGTATCGGGTGCGCGTACAATCGTGCAGTTTAAGTCATGTAAATTATTTTTCTCTGAAAAGTCTCCCTTACCGCTTGCGCATAAGGAGAATTAAACTTATCACTGTATATCTTTGATAATAATGATCTGCTTTCAAGCCGCAAAGTCCTCCTCCTGCGTCGGAGAGACTTTTCGGAGGAGTACAGGCCAGTGTGATACGCCAGTGGCGCACAAGGTTTGAGAGGGAGTGTGGGAAATTTGTCTTTGGTCTTTGGCTATTAGTCTTTGGTTCTTTTCTCCGAAGGGTCTCTCCAACCTTTAGCGTTGGAGGACCCTGCGGCATGAAAGAGAATTAAACTTATCACTGTATATCTTTGATAATAATGATCTGCTTTCAAGCCGCAAAGTCCTCCTCCTGCGTCGGAGAGACTTTTCGGAGGAGTACAGGCCAGTGTGA
>JADBXP010000012.1 GCA_020403455.1 Chitinophagaceae bacterium
CCGGCTGTCCGACAAATTTTTTAACTTCGCTCATCGTAATGTTTAGTTGTGGTAAACCAAACTTAACGATTATGGGCGGTTCTTAGGAACTGCCCTTTTTTTTGCCAGTTTTATTTTAATTTAGTCGGACAATAGTGAAAAAAAATTATGGACTTACAGCTGAAGGATCAATTATTTATTGTGGGTGGTGCTACATCAGGTTTTGGAAAAGCAATAACTGAACAGTTGCTGCAAGAAGGGGCCCGCATCATTGCAGTTGCCAGGGGAAAGGAAAAATTAGAAGCATTGCAACAGACTGCCCCGGATAAAATAATCATTGTATGTGCTGATATCTCATCAGATGAGTGTCGCCAGCAATTAATGGAAGTTACAAAAGACAAAGTGGTACATGGACTTATAATCAATGCCGGTGGTCCTCCGGCAAAAACGGTAATGGAAACTTCTGCCTCCGACTGGGATGAGGCGTATCGACTGCTCTTGCGTTGGAAAGTTTTACTTGCGCAACAATATGTTCCCGGTATGGTGAAGAATAAGTATGGAAGAATTCTTTTTATTGAGAGTGCTACGGTAAAACAACCCTTAGAAAATCTGGTGTTAAGTAATTCCTTGCGGGCTGCAGTGGTTGGTATGGTGAAGACGCTCTCACAGGAGATTGCTTCTACCGGCGTGACTTTAAATGTAATGGCTCCCGGTTCTCACAATACACCTGCTATAGACAGGATTTATAAAAAGAAAAGCGAGCAAACCGGATTGCCTTTTGAACAAGTAAGAGCCACAGCAATTCAACAAATTCCGGTTGGTTTTCTGGGAGAAGCTGCAGACTTTGCCTCATTGGCTGCCTGGTTGTTAAGTCCGTATAGTCGATTCATTACGGGGCAGACAATATCAGTCGATGGCGGTGCTGTGCGTGGTATAATGGGATAAGTAAGTAAGATGATCTGGTTTAGTTATATTCATGAACGATTAATGTAATCCGTATGAGAAAATATTATTGCTGGGTGGTACTTGCTTGTCTTTTTCTAATGTACATGGCAAGCAATGGTATTGTGTTAAATACTTTTAATCTCTATCTGCCTGAGTTTGCCAAGGAGTTCAACGTTGACATAGGCAAGGCAACAGGGCTGGCTGCTACACTATATTTGGTATTGGCCCTTCCGTTACCATTTGTGGGTAACCTGCTGGAAAAATTTTCCACTAAAAAAATAATTCTGATAGGTGCATTTGGTGTATCTGCGGGATTATACTATTTGTCTACTGCGACTAGTTTCAAAATGATTCAACTATTTGTTATCGTATATCCTCTTTTTCTCTGTCTGGTCGGCTTGCTCACAAGTATGTATGTAATCAATAACTGGTTTGTAAAATACAAAGGTATCGCAACCGGAATTTTACTAATGGCAAGTAGTGTGGGACCCGCAATTTTTGCCCCAATCGTTGGGAAATGGATCAAGACCCTGGGTTGGCAGGCAGCGGTACAAAATCAATTTCTTTTGTGCAGTTGCCTGATTATATTACCGGCCTTATTGATTTATAGCCATCCCTCCATCATCAATAGTTCTGCTGATGGTATTCCAGGTACTGTTGGCCGCCAGCCGGTGGTTGATAAGGCTGCCAGCAAGGCATTGTTAAAGAAAGCAGTATTGTCCTTGGACTTTTACCTGGTCGCCCTGATTACTGCAGCACTCTGGTTTTGTATCGGTGGATTCATTCAGAACCAGCGCAATTATCAGGCAGACCTGCAATTAGACGTGGCAGAAAGCGGAAGGCTGCAGGGTATCTTCTTTCTTTTTGGTCTACTTGGAAAATTATTGTTCGGTTATCTGGGAGATAAATTCAGCGTAAAAAAAATTATGTTGCTGAGTGTTTTTAATATGTTACTGGGATGTTTGCTCCTCTACTGGAGTTTACAAGATTCCCGCTGGGTTATACCCTGTGCGGTTATTTTTGGATTGGGTTATAGCGGCACTTTCACGATGATCCAGTTATACATTATTGATCTCTTTGGTGGGGCTGCTTATGGAACCATACTGGGTCTGTTGTCTTTCATTGATACGCTTTGCGCTTCAATCGGAGTGGCTATGTTGGGCTCGATGCGAAAGATGAATGGAAATTATGAAAAAGCATTTCTCATCATGATTGTGCTGACAGTTTTCTCACTGCTGGCAACCTTTTATATTAATCGGCGCGCTCAAAAAGGAGTTATAGCCCTGTAAAGAACTGCCAGCATGCTTAAAAAAAATATCAACGCTTCCGTTATTTTTCATTCCATTAAGTTATCGGAAACATGGAAAAAGAATGGTGATCTCATAACCCAAAAATTTGGTATCACTACCCAACAGTGGTTCATTTTATTGTTACTGGCAAAGGATCCTAATATTTTATATTTTAAACTACATCCACACACCAAGCCGTTGATGGCGAAGGAACTTGCTGAAGCAATGAATGTAAGCCGAGCCAATATCACCAATATGTTGAATGTGCTCATTAGAAAAAAATTGGTGGTACAAATAAGCGATAAGGAAGATAAAAGAAGAAAGAGACTTTCACTCACCCCGCAGGGTATGCAGCTTGTAGAAAAATTAGAAAAACTTCGATATACCTATAACAATAGAATGTTGTCTCAGTTTACACTTGAAGAGAAAAGACAGTTCATTCGATTCGTTGACATCTGTCTCCAGCTGATGCATGCATGATGTGTGCATGTGAATTATCTTCTTTTATATATGATAGGGGTATCATAGGAAGTAAGACGCTGGCCATTTTTTTCCAAAAGTTCCATTACCTGCAAGGTTGTTGAAGTGAATGTTTCACTTAATGTAAATTTCAGTCCATTTCCCAGATCATTTACAGATACTGTTGAAAAAGTTTTGTTATCAGGATTCCAGGTATAATCTGCCCCCTGGAATGTTGGGGAAGGGGTTAGTGTGAGAAAATCAAATCGGAGTGATGTATTATCGTTCCGCAATTCCTCCTTTTTATAATTGGTTAATTGGTAGGTGGTCAGGTGAATGATACCGGAAGGTCGATGAGTAAAGAGGAAGAGATAGGGTTTGCTTTCCATTACTTTCCCTTCGTTGAGATAATAACTTTCCTCCAAAACAAAAAATCCATTCAGATCAAGTGGTTTATTCAATACTTTTTCATCTGCAACCCTGTTCACATGAACCGACAAAGGATGTACGATTTTTCCGGCTTTCATTTCTTCAACCAATTGGTTTGAATTATCGAAATCTCCGGTTATGTATTCCCGAAATTTTTTCAACAGTTTATTACCTGATAGCGGTTGCTGGGCAGATAAGTTCAAAGCTAACAAGCATGTTGTAGCAATACATACTATGATTTTCATATTTATCTAAGCTTTTCTCTGTAGTTGGATAGTCCAGGGCGAAGGCTCTACGTTCTCTTTGATGATGAAAACTTTCTGCCTCAAAAACCTTTTCAGGGCTGCTGCTCCCATGCGTGTACCGCCGATACCACTCAATTTGAAAGATGTCTTTTCTCCCTCATGCATAATGGCGGTCAGTGCAGCATCGTTGATACTGATAGCTCCTCCGGTAACATGCTTCCCCAATTCCATCGCCTCTTCTACACTTCCTGCAAAAACTGCACCACTGAGTCCATAGACACTATCATTGGCCAAGCGTATGGCTTCCTCCTTGTTACTGAAGGTCATAACAGGTAAAATGGGACCGAAGGTTTCTTCCTGCATGATTTTCATCGAGTGATTTACATTAACAAGGACCGTTGGGCGACAATAGTATCCTCCATTAATAAGTTCGCAAGACCGACTTCCTGTTAGAATTTCCGCTCCTTTTTCCAGGGCATCTTTTAAATGCTCGTCTATGATTTGTACTTGTTTATCAAAAATGATTGGACCTATTTCTCCTTCTTCAATATCTCGGTCATTTAGCATCAGTTGTGATGCTCTTTCTGTTAATTTGGTGATGAATTCATGGGCAATTTTATCATGCACATAAATTCGCTCGATACTCAGACAGCTTTGTCCTGCGTTGGCCGTACTTCCCCAGCAGATAGAAGCAGCTGCAATATCCAGATTGGCAGAGGGTAATACGATTGCGGGATCTTTTCCCCCCAGTTCCAGAAATACAGGAATCATCCGCTCGGCAGCTGCAGCATATACTTTTCGTCCTGTTGCGGTACTACCGGTAAAGCAAATCAGATCTGCTTCCTGTACCAACGCTGCCCCTGTTGTTCCATCACCTGCAACATAGCGCAGAACTTTTTTTAGTTCGGGCACTTTTGATATACTTCTATTCATTACCTCTATGAAACGGGGAGTTACTTCACTGGGTTTAACAATCACCGAGCAACCTGCGAGCAGGGCAGGGATGGTATCGATCAGGGATAGTAGTAAAGGGAAGTTCCAGGGAGAAATGACACCTACCAAACCATAAGGGACCCAATCTTGTTGTAGTCGAATAAATGGTATTTGCGTTTTCTTAGTTGGGATAGGTTCAAAAAATTCTTCTGCGTGCTTACACCAGCGGTCTATGCTGCTGAACAGGAGGTCGATTTCGAGTTTGGTTTCCCAACTTCTTCCTGTATCCTGTTGAAGTGCTTCCAGTAAAGCGGTTTTTTCCTGCTGAAGCACTAATTTCCATTCTTGTAAAACTGCTGATCTGGCTGTTAATCCATTTTCATTCCAGTCGGGTTGGGCAGATCTAGCCTGCGAGCACAAAGCAGCAAGTTCTTCCGCCGGCATGGCGGAGAAAAAATAATCCTTTTCTCCGGTTCTTGGATTTCTGGTATTCAATTGTTGACTTATTGGATGATCTTTTTCTCTTTCAACGTTGCAATAACATTTTGTTGTTGCTGTATGTAGTGACTGCGGGAGGGATTTTTTCCCTGCAATGAATTTGCAGGATAGATCGATTGGGCGTAAGTAGGTGCAAACAATTCAAATCTTTGACGTGAAAGATAATTGCTCATTCCGGGGCGCATACGATGTTCCCGCAAGGCACCAAGATGAATTGTAGCATTGGCAACCATGCTCTCTCCAAATCCGGCTTCACATAGCACCATGCCCTCATATTGTACAATCTGAGAATGTCCGTCGGTAGATTGAGCAGGAATTGAATATCCGGTAATACCGGCACTGTTTGCACTGATAACGTACGCCATGTTTTCTATGGCGCGGGCCCGTTTAGCAATATTCTTGGGTGTAGGGGATAGTGCACCAACTTCGGAGGTGTGGTGCAGAAAAATCTCTGCTCCTTTGAGTGCGAGGCAACGTGCTATTTCCGGATAGAGAATTTCTTCTGAAGCGAGGCAGGCCAGATTTCCCAATGGGGTATTAGCAACGGGGAACAAACTGTCAACACCATACACAGAAATGTATTCATCCAATACATCATGTGGTGTGGCCGCATACATTGAATTCAGTCGTCGATAGCGGATAAGTATATTTCCTCCGGGTCCAATGATGAAGGAAGTTTGGAAGAAGAGTTGTTGGAAGTGATCATCCAGTTCATAAACGTTACCACTTAAATAGATGTTACAGTCCTCTGCCAGGTGTTTCAATGCTCCATAAATCTCATCATTGGGATGAATGCACCCTTTTTCCTGCCATTCTGCTGTTGTTTCCCCCATAGGAAAACCGGTTAAAAAATATTCAGGAAGTACTACCAATTGGAGGTCACTGCCAATGAATGCTTTAGATGCCTTGATTTGTGCATGAATCCGGCTGACAGCAGCCAGCATTTGATTCCTGGATTCATGACTGGAAGTACAGGAATTCACAGAAGCTGTCGTAAGCTGCAGTGCAAGTGCTTTATAAGAAGTGAGATGGGTTGCCATGAGTTGGTTTAAAATTAGTTAACTTCATTAACTAAATCGGTTTTTCATTCCTCTAATTTACTATTTGTGGATGATATTCTCATCATAGGAGCAGGTGCAGCCGGTATGACTTCGGCCATCAGGGCTGCTCAAAGAGGCAAAAAAGTAACGGTCCTGGAAAAAATGGACAAGGTAGGTGGTACTTTATCACTTACTGCAGGTCATTTGAGCGGTGCTGCAACACAAAGACAATTGTATGCGGGTATTCAGGATACAACCGACAGTCATTACAATGATATTGTTCGAATTTGTAGGGATACCATGGATCCAATCATTGCCCGTAAGGCAGTCGATCTTGCTTCCTCCACCATAGATTGGTTGACAGAATTGGGATATCCTTTTCACGACAGAGCACCTGCGGTTATTTACGGGCATGAAGCCTATTCAATAGCACGAACTTATTTTGGAAAAGAGGATGTTCATCCGCGAATGCAGGAACCCGGTCAAACTATTTTGCGGTTGTTAATGCCTTTATGGAATGAGCAGGTGCAAAATGGGAATATACGTTTGATCACCGGGTGTAAACTAAAGCAGATCCTTGTAGATAAGAATTCAGTAGTGGGAATTGTAGCAGAACAAGATGACCGGGAATTTACTTTCACAGCACATCATTATTTACTGACCACAGGTGGTTATGCTTCCAATCCCTCCTTCTTTAACACCTCTTCTCCCGGAACTTCACGGTGGATGTCTGCTGCCAATCCTGCTTCCACTGGTGATGGAATCAAAGCTGCACTTCAAATAGGGGCTGTATTTCAGGGTGCGGATAAGCAAATGTTTACGCTTGGTGGTATTGAGCTTCAGCCGGGAAGTGGCAGAGTCAATTTCTGGGAAGCATGGGCAAGGATGAGCAATGGCATTGATAGAAAGCAACGGGAGATTTATGTCAATATGCTGGGTGAGCGTTTCATGAATGAATACGATTGGTCAGTTGATCAGCGAGAGCGTGCCATGTTGGCTCAGCCCGGGAAAAAATGCTGGATTTTATTTGACCAGCGTGCATTGTATGATGGGGATTCCTTGGTGCCTCAATGGACAACTGATCAACTGGTACAAGAAAGTTATCGGGAGCAAGCCGTATGGCAGGCTGCATCTCTGCGTGAGTTGGCAATGAAAACGGGCTTGCCGCTAGAAGCTTTGGAGGCGACAGTTGCAAAATACAATGCGGATTGTGCCTTGGGAGCTGATTCTTTGTGGGGAAGGACATACCTGGAACACCCATTGGCTAGTCCGCCTTATTTTGCTGTGTTGGTCTATGCCTATGCCTTGATAAGTTTTGGTGGATTACAAGTGAATGAGCAGTTACAAGTTGTGCGGGCGGAAGGACAAACGATTGATAATTTATATGCTGCAGGTGAAATTCTGGGGGCTGCAGCAACCAGTGGCCAGGCATTTTGTGGTGGCATGTTGCTAACCCCGGCAATCAGTTTTGGGAAATGGCTGGGCGATCATCTGTAAGCGGAACCTATTGAGTAGAATTGAGCGTTGAGAAAATTGTCTGTTGCATTACCTGCCATCTTGCTTTTGGTTCTGCAGGAGTTGTAACGACCCGTATTTGTTCAGGTAAAGGATGTTGAATTAGCTGATCAATATAAGGAAGTAGGGGGCTTCCCAGCCATCTGAACACAATTGCAGGTATGGTAAGTTGTTGAACATGCTCTGCTTTTTCATGTAGAAAAGCAGCACGGTAAGCCCTCGCATAATCGGGTCCCGCTATAATGTAATCCTCCATCATTTTTTCTATAATTTCAGCCGGGGGAAGTTTGTCGGAAAATCGATGTTTTTCATCGGTACTGAACCAGGGAAAGAACAAACAACTTTTTTCTACCATCTCGCGCAGACGGGTCAGTTCAGTGCCATCTTTTTCCGGATGCAACGAGATGAAATAGTGCTGTAAAATCTGCTTTCTCATGTCTTCCTCAAAATGCGCGGCATTGTCCAAAAACAATTGTTCAACCCTTTGGGGGTAGGCCAGTGCGTAGGCAATGGCTAACTGAGCGCCTGTAGCGGTTCCATATAAATAGAAGGTATTGCTGCCCAGTTCCTCTCTGAGGGCTTCGATAAATGGGCAATAGTCGCTTATTTTTTCTGCTGCCGGGCTGAAGGGATCTGAATATCCATATCCGGGTGTATCGGGAGCCACTACATGAAATCGTTCTGACAGCAAAGAAATCAATCCTTCCATCCTTCCTGAATGTTGGGGGGAGGGATGCAAGAGCATCAATAATGGGCCGTTGCCACAACTTCTGTAAAAAAGTTGTCCCCCGGCATAGCGGAGATGATTTTTTTGGATGGTGGGCATACAACGGTAAAAATAGTTAACTTCATTAACTAATCATTGCTGCATGTTCAATACCCGCTATGTTCTCGCTTCCCGGCCACAGGGGCCGGCTACTGAAGCCAATTTCAGGACGGAAGAAGCTCCTCTTGCAGAGCTGCGGGAGGGGGAGGTGTTAGTAAGGATTCATTACATATCCTTGGACCCAGCCATGCGAGGATGGATGAATGCGGGTACAACTTACGTGCCCGGTGTAGAACTGGGTGCTGTTATGCGGGCTTTTGCGGCTGGGGAAGTAATCGTTTCCCGCCATCCGAATTGGAAAACAGGCCAGATGGTGACGGGGCTATTGGGGGTTCAGACTTATGCAGTAGTTAAAGGAGAGCACTTGACTGCAGTAGATACAGCATTAGCTCCGCTTAGCTGGTACCTGGGTATTCTGGGTATGCCTGGCTTAACGGCTTATTTTGGTTTGCTCGATAAAGGAAATCCGAAACCGGGTGAAACAGTTTTGGTCAGCGGTGCTGCAGGTATGGTAGGGTCACTGGTAGGTCAGATTGCTCGTATCAAGGGATGTCGGGTGGCAGGAATTGCCGGAGGTGAGGACAAATGTTCTTTTCTGAAAGACGAGTTGAAATGGGATGTGGTAATAGATTATAAAAATTCACCCGATCTATCTGCTGTTTTGAAGGAGCAATTGCCTGAAGGGATTAATGTTTTTTTTGACAATGTAGGGGGGAATATTTTAGATGCAGCACTTACTAATCTTGCAAGAGATTGCCGCATCATTATTTGCGGAGCGATCAGTCAATACAATCAACCTGCCATTCAGGGGCCTTCGAATTATATGAAAATTGTTACTGCCCGGGGTACTTTATCGGGAATCATTGTATTGGATTATTTTGACAGAGCAGCAGAGGCATTGACTGATTTGTCTGGTTGGCTAAAGGCGGGAAAAATTATTTACCGCGAACATATCATTCCGGGGATCGATCAGTTCCCATTCGCTTTGAATCAGTTGTTTACCGGTGGGAATAACGGAAAATTATTATTGCAAAATACTTACGAATGAAGATGCAGAAATTTTTCTTGAGTTGGTTACTGGTGGGATTTTTTTTCACCAGCAGGGCACAGGATAGCATTCCGGCTACTGGTATCAGTGGGGTATATGAAGTGGTTGTGGGAACAAATCAGGCATCTGCCGCAATACAATATTTTGGTGAGTTTGGTTTTCAGGTAGTAGATAGTGCCCGATTAACTGCTGTTCAAGCCGCATCCCTTTACCAGGTACCTGTAGCCGCCAGAGTATATCGGCTTCAGAATGGCAAAATAGATTCACACGGGTTGCTGCGTATCATTGAATGGGAGCGTCTGCTGGGACCCGGGGTGGGGTATGCTGTGCCTGAAACAGTAGGACAACGGTTAAGTGTGATGCTAACAAAAGACATCATTCGGCTCACCGATATATATCAGTTGCTTCGCACAAAGCAAGAGAAATGGTTGCCAACAGTTCCGGTTTTCGATGATCCGTTGCGCATTAATTCCGGAACAGAAACCGGATTTTACAAGCGTCCTGTAGGGGTGAGGGAAAATGCAGTGTATGGGGAATTTTTTAACCATGTGTTTTTTCAACGGTATGGATATACCATACCTGGCTATGGAACAATAGACCCGGCTACTCCTTTACAAACCAGTGAGTTTACCCACCATGATTTCTGCATAAAAGTAGACAGCATGCGACAACTGATGTACCTGCAAACAGCTTTCGGATTAAAAGCGGAGCGGCTACCGGTGGTAGATGGAGATAATAACAAAGGGCCAAAGGCGACCTTCTTGATGCCTGACGGTTACTCCCACTATTATCAGGGCTTTGTTAGTCCGAATAATATTTGTGGCAAGCTAAAATTTTTTATGGCTGTAAGAGGCGATAAACCGGATGCTTCAGCGCGACAGCGACTGGGTGAGCCGGGTATTACCATGCATACTTTTTACACACCCCGGTTGCAGTTGATACATGAATTGGTGAAGCGGCATGGACTGCAACCGACCACTATAACTACCAATGAATTTGGTGAACTTAGCTTTGTGGTGCGTGGACCGGAGGGTGCAACCTGGCAACTCATAGATAAAAAAAGAACCAACCACCAACCAGTAACAATTTTATCTACTCAATTTACCAAAGATTAAATCCCAACCACATGAAACAATTATTTGGATGCTTATGCTCTTTTTTGCTGCTTCATTCAGCAATATGGGCTCAGAACAAATCAGGTTACAATCTAGAAGATGCCCGCGACAATATGGATGCCTACATGAAAGTGAGAGGTTCACTTTCGCCTACAGACGAGGTTGTTTTTTATGCTAAAGGGGCCATTTATGCCTATGACCCTGAAAAACCATGGAAGCATCTTTTCAATTTTGAGATGTACAATATTGCACGCAGTGAGAAACTTCCTGGTGATAGCGGATGGCGGTTGATTACACGCGAGATGCTGGTGTACCAAGATCCCAAGACCAATGAAATAATTTCTAGCTGGAAAAATCCATGGACCGGTGAAGAGGTAGAAGTGATGCATGTTTGGAATGATCCCGTGAACCAGCAGTTTAAATATGGTTCTTTTAAAGTGCCTTATCAGCGCATGGGAAGTGACAGGTTAGGCATGTTCAACGATGTGCCGCTTTCTTATCCTTCCCCCCTCAAAAAATCTGAATGGCCAGACAACACCCGCAGTGATGTGTACCAGGGTGCTGAGCTTTTCAACTTTTTTTGTAGTGAAAAAGAGCTCAACAATAAAAAAATTGTCAATGCCACTGCAGACGTATCCTGGACAAGATTCAGTGATTTTCTTCCTTGGATGAAAATGAGTAGCAGGCCTGGTAACTTATTGTACCAGGGCAGAGGGTATAAATTGAAGAATGGATATGCGGATCTGCCTGAAAAAATTAAATCTTTTGTCGAAAGCAATTTCCCTGAATACGCACATGCTCCTGCTACCTACACATCTCCCAATATGACCAGCTGGAAATATTACAAGAAGGTAATGGAAGAGAGAAAGAAAAAAGGGTAAGCAATTACTCAACAAAAAAAATACCCCTGGATTTCCAGGGGTATTTTTTTTGGGGTATTGTGTTCTACAATTAAAAGTCAAATGAAATATAAGCTATCCATCTTCTGGGTAATTGTAAATAGCCTTGTGACCAGATAGCTACACCATTGTTAACGAAGTTAGGTGTGGTTTGTAACTGTCCCATAGCGGTAGAGTTTTCTTGCAGACCTGCAATTTGCTGAACACCCTGGCGGTTGCCGATGTTCTTACACTGCAGACCTACTCTGAATTCTTTCTTGCCACCGATGCCTACGCGAACGTAACCACCCGCATTTAAAACAGTCATTTTACCTAAGTCAATCAGGTTGGTAGCATCTGCGTAACGTGTTCCTACTGCATTAGCAGAGAAGTCAAGACCAAACCATTTACCCTGATAAAGGGCCACTGTATTCCAGATATAGTCGGGTACATTGGGCAGACGGTTACCTACCACGTCTATCGATGTTTGTCCGCTACCTTCGTTGATTACCTTCAATCCGAACAGATTACCGTTCACGTCAACGTCTGGCAGATTAGATTGTTTGCCAATGATACCGCCGGATACTGCGTTGGATATTTTGAAATTGGTGAAGGTGGCTTTCTGAAGAGTCACACTGCTTCTAACACTTAATCCGCGAAGGAACCCGGTGGGAGCCCACGACAAAGAAATTTCAGAACCCATGATTCTGTTGGAACCGAAAGGTTTAGAAACCAGTAGACCGTTTTCAAAAATAGATGCCAGCCTGTTCTTGATGGTGTTGTGATAGAAGGAGAAGTCGAAACCGAAGTCTCCTGCTTGTCCTTTGAATCCACCCTCGAATGAAGTGATGATCTCATTGCCGGATAATCCATCTGGCAAGCGCAACAACCTGCTGGCAGTGGCGTTGTTGGCTGTTGGACCAACATACTCCAATGATGTGAAGGCGGTATAGTCTGGCATGCGGTATGCACGGTTGGCGTTGGCATAAATGGCAGCGTTTCTGCTAAACATATAATTCAGACCAAATGAAACGGAATAGTCACCAAACTCAAGTATACGGGTAATGGCACTGTCGAATGGAGCTTTGGTTTCCCGCAGATCCATATTCAGCCAGTCGTAACGGGCACCCACATTGATGGTGAGTTTATCATTGAATTTGATTTCATGTCCGGCAAAGAGTGCATTCACCTGCTCGTTGTAGCGACCGCGGCGGGTAATGGAGCCTCTTTGTGGGTTAGCAGTTGCGTTGGCAATTGTTATATTCAAAGGAATAGTGGCAACAGGTGATACTGCCAGTCTGCCCGGAATTACACCATTGATCATCTGCAGATTGAATGGATCTGAAGGATTCACAAAATGTGAATAGCTATAAGTAGTCGGCTTCAGGTTAGTATTAGAGAAATAATAACCAATCTGAAAGGTTTGACGTTTTCCATTACCGTTGTTCCATGTCTTTTTTAATCTCAATTCATTCATGAAATCATCATCATAGGCATCTCCATCCAACATCAGTCTGAATGCACCACCTGAAGATGAATAGAGGGTGCCTGGTGCAAAGGTGGAGGGAAGCACTGCTGAAGAATACAGTCCATTGCTATTATAGAAGGAAGGAATGGAGAATGGATATTTAGTACCGCTGTAAAGACTCTGGAAGCGGAATTTATTTTCTATTGTCCAGTTTCTTTTAAGGTTCCTCTCAAAAGAGAAATTCAGTTGGAGATTTCTGGAGGTATTGTTGTCTCTCAACTGTTGGTCAATATTGCGGGTGATTTGTTGTCCGGTTACAGGATCTACAACAGGAATGCCACCCGGGCGGGGCAGCGTAGCGCTGCTGCGTGTTCCGAATACGGAATAATTCTGACTTGCAAATCCCGGGAAGATGAAGGTGTGAATGTTCTGCCAGTTACCGGGTAATTTCTTGGTAACCGGATCAAGGGGAACATCTGTCAGGTTCTGGAAGCTGTAATTGCCATAGATAAATCCAAGGCGAATTTTTCCCTTACCATCTGCGTTGAGGAAATCAAAGTTTCCTCTTAATTGATAACCTTGGTCATTGTAGCCGGTTTTTCTGAATCCGCGATCATCAATGGTCCATCCGCCAATGTTGTAGCGAACTAACTTATCTTTTGATAAAGAGCCGTTCACGTTCCAGTCGATGCGATAGTTGAGGTAGTTGTTATCGGTGTGAATGTTATCATAGCGGCTGAATTTGAAAGAGCCGTGGGTTTCCTCACCTCCGGTCTTACTGATGATATTTACAACACCTGCTGCAGCAGAACGACCGTAAACAGTTGCTGTGCTACCACGAACAACCTCTACTTTTTCAACGTTGTCATCGAAGCCAAAACCTGCATCGGGCAGGCGGCCGGCGCTACCAAAGGCAGGCAGACCATCGATCAGTATGCTGGTATATACCAGACCGCCCAATGGGTTGCCATCGGGAAAGCCCCGAATTACAATCCCTCCTCTTCTACCCTGGGAGTTATTGGCAAATACACCGGGTGTAAGCGTTACGGCTTCAGCAAAGCTTTCGGGCTTAATAGATTTAAGTACTTTGTTGCTAATGATATCAACTGCTTGGGTGGCTTCAATCTTTCGCACCGGCTGTCGGCCTGCAGTTACACTCACTTCATTCAGTTGGTTGATCTCTTCTTCCAGCCAAACCTCAACCGATGTTCGGTTATTCAGGTCAATTTGCTGGGAACGATGGTTCACCGCGCTGATAACAAGGCGGGCATTGGCGGAGGATACCCGAATGGAAAACTGTCCGTTTTTGTCGGTTGTTACACCGGTTTTGGTACCTTTTTCCTGTACGGAGGCGCCATCCAGGGCGGCTTTGGTTTCTTTATCTACTACCTTTCCAGAAATAGTTACCTGTGCATAAGCGGCAGGCAGAACCAACAGAAAGCAGATGAATAAACCAAGTGCTCTTTTCAGCATGTTCAGATGCATAAAAATAGTTTTTGGTGGAAGATGAATAATAGTTAACTACATTAACTAATCTGAAAAATACTGAATTATCATCGATTAAACAATTATTCAGTCACTTTTTTCCATCCGGAGTTCCTAAAATCCTTATTTTACAATCATTTAGAGGTCTTTCATTCTACCGATTTCCCGGCCTGTATATTGGTGATTCCCGTAATTATTTCTTCTGCAGGAAGGTTGAAATCGAATAGGTTGAATACTTCATCATCCAATCATTTCCCCAATTTTTAAAAAATGCACGAAGCCCACATACAGTCCAACTTGCCGCACTCGATGCAACAGTGGGTGTTGAGAGAACGTCCTGTGCATCAGGTGGAGGAGCGTCATTTTGAACTTCTGGAAGCTCCGCTTCCTGTTCCGGGTGATGGGCAGGTTTTAGTGAAGGTATTGTTCCTGGGACTAGCACCTGTTATGCTGCGATACATGCGCAACGAAACCAGTTTCGAGCGACCACTGGCTTTGGGTGATGTTATGCATGGAAGAGGAGTTGGTAGAGTAATACAGAGTAATCATCCGGGGTACCAAATTGGGGATATTATTCAGGCGAAAATGGGATGGAGAGAATATGCATTGATTGATGGCAATGACCCGTATTATCTCATCTATAAAATGAATCACACTGACCTCCCTTTATCGCATGGCATAAGTAGTCTCGCGATGAGTGGGTTTACTGCACTGATAGGTATGCGCGATATAGGATTAGTAAAATCCGGGGACAGGGTTTTGGTATCCGGAGCTGCAGGAGGTGTAGGCAGTCAGTGTGCTTTTATTGCCAAAGCATTAGATGCAGGTAAAGTTGTTGGTCTAGCTGGAGGTCCGGAAAAATGTAACTACCTGGTAACTAAAATGGGTTATGACATGGCGATCGATTATAAGCAGGAAAGTATGCTTGCGGAACTCGATCGGCAATTTCCGGATGGCATTGATGTTTTCTTTGACAATGTGGGAGGAAAGCTGCTCGATGATGTACTGGCGCGTATCAGAAGAAAGGCGCGAATAGTTATTTGTGGAAGGATTTCTGAGTATTTGCTAGATCCCTCGCAGTACCATGCTTACAAAAATATTCATCGGATTGGATTACAGGATGCTAAAATGGAAGCTTTTTTTGTTTATGATTATACTGCACACTTCAAGGAGTATGAAACTACGCTTGCGCAATGGATCAGACAAGGCCGGCTTCATACTTCTGAGCACATACTCCAAGGGATCGAGCAGATGCCCAGGGCTTTGATGAATCTCTATGAAGGTGTTAATGTTGGTGTAATGATGGTACAAGTAGCCGAATAAAAAATGTTATGATGAATAATTGGAAGAAGTTTTTACCCTGGATAATGGTTGTACTTGCCTTATTGACTATTACGATCAATAGTGGCATAAGTGCTTCTATTACTTCCATCTTCGACACTTTTCTTAAAGACACCTTTCAAATTGATAACAAACATTTACACCTGCTCAAATGGCGCGATGCTATCAGTGATCTGTCTGCAGCAATATTCGTTTTTCTTGCCGGGGTAATGATCGATCGGCTTGGCCCCAAGCGGGTCATTCTCTTTGGCACCATCATTTTATGCTTGGCTTATTTCCTATATAGTAAAACAACCAACATCTACCAGGTATATGGTGTTCACATTCTTTTGGCTGTTGCATTGGTGACATCAGGAAGCATTCCCAACATTATTTTGGTATCTTCCTGGTTTCAGCGAAACAGAGGTCTCGCTCTGGGAATTATACTAACAGGTACCAGTCTGGGAGGTTTTATCGCTACTAAGTCCCCATTGCTCGCTTATATCGAATCGAATGGATGGCGAGCGGCGATGCAACTGCTGGCTGTTTTGCCTTTTTTGCTGGCCATACTGGTGATTCTGGTTATGCGCAATAAGCCTACATCGAATGGAGAAACGAAAGAGAATTCAACCCCTACAAGACAGGGTAGTCAATCTGCTGACGGAATGGAATTTAGTGCTGCTATCCGAACCCCCCTCTTTATCCTACTTTGCCTCTGCTCCTTCTGCGTTTTTTATAGCATTGTTGCCATGATCAAGAATACGGTGTTATATGTTACAGAAGCGGGGTATCCGCTGACCATGGCAGTTAACTGGCTTGGCACTTATTTTTTGTTTTCCATTATAGGTAAATTCATCTTTTCTTTTATAGCTGATTATGTCAGTGCATTTTATATGTATGCCCTCTGCTGTATCCTGATGTTTGTAGGGTCATTGGGATTCAGTTTTGCTTCTGTCGCACAGTTAGACTATCTGATGCCGATAATGGCTATGGGGTGGGGTGGTATTTATAGTATTGGTAATTTACTCATCATGCGCAACTTCGGAACACGCGCCGCAGGAAAGATCAATGGAACCATCAGTATTGTACAATCAGCCGGACTTGCTCTGGGACCAATCCTGACAGCTTACCTTCACGATGCTTTTTCCTATGCTACCGGATTTAAAGTGGTGAGTATCTTGTTGCTGCTGGCATGTATTTTGTCTACCCGACTGGTCCGACATGCTATTCCTGCCACCAACGCATCAACAGAGAAATTCTGAACTAAATTAAATTTGACCCCTTCGAAAAATTAGTTAACTTTATTAACTAATTTTCAAAAGTCTTTGTTATGGCACACTTACTACTATTCCCTGACATGACAGGCGTTTGGGAAGGGACTTACACCCGCATCAGCGAATCGGGAGAAGTGCTTTTCCGTCACAAAAGCAGACTGACACTTCACCTCAAAGACAATGAATGGCGTCAGTCGAATCTCTATTCTTTTGACAATGGTCGCGAAGAGTTTCACAATTTCGGCATGTCGCCCTTCGATGAAAATGGAGTCATGAAATACGACAACCAACGCATCACAGGAGAAGCCTGGGAAGCCAATGGTGGAAAGAACATTCTGCTCTGGTGGACATACAAGCAGTTTCCGGGTTCAATGCTGTATGAAATGATTACCCCTATTTCTCCTACCCATCGCATGCGTGTATGGCAACACTCGATGAATGGAAAATTTGAGGGGATCACGATGATTGAAGAGCATAAAAAAGCTGATCAATCCACTATATCTTTATCACATTATGATCAGTCCAGTTATATCAAAGAGGCCTGATTGGGTTTAATTATTTTAAAATTAAGTAGCAGATTATGGGAATGACCATTACAGAGAAGATCATGGCTTTCAACAGCGGCCGTTCTTCAGTGGTGCCGGGGCAGTTGGTCTGGGCAAATGTGCATACGGTGATGACAATGGATTACCTGGGAAAGCAGTGCTTTTCGGCATTTGAAAGTCTTTCCGCGGAAAAGAAACTGTTTGATAAGGAGAGAGTGATTTGCGTAAGTGACCACCTTGTTCCCCCTCCAACAGAACAGTTTGCAACCATGTTGAATGAATGGCGGGAGACTGTAAGAAAATATGATATACCTTATTTCTATGACCTTGGTCGGCAGGGAATCGCTCACCAGCTAATGGTAGAGCAAGGACATGTGCTTCCGGGTAAAGTATCCATTGGTACAGACTCTCACGCCAACACTTATGGTGCGGTAGGTGCCATGGGTAATGCCATCGGCGTAACGGATGCAGCCATTGCGATGGCTACCGGAAAGTGCTGGTTCCGGGTTCCTGAATCTGTCAAGTTTGTTGTTCGGGGCGAGTGGCAACCATGGGTGATGGCAAAAGATCTGAGTCTGCACATCATGGGTATGATGCATTGGAATGGTCACCTCATCTACAAGGCACTTGAATTTGCAGGTCCTGCTATAGAATCACTGGGAATAGCAGGCCGTATGACACTTTGCAATATGACCGTTGACCTCGGTGCCAAGAATGGTATCATTGCTCCGGATGATACAACCATCGAATTCCTGCGCCCGGTGCAAAAGGGTGAGTGGGAAATGTTGCAGAGCGATGCGGACGCCCACTACGATGCCATTTATGAAGTAGATGTTACCAATGTTGGGCCTACCATTTCTCTCCCCGATAAACTGGATGACGTTGTTCCTGTGGAAAAACTAATAGGTACAAAATTCAATAAAGCTTTCGTTGGCACTTGCACCAATGGACGGACAGAGGATTTCGCTATCATGGCTAGTATCTTGAAAGACAAACAAATTCACCGGAATGTGAACATGGTTTGTATCCCCGCCAGCCAGGCAGTGTACCTGGAATGCATACAAAAGGGATATTTTGAAACACTCATCAAAGCTGGCGCTGCCATCGAAACCCCCAGCTGCGGGCCTTGCGCCGGAATACATACCGGTGTAGCCGGGGATGGTGACATTATTCTGAGTGCCGGCAACAGAAATATGAAAGGCAGAATGGGCAGTAAAAATGCAAAAATATACCTGACTTCACCTGCAGTTGTTGCTGCCAGCGCCATACGCGGTGAAATCACTGACCCCCGATCTGAGAACTGGTAAAAAATTATAAGACTATGGCCATCATTACAGGAAAAGCATGGGTAGCTAAAAACTACGTGATGAGTTTTGATATGATTCTACAGAAATACTGGACATCTCCCATTAATCCCGCAGAGAACGCGAAATGGGTAATGGCAGGGGTGTCTGAAGAATTCAACAGAGAAAATGCCTTCATCGAGGCTGGATATACCTTCATCATTGCCGGACACAATTTCGCCGGCGGAGGAAAGAGCATTGAACACTGTGTTACCGGACTAATTGGTGCCGGCATACAGGCAGTTTTTGCAACCAGCTTTGCCCGCCTGCAATTCAGGAATGCTATTAATTACGGACTGCCTTTCATCACCAGCAAAGACATCAATCTTTCCTGTGAGACCGGCGATGTACTGGAATACGATTCTGATAGCGGTACCATCAAGAATCTTTCCAATGGAAAAGTATTTTCGAGTGTTCCCGTTGCACCATTTGTTGCAGAAGTTGCAGCCAGCGGCGGACTCATGAATTTTATCCGTCAAAAAATGGCAGATGGAACCATTCATGAATTACATTGATTGTTAAAGACGTTTATTCAAATAGCACATGATAAATTCTTTGAAGAAAAGATTGGCGGAGGATAAGACTTGCTACGGAGTGATATCTCCCACTACCGATCCTGCCATCTGCGAGTACCTGGGTTGGATGGGAATGGATTTTTACATCATCGATGGTGAGCATGGCCCCATCACCCTTACAGAAACAACACACCTTGTTCGTGCCATGGAATGTGCAGGTATTACTCCATTGGCCCGGGTTCGTAGTCTGGATGAAAAACTCATATTACAATTTCTGGATGCCGGTGTGATGGGCATCATGATGCCCGGAACATCTACTGCCGTTGATTGTGAACGACTCGTACAGGCAGTTAAATACCATCCATTGGGTGAACGGGGATTGGGTCCGGTTAGAGCAGCTCGGTATATGTCTGGTGGCGTAACACAGCAACAATACATTGAGTCTGCCAACTCAGCAACACTGGTATTGCCCATGGTGGAATCCTTTCAGGCAGTGGAACAATTAGAGTCTATGTGCAAAGTTCCCGGCGTAGATGGATTCATCATTGGTCCGCGGGATTTGGCATTGAGTATGGGTTTTACCGATGGACCTCAACATCAGGAAGTAAAGGAACTCATTGATAAAGCCATTGCTATCATGGTGAAGAACGGGAAAATCGCAGGAACTGTTGCGGCCAATGCAGAACAGGCAAGTGAGTTATCTGCGAAAGGCGTTCGTTTGCTGCTGAATAGCGTGCAGGGCTTGCTAGCAACAGGGGTAGCTGCTTTCATGAAAGACAGAGTGCTTTAACATCATCTAAAAATATAACTCCATGCCAACGATTGTCGTCCTATTCAACCTTAAGCCGGGAGCATCGGTTGCTGATTACGAAAATTGGGCTCGCGCCAAAGATCTCCCTGTTGTTAACGCTCTCCCTTCCGTGGAAAAATTCCGGGTTCTAAAAATGGGCAATCTGCTCGGGAGTGATGCAAAAGGGCCTTATCAATACTGCGAGCTAATCGAAGTTCCTGATATGAATACTTTTTTTGGCGATTTGTCGCGTGAAGATGTTCAGGCCGGCGCTAAACAATTCAATGAATTTGCTGATCAACCCCTTTTTATTGTGGCAGATGATCTTTAAAACAAAAGGAGATGTATCAATTAAACAATAAAGTTGCAATCGTTACCGGTTCGGGAAGACACAAGGGAATTGGTGAAGCCATTGTTTTGCGCCTGGCAGCGGAAGGTTGTCGGGTTGTAATCAGTGATATCGGTCAGCCCAAGGGAAATGAGTTTTCAGCTCAACACATTGGCGTAAGTGAAGAAATGCAGCAGATTGCTAACGCTTGTCGGGCATTGGGCGCAGAAGTACTAACTATTCCTTGTGATGTAAGAATTGAGAACGAATGCCAGCAATTGATGGCTGCAACAGTTGAGAGTTTCGGACAAGTAGATATTTTGGTCAACAATGCCGGTGTGGGTTATCTAATGGAACCCTTCACTGAATTCAAAGAATCGAGTTGGGATGCTGTATTGGATGTTAACCTGAAAGGAGCGTTTCTATGCAGTAAACATGCAGCAATTCAAATGATACAACAAGGAAACGGAGGATCCATCATCAACATTGCTTCTCAAGCGGCCAAAAGTGGATTCCCTTTTGCTGCTGCTTATACAGCCAGTAAACACGGGTTGGTTGGACTAACCCGCAGCAATGCTGTTGAATTGGGTAAACATAAAATTCGTGTCAATGCTGTTTGTCCGAACCACATTACCACCGGACTTGGACATTGGCAAAATAGTTTTTTCAGCGAGAAGCTGGGGATGGATTATGCAACTTATCTGCAATCCATCGTTCAAAAAAATCCTTTGGGCAGAACCGGGTTAACAGAGGACATTGCCAAGGCAGTAGCCTTCCTTTGCAGTGAAGAATCCGCTTATATCACGGGAGAGGCAATGAATGTGAGTGGGGGAGAAGAATATCATTGATTGTATGAAACTAGGTATCGATATTGGAGGCACTTTCACCGATCTGGTTTTGCTGGAACCCCGTTCCGGCAAATTGTTTTTTGGAAAGACGCTGACTACTTATCCTGACCCGACCCGCGGAATCCTAAACGGATTACAGGAACTCATGTCACTACATGGAAAATCAGTGGCAGAGGTTACAACCCTGATACATGGAACAACCCTGGTCACCAATGCGATTATCGAACGCAAGGGTGCTCTAACTGCCTTGTTGACGACATCCGGCTTTGAAGATGTGCTGGAGATCGGGAGAGAGATGCGGTATGATATCTATGATGTTTTCATACGGATGCCGGCACCTCTGGTACCAGCATCCTTGCGTTTTGGTATCAGAGAACGAGTGCATGCAACAGGAAAAGTTATTCAGCCATTGGATGAAAGGGAAGTGGTGAAAACTTTGCGTGCCCTGGTAAATAAAGGTGTACGAGCTGTTGCGGTATCCCTTTTGCATTCCTATGCGAATCCCGCTCATGAGAAGAGAATAGGAGAAATAATACGAACACAATTTCCTACGCTTGCTTATTCACTGAGTTCAGAAATCATGCCTGAAATAAGAGAGTATGAGCGAACAAGCGCTACGGCAATGAATGCTTATGTACAACCACTTACCAGTCATTATCTTTCTCAACTGGAAACTATATTAGGTGATGCCGGTTTCAAGGGGCAACTACATATCATGAACTCTGCAGGTAGACTGACAACCATTCAGGGCGCCGGTAAAGCACCCATTCAATTGTTGGAGAGCGGACCTGCAGGCGGTACGATGGCAGGTATTTTCTTCGGAGAATTGCTGAAGAAAAAAAATCTGGTTGCTTTTGATATGGGTGGAACAACTGCCAAAGCATCTATTATTCGCAATGGACAACCAGAAATCACCAATCATTTTGAAGCAGCCAGAGAAAAAAGGTTCAAGAAAGGAAGTGGACTTCCTGTTCGCATTCCAGTGATTGATATGATTGAAATAGGTGCGGGTGGAGGTAGCATTGCCCACCTCAATCACCTGGGACTGCTAACGGTAGGGCCTGAGAGTGCCGCATCACAACCCGGTCCGGCTTGTTATAACCGGGGCGGAGACTTGCCGACAGTAACAGATGCAGACCTTGTACTTGGGTTTCTCAATGAAGGATATTTTTTAGGTGGTACCATGAAACTAAGTCGTGAAAAGGCCAGGGCTGCGATTAAAAAGCACATCGCAGCACCCCTTGGTATTTCAATAGAGCAGGCTGCCTGGGGCATACATCGGTTGGTGAATGAAAACATGGCCAATGCAGCACGAGTTCATATCATCGAAAAAGGTCTTGATCCACGTCACTTTTCAATGATGGCTTTTGGAGGAGCGGGCCCCGTTCATGCCTATCATGTTGCCAGACAATTGAATGCTCCTCAACTTATAGTTCCGGCAGGTGCCGGTGTACTCAGTGCACTTGGATTTTTGGTGAGTCCTATCGCAACGGAAGAAATTACGAGTTATATCAGTACGTTGCAACAAATCAACTGGACCCACCTGCAAAAGATCTTAGAAAGCATGACTGAAAAAGGCAGACAGTTTCTTGCAAAGGCAGGCGTACCTTCCACTCGTACAAAAGTTAAGGTAGTGGCCGACATGCGGTATGCTGGTCAAGGTCATGAGATCAGCGTTTCACTTCCCGGTA
This sequence comes from Chitinophagaceae bacterium, assembly GCA_020403455.1. GTDB lineage: Bacteria > Bacteroidota > Bacteroidia > Chitinophagales > Chitinophagaceae > Sediminibacterium. The sequence continues at coordinate 22,807 of JADBXP010000012.1, forward strand.
GTAAGTTATCGGCAGCATCTATACCTGCTATTACACGTTCTTTCCGGGAAGAATACCGGTTGCGGTATGGAAGAGATATGGAAGGTATTCCCATAGAAGCAGTAACGTGGAGGGTCTTGGTGAGTGGGCCAAAAACAGCACTTCATCCCAAACAATCTGTGGTAGGAAAACATACCCTTCCCCTAAAAGGGAAAAGAAAAGTTTATTGGGGCAAGAAGTATGTATTCACGCCAGTGTATGACCGTTATTTATTAAAGCCGGGACAACGCATCAAGGGTCCTTGTATCATAGAGGAATTTGAAAGTACGACCATCATTGGTGAACATGGTGTTGTTACCTCTGATCAATACAATAATCTTGTCATTGAACTCTCATGAAGAAAATCTGGCTCATATTTTTCATCTACGGATTTTCGGGGGTAGGTAATGCCCAGACCGCGCGTGAGATTTTACAAATGGCTGTAGCAGCATCGGGAGGCAGTCTTTGGCAACAACCAGAAACACTGGAACTACATGGCACTGCTTTGTTCACTCCTTACGGAAAAACAGATCCGGCCCATCAAAAACTATTTGATACCTATTCCATGTACCGCATCTTTCCGGGTGACAATAAAGCTGCGCACCAGGCAAATGGTAAAATAAGATTCGATGCTGCAGAAGGCGAAAAGATGTTCATGCAACTGATTTTTGACGGATCCGCCACTCAGAACCAATTAAGCGATGATGCCCGTCCCTATCGGGAACATTTTTCCTGGAGCAACAACTTTGGATTTGGGATAATACGTTTTGCTGATCGAGACTCATTTCTTGTTGAACGATTAACAGATGAATTGAATGACGGCTTTCCTTGTTTTACCGTGCAAATCACAGATCCTAAAAAAATGATCACCGTTTTTCAAATTGATAAGAAAAGTCACCTGATACGTGGAGTTAGTTTTTCTACTACTGTAGGGTATCACCATAGAATTTATGGTGATTTCAAGAAAATAAAAGTCGGCAATCGGTTTTTTGTACAACCACAGCGTGTTCGGCTTTTTTTCGATGGTGTTAGATGGATGGATATACAATGGCAAAAGCACCGGATAAATCAACCCATTGATGACAAAGTATTTTTATTGGCAAAGCAATGAGTATGAAAAGAAAAAAGAGTTCACTAACATTCGATGCCATAGAACTAAGTATTCTCTGGAGTCGACTCATTTCATTGGTCGATGAAGCAGGAACTACCCTGCAAAGAACTGCTTTCTCTTCTGTTACCCGGGAAAGTGCCGATTTCGCTGTCGTGTTAATGGATACAAAAGGGCAGTCGCTCGCGCAAAGCAGTGTCAGTGTTCCTTCTTTCTTGGGTGTAATGCCTTTTCTGGTAAAAGCATTGATTAAAGATCATTTTCCTCTTCCTACCTGGAAAGAAGGGGATGTTGTCATTACCAACGATCCGTGGTTATGTGCCGGACACAAACCTGATATTGGAATTGTAACTCCCATTTTTCGCAAGAAAAAATTAATTGGATTCATAGGCTGTATTGCTCACTCCCCTGACATCGGTGGTACACTTTGGGGAGCAGGGGCCCGAGACTTTTATGAGGAAGGTTTATACTTGCCTCCCATGAAACTTTTTGATGGAGGGGTGAGGAATGAAACCATTTTCTTACTCATCTCTTCTAATGTAAGGGCCTCCCGTCAAACCATCGGAGATATATTGGCCCAGGTAGCGGCAAATGACCAGGGTATCCGTGGCTTGCACAGAATGATGGATGAGAACAACCTGGATACAATTGATGAGTTGGGTGCAAGCATCATTCAATCTTCTGAGAAGGCCATGCGGGATGCCATCCGCAAAGCACCGGATGGCGTTTATCGGTCAGTTTATCACGCTGATGGAGACGGAATAAAGGAAGCCATACAATTTGTCTGCACGTTGACCATTCGGGGTGATGAAATTGAAGTGGACTATGATGGTACCTCACCTGCACATTCCCTTGCAATCAACGCGGTATTGAATTATGTATTTGCTTATACAGCTTATCCGATCAAATGCGTTTTTAGTCCGGAGGTTCCCAATAATGAGGGCAGCTTTCGTCCCATTCGGGTTACAGCACCTGAAGGATGTCTGCTGAATGCTAAAAAGCCATCTCCCCTGGGTGCACGCAATGTAACCGGTAATTTATTACATGGACCCGTGATGAAGGCATTGTCGCAGGCAGTGCCCGATCAGGTGCAGGCAGATTGCGGTGCTGCAGTATGGGTAATGGTTTTGAGTGGTCGCAGGAATGATGGTTCTGAATATGTAGAATATTTATTCCTTGCGGGTGGATATGGAGGAAGAAAAGGATTAGCAGGTCCCCCAACACTTTGCTATCCCACAAATGTCGCCAATGTGCCCATTGAAGTCTTTGAACATGATGCTCCTGTGCTCGTAACAGAAAAAAGTCTAATCAAAGGAAGTGGCGGAACTGGTAAATATCCCGGAGGGGATGGTCAGCGATTTGCTTACAAGAATATTGGTACTCTGCCGATTCACATTAGCAATGTGACCGAAAAAATAAATCACCAGGCGTATGGATTACTGGGTGGCTCCTCCGGGAAAAAGGGAAATTTATACGTGCGAACAGCCGCAGGCAAAAAAAGATTTACACCCCCCAAAGGACATGACTATCTGCAACCCGGTGAAGAATTGGTGATGGAATTACCCGGTGGGGGTGGATATGGCAAACCAAAAGGATAATTTTGTTTATATTGTAAAAAACCAACACCATGTCTTACCAGTTACCCCCTGTATGGACAAAATTGCAGCAACATGCTGTGTTTCCTGAGTTCAATCATGATGAAAGAGCGCGGTACAATTTTCTGGCCAACCTGAACCGCTTTGTCAGCACAGTGATTGCACCCGGCAATAAACTGGCATATGATAGAAGAGTTGAGCCAAACTTTAAAAAAGAGCATGGACGCGGGTTTGCTGACAGATTTGAAGTAGGTGAAGCCATGAAGCAAGATCCTGTCTATCAAATGTGGGCTGCGTTGCGCAGAAGTACCATGGAAATGCGGCAGCAAAACGGAAGGGCGGTGGTATTGAGGCAGGCAAAGCAACTGGCTTCAAAGGTGGCAGAAGAACTGAAGGGTAGCGATAGCCTGCAACTGAACGATGATTTTCGGGTACCACCCTATCTCACCCATGTTGATAATCATTTGATGCCCGGTAGTTATCATACTGAATATTTCCCCGGCGATGTTTCCAATGCTGCCAACTACGATAGCGGGTTGTTTGTAACAAGCGGTGGGATGTTGGGTAGTCTCACCGACGGAGGTGGTCGAGCCATAGCCGCATGGGTAAAAGAAACATATCCGGATTTTCATCCTACACGAATCCTGGATATTGGGTGCGGACTAGGTCATAATACACTGCCCATTGCTCAGGCCTTTCCGGAGGCGGAGGTGATTGGTATTGATGCCGGAGCACCCATGTTGCGCTATGGTGCAGCCAGAGCTCACGCACTCGGTATTCAAAATGTTAAGTTCATTCAGGCAGATGCTGCCAATATGAACGAGTTTACAGATGAAAGCTTTGACTGGGTGCAGACCACCATGTTCCTGCATGAAACCGGAGGAAAATCTATCCATACTATTTTTGGCGAAATTAAAAGAGTGCTGAAAAATGGTGGACTCAACCTGCACATAGAACAACCGCAATACACACCTCAGATGAGCATGTATGAGCAATTCATGCGAGACTGGGATGCTTATTATAACGCAGAGCCCTATTGGGGACACATGCATGACCTGGAACCGGCTGACCTGATGGTGGAGGCCGGAGTGCCCAAAGATAAATTCATGCAGGTGGGCGTTAAAGCCATCAATGACCTGGATAAAAAGAAACAAGACGGGAAGGTGACAGAAGACTATGGGCGGAGTCCTATCTGGAATGTTTTTGGCGGATGGAAATCTGCAGGCAAATAATTTTGAATAATCTATAATTGGATGGTATGAAAACAGAATTAAGTGGATCTCATGCGGGGGGTTCCATTACTGAAACATCAGCAGCAGATGCTGTAAATGACATTGTAATGGCAGGAAATAAGAGCAAAGGTGGACGCCCTTATTTTCTTGAAGACCCAGCAGTAGAAAGAGTTTTAAATATCAGCATGGCAATAGCTGCCGACTTAGCGGTCTTACATGAAAGACTCGATACAATCGAAAGATTGTTAGAAGCAAAGGGTCATCTGAAAAGAGCCGAAATTGAAGCATATGTACCCGATGATGCTGCCGCGGAAGAAAGACAAGCCTGGCATGCACGCTTCAGTGCACGTATTCTCCGCATCGTTCAGCAGGAAGTAGAGGCCGTAGCCAACCCGGAAAACAATGTGCCCATGCGTACCATTGCAGATGAGATCAATGAAATGTAATTAGATCTTTTTTAAACCAAAGTGGAAATCCATCAAGTGTAATATGCAATCAGCAATTGCTACCGTTAACGAGCATTATCAGGTTATCATCGAAAAAGATCTTAAAGGAATATTGGCAAAATATGTTGCCGACGAAGATACTTATGTGGTATTGGAAGGACCCAGACTGACCTCAAAAGGCTATACCAAAATAAGCAAGGGTTGGGGAGATTTTTGCATGTCACCGATACAACTCATATCCATTGATTGGACTGAAGGGCCTTTTGCTGAGGAGACAGCCGAAATGGCTTGGGTTAGTGGCATCATACGGTTGCAAGTTCAAATAAGTGATCGGACTTTTGACAATATTTTCAGGGCTAGTTTTGTATTGGTAAGAAGAGAAGACCAATGGCAGATACATCATGAACATGTATCTGTTGTGCATCCGGATCCTTATGGTATTGGTGACTGGCTAAAGCAAACAACACCTAGTCCCGAAGCCTCCTAACTATCAGCAGTATGCATGAGCAAATAACCAGAAAAGCCATCATTGGTGTAGTTGTATCTGCACTGGGCTTTTTTGTTGATTTGTATGATATCATCATTTTTAGTGCAGAGCGGGTAGATAGTTTTCGGTCTTTGGCCATTCCGGAAGCTGAGTGGCCCATACATACGCGAAATATCTTAAATGCTCAAATGCTTGGAATGTTGATTGGTGGCTTTCTCTGGGGAACAATTGGTGATAAAATGGGGCGCTTGAAAGTACTATTTGGATCCATTCTCATGTACAGTGTTTTTACTTTATTGAATGCTTTCGTGAAAGATGTAGATAGTTACATGTGGTGTAGATTTTTAGCCGGCCTCGGATTGGCAGGAGAATTGGGAGCAGGCATAACATTGGTTAGTGAACAAATGCCGGGCAAATACAGAGGTATGGCAGTTGCTTTGGTAGGTGGTATCGGCATGTTCGGTGCAGTAACAGCAGGCATCATTGCCACCTTTTTCAGTTGGCAAACCAGTTTCATCATTGGGGGGATACTGGGTGTAGTTTTATTGTTGCTTCGTTTCAGCGTAGTGGAGAGTGGACTCTTTACCGGAATGGAGTCGAAGGAAGTAGCCAAAGGTGATTTTGGAATTATCTTGCGGAGCCGAAAAAGAGCCTGGAGATTTCTTTGCGTGTTACTGGTAGGAATGCCGGGTTGGTTTGCTACAGGCGTTTTAATCACCTTTACCAGAGAAATCGCAGGCAGCATGGGAATGTCAACTTTACCTGTCGCAGCCACCGTAATCTCATTTAATTTCCTGGGATTTGCCTTTGGTGATCCACTTTGTGGACTTCTTAGCCAATACCTCAAAAGCAGAAAAAAAGCCATTTTCATTTTCTTGGCTTCTTATAGTTTTTTCATCGCCTTGTTTTTCCTTTTCGCCAGACATTCACTATTTCTTTATTATCTGTTCTTTGCTTTTATGGGACTCAGCGTTGGCTTTACGATTATGTTGTTGACTCTAACTGCAGAGCAGTTCGGGACGAACATAAGAACATTGGTTACCAGTTCTGCGCTGAATCTCATTCGGGGTTGGGTTATACCGCTGAGCTTTGCCTTTCAATGGGTCGCGGCATGGTTCAATGGAAATTATTATTACAGTGCTATAGTGATTGCTGCAGCTGCTTTAGTCATTGCCTTTTATGCGCTCTCCCAGTTAGAGGAAACCTATCATAAGAATCTCGATTTCTACGAATAATTCACCTCTTGGTATTCGTTACAACTGATTTGTATCATCCATATTCAATCTAGGCAAATTCTTCCCCGAATATCAATCACGGTGGTAATATTTCCGTGTAAATGCATCCATAAGTAAGAAGGAATGGATGGCCTCTTCCGCAGAGCAGGGATTCGGACCCTTACCTAAAAAGTATTGGGTTACCTTTTCAATCATGGGCTGCTGAATATGTTGCGGGGGCGCGAATTCAATTTTTTCTTCTCCTGAAACGGATATAATGGTTAAGTCATGTCCAAAAGTGGAGAAAATCATTCTACCCGAAGTACCCTTGATTTCAAACAGATCTTCTTTTATGGTGTTAGGGGCGCAAAAATGCCATTCTCCGGAAAACTCAATTCCATTGGGCAACCGTGCGATACCGGATACTGTATCTTCGGCTTCATAAAGGCCAGCCTGATTGGTGGCCGTTCCGTTGTGATCTATTGCCTGGCCAAAGAAATATATCAGCAGGTCTAATTGATGGGGTGCCAGGTCAAAGAAAATACCTCCACCCGAAATTGCCGGAAGGATTCGCCAATTGTTTTCTCCACGGGCTGCCAATTCCACGGATTGATCGGGCAGGTTCATTCTAATTTGAACTGTACATACTTTTCCAATTACTTCCTGCTCTAAAATTTTTTTGATGGCAAGGAATTTAGGCAGTGCCCTACGGTAATGCGCTATGCAAAGAGGTATACCGCTCTTTTTAGCAGCAGCCTGCATACGGTAACAGCCGTCAAGTGATGATGAAAAGGGCTTCTCAACATACACCGGTTTTCCTGCTTCCAGTGCCGCAATTGTATATTTCTCGTGAAACGCCGGAGGGGTAGCTATGTAAAGGGCGGTAACATCCGGATCGGCAATTAAATCCTCTGCTCGATTGTACCACTTGGGTACCCTGTGTCTTTGGGCATAATCTGCCGCCTTAGCCCCGTCTCTTCTCATCACCGCCACCAGTGATGAGTCCGGAACCTGTTGAAAGGCAGGTCCGCTCTTCACTTCTGTTACATTTCCGCAACCAATTATACCCCAGGATACTTTTTCCATTGAATAAAAGGAGAATAATTTCTTCCTGTCTAAAATTAAGTATTATTCAAACTGTAAATAATCTCTGACAATATTTATCCTTGAAGATTTTTACAGGGTTTAGTAAATTGTAAGTGTTTTTGGAGAGTTATTGTTATTCAGATCTTATTCATTCAATCTTTGTTTATGAGTTCTTCCAGACGTTTGTTTATTTTCCAATCACTTTTGGCGGCAGCATCTGTTCCATCTAGCTTTAAAGGAACAGCACAGGGAATTCCAAGTGAACCGGCCTTTCCTATCGGCATCGCAGGATATACTTTTTATCGAATCGATGTACAGTCAACCATACGTATGATGCAGCGATTGGGAGTTCAACATCTTTCCCTGAAAGACATGCACTTGCCTCTCAATAGTTCAGATGAAGTTATCAAGTCAACCATGGCTCAATTTTCTGCAGCCGGTATTCAGGTGTATGCAGTGGGCGTAATCTATATGAAGAGCAAGGAGGCGGTAGATCAGGCGTTTCGGTATGCTGAGCAAGCGGGGGTTGCCATGATAGTAGGGGTTCCGGACTATGCGTTATTAGATTATTGCGAGCAAAAAGTGAAGCAGACGAATATTCGGTTGGCCATCCACAATCATGGACCCAAAGATCCTTTGTATCCGGGACCTGGCGATGCATATAATCGCATAAAGAACAGAGATCAGCGAATGGGACTCTGCATAGATATAGGACATGCCATACGTGCAGGTGTTTTGCCACAAAAAGCAGTCATTGATTATCAGGATCGCTTAATGGATTTACATATCAAAGATGTGACGCTGGCTACGAATGAGGGAGTTGCCATTGAAATGGGCAGGGGTGTTATCAACTTTCCCGCATTGGTTCGTGCATTGAAAAAGATTAACTACAGGGGTATTTGCAGTATAGAATACGAGAAGGACATGCAAGATCCCTTGCCAGGGATAGCTGAATCACTGGGATATTTCAGGGCAATGCTGACCGACAAATAGCAGAATAGAATTAAAGTCTACTGCTGCTGATTGGGGTCTGCCGGCGGAGTTGTACCCGGTGGGTTTATACAATTCAGGTTGTAAAGTCTGCGGGCATCACTGTAACCCTTGGCTTCTGAAGTCAGAAAGGATTGGCAACCTTCGGGAACCTTACCTACATTGTACAGGCAAATACCTCGATAGTATTCAGCCTTTCCATCCCTGGTCCATTTATTATTCACTACCCTTTCAAAATAAGGAAGAGCTGCGCCCCATTCTTTGTTCAGAAAATGAACCAATCCAATGTTTTCAATTACGGGTGAAAATTTAGAATTGATTTTTCTGGCACTCTCATAAAGTTCCATGGCAGTCTTGAGGTCATTCTTGGTGAACGCTTCATTGCCCCGCTTAAAAAAGTCATAAAAGCGAAGACTATCCTGATAGGCCTCCGGCGTAGGTGCGGGGGCACCACCTGGTGTGATTGCCGGCGGGGGTACACCCGGTTGAGATTGAGTCGCCATGGCGGGCGGGGTTACCTGAGTCTGTGTTGCCGGTGCCTGAGCTTGAGCTGCATTTTGCAGCGGCAGGTCTCCCAGGTCAGTGTGTAACTTTATGCTATTCTTTATGGTAACAGAATCCTTGGGGTAAAGAGCCAATGCAGAATCTGCGACTCTTGACATGAATCGAAGGGGATATTTCATTTCTTGTAGTGCAAAGAGATAGTTATTCCAGCCTTTTGCCATTCCCTCATCGTTCCTGTATTTGCGAATTAGGTTAAAATTGCGGAACAGGCGACCTGAATCATTTTTATTGGCACAGACGAAGGCCAACAGTCCAAAGTACGCAACATTTCGAGGTCTGTTTTCAAAACAGAGAATTCCATATTTATAGGCACTGTCATAGTAACTTTTGTCAATGCTCGCATTCTCATAATACCATCTGCCTTTGATGAACTCGGCATAATACATATAGGGATTTTCCTTCTTCACATTTTCAAACATTTCCATGGCCTCCTTTATCTTCTTTTCATTCAGAAGATACCTGCCTTTCATTAAGCTGAGTGGGAGACCCCACATCGTTACATTGGTCAAAGAAGGCAGTTGATCATTGATCTCAGTTGTTCTTTTACTAACTACGTCTGCATTAACATCTTCGAACAAGGCAGATTGAACAATCATTGATTGGTTGGTTTGATAAGTTACCCAATTGGTGCCCAGGGTCAATAGCAGGAAAGCAGGCAGCAGCCATTTCAAGCGGTTGGAATAATTTTTATTCTCCGGATTCCGCAACTTATTGAGACGAGCATTCTCAACGGCATTGAGGCCAAAGAGCAGAATGAAATATACTTGCATGGTGGCTCGTTCCATGGGGAAGTTGAGGAACGCATCTGTGAAATAGCCGGCGAGACCAATCAACGATAGAAGCAGAGGAATTTTTTCATGTCGTTCGATATCGGAAGACAGAATATTTTTTAATGAGTAAAAGGGCAGCAAGAGAAATACCAGCAGATAAGCAATCCCACCAAAAATGCCACTCTCACCCAGCGCTTCAATAAAATCATTGTGTGCATGCACACTCATTGAGTTGTCGTCATTGGATAACTGGTCGAATTCCTGAGAAGTTATTTTCCAGTTACCATATCCTCTTCCTGTGAGCGGGTAATGTTTGAATAAGTCAATTCCAACTTTCCAAATACCGATACGATTGGAAGATCCACGTTCTGTGAATGTGATGGTATTGAATCGTTCAGTTACAGTACCAAAGGAAGAAGGCTGGTTACCACCAACGACTGTTCTACGTTGTGTTTCAACGGTCAATTGAGAAAGCATCAATGCCAGAACGATAGGAATCAGGAATAGTGAAATATCTTGTAGCACTTTTCTGACATCTTGGTGGCCTATGAATTCGTAGATGCAAAAAGCAAGAAAAACAATCAATTGAAAAATGATACCTATGTAGGAAGAACGTGCATTGGTGAGAGCAATTGCGTATAGGGCGAGAAAAAGAATCACAAGATTCAATACTCGTTTCCATTTGGTTCCGATATATATGGAGTAAAGAGCAAATGGAAGTTTTACAACGATGGCGCTGGCGAAGATATTTTTATTACCGGTTACCCCCTTCATATTCAATACAGCTCCATCGAAACCCAATTCGCCAACATCGTTGAAAAAAATCTGCAGGGCCTTGAAAACATTGAGAAACAGAATAAGCGAAACAATCTGTGCCAGGATAGGAAGAATTCTATTGGTTTGTAACATCAGGCAGGCAACACTGGCAAATGCTATGAAAGCGATGATGCAACGGGCATAATTAACAATGAACTCATTTTTATTGAACGCAAAGAAGAAACTCAGTCCCGATAAAATACAAAAGATGGTAAACATGATCGCCGGGGGCTGCGATATTGCCCTGCTAAACTGCTGGCTAACATCGCTATATCTGCTCTTGTTTGCCGTGAAAAGGTATGCAACGGCAATGAGGTTTACAATGCTTAGATAAAGCCATTGTGGTCCGTTGAAGTCTATGGATTCACCTCGGGGAATAAAATCAACAAAAGTGTACAGACAGAGGATGGCGAGGGTAGCATAGTTGGTGCCGCTTAAACTGCTGAGACTGATTGCGGTGGCTTTCTTTTCTTTCATGAGGAACGGTTAGGTTTTTCGGGATCAGGGAGTCCATTTGCCTTTCGGCGGACTTCCCTCTGCAAATGTAAGAACGATAAAAAAACCGGAATATAATGGCTGGAGCAGTTTTTTTTGTATTTTGGGGAAAATAAACTGAAAAATATGCCAACCGGAGTAGTAAAATGGTTCAATGATGCCAAGGGTTTTGGGTTCATCACTCCTGATGATGGAGGAGAAGACTTGTTTGCACATTTCTCTGCCATTAACATGGGCGGATTCAAATCACTGAAAGAAGGACAGAAAGTGAGTTTTGAAATAACCGATGGGAAAAAAGGTAAGCAGGCAGCCAATATTCAGGCAATTCAATAAATTGACCAGCCCCCTTTCAAAAGACAACAATGACTCCTCGCGGGGTCATTTTAGTTTTCCCAGCAGTCAAGTTTGCCGGGTGTTTTCTTTTTTCCGAAGGGATGAATAGACAGCATGGCATAACCCCCTCCCCGAAGGCGAGGTTCGCGACTTAGGGGGCGGGTTATCTCAAAATGATGAAGTCCAACTGTCAGTGGACCGATTTTTACTGCAGCACCTGCCCAAATCTCCCCCTGTTGTGTGAGTTGAACCGGCAGGAATACCCCAAGACCCCTGCTCTCCCAGCGGGGTGTGATGCCCAGCAAATTATTTTCTCTTGTTCTCCAATGTCTGGAATTGGCATCAGATAGCAGGTTCAGGCTGAGATTGGTATTTACAAAGATTCCCTTGTAAATTCTTTTATCAAAATTGATGATGAGCTTGGTGGGAAGACTTACTCTGAATATCCCTGTATAGGGATTGATGGATGTAAACAAGGTACTGACTGAATCTACCAATGAGGAAAGATCGGGGGCGCCGGTTAATTTGTTTTCTAACATTCCATCGGTAATCGGATAAATTGGATCTCCCCAGCTGCGGGAAGAACCTGCATACTGGAATCGATTCACCCCCAGGTCCATCAGACTGATGCCCACTTTCCAGTTATAGCGAAGTAATTTTTTTTCCTCGTCGTCCTCGTCACCATCCTCGCCGTCTTCCCACCGAATGTATTCAGCGCCCCAACTAAGTCCCAGAGAGGTTTTGGATTGGTTCATTACATCTTTGAAGCTATTGATACTGATGGAGGGATCATAAACGGAAGAGAGTCCGAATCGACCGCTGCCTCCTGAAAAAACATAAGCTGTATCGGGTGGGTTGGTAAATTCCTGGAAAGTAATTTGGCGCATTTGGAAAAAAGCAGCTGACATGCCTTTCATAATCTGGAGGGTAACTCCGGCACTAAGTCTGCCGCTCTTGTTAGACATCAATACACCCGAGACATTGATATCTCCCTGAAGCCATCCCTGGTGTAAGATATGGCCACCGATAGAAGGTGTAGTTCTGTTGTCTTGCAGAAAGCTAAATAGGCTGGTAGTAGTATCTACAATATTGACCGGTTGTGTGCGGTAATGATTATAAGTTCTGGCCCTGATACCCGCACTCACTGCCAATCGTGGGGAGAGTTTTACCATGAAATTCAACAATCCAAGATCCAAATTACCGTGAATCTGGTGACGCAGCAATCCCGGACGCACCCTGAAGCTGGAGCTATCTGCCCACAAATGATTGCTAAAGAGTGATAGCTGAACTCCCATAGGAGCGACTTCCCAATTATATGCCCCTAAAACAGGAGATGCTGGATTGTTAAATCTTGCACTGCTTCCTGCAAACGGTGAGCCATGTAAGGCGTGATAGCTTTGTGCACGTAACACTTCACCACAAATGAGGAACAACAACAAGTATAGAAAAAATTTGCGGGACATTAAAAATGGCAGATTGTATTTCCTATAAATTGAGTTGAGTTGATATAGGAAGAGCTGTATTGTTGAAAATGAATTTTGCTTACAAATAAAGGGAGAATTCTGCATTTGGTGAAGGTTTTCATAGATTCTAACATGCTATTCACTCATATCGGATCATAGAAGTGACATGATTTTTTCTTGGTGAATAGACAAGGATGGTTCTGATAGGGTTGCTGAGCTCATTTTTTGATAGGAATCTGCCTTAGGGCAGATGGATTTTTTTCAGTTTTTTTCCAAGATGAAGTAGCATGGTTTTATCTATCTACGATACTTTTTTTGATTGGGGTGCGTATGTAGGGACTGTTAAATTGATTCAGAAGGGTAAAAAGTTCAGGTGCACCAGCAGCTTTTGAACTGATATCAGCAAAGGGGAACTGGGTTTTTGTATTACTATTCAATAACTTAGAACATCTTTACTCCCTGCAACAAGTAAAAGAATGACGGATTTGAGGTAAATCCGGATACACAGGTTATTAACATTTTTAATGTGAGTAAACCATTTGTTAATATTAAAGTCTAAAAGGTGCTTAAAAGACTCTACATTTACACACTTTTTTGAAGACATGGAATTAAAAACAAATTTGATACGGAATTCCGCTAGTAAGGGAAATGAGCAGGTTCAACGGAGAGACGAGCAAATTAGGCGGATACTTAGTGCTGCTCAATATAAAAAATACAAGGAGGCGGAAAGAGCTGTTCAATCCGCCATCAAGGGAAATGACCAGGAAAAAATCCCCTCCCCGGCTTTGAAATCCTAAATTACAAACACTGCTGTTCCAGGTTAGTGGTCAATTTATTGGAACCATTCCATTAAGCAGCTTTAATTCCAGCGTTTGACTATTGATTTTTTTAAATCTAGTTGCATTTTCCAGATTCATTTCGGTAGAAATACTTTTTCATTAAAGGCAAAAAAAATCCCCTGTAGAAACAGGGGAGATTTACGATTGCTTGCTTATAAAAACCAAAAAACGAACTAAATAATTGATTGTAAATTAGTTACTAAAAATATGAAATATATAATAATATTTATTAATAAATGTATATTTCCTATTTAATACACAAATATACTAATTTAATTTGCTAAAACATTATATTAATAATTAATTAATATAATGTTTATTTTCTACCCGGGTACACTTCCAGTGCCTTTTCCAGGCAATCCATGGCTTGGTTGATAGAGTCGCTATTCAGTACATAAGCAAGTCTTACCTCCTGTTTCCCCAATCCGGGTGTGCCATAAAATCCGGTAGCAGGGGCCAGCATAACAGTAGCTCCCTGATGACTGAAAGATTCCAAGAGCCATTGGCAAAAAAGGTCTGAATCATCAATCGGCAATCTGGCCATGGCATAAAAAGCTCCACCCGGACAAGGACAATAAACTCCCGGCATGGCGTTAAGTCGGGCTACCAGCAGATCTCTGCGGTTACAATATTCCTTGCGGGTTTCTTCAAAATAATCTGCCGGTAAGTCGATGGCTGCTTCAGCAGCAATCTGAGCAAAGGAGGGCGGACTTAAACGAGCCTGGGCTAATTTCATTGCTGCATCCAATACTGCCTTATTCTTGGTTACCAATGCGCCTAATCTGGCACCACAAGCACTGTATCGCTTGCTGATTGTGTCCATTAAAATGACCTGATCTTCCACCCCCTTCAAATGCATCGCGCTGATTTGATTGCCCTCATAGCAAAATTCCCGGTAAGCCTCATCCGAGAACAAAAACAAAGGATAGCGCAGCAGTAAATCCCGCAGCTGTTCCATTTCTTCTGCTGTGTACAAATAACCGGTAGGATTATTCGGGTTGCAGATGATGATGGCTTTTGTACGCGGAGTAATTTTTTTCTCCAGTTCACTTATAGGCGGTAAGGCAAAACCAGTATCTATGTAGGAGGTTACAGGCACTACCTTCACACCTGCGGCTATAGCAAATCCATTGTAATTGGCGTAGAAGGGTTCCGGAATGATTACCTCATCTCCCGGATCGAGACAAGCGAGCATGCCAAATAAAATCGCCTCGCTTCCTCCTGTTGTTACAATTATTTCACTTGCCGTAATGTTTATTCCAACTGTCTTGTAATATTCAGTCAATTTTTGCCTATATGATTCATTGCCGGCACTATGGCTGTATTCTAGTACCCGGAAATCGATATTCCTGACCGCATCCATCATTGACTGGGGGGTGGCAATATCCGGTTGGCCGATGTTTAGGTGAAAAACCTTGGTACCTCTTTTTTTAGCTGCTTCAGCAAAGGGTACTAATTTTCTGATAGGTGAGGGGGGCATCAATTGTCCCCGTTGACTGATGGTTGGCATGGTGCAAAGATAAATCTACTTCATTGGTCACTCCAAAAAACAAAAAAGCGCAGTTGGTAAACCGCGCTTTACAATTCGATTAAATTAACAACATTTATTTCTTTTCCTGAATTACCTCCCCATCAATGGTCAGGATATAGGGTGATGCTATGCCGGCAAATTTAACAGTGATGTTTTTCTTGAAGCTACCGGCGGTTTCGGAATTGAACGTTACTTTAATTTCACTGGTCTTCCCCTTTAAAATAGCGCCTTTCGCATGTTCCGGTGAGGTACAACCACACTCTGCAGTAGCTGTTTCAATTACAACTGGGCGGGAAGAAGTATTGGTGAAAATAAAAGTGTGTGTTACTGGCACATGCTGTTTGATCTTACCAAAAGAATGCGTTTTTTCTGCGAAAGTAACTTCCGTTTGTGCTTGCACAAATGTGGCTACACCCAGGAAAAATAGCAAGGATAAAAAATTTTTCATCGCTTTCTAGAGTCGTATTATTGTTTAACTGGATTCGCTGATTGAGCCGGAGCGGGCTCCTGCTTGGGTTGAACGCCAACGCCGGTTAACATGATGGTTTGAGTCATGTCATGATCAAAATAAATAGTAGTTATCTTACCATAAGAACCCGCTTGTCCACCATTATAACTGATAGCAACTTTTACTGTTTGTCCGGGGCCAAATCGTTGGTTGGGAGTAAAGTTCGGTGTAGTGCAGCCGCAGCCTGCTTTCGCATTCAACAGAGTTACCGTGTCTTTGCTGATATTTTTGATTTCTACCACAAAATCAACCGGAACACCTACAGGGCGCTCACCTGCATTGAAATTGGTATTAGTAATTTCCAATACTTTGCTGATTTCCCATTTTGGGGCCTCATTTGTTTGGTCTTGTGCTTGAACAAGCTGAAAACTCAGCAGGCAAACAAATGCTACAAATAGCTTTTTCATAAGAAGTAATTTATAAGTTAAAATTAATCAAATACGCGTGTTTTGGCAAATACAAGTCCGTTTCAAGCTTATTTGGCACCAATTTTAACAATTCAAAGACCCCTCATCCTGCAGCTTCGTTGCCCGGTTAACCTGATTTTATGCACTTGTTTTGTTTTTCCCCCTTGCTATTCCTTCTGTAGTGCTAAATTTGCGGCATGGAACAAGCCCTTTCTCAGGAGCAGGTTGATAGTAAAATGTCGTACGAGTCATTCAGGCAAGCAATACTGGATGACTATCGAATGGCAGTGATCAGTCGTGAGGTAAGTTTACTGGGTCGCAGGGAAGTACTTACCGGTAAAGGGAAGTTTGGCATTTTTGGGGATGGCAAAGAAGTTGCCCAAATTGCAGCTGCCAAGTTTTTTCAGCCGGGAGATTTCAGAGCAGGATATTACAGGGATCAAACCTTTATGCTCGCAGCAGGCATCACCAATGTGCAACAGTTTTTTGCACAACTCTACGGAGATCCTGATCCGAACCATGATCCGTTCAGTGCAGGCAGACAAATGGATGCGCATTTTTCTACACCAGTAACAGATGAAGCAGGTAATTGGCTGGATCTCATCCATCAAAAAAATAGTTCTTCCGATATGGCGCCTACCGCTTCTCAAATGCCGAGAGCGGTTGGTTTGGCACTTGCTTCTAAATTATTCCGGAATGCGAATCGTCCTGATATTTTTGGTCACCTGAGTCAGGCAGGAAATGAAGTATGTTTTTGTACCATTGGCGACGCCAGTACCTCTGAAGGTCATTTCTGGGAGGCAGTGAATGCTGCGGGTGTACTTCAAATACCTCTGGCTGTATTTGTTTGGGATGATGGTTATGGTATCTCCGTTCCTACCCGCTTTCAGACGACCAAAGGTTCGATCTCGGAAGCACTGCGGGGCATGGAAAAAGAGGAAGGAACCAATGGCATCCGCATTTATAAAGTAAAGGCATGGGATTATGCCGGCATGTGTGAGGTATTTGAATCTGCCATCCGACAATTGCGCATTGATCATGTACCTGTTTTATTTCATGTACAGGAAGTTACACAACCTCAAGGTCATTCTACCAGTGGTAGCCACGAAAGATATAAGCCCACAGAAAGGTTGGAATGGGAACGTGAATGGGATTGCAATAAAAAAATGAAAGAATGGCTGTTGATGTGTGAGTTGGCAACAGCTGATGAAATTGCTGCTATAGAATCTGAAGCACGTGAGCATGTGAAAGAGAGCAGAATACAGGCATGGGAATCTTACCAGGCGCCCATCCGAGAATTGGCCGATCGGGCAGCCGATCTCATCCGATCTACGATTACCAATGACATGCAGGTGTATCAGCAACTGCAACAATTGGCAACGCAACTGAGTTCCTCTTCTGATCTGCTGAGAAGAGATGTACTTCGTTCTGTTCACCTGGCCATGGAAATGGCACCCAACTCCCCCAGCTTTGACGAGTTACAATCTTTCCTGAAGGAATGGGAACCGGTTCACAAAGATTTGTACAATTCATATCTCTACAACGAGGGTCCTCGTCGCACGTTGGCTGTTCCGCCAGTGTCTGCCCGATTTTCACCCGATTCACCGGTCATCAATGGATACGAGGTTCTGAACAGGTACTTCGATCAGCTACTGGCCAGTAACCCATTTGTGTATGCATTCGGTGAAGATGTTGGCAAAATTGGAGATGTGAACCAGGGCTTTGCCGGACTTCAGGAAAAGCATGGTGTTGACCGTGTATCTGATACGGGAATCCGGGAACTAACCATCGTTGGTCAGGCCATTGGACTTTCCTTGCGCGGACTTCGCCCGATTGCAGAAATACAATACCTGGATTATGTGTTGTATGCATTGCAGACCTTGAGTGACGATGTGGCAACGGTACATTACCGCACAGTGGGAAAACAAAGTTATCCCTTGATCATCCGCACCCGCGGTCATCGGTTGGAAGGGATCTGGCATACAGGCTCACCCATGGGAATGATGATACATGCGTTGAGAGGAATGTACCTCTGTGTTCCCCGTAACATGGTGCAAGCGATGGGCATGTACAATACACTATTGCAAGCCAATGACCCCGCTATTATAGTTGAATGCCTGAATGGATATCGACTCAAAGAAAAAATGCCCGATAATCCATTGGAGTTTCGGGTAGCACTAGGTATTCCGGAAGTGATTCGGCAGGGGGACGATGTAACGATTGTTTCCTATGGTTCTACGCTCCGTATTGTTGAAGATGCTGCAGAAAGGCTGAATCGAATGGGCATATCCTGTGAGATTATTGATGTACAGACATTATTGCCTTTTGATATCCACCACCAGATCATTGAATCTTTGAAAAAGACTAGCCGGCTTTTATTGGTAGATGAAGATGTGCCCGGAGGAGCAACCGGCTTCATGCTCTCCAAGATCATGGAAGAACAGCAGGCTTTTCGTTACTTGGATGTGGCTCCTCGTTCCTTGACTGCGAAGGAGCACAGAACCGGATACGGAAGTGATGGTGATTATTTCGGTAAGCCCAATGCCGAACAGGTTGTCGACGTTGTATTGCAAATGATGCGGGAGTAACTTATCTGTTTTCCAATTCTTCTATTGAGGCAGGAAATCTCTTCACCCATTCTTTACTGGGTACCATGCAAGTATCCGTTTTTCCCCACCAGCGATAGCGGTTTTTTGCAATAAAATTATAAACGCCATCTCTGATAAATGGGGGTACAAGTATGAAAACATAGAGCAATGGCCATAACCCGGATAATTTTTTGGCGATGCGCAATACTGCAGTTGAGCGGTAGCTGACTTTCCCTTCCTCCCATAAAATGATACTGCCCTGGCCGTTGGCAGAGGTTATGACATCGGGAATCAGTTGATTGGCTAATCCCTCCTGAAGGGAAGCAAAGAGGAAATTCCCACCGGGATCTCTAGGTAAGATGAACTGAACTGAACGCTGACAAAGGTTGCAAACACCATCAAAAAAGACAATGCGCCTTACTTGTGTTTTGCTATTGATTGATTGGTTTTCGATCACCCGTTATTTAAAAAACTACTGAGCTTAACCCATGTTGTGAAACACTTTGTTCACGTCGTCGTCTTGTTCCAGTCGCTCAATCAACTTACTTACTTCTTCTGCCTGTTCATCGGTAACGGGAACTGTGTTTTGGGGAATCCATTCTAATTCCGCACTAATGGGCGTAATACCCCGGTCTTCCAATCCTTTTTGAAGTTTTCCAAAATCAACAAATTGACAACGCAAGACCACTACGGGTTTGTTTTGTTCATCTACACTTTCTCCCATTTCTTCCAAACCAACATCTATCAACTCAAGTTCTAACTCTTCTGTATTCAATCCTTCGGGCTTTAATTTGAAAACGCCCATCTTATTGAACTGAAAGCTTACGCTGCCGGTGGTACCCATGGCTCCGTTTCCCTTGTTGAAATGACTTTTTACGTTGGCAACAGTTCTCACATGGTTATCGGTGGCAGTTTCTACGAGTATGGCAACACCATGTGGACCATAACCTTCGTATAATATTTCCTCGTAGTTGGTTGTATCTTTTCCGGATGCCCGCTTGATGGCAGCTTCCACCCGGTCTTTGGGCATACCCACGCTACGGGCATTCTGGAAGCAGCGACGCAGGGCAGGATTGGTGGCTGGGTCGGGACCTCCGGCTTTAACGGCAATAACGATTTCCTTCCCGATGCGGGTAAATTGCTTCGCCATGCGGTCCCAGCGGGCAAACATGGTGGCTTTTCTTACTTCAAATATGCGACCCATAATGCAGATTTATTTGCGGTGCAAATGTAAGCAAATCAATAAAAAAAGCCGATGGTTGTTGTACCACCGGCTCTCATTTTAAAAAATTGAGGTAATTAACTATTCAATTTGCTTCGCTTTTTACTGTAGGCAAAATAGACTACAAGTCCTAGTATCATCCATACCATTGCAAACTTTAGTGTGCGTTGGTCGATCGCTGCTATCATCCCGAGACAGATTACTGCGCCCAAAATAGGTACCACCGGAACCAGTGGTGTCTTAAAAGGTCTGGGCATATCTGGGTTTTCTCTTCGCATGATCCATACACCCAAGCTAACCAATACAAATGCGAAGAGCGTACCGAAAGATGTGAGGTCGCCCGCCACATGTCCGGGTACAAAAGCTGCAAAAGCTCCTACAAAAACAAAGAGAATCAAATTAGCTTTATAGGGAGTTTGAAATTTCGGGTGCAGCTCTCCAAATGCCTTTGGAATCAGGCCATCGTTACTCATAGAATAGAAAATTCGACTTTGTCCCATCAACATCACCAGTATTACTGAAGAGAATCCAGCCAAAATCGCAACTGTTACAGCTGTAGCCAGCCATTCATATCCTTTCATATAATTGGAGATGGCATAAGCAACAGAAGCTTCTCTACCTTTTTCCGGATCTACGAACTCTTGCCAATTGGCAACACCGGTCAGCACATGTCCGAAAAGAATGTATAGAATTGTACAAACAACGAGGGATCCTAAAATTCCAATTGGCATATCTCTTTTCGGATTCTTAGCTTCCTGCGCGGCAGTGCTCACTGCATCGAATCCGATGAAAGCAAAGAAAACGATGGCAGCACCACCCAGTACTCCACCCAGCCCATGTTTGAAAAACCCGTCGTAATTCACCAATTCAACACCTGCCGCATCAACTACCGGCTTGGTGCCTTCAGGAATCATATAAGGTGTATGGTTTTCCGGTTTAATGAACTGCCAGCCAACCACAATAAATAAGATTACAATAGCTACTTTGATGAAGACGATGATGGCATTCACCATAGCACTTTCCTGTGTTCCTTTAATCAACAAAAGTGTCAATAGCAATAAAATAACCAAGGCAGGTGCATTCATGATACCCTGGTGCAGTACTCCAGCGCTATCTGTAAAACTTTCAAATGGCGAATGGCACCATTCATACGGGACCGCCCCCCCCAGCAGTTTGTTGAGGTATTCGCTCCAGGCAATTGATACAGTAGCAGCACCCAATGCATATTCCATGATCAATGCCCAGCCAATGATCCAGGCAATCGTTTCACCCATTGTTACATAGGAGTATGCATAAGCACTTCCTGAGATAGGTATCATCGCAGCGAATTCTGCATAGCAGAGTCCTGCAAATGCACATCCGACGGCAGCAATAATAAATGAAATGGTAACAGCAGGTCCGGCAGCTTGTCCTGCAGCCGCAGCTGTTCTTACAAATAACCCCGCGCCAATAATGGCTCCAATGCCTAGGGCCACCAGATTACCTGCCCCCAGGGTTCTCTTCAATCCCTTTTCAGAGTCTCCGGCCTGTGCCAGTAACAGATCGAGGGATTTTTTTCTGCTGAATAAACTCATGATACAAATGTTAGGTTTTCAAATAAATTCATCCGGAAAAATAGGCAATTCTTCGCTCTTATAACAAAAGTTTTTGTAGCCTCCCCCATTTTTTGCCCCCACGGCTTTCGAGGGATTCATTATCTTGCAAGCTAATCATCGCCCATATGAAAAAGTCGAACCGGCTCACGATTTATATCCTGATTGCTATGGTCGCAGGAGCCATTCTGGGCTATGTAGTCCATGTCAATGCAGAGCAGCCATTTATTGATACTTTCTCAAAAAATATCAAGTTACTCACAACGGTTTTTATCAGGTTGGTGCAGATGATCATCGCTCCACTCGTTTTTTCCACCTTGGTAGTTGGGATCGCTAAACTGGGCGACCTGAAGTCTGTGGGAAGGGTAGGTGGAAAAGCCATGCTTTGGTTCATTGCAGCTTCCCTCGTCAGTCTTTTACTGGGAATGGTTCTGGTCAATTTTTTCCAACCCGGTGCCGGCTTTACCGAAATAAAAGGGGATGCCACTGAAGCAGGTAAGCTGGTCAGCAATACCCAACAATTCAACCTGCAGCAATTTGTTGAACACATTGTACCCCGCAGCGTATTTGAAGCAATGGCTACCAATGAAATTCTGCAGCTAGTTATTTTCAGTATATTTTTTGGTGTGGCAACAGCAGCCCTGGGCGATAAGGCAAAACTGATCGTAAAGGGATTAGACGCAGTTGCACATATCATTCTGAAAATGGTTGGCTATGTGATGAATGTTGCTCCCCTGGGCGTTTTCGGGGCCATCGCCGCCGTTATAGCTGCAAAAGGACTGGATGTGTTTATCTTCTACAGCAAGTATCTTTTGTACTTTTTAATCGGCATTACTTTACTCTGGCTCATATTGCTTACCGTCGGCTATCTTATTCTCGGCAAGAGATTACCAGAATTGCTGCGACAAATCGTTTCACCACTGATCATCGCTTTCAGTACCACCAGCAGCGAAGCCGTTTTTCCCAAGCTAACAGAAGAGTTGGAAAAATTTGGCTGTAAGAATAAAATTGTATCCTTTATCCTCCCACTGGGTTATTCTTTTAATCTTGATGGCAGCATGATGTACATGACATTTGCCAGCATCGCCATCGCTCAGGCCAATAATATTCACCTCGATACAGGCACCCAACTTACCATGCTACTCGTTTTGATGCTCACCAGCAAAGGTATTGCCGGAGTTCCTCGTGCATCTCTTGTTGTTGTTACTGCCACCTGTGCCATGTTCAAGATTCCCCCGGAAGGCATTGCCCTGATACTTCCAATTGATCACTTCTGCGATATGTTCCGCACTGCGACCAATGTGCTGGGAAATACACTCGCTACTGCCGTTGTGAGCAAATGGGAAAATGAATTGGGTCCGGCTCAAACCTCCGTAGAATCTTGATATACATAATAACTTAATTCAGATGTTACTCTCATTGTTGCTAGGCGCAGAATTTCACTGGACTCAATTGTTGCAGCCCCAGTTTTATGTGGAACATGGTGGACTATGGCTGGTGGTGCTCGTGGTATTTGCAGAGACCGGACTATTCGCCGGATTTTTTCTTCCCGGTGATAGTCTTTTATTCGTTGCCGGAATTTATAGCAGTGATCTGGCTCGTTCTCTTTTTAGTACCGGAAATGAAGTGGGTGATCTGCTCCTCATAGGGAGTTTGATATCAGCAGCCGGTATAGCCGGAAATTTTGTTGGTTTCTGGTTTGGAAATAAAGTAGGACATGCCATGTATGAATGGAAAGATAACCTGCTTTTCAAAAAACGGTACCTGACACAGGCACATGATTTTTATGAAAAGCACGGAGGTGGTGCCATAGTTATCGCCCGATTCATTCCAATTGTTCGCACATTTGCACCTATCGTTGCGGGTATTGTTGGCATGGATAAAAAGAAATTCAGCTTCTTCAATATCGTCGGGTGCGTTGCCTGGGTGTTCAGCATGCTTTTTGCCGGACACTTCCTGCAAAAATGGATACTCGCCCGTTTTGGCTTCGATCTGCGCCTTCACCTGGAAGTGATTGTTCTCGGAATCGTTTTTGTCACTACCGCACCATTGATTTACAAACTGATCTTTCACAAGAAGCAGTCCGAAAGTGATCAAACACCCAGCTAATCAACTCCAGTCAACATCCGGATATCCGGGACTTTTCTCCCTGCCTGTTTTGGTAGGTGCCCTGGGATTCTTTGTCGATATTTTCGATCTACTTCTTTTTTCCATCGTACGTAAACCCAGCCTGGCTTCTCTGGGCCTGTCTTCTGAAGAAGTACTTCATAGCGGAGAACTCATCATTAGTGTTCAAATGATTGGGCTTACATTGGGAGGGATACTTTGGGGTATCATGGGAGATAAAAAAGGCAGATTGAGTGTTCTCTTCGGTTCCATACTTCTTTACTCCCTTGCTAACCTCGCCAATGGTATGGTACAAACAGTTCCTCAATATGTACTGGTTCGCTTCCTGGCAGGTTTAGGTTTGGCCGGTGAACTGGGCGCCAGTATTACATTGGTTACCGAAATGCTACCTGCACACCGAAGGGGATTGGCAGCTACGATCATTGCTTCCACCGGCGTTGCCGGTGCACTCGTTGCCTATCTTGTTTACAATGCTACCCAAGACTGGCGGTTGTGTTATTATATTGGAGGTGGCCTGGGTATTTTACTTTTACTGCTGCGTGCACGAATGAGCGAGAGTGGCCTTTACCATGAAGTGAAATCATCCCAGGTGCGACGAGGTGATTTTTGGATGTTGTTCAACAACCGCGATCGTTTTTTAAGGTACGCCAAGGGGGTGTTGATTGGTTTTCCAGTATGGTTTGTCATTGGTGTTTTGATTACTTTTTCAGATCAGTTTGGCAAAGAAATGGGAATTGAAGGGATTGACCCGGCTAAAGCAATTTTTTATCAATACATAGCCATCGGATTAGGAGATATCAGCGCCGGATTACTGAGCAATTATTTAAAAAGCAGAAAAAAGGCTTTGACTGTATTTTATGTCATACTGGTGATTTCCATTACTCTCTACTTCCTGCAATCACAGGGATGGGGCAACCAAACTACGATGTACTGGATATGCGCTGCCATGGGTTTTGGTTCGGGTATTTCTGTTCTATACATTACCATGTCTGCAGAGCAATTCGGAACCAATCTGCGGGCTACAACCGCTATTTCCATTCCTAATCTGGTTAGAGGACTTCTGCCTCTTATTTTGATTTTTCAGCGATTACTGCAGCAGATTACCCATAGTTATCTGAAGGCAGGAATGATCGCCGCAGTATTTGTGATGGTTGCTTCTGCCTGGGCACTGTATACTACCCGCGAAACTTTCGGTAAAGACATGGATTTTATTGAGTCATGAGTTAATTTCATGTAACATGCTGTAAATTGAGGAGCAACTTTACATTGCCATCAACAAGGTTGAATAAAGATTGCATCGGGCATCTAAAAATCGAACCATGAATCAAAAACCGCTTTCTATTTTTTCTATACCTGTACTGGTTGCAGCTCTGGGCTATTTTGTCGATGTATATGACTTATTGCTATTTACTATTGTACGCGAACCCAGTCTGAAAGGAATTGGCCTTGATCTCAGCGATAAGGCATCAATATTGGCTGCCAGCACCAAAATCATCAATTGGCAAATGGTGGGGCTGCTTATTGGAGGTCTATTGTGGGGAACATTGGGTGACAAAAAAGGTCGGCTGAGTGTTCTGTTTGGTTCGATAGCACTTTATTCAGTTGCCAATTTCGTCACCGGATATGTTCAGACAGTGGACCAATATGCCTGGCTGCGATTTGTAGCCGGGGTAGGATTGGCAGGGGAGCTGGGGGCGGGAGTTACCCTGGTGAGCGAATTGCTTCCTAAAGAAAAAAGAGGGGTAGGTACTTCATTGGTAGCAGGAATCGGACTCTTTGGGGCAGTATTTGCGTACTTTGTTTATCAATTAACAGATGACTGGCGTCTATGTTATAAAATAGGTGGGATACTTGGCATAGGATTGCTCTTATTGCGAATATCAGTTGCTGAAAGCGGCATGTTCAAAGAGGTAAAAGAAAAGAAAGTGAGCCGGGGAGACTTTACAATGTTCTTCAGCAATAAAGATCGATTTAAAAAATATATGCTGGCGATTTTAATTGGACTCCCCACCTGGTATGTAATCGGAATTTTGGTCAATCTCAGCAATCGATTCGCGGGCGAGTTTTTCGGTTCTATCTCTATTGACAGCGGACGAGCCATCATGTTTGCCTATGTAGGAATAGCTACCGGAGATATTGTAATCGGTCTGGTAAGTCAATACTTCAAGAGCAGAAAAAAGGCTCTATTGACATTCTACATCATGACCATTCTTGGATTGATCTATTTCTTCAGTCCCCTGAATACTTCCGATTCAACCATGTATGCGGTATGCGGTTACCTGGGTTTCAGCACCGGTTTCTGGGCCATTTTTGTCACCATGGGTGCCGAACAATTTGGCACCAACCTACGCGCAACAGCAGCAACTACCATTCCCAATATGGTGCGCGGAGCACTCCCATTAATCAATTTAATGTTCCTGGATCTTTTCCAGAAAACTTATGGCTGGAATCTGTCTACAAGTGGTATGGTTACGGGTGCAATTGTAATGAGTATAACATTGCTGGCTTTTTACCACACGGAAGAGACGTTTCACAAAGACCTCAATTACATCGAGGAATAGAAGGTAACTAACAGTGGAACCAACAAATTCAATTCCATATTGCGGAAGCAATTACTTTTACAGTGAATAAATAGTTATGAAGCTGCTGGTAATTCGATTTTCTTCCATTGGTGACATCGTACTAACGACTCCTGTCTTGCGCTGTATTAAAAAGCAACTGCCCGGCACTGAATTGCATTTCCTTACAAAAGAGAGGTATCGATCGATATTGGAGGCCAATCCTTATGTAGATAAAATCATCACACTTGGACTTAGCAAGACATTGATGATGCATCAATTGAAGACGGAGAAGTATGATGCCATCATTGATTTACACCATAATATTCGAACCTGGGAAGTAAAGCGTGCATTGAAGGGGGTTCCCGCTTACTCATTTCATAAGCTCAATTGGCAAAAATGGCTGATGACAGCCTGTAAGATCAATCGACTTCCTCAACAACACATCGTTGATCGCTATTTGGCAACTACATCTAGTTTTGGAGTGATGAATGATGGGGAGGGGTTGGATTATTTTATTCCGGAGGAGCAACAAGTAACGGCGAATGATCTTCCGCTATCGCACCAAATGGGATACATTGCATTGGTAATTGGGGCAGCTCATGCTACCAAGCAATTGCCCGTAGAACGGTGCATTGAATTGTGTCGCCTACTTTCACTGCCCGTGATTTTATTGGGAGGGAAAGTGGATCATGCCAGAGGAGAGCAAATTGCCAATCATGACCCCATCAAAGTTTATAATGCCTGCGGAAAATTTTCTTTGCATGAAAGTGCAGATCTGGTGCGCAAATCTCTCTTGGTCATTACACCTGATACAGGACTCATGCACATTGCTGCTGCCTTCAAGAAGCCCATCATCAGTATCTGGGGGAATACGATTCCGGCTTTCGGCATGACGCCTTATTATGGACGTCATCAGGTACCCCAACAGTTTTCGGAAGTGCAACTGGGATGTCGACCCTGCAGTAAAATTGGCCATGATGCTTGTCCAAAAAAACATTTCAACTGTATGCAACAGCAGGACCTTCAGCCGATACAGCAATGGGTACAAGAATTGCTTTCATATGCCCAAGGCTCCATGAAATAAAAGAGGCCGTCTCAAATGATAGAGACAGCCTCTTTTATTATTCATATCCCTCTTCATGTTGAAGAGGATTTTTTTTCATGGTTCACATGTGCCTGTTTGATTACAGGGTTTTCAGTACTTCATTCATGTTTCTCACCGCATCTGCACTCTTATTGAAGAGTTCTTGTTCTGCAGCAGTAAGGTTCATCGGAAGGATTTTTTCCCAACCGGATTTTCCGATAACCACCGGAACACCCAGGCAGATATCAGATTGACCATACTCGCCATTCAGAGAAACACAACAGGTGAAAAGTTTTTTCTCGTCGCGAACAATGCTTTCCACCAGTGCAGCGCCGGCAGCACCGGGGGCATACCAGGCAGAAGTACCGAGTAATTTGGTCAGGGTTGCACCACCTACCATTGTGTCTGCAATGATCTGCTGTTGCTGTGCTTCCGTCAGGAAGTTGGTAACCGGAATGCTGTTCCAAGTAGCATGGCCGATAAGAGGAATCATGGTTGTATCTCCGTGACCACCAATAACTATTGCATTGAGGTCGGAAGGACTGCAACCCAGGTGTTGGCTCAACTGATATTTGAATCTCGAACTATCAAGTGTACCACCCATACCGATGATGCGATTTTTAGGAAGACCGGAGCTGGTAAGTGTCAGATAGGTCATTGTATCCATGGGATTGCTCACCACGATAATGATGGCATTGGGTGAGTGCTCCAGAATTTGATTGGTGACACCACGAACAATACCTGCATTGGTGCCAATGAGTTCTTCGCGGGTCATCCCGGGTTTGCGGGGAATGCCTGAAGTGATCACAACTACTTCTGATCCGGCAGTCTTCTTATAATCATTGGTGCTGCCAGTTATGCGGGTATCGAAGCCCAGCAAAGTGGCAGTTTGCATCATATCTTGGGCTTTGCCTTCGGCAAAACCTTCTTTGATATCCAATAAAACCAGTTCATCAGCCAATTCGGCACGGGCAATGTTATCGGCACAGGTAGCGCCTACGGCACCGGCACCTACTACGGTAATTTTCATACGATTTGAAGTATAGATGAGGGAATAAATTTTATCACCGCAAAGGTAGGGGTTCGGCTATTTGCTGCACCCTAAATGGCTTTTATTTTGTTTGAATGATTTGCAAAAATTCCCGAAGGCGAAAAGGTTGTTCAGGGTAGCGCCAGATTTGGGTAAGTCGCCTGTCTGGTCCGTACAAGGCTACCAGGGGGGTATAGGCAATTCGGTAGTAGGGGACGATGGCATAGGATATATCCTGGCCCACTCGTATAAACGGGAATCGATTCAACTGAAAACGCTGGCTGAATGCCCGGAGCTCATCCAAGGTCTTATATGCTGCCAGTAGAATGAGGGTGTTGGAAAGTGAGTCGACTTTGCCGATCAATTCCTCCGTTAAATCAATGCAGTGACCGCAATCGGGAGAAAAATAAATGATCGCAAGGAAGGGTTGTTGGGAGTGCTGATTGCTGATATAAAAGCTGCTGTCAATGAGCTGAAGATGAAAGGCAGGAATGGTGTCACTCTTTGCAGCGATTGTTTGAGATTGTGTTGGTAAAAAACTAAATAAAAAAAATACTGTGAGCAGCAATGCCGGTAGGAAATGTCGGGTAGGGGCGTACATTATTTAGGTTGCTGTGCATTCATCTGTTCCATCATCCGCATTTCTTTGGCATCTTGAAGGAATTCAGAAGCAAAAATGAAATTGTTGAGTAACTGATCTTTGCTGAAAATGATGTCTTTGTTGCTTCCTTCCCATTGTTTCCTACCCTGGTGCAGGTAGATGATGTGGTCGCCAATTTCCATCACACTGTTCATGTCATGAGAAACTACGATGGTGGTGATGTTAAATTCTTGTGTGATTTCCTGGATTAGTTTATCGATCACCATCGAGGTCTGCGGGTCAAGTCCGGAATTAGGTTCATCGCAAAATAAATAGCGGGGGTTCATAACTACGGCCCGTGCAATACCCACCCTTTTTTTCATACCCCCACTGATTTCTGCAGGATATTTTTTATGGGCTTCCTGGAGATTTACCCGGTTGAGTACCTCATCTGCCCTTTTCTTTTTTTCGGCGCTGGTCCAGTTCGTAAACATATTCAGCGGGAACAAAACATTTTCCTCTACTGTCATGGAATCGAAAAGTGCTGTTCCCTGAAACAACATTCCGATTTGCTGGCGGAGCATCTTTCTTTCATCTGTCCCCATCTCCAGCATATCTTTCCCATCGAAAAGAATTTTTCCCATGTTCGGCTGGAATAATCCCACCATGCATTTGGTGAGCACTGTTTTTCCACTTCCACTACTTCCGATGATGAGGTTGCACTTGCCGGCTTCCATTATAGCACTGATATCTTCCAGGATGACCCGGTCACCGAAGCTTTTGTGTATGTGCTGAATTTCTATCATGAAAGGGGCTGCTATTGCAACATTAAAACTACTATAAAATTTGTAAATGCATCAGGTCATCGAGGGTCTCTCTGCGGCTGATCAAACGGGTATCACCCCGGTAGTGTAGAACCTGTGCCGGTCTAAAGCGGGCATTATAGCTGCTCGACATTTCATAGCCATAGGCCCCGGCGTTGAAGAAAACGAGCAAATCTCCTTCATTGATTTCGGGAAGAAGGCGGTCGGTTGCAAATTGATCTGTTTCACAAATATTACCGGTAATGGTATATTTTTTCTTAGGGGCGTTCGGTTGGCTGATATTGCGGATATGATGATAAGCATCATAGAACATGGGTCTGATCAGGTGATTGAATCCACTGTCTATTCCTGCAAAAACCGTGGAGCCGTTCTCTTTGATTACGTTTACACGGGTTATTAAATAACCACATTCGCTTACAAGGTATTTACCCGGTTCGAACCAGATTTCAATGGGCCTTCCTGCCCGCTTGCTCATTGCTTCCTGCATTAACCTTGTTTCTTCTGCCAATTGGAGGATGTTTGTTCCGCTTTCATCGGGTCTGTAAGCAACTTTGAAGCCTCCCCCCAGGTCCATGCAGCTCAGCTCCGGAAAATGATCAATCAATTCGAGTAAGCGAGTAGCACCCTCCATAAATACCTTGACATCTTTGATCTCACTGCCGGTATGAATGTGCAAACCTCTTATGTGCATGTTATGGCGATGCACTATTTGAAGAATTTCATCTATCTGCTCCAGTGGAATACCGAATTTGCTCTGCTCATGACCTGTAGATATTTTTAGGTTTCCACCAGCCATGATATTGGGTCTTAGTCTGATGCCTACCGGATAATCGTGGCCGTATTTCGCTCCCATTTTTTCCAGGTTACTCAGGCTGTCAATATTGATATGAATTCCCAATTCAACTGCGGCCTCTATTTCGTCAAAAGCGATGCCATTGCTGGTATATAGAATCCTTTCAGGTGTAAAACCCGCCCTAACAGCCATATATGCTTCGTTAATGGAACTGCAGTCTACCCCGCATCCGAGATCACGGATAAGTTGGAGGATATGTTGATTGGTCAATGCCTTGCAGGCGTAAAAAAATCGGGTGGTCTTCGGGTCAAATGATTCCTGCAAATGCTTGTATTGTAGTGCAATTTTGTCGCCACTATAAACATATAGTGGTGTGCCGTATTGCAACACCAGATCTTTGAAAAAAGCATCAGTAAAAAGTGACTGCATGATGCGAAGATACTATTTGTGGGGTTGGATTAGGCTGTCCTGATGAGAATCATTCAGCACTTCCGGCATCACTACTTTCAGCAGTATTTTCTGTTGCTGCAGTTTCATCAACTTGTATCACTGTTTCCTGATTTTGGCCCGTAACGATCGTAGGTTCTACAATCAGGTCGGCAAGTACTTCTTTGATTTGAGGAAGATCATCGGATGAATTGATACCGAAATAGTCCATGAAGTTTTGGGAAGTCGCATATACCAGCGGACGGCCGGGAAGTTGTTCATCTCTTCCACTTATCACGATCAATTCTTTTTCCAATAATTTTTGGATGCTGTAATCGGTGTTTACTCCTCGGATAGCTTCTATTTCACCCTTGGTAATGGGCTGCTTGTATGCTATGATGGATAGTGTTTCCAGCGCAGCATTGGACAATCGTTTTTGGTATTTATCACCATTTAGTTGAGCTACAGTAGGGTGATAAATTGATTTGGTGAGGAATTGCCAGCCTCCTCCACTTTGTTTCACTTCAAATGGATAGAATTCGGCACTGTACTTTTCTCTTATTCCTTCAAGAGCAGCATCCACCTGTTCCTTGGTTGCACGCTCCTCCATGAAGCCAAACGCATTATTGATCAATTCCAATACATCGGCTGATGTCAGTGGCTTTTCACTGGCGAAGATGAGCACTTCAATGTGCGGTATGATCTGACTTAATTCCATGGCAATTCGTAAAAGTAACCGTTTCAGTATAAATTTTTATCAGGAACCCTGTAATGCAGCTGCACCACTTACAATTTCAGTCAATTCAGTAGTAATAGCTGCTTGTCTGGCACGATTGTAACTGATCTTGAGTGACTTCAACAACTCATTGGCATTGTCACTGGCCTTGTCCATGGCTGTCATTCGGGCCCCGTGTTCACTGGCGTTTCCATCCAGTACCGCCTTATACAGCTGTGTATTCAAGATCTTGGGCATCAGTTCAGCAATCAGCTGTTCTTTGGCCGGCTCAAAAATGAAGTCCGATTTTTTCTCTCCCGATTTTCTGGCTACTTTACGGATAGGCAAAAATGGTTCGGCAACAAATTTCTGGGTTGCAGCATTTTTAAATTCGCTGTAAACAATCTCTACAGCATCAAAGACTTTGTTCTCAAATGCAGTAATCGCTGCCTGAGCTGCCTCCTGCACCTGAGCGAAACTCAATTGTAAATAGAGATCGCGGAAACGACCATCAGTAGGATAACCTGCTCTGTTCATAGCTTCCCATCCTTTTTTACCAATGCTCCAAACGGTAACATTTCCCTTCTTATGCTGGCTAGGATATTTCTCCACAACTGTTGCTTTCGCCAGTTTGATGATATTAGAATTATAACCGCCACAGAGACCCCTATCACTCGTAATGACAATCAGCAAAACCTTTTCCACAGCTCTTTCTTCCGCCAATTTGATGGATACACTACCATCCATGTTGCTCACAATATTGGTCAACATTTCCTGTAATTTTCCTGCATAAGGTCGCATCTGGGTGATGGCGTCTTGGGCACGGCGTAATTTAGCGGCACTCACCATTTTCATGGCTTTGGTAATTTGCTGCGTGCTTTGTACACTCTTGATCCTGTTCCTTACCTCTTTCAGTTGACCTGGCATATAAAATAATTATATTTATATATAATTGGTTATTAATGAATGGAGAAAGCAAAGGTGAATTTGCAGCTGCATTCGGGGTGCAAAATTAACCAAAACGGAGAGAAAATCAATTGATGTGTGCAAAAATCACTGAATCATGCACCGGAACTAAAAGCGATAGGTTAGTCCGGCACCATTTGTTCCCACATTCCATTGTAGTTTATTGACTTGATCTTGCAGGGCTTTTCCATTTTTTTGGTGGGCAAAATAATGAACCAGATCTAATACAAGTAGGAAGCTTCCCTGGAAAATCAGACTATTCCCGAAACCTTTGTTTCGGTCATTGTTCAATCTAAGTCCTCTTTCCCGCAAGAATAACCCTGTTGTTATATAGGCAGCATCGAGTCCGGTATTTAACAACAAAAACTTTTCCAATACACGTTGTTCCTGAATCATTTGTGCCGGTCCAAAACTTTGCTTCAGCTGATATTTTAATCCTAGCAGTCCCAATCCTGCAATGGCAACATTCACGCCGTTCCAGTAGGCATTCATCTGATGAAAATAACGGGCACTTCCGTTGGAATTGCTGGCAGAGATACTCCCCTGAATCAGGTTCGCTGCACCCCAGGCACCTAGAATATAGAGGTGCTGCCGGTTGATTTCCAGCCGCCTTTTATTGAGGGAGTCCCAATTCAGGCTCTGTCCATTTATTTTTCCGCAGAACAGGAGGCTGGTAAGGATGAAAACGAATGTTTTTCTTAGCATCTGATTATTAATATTTTACTAGCGGTTAAAGGAATGAACCTAAATACCCCGGTATGGTGGCAAATTCTTTACCTTTGACGGCTCTGGAAAAGGTGCCAAATTGTCGCAAAGGCAGATTCAGCATCTTTTTTGGCTGTATTTGAAACGATCAACGAGGTTTATTTTATGCTCAAATTTATTTCAAAATTATTCGGTGGCAGTAAAAGTGAGAAAGATGTTCAGAAAATCATGCCGGTGGTTCAACAAACCCTCGCCAGTTTTTCCGGACTTTCTACTTTAAGTAATGATGAATTGCGGCACAAGACAATTGAGTTCAGGGAAAGAATTCACGGACACCTTTCTTCTATTGACCAGAACATACAAGAGCAGAAACTTGCAGCAGAGCAACTGCCTGTAGAAGAGATTCATGGGCGAGATGAAATCTATAAGAACATAGACAAACTAAAAAAGGAACGCGATAAAAAAATAGAAGAGATTCTGGCCATTATTCAGCCGGAGGCTTTTGCAGTGGTGAAAGAGGCGGCACGTAGGTTTACCCACAATGAAACTTTGAGAAGTACTGCTACCGAACTGGACAGAGAGCTGAGTGTTAAAAAACCTTATATCACGATTCAGGGAAATGAATCTATTTACGCGAATAGTTGGACGGCCGGTGGTGGTAAAATAACCTGGAACATGGTACACTATGATGTGCAGCTGATAGGCGGCTCTGTGTTACACCAGGGAAAAATTGCTGAAATGGCAACCGGTGAAGGTAAAACGCTGGTGTCAACTTTGCCGGCATATCTCAATGCGCTGGCAGGTGAAGGAGTTCACATCGTAACGGTGAATGACTACCTGTCCAAACGAGACAGTGAATGGAATGGTCCTTTGTTTGAGTGGCTTGGATTGCGGGTTGATTGTATTGACAAGCATGAACCCAACAGTGAGGCTCGTCGCAATGCATATCTGGCAGACATAACTTACGGAACCAACAATGAGTTTGGTTTCGATTACCTGCGGGATAATATGGTGCACACTCCCGGAGAGATGGTACAAAGAAAACACCACTTTGCCATGGTGGATGAAGTGGACAGCGTTTTGATCGATGATGCACGTACTCCCTTGATCATTTCCGGTCCTGTTGGACATGTTACAGGTGAGCAGCAATTTTTTGAGCTTAAGCCAAGAATCGAAAAGTTGGTGGAAGCCCAAAAACGAGCTGCCAATCAATTCCTGAATGAAGCACGGAAAAAAATCGCCGAGGGAAACGATGATCCCAAGGATGGCGGGCTGGCACTTTTCAGAGCACACAGAGGTCTTCCCAAAAACAATGCACTGATTAAATTTTTGAGTGAGCCGGGGATTCGTGTTATCCTCCAAAAGACTGAAAATTACTACCTGGCTGACCAGTCAAAAGAAATGCCCAAAGCAGATGCTGAACTCTTTTTCTATATCGAGGAAAAAAATAATTCAGTAGAACTAACTGATAAGGGTATTCAGCTGATAACTAAATCCGGAGAAGATCCCAATTTTTTTGTATTGCCAGATATCAGTCTTTCCCTAGCAGCTGTCGAGGGCGAAACAACCTTATCAACAGATGATAAATTACACCGCAAGGAAATTATCATCAATGAGTATTCTGTAAAAGCTGACCGCATCCATACAGTGCACCAGCTGCTGAAAGCGTACACACTTTTTGATAAAGATGTAGAGTATGTAGTGATGGATGGAGCAGTGAAAATTGTGGACGAACAAACCGGTCGTATCCTCGATGGGAGAAGATATTCCGATGGCTTGCACCAGGCCATTGAAGCCAAGGAGAATGTGAAGATTGAAGCTGCTACACAAACTTATGCAACCATCACCTTGCAGAATTATTTCCGCATGTACCATAAGTTGGCGGGTATGACGGGTACTGCCGAAACAGAGGCGGCGGAATTCTGGGATATCTATAAGTTGGATGTGGTGAGTATTCCTACCAATGTTCCTGCTATTCGTCAAGATCAGGAAGACCTGCTCTTCAAGACGAAGCGTGAAAAATACAAGGCAGTAATTGAAGAGATCATTCGATTGCGCAATGCCCAACGTCCTGTTCTTGTCGGAACTACCTCCGTAGAAGTGAGTGAGTTATTGAGTCGTATGCTCACACAGAATAAAATTCCTCACAACGTACTCAATGCTAAGCAACATGCACGAGAAGCACAAATTGTTGTAGAAGCAGGTTTTGCAGGTGCAGTTACCATAGCAACCAACATGGCGGGTCGGGGAACAGATATTAAACTTGGACCCGGTGTAAAAGATGCCGGAGGTTTGGCCATATTAGGTACGGAACGACATGAATCCCGTCGTGTCGATCGTCAGTTAAGAGGTCGTGCCGGTCGTCAGGGTGATCCGGGTTCTTCTCTCTTCTTTGTTTCATTGGAAGATGATTTGATGCGCATGTTTGGAAGTGAGCGCATTGCAAAAGTGATGGATTTTGCGGGGTACAAAGAAGGGGAAGTGATTCAGGAAAGGATGATCACCAAGTCAATTGAGAGAGCCCAGAAAAAAGTTGAAGAGAACAATTTTGGAATTCGGAAGCGGTTACTGGAATATGATGATGTAATGAACAAGCAGCGGACGGTTATTTATACCAAACGCAACCATGCACTCTTCGGTGAACGCCTTGCGTTGGATTTGGACAATGCATTCTATTCCGTGGCAGAAGAGCAAGTAGCTGCATATAAAGACATGAATGATTTCGAAGGGTTCCGTCTTGCTGTAATTGTAAATTTTGGAATTGATGTTCCATTCTCCGAATCGGAAATGGATAAAAAATCACACGCAGAACTCTCTGAAATACTTTATCGTGCATCCATTGCTTCCTATGAGCGGAAAAAAGGAGAGATGCGGAAGCAATCCATCCCTGTGTTTAGCAATATCCGCCAACAACAAGGACGTCATATAGAAAATGTAGTGGTTCCATTCACCGATGGCAGAAAAGTAATTCAGGTTCTATCTCCATTGCAACCAACCATTGACAGCAAAGGACAAGAAATGGTCAACGCATTAGAGCGTACTGCAGCCCTGGCCATTATTGATGATGCCTGGAAAGAGCATCTTCGTTCCATGGATGATTTGAAGCAAAGTGTTCAGACTGCCACCTATGAGCAAAAGGATCCTTTGGTTATTTATAAAATGGAGGCTTTTGAATTGTTTAGAAGAATGGACGCAGAAGTAAACAGAGAAATCGTTCAATTCCTCTGCCATTCCTACATTCCATTGAATGAGGGGGATGAATTAAAAGAAGGTCGCCAGGAGAAAACAGATATGAGCCACATGAGTACCAGTAAAATAGATGTGAATGGTGCTCCGACAGAAAATGAATACTTCGATCCATCAGCAGCCAAGCAACAACCGGTGGTTGCGGCTCCCAAAATAGGACGCAATGATCCTTGTCCCTGTGGAAGTGGCAAAAAATTCAAGGCCTGCCATGGACGAGAATCATAGAGTGGAGCATTCAATGAATTGTCATGCAACTGAACCATTTAATAGACCATACTTTACTCAAACCAACGACTTTGGTGAGTGAAATCCAGCAGTTGTGTGATGAAGCTTTGCATTTCCAATTTGCCGCAGTATGTGTTCCTCCGCCTTTCGTGAAAATTGCGCATGAGCAAGTTGCCGGGAGTAACGTTAAAGTTGCCACCGTAATTGGTTTCCCTTTCGGATATTCCGCTGTTGAAGCCAAAATTGCTGAGTCTGTATTGGCGATGGTTGATGGAAGTGATGAACTAGATATAGTAGCAAGTATAGTCGCTATTAAGAATCATGACTGGACTTATCTTGCCAATGAAATTAACCATCTGTTACCTGTTATCAAGAGTAAAAACAAGGTGATCAAAGTGATCATTGAATCGGGTGTTTTGACAGAGCAGGAAATCATCACTTGCTGTGACATTTATGGTGCAGCCGGTATTGATTTTTTAAAAACCTCTACCGGATATGCTGATCGGGGGGCCACAGAGGAAGCTATACGTCTCTTTCGCCAACATTTACCTGCCTCAGTAAAAATTAAGGCGTCTGGCGGAATTCGAAATTATGAGCAGGCTCAGAAGATGGTGTTGGCAGGTGCCGACAGATTGGGATGCAGTGCCAGTGTTGCTATTGTTACAGGAACTACTTCCACATCATCAACATATTAATCACTTTGGGGGCATGAAATATTTAATCATTAATTCTTTTTTGGTCGGATTGGTTAGCTGTTTTTCTCAGGAAGCATTCGCAACTGTTCCCGATACCATTATTGTCGGCCAGGACCCTCGATTAGAAGTGCTTAGTCAGAAACAAAAGATTGTCAATAAAAAACAATCGATGATGGCAGGGAATGGCCTGTACCGGGGGTTTCGAATACAAGTGATCAGTACCAATCAGCGAGATCAGGCATTTCGGATCAAGGCAGAATTGTTGACTAATTTCCCCGACCACAAGTCTTATATCATTTATCAGAGTCCTAACTTTAAAGTACGCATTGGAAATTTCATCAAGAAAGAAGATGCTGAAATGCTGAAATCGCAGCTAAACAAATTTTATCCCAGGGGAGTATACATTGTAGATGATGCAGTTGAGTACAATCCCAGGGAAGATGAATTGAATCTTCAACCATGAACATGCTGGCCAATAAAATCAAAGAACTAGCTCATCAACTTGCTCCCTCTTTTGTCGAAGTAAGACGACACCTGCATGCACATCCGGAACTTAGTTATCAGGAAGTGCAGACGTCTGCCTACGTGCAGGCTCAGTTGAAAAAAATGGGTATTCCCTTTCAGGTGATGTCTTCCACAGGTGTAGTCGGAATCATTGAGGGAAATAATCCCAACAGTCGCATACTTGCTCTTCGAGCAGATATGGATGCACTTCCTATTGAGGAAAAAAATGAGGTATCTTATCGGTCGTTGAATCTGGGCGTAATGCATGCCTGTGGACATGATGTTCATACTTCTATATTATTGGGGGCTGCCAAAATATTGTTTGAATTGCGCCATCAATGGTCGGGAACAATTAAGTTGATTTTTCAACCGGGCGAAGAAAAGAATCCGGGTGGTGCGAGTTACATGATTCGGGATGGTGTTCTTAAAGACCCTGTTCCTCAAGGTATTATTGCGCTGCACGTTCATCCCGGATTACCATGTGGCCAACTTAGTTTTCGAAAAGGCCGGGTGATGGCAAGTGCTGATGAAATTTATATTACCATCCGGGGGAAGGGCGGTCATGCAGCAGCACCCCATCTCACAGCAGATACGCTGTTGATCGCATCGCACCTGGTTGTATCACTGCAACAGATCATTTCCCGCAACAACAATCCAGTAATTCCTTCTGTACTTTCTATTTGCTCTATACAAGGAGGGAATACGACCAATGTAATACCCAGTGAAGTAAAGTTAATGGGAACTTTCAGGGCCATGGATGAAAAATGGCGCTATCAGGCACATGAGTTAATCAAGAAGCAAACCAGGTCTTTGGTAGAGGGAATGGGTGCGGAAGTGGA
Organism: Chitinophagaceae bacterium; assembly: GCA_020403455.1. Classification (GTDB taxonomy): domain Bacteria; phylum Bacteroidota; class Bacteroidia; order Chitinophagales; family Chitinophagaceae; genus Sediminibacterium. The sequence goes on from JADBXP010000012.1 coordinate 61,431, forward strand.
TATTCATATTGATGTTGGGTATCCTGCTGTAGACAATCATCCGGCATTTACCGACGAGGTTTGGAATAGGGCAGCTGACTGGCTGGGAAAGGAAAATGTATCTGAAACCGAATTAAGGATGGGCGCGGAAGATTTTGGCTATTATTCCCAACAAATTCCCGGATGTTTTTTTAGACTAGGCGTAAGAAATGAAGCCAAGGGAATTGTTCACCAGGTTCATACACCCTTATTCAACATCGATGAGCAGGCAATTGAAATAGGAATGGGTACAATGGCTTTGCTGGGGGCAACCGTTCAACCTATCATCAACTGATGGTCAGGCAGTCAAATTAATCTCCATATTTTAATTACAAGTGATAACTTCGTAACAATCATTGGTGACTGAAAACCCCCTAAATGGCTAAACAAACTGAATTACGCAGGGCACAGGCACTGGAATACCATGCCAGCGGCCGACCCGGCAAAATTGAAGTGGTTCCTACCAAGGAAGCCAAAACGCAACGTGACTTATCATTGGCATACAGTCCGGGCGTCGCAGAACCTTGCAAAGAGATTGCAGCAAACCCTGAAGATGTCTATAAATACACAGCAAAGAGTAACTTGGTTGCTGTTATAACCAATGGAACAGCAGTTCTTGGTTTGGGTGATATCGGACCTGCTGCCAGCAAACCGGTGATGGAAGGGAAGGGAGTGCTTTTCAAAATTTTTGCCGACATCGATGTATTTGACATAGAAATAGATGAAAAAGATCCGGATAAATTTGTTCAGATTGTAAAAGCGTTGGGCCCGACTTTTGGCGGAATAAACCTGGAAGATATCAAAGCACCCGAGTGTTTTTATATTGAAAAACAATTGCGGGAACAGATGAACATCCCGGTGATGCATGATGACCAGCACGGTACAGCCATCATCAGCAGTGCAGCACTGTTGAATGCTTTGGAGTTACAGAAGAAAAAAATCGAAAAAGTAAAGTTCGTGGTCAATGGCGCAGGAGCTGCAGCCATGGCTTGTGTTCAACTCTATGTTGCGCTGGGAGCACGCTACAGTAACTTTATCTTGTTTGATAAGGATGGTGTTCTGCATACCGGAAGAACAGACCTGGGTGAAATTCAACGCAAGTATGCTGTCGAAAAAGCAAATTGGACCCTGGACAAGGCGATGAAAGATGCAGATGTTTTTCTGGGGTTGAGTGTGGGTAATGTGGTTACAACCGAGATGATAAAATCTATGGCAAAAAATCCTATTGTTTTTGCCATGGCCAATCCGGATCCGGAAATCACTTACGACCTGGCTACTTCTGTTCGAAAGGACATTATAATGGCAACGGGGCGCTCCGATTATCCGAATATGGTAAACAACGTATTGGGCTTCCCATATATCTTCCGAGGTGCACTTGATGTTCGTGCCACGCAGATCAATGAGCCCATGAAGCTGGCTGCCGTTCATGCCCTTGCAGGACTAGCCAAGTTGCCGGTACCTGATATCGTGAACATGGCATACAATCAACAAAACATGGCGTTCGGTCCGGAATACATCATCCCCAAACCCCTGGATCCCCGATTGTTATCTGCAGTGGCTCCCGCAGTTGCTCAGGCTGCAATGGACAGTGGAGTGGCTCAAAAAATGATAACTGATAAAGAGGCCTATGAAGTTGAATTGAATAAACGTCTGGGCCTCGACAATCAATTGATGCGTGTTCTGGGAAATAAGGCCAGAAGAGATCCAAAACGTTTGTTGTTTGCAGAAGCGGATAACCAGAAAATATTAAAGGCCGCCAGTATTCTATATGATGAAGGCATCGCTTATCCTATTTTGTTGGGTGACCCCGTTAAAATTGGTCAGATAGCAGACGAGAATAATATTGATCTGACCGATATTCCAATCATTGATCCACGCAGTGATGAACAGGAAGCAAAACGAGAATTCTATGGCCAACTTTTTTTCAAAAAGCGCCAGCGCAAAGGTGTCAACCATTATGAGAGTGTTAAGCTGATGAAAGACAGAAATCATTTTGGTTGCATGATGGTGGAAACCGGCGATGCAGATGCTATGTTGAGCGGGCTTACCAAAAATTATGCAGAAGCAATTCGGCCTGCACTTCAAATTATTGGTACAGAGGAGGGGGTAAAGAAGATTGCCGGTATGTATCTGTTGCTGACGAAAAAAGGACCCTTGTTCCTGGCAGATACTACTGTAAATTTTAATCCTACAGCTGAAGAATTAGCCGACATTACTCAGATCGTTGCTAAGGAAGTTAGAAATTTTAATCTGACACCGCGAATTGCCATGCTGAGCTACAGCAATTTTGGTAGCAGTGATTCTGCTGAAGCAAGGGTGGTAGCTGAGGCAACCAGGTTGCTCAAGCAGCGCAATCCTTCGATGATTGTAGATGGAGAAATGCAGGGAAGTCTGGCTTTCAATAAAGAGATTTTGCGAGATAATTATCCATTCAGTGAATTAGTAGATAAAGAAGTAAATGTTTTAATCTTCCCTAACCTCACTGCAGGAAACGTATCGTACAACCTCCTCAAGGAAATTGGAGGTGCAGATGCAATTGGTCCGATATTATTGGGTCTGAAAAAGCCCGTACACGTTTTGCAATTGGGAAGCACGGTTCGAAACATCATCAACATGGCAACGGTGGCAGTGGTGGATGCTCAATTGAAGTGCAGGGTCGATACAGATGCTGTTGTGCAGCGGAGTAACTGGTGGAAACGTCTGAAAAAAAGAAAGAAATAATCAGTCCACTCCATGAATATATTTACACACTTTGGTAGATACTTGTTGATGTTGAAGGGCATGTTTACGCGCCCGGAGAGCATGCGCATGTATTGGAAAGAATTCATGCACCAATGTGTAGAAATCGGATTAGGGGCCCTGCCCATTGTTGTGATCATTTCTGTTTTTCTTGGTGCAGTTACTACCGTACAAACTGCTTATCAACTGGTAAGTCCGCTGGTTTCACTATCTACCATTGCCCAAATTGTGCGGGATAGCATGATATTGGAATTGTCGCCTACAGTATTGTGTGTCGTACTGGCCGGTGTTGTAGGAAGTAAAATTGCCAGCGAACTGGGTAATATGCGTATCAGCGAACAAATTGATGCACTCGAAATTATGGGTATCAATACCAAGAGTTATCTGATCATGCCAAAGATTCTTGCTTCCCTGGTAGTTATGCCTTGTCTGGTCGTGATTTCTGCAGTACTGGGAATTTGGGGTGGAAGAATGGTAGGTGGACTAACCGGAATCTTGGCTCCGGATATTTATGATATTGGTTTGCGCCAGAATCTGAATGTGTATAACATCAATTTTGCATTATATAAGTCATACACATTTGCTTTTATCATCAGTACTATCTCCTGCTATTTTGGATACAATGTTTCAGGAGGAGCTCTTGAGATAGGCCGAGCAAGCACAAGAGCAGTAGTAGTAAGCTGCATTTTAATATTGGTAGCAGATTATGCATTGGCTGCACTCTTGCTGTAACTTTAGAAATATTTTATATGAAATATTTTTTACTGCTACTTTTTGGAATTGGATCTTTTTCTGCTTTTGCTTCCGATAGCTTGTATAACCCTAAAGCCAATGCCAGGGCAGACATTTCAAAGGCCATCGCTAAGGCGCGTTCTGAAAAAAAACACATCTTGATTCAGGCAGGTGGCAACTGGTGTGGCTGGTGCATAGAATTCAATCGATTTGTTCACGCAGATAAAAAAATCGATTCTATTTTGAATTCTTCTTTCATCGTCTATCACTTAAACTATAGCCCGCAAAACACCAATTACGAAGTTTTCCAACAATATGGATTTCCGGTTCGATTTGGATTTCCTGTTTTTCTAGTGCTCAATGGCGAAGGTCAATTGATACACACGCAAAATTCTTCCTATTTGGAATTGGGGAGAAGTTATGATGCTGAAAAGGTAAAGGAATTTTTACTTGGCTGGACACCAGCTGCTTTTGACGAGAGTAATTATGTTTGGATGAAAAAATAAAAACAATACAATGAACGCCTCCTTCCATCAGTTTCGCAATAAGATCATTAATCCAATACAGTTTCGGTTCTTTCTGTTGGTTAAATTACCCACTGCATTCCTTTGTGGTCTCCGAATCAAACAATTCAGTGAAAAGTCAACAACTATTGTTGTCCGCCATTGGTGGTTCACTCAAAATCCATTCCGTTCCATGTACTTTGCAGTTCAATCTATGGCAGCTGAAATGAGTACTGGCCTCATGTGTTTCGGACAGATTTATCAACGGGAACCTGCTGTCAGTATGCTCGTAGTGCGGGTCGATTCTCAATATATTAAAAAAGCTACCGGCTTGATTTTCTTTACTTGTGAGGACGGGGAAAAAATTGAGGCAGCTATTGAGGAAACCATTCGAACTGGGGAGGGAACGGGAGTTGTCACCCGCTCAATGGGTACCAATGAAAAAAATGAAATTGTGGCAGAGTTTCAGATAACCTGGAGTTTCAAAGCCAAAAAATCGAATCTATGAAAATTGCATTCCACGGCGCAGCACGAACCGTTACGGGTTCCAAGCACCTGATTACACTAAGCTCTGGAACAAAAATATTGCTTGATTGTGGACTTTTTCAAGGAATGGGTAAGGATACACTTCCATTGAATGAATCTTTTGGATTTGACCCTACTAAGATCGATATGTTGATTCTGTCACATGCACACATCGATCACTGCGGACTTATACCCAGGTTGGTGAGAAAAGGATACAAGGGTGCCATTTACAGTACCCCTGCCACCAAAGAATTAACTGGCATATTGCTGGAAGATTCTGCAGAGATTCAGCGAGATGATACGCGCTTCATCAACAAAAGAAGAGCAAAGCAGGGGCTTCCGCCTTTCGAGCCATTGTACGACCTGTCTGATGCTGCACAAGCAATTGATTTATTTGAAACAAGGGAATATGATCAGTGGCACGTGCTTACCCCGGAAGTATCTCTCATGTTTACCGATGCTGGTCATATTATTGGAAGTGCCGCCGTGCACTTAAAGATTACAGAGCAAGGGAAATCTACCCGCATTACTTTTAGTGGTGACGTGGGCAGATACAATGATGCTATTCTCCGATCCCCCGCAATTTTCAGCCAAGCAGATCACATTATCTTGGAGAGCACATACGGAAACCAGCTGCATGATCAGGTAAAAAGTACTCCGGATTCACTTTATGAATGGATCCAAAATACTTGTGTAAAAAAGAAAGGAAAATTAATCATCCCTGCTTTCAGTGTCGGCAGAACGCAAGAATTACTCTATGCACTTAATCAACTGGAATTAGAGAACAGACTCCCCTCCCTTCAGATTTATGTTGATAGTCCGCTTAGCGGAGAAGCAACGGCAATGTTAAAAAAGTACCCCCAGTATTTTAATAAGCGCATTCGGAAGGTCATGGAATCGGATGAAGATCCATTTCACTTCAAGGGATTGCATTTCGTCAGCAGTGCTGAGGACAGCAAACGGTTGAATGAGCTAACACAGCCCTGCATAATTATTTCTGCCAGCGGAATGGCCGATGCAGGTCGTGTGAAGCACCACATCATGAACAACATCAGTAATGACAGAAATACCATCCTATTAGTTGGCTATTGTGAACCACGTTCACTGGGAGGCAGGCTGGCCAATGGTGACAAGGAGGTCAAAATCTTTGGAGAGTTCTACCGGGTAGAAGCGGAGATTGGTCAGATGCGCAGCATGAGTGCACATGGAGATTACGATGATCTATGTCAGTTTCTTGCCTGCCAGGATTTGTCTGCTGTCAAAACAATTTTTCTTGTTCACGGAGAGTATGAGGAACAAATATCCTTTAGAAGCCGATTAATGAATAAGGGTTGTAACCGGGTCGAAATTCCTTCATTACACGAAGAATTCAGTATTGAATAAGCATGCCTTTCCCAATAACTACATCTCTTTTGCCCTTGTTTCAGCAAAAGTTTGGGCAGCCTGAAATTATAGTTAAGAGTCCGGGCCGTATCAACCTGATTGGTGAACATACAGATTATAACCTTGGTTTTGTAATGCCGGCAGCAATTGATCTAGCTGTTTATATTGCTATGAATCGGCGGGAAGACAATGAGTTGCATTGGTATGCTGCCGATTTGAATCAATTTTATCAGGGGCGGAAAGATCAATTGGTTCCTGATGAAAGAGGGTGGCCCAATTATTGGTTAGGTGCTATCCAGCAACTCGAAAAAGCCGGATATACCATTGGGGGTTTTAATGCTGTCCTGAGAGGTGATCTACCAGTCGGTGCGGGATTATCCTCATCTGCAGCCTTAACTTGTGGTATTTTATTCGCATTAAATAAAGTGTTTGATTTCCAGATTTCTACACTTCAGCTAATTCAGATGGCCCGGGCAACAGAAAACGAATTCATTGGATTGCAATGTGGTATCATGGACCAGTTTGCCAGTATGATGGGAAAGTCTGATGAAGTAATCCTGCTCGATTGTCGATCTCTCGACTATAATTATTTCCCTTTTCATTTTCCGGAGATGGAACTGATTTTGTTGGATACCGGGGTGAAGCATTCTTTGGCGGCAACAGCATACAATAGAAGGCGTGAAGAATGTTGGGCAGGGGTAGAGCAAATAAAAAAAGTTTATCCTGAGGTGCAGTCACTGCGTGATGCCACAGTGAAAATGGTCCAGGAAATAATTCCACCTGATACAGATATTTATTTGCGTTGTCTATATGTTGTTCAGGAAAATGAAAGGGTTCTGCAGGCAGCAGCACAATTGAAAGCGAATAATTATATTGATTTTGGAAAAAACATGTTTGCAACACATTTCGGATTGAGCAATCAATATGAAGTAAGTTGCGAGGAAGCTGATTTTCTGGTGGACCTGGCTAGAGAGTCAGGCAAAGTAGCAGGAGCCCGGATGATGGGGGGAGGTTTTGGCGGGTGTGTTTTGGTGTTGATTGATAAGTCAATTAAAACGGAATGGATTTTATCTGCAAAAGAAAAATATCTTCAAAAGTATAACCTGCTTCTGCTCGATTATACAGTTAGAATTGGGGAAGGGACTTCCTCCTTACATTACAATTGAATGGAGTACCTATCCTCTTATACCTGAAAGCATCTCATAAAAAAATCCCACTGAGCTTGTTTTGTAGTTTCCTTATATTTACCCTACATACGAATTAATATGAAAAAAATTCTACTGGTATTCATCTCATGTATTGCGCTTGGCACAGGATTTTCCCAGCAGCAAAAATTTACCACTGATCAGCTGGTAAAAAATCAATTGCCTGCTAATTTCAGAAATAATCTTCCCGTAGTTGTTAAGTGGCTTGATGAAGACAATGTGATCTTGCGCATGGCACTTGCGCCTGACACCATCGTTTCCACTTATGTACTGGATATTCCTGCGGGTAAATTCACCAAGGCAACCAAGGAGCAATTGGCAGGAACATTGCCTCCTAATAAAAGTGTTTCAGTAAGGGCCGGGAAATTGTATTATCGGGAAAATGGTAAAGAGAAGCAGATAACCTTTGATGCTGGCGAAGTGAAAAACCCCAGTTTCTCACCCGACAGCCAGTATATTGCTTATACCAAAGCCAATGATCTTTATACTTTCCACATTCCCGGTGGCAAGGAAAACCGACTGACTACAGATGGTTCATTCACCACATTGAATGGTTTTGCCAGTTGGGTTTATTGGGAAGAGATTTTTGGAAGATCTACCCGCTTTCGCGCCTACTGGTGGAGTCCGGACAGTAAAACGATAGCCTATATGCGCTTTGATGAGAGCATGGTACCCATGTTCCCGATTTATAATAGTGAAGGACAGAATGGATTTTTGGAAGAAACCCGTTATCCAAAGGCAGGAGCAAAAAATCCGGAAGTGAAAGTTGGCTTCGTATCACCAGCCGGTGGTAATACAGTTTGGGCTGATTTTAATGCTAAAGATGATCAATACTTTGGCTGGCCTATCTGGCGCAAAGATGGTAGCAGCTTACTAGTACAATGGATCAATCGCGAACAAGATTCATTGAAAGTATATGATGTTAATCCTGCTTCTGGTTCAAAAAAAATCATGTACGAAGAAACCCAAAAAACCTGGGTGGATCTGGAGGATGGTGCTGGTGGAAGGTTTGAATTCCTGGAAAAACAAGATGCTTTCATTCTGGTAAGTGATAAGACAGGATGGAACCATCTTTATTTGCATAAAAATGATGGCACATTGATTTGTCCGATTACCTCCGGTAATTATACAGTCCTCAACATTCAGTTGATAGATGAAACCGGTGGGTGGGTATATTTTACCGCCAAAGGGTTGGAAAATTCTGCCCGTACAGATTTGTACAAAGTAAAATTGGATGGGAAGCAGTTGACCAGACTGACATTCGGCGAGTTTAACCACAATTCAATTCGCATGTCACCTGCTGGGTTTTACTTTATCACTACCTATAGCAATGCCAATACTCCTTCACGTATGACACTCATGAATAACCAGGGTAAAGTTGTACGTGAGTTGGGTGACAGCCGGGGAACAACGATGAACAAATATCAAATGGCTAAAACCGAGTTGATTCGTATTAAGAGCGCTGATGGCCTTTTCGAATTACCCGCACTGGTGACCTGGCCTTTGAATCGTGTGCCCGGAAAAAAGTATCCGATGCTGATAAGTATCTATGGTGGTCCAAATGCAGGAACAGTAACCGATAGCTGGAACTGGTCTGCCAACAGACAGTTGTATGCGCAGGAAGGTTTGATACAAGTAGCTTTTGATCACCGTGCCAGTGGACATTTTGGTAAGGCAGGGGTTAATTATATGCACCGCAATCTGGGCTACTGGGAAATGCAGGATTACATGCACATGGCTCGGTGGTTCATACAGAATGGGCAGGCAGATTCAACCCGTATTTGTATTACCGGATTTAGTTATGGTGGTTACATGAGTTGTTATGCTTTGACGTATGGTGCCGATGTTTTCACCCATGCTATGGCTGGTGGATCAGTAGTAGATTGGAAACTATACGATTCACATTATACAGAGAAGTTTATGGATACCCCACAAGAAAATCCCGAGGGATATAAGTCTTCTAATGTTTTGACACATGTAGACAAGTACAAAGGGGTATTGCAAATTGTCCATGGCACCATGGATGACAATGTACACATGCAGAACAGTCTGCAATTGATTAGTGCTCTACAGGATAAGGGTAAACAATTTGAGTTTATGTTGTATCCGGGCGGTCGTCATGGCTGGGGAGGTGAAAAAGGAGTACATTTTAACAATCTTAAAACAAGATTCATTTATCAGCATCTGTTGAAAAAGGAAATTCCTGCGGGTCTGGTTAAATAGTTTTCCTATTTTTGGGGTCAATCCAAATCTATGAAATACTCATTGCCCCTTTGTTGTGTGGCCATGCTTTTAATGCTGTCCACATCACTCTTTGCCCAAACACCAAACACGCCTGTAAAATATAAGTTACTCATCAATGATGTAGCTTGTAGCAATTTCGATTTGGTAAAGAACCACCCGGAAGATGTTCAGTCCATTGAAATCGAGTTGAGGAATGGCAATCCCCTTCCCAAAGAAATTTTTTCTTTTACACAACTCAAAAAGCTAATTATCAGAGACCTGGATGGAGAGTTTTTGTCAGGCAATTTTTCTGTTTTCAGTCAGTTAGAAGAGTTGATGATAGAAGACTGCGATGATTTGCTTACTCTTCCTGAGAGCATTGGTAAACTTACCTCTTTGAAGATACTTGATGTGAAGGAGAATTTTAGTTTAGTGAATATACCAGAATCGGTGTATGAATTGAATCAATTGCAGAAACTTACTTTTCCTATTTCCTCTGATAGGATACCTGAAAGCATTGGCAAGTTGACCCAGCTCACAGAGTTGTCTATTGAGTTCCACAAGAAAAAAAATGACAATTGGATATACGTTCCCGATGAAATCACGCAGCTTACATCCTTAAAATCAATCGAATTTTTTGCACTGGGTTTTCCCAATAAAACACCGCGGGTTTCAATGGCTCAAATTTCAGGTAGTACCCGTGTTAAAAGTTTTCTTCAGCCCTTTATTGCTGAGCGGAAGTAGGTGTCAGATTAACGGATAATTGTTACAGATCCGGTGATGGTCTTTCTCCCATTTCTAGGGTTGATGATATAATAGTAGGTGCCAACAGGCAGTGGGCTTCCATTGAAGAAGCCATCCCATTCCGAGGTATAGCCTGTTGATTCAAATACCTTTTGTCCATAGCGGTTAAATACTTCTATGGTAGCGCCCGGATAGCTTTCCAGGTATTGGATGCGCCAGGTATCATTGATGCCATCACCGTTGGGCGAGAAGGCATTAGGTACCAAGGGTGATTTGAGCACCTTAACGAAAACTGTATCACTGACACTGCAGCCTCCTATACCTGTAAGTGTTAACCGGTAGGTAATATCATCAGGGGGCGCCGCAATAGGTTGAGCAATATCAGCACTGTCAAGATACAGCGCAGGCGTCCAGTCAAATAATAATTGGCTGCCAAAAACGAAAGGTTTGAACTTAATGCTTCCTCCTTCCAATACACGCAGGTTATTCGCCATTTGTAATATAGGGTATGGATGAACCACAACTTGTTGTGAATTCGTATCACTTACACATCCTTTATCGTCATAAATGAATAGACGTATGGTATAACTACCGGAATCATTGAATTGCTTGGATGGATTTTTAATGAATGAACTGTCGTTGCTGCCCATGAACCAGCGCCACTGGGTGACTGCACCTGAAGTACTGATACTCTTGTCTGTAAATTGCAGTATGCCCTCACGACATACTTCATTGGACGAAATGTCAAATTGTGCAGATGGCTGCGGGTATATTGTATTCATCAATCGCGTTAGCGAGTCAATACAACCATCTTTAGAAGTGATAATGAGTTGAACAGGGTAAGGACCAACAGCAGCATAGCGGTGGGATGGGTTCTTGAGGGTGGAAGGAGTTGGATCATTTGGATCATTGAAATTCCAGCGATAGCTGAATAAAACTTCACTGTTATCAGTGATGCTGGACTGATCAGTGAATACACCGTTGCCATCTGGCAAGCAGATGATTGGCATAGTAAAAGCAATTTTGGGAAGTGGATTTACCCGAACAGATTGCTGCTTTACTGCACTTATGCATCCGCTATCTGTAACAACCTGAAGCGTAGCAACATAATTTCCTTCGCTTGCATATGTGTGGTTAAAGTTGCCGGCAGTACTGAATGTCTGTATTTTACCATCACCCATGTTCCAGTTGCGCTGCACTATTTTTCCAACGCGAGCTAGGGAGCTGTCAGTGAATACGATAATATTTTTCTCACAAGATGGATTTCCAATACCCCATTGTGCTAACGGAGATGGATGTATGGTGATAGATTGTATAATAGAATCACGACATCCTTTATCTGAAATATGTAAATACTTAATAGCAAATTTTCCAGGACCTGAGACGGCCGGATTGAATAATCCATTCACCGGATCAACAACACCAATACCGGAATAAACCGGAGTGCCGGGTATGCCGGGGAATGTGCTTGCAGCCGGACTGATGGCCTGAATGGCTGCATCATTGCAGATACTTTTTGGAGGCGTAAAATTGACTTTAGGACTTCTGTTTACAACAATCGTTTGGGTAAACGAATTTTGACAGGCCGCTGCGTCACCTGAGAAGGCAACAAGCCTAACTATATAATTTTTAGTAGCAGGAGTCTGAAAATTGGCATATAAGTTCGGATATGCTTTAAGCGACGCAGGACTTTCATCATTAGTAGTAGCTCCAGCCGGATTTCCATTCTCCCATTGTATCTGTAGCTTGGTTACATTTCCGAAATCGACAGTAGATGTATTGATGATCCTCACTGAATCATTACCACAAAGGCCAGATTCATTTAAAATAGTAAAAGCTGCCTTGGGAACAGAACCATTGACGGTCAATTCGCTGCTGATGGAGTCTTTACAACCATTATTACTGGTAATGACCAGAGTGGTCATATAGTAATCTGATTTATTGACTAATAATTTAGCATTCTTCGCCTGGCTATTTACAAAGGTTGGCTGCGCATTGAACAGTTTACCTTTATCGATGCGCCATTGCCATTGAAAGGCAGCCGCACTTCCATCAGCTATTTTGCTCGTATCAAAAAGATCTGCAGAGGCATCGGAAACACAGATTTCAGGTAGAATGAAACCCGGTTTCGGTAAGGGGTAGATTGATTGAACTCGCTTTAGTGTGTCGCTTTTACAACCCTTGCTGCTTGTTACCTGAAGTTCTATTGTGTAGGTACCCCAAGTGGAATATGTTTTTTCAAAAGTGGCAGGGGAGGTGGCATCTTTCGTTTCCCCATCTCCAAAATTCCATTTCCAGCCGGTAAGTGAACCTGCATTGGCAACGGACTGATTCACAAATGATAATTTTCTCGTTTCACAGAAAGGGGTTAGGAGCGTGAAATTCGCAGTAGGAAGTGGATTTACCGTTACCGGAACTGTGACGGTATCACTGTAACAACCTTTGTCTGTTATGGTGAATAATTGAATGTTGTAGGTGCCTGCTGCTGCATACAATAGTACAGGATTGGTCAAAGTATCTGTTTGGGTATTTCCAAAATTCCAACGCCATTTTGCGATCGTACTACCTTTTCCATCCGATTGATCTGTGAAAAAAGTGCTATCGCGCAAACAGTTTTCTGTAAGTACCTGAAAAGCGGCTTTTGCTTGCGGATAGATAGATGCAATTGATTTGCGAACACTGTCAACACAGCCGAAAGGAGTGGTTACAACCAGTGCAATCGAAAAGGGACCTGTACTCTTGTAGAAATAAACCGGATTTTTTACAGAGTCAATTCCAATTCCATCTCCAAAATCCCAGCGATAGTTGAAGTTGCCCGAACCATCTGCAATGGTGGTTGAATCGAAGAAGGTTGCCTTACCCTCAGGCAAACAAACGATGGGCAGATTAAAATTAGGAACAGGTAGTGGTCGTATAACAATCGTTGAAGAGAAGGGTATGCTTTTACAACCCGAGCTGTTTTCAACTTCCAGTTGAACAGAGTAGGTGCCTGTGGCTGTAAAGGCTTTGGTTCTTGCTGCATTAATAGTTAGTAATTCTGTTGTACCGTCTCCGAAATTCCAGCGCCATTTGGTTATGGATCCGGAACTAATGGTGGAAGCGTCTGCAAATGTGAGGGTTTTATTCAGGCAGGTGGAATCGTTTATTATGAATTTTGCCTGAGGTGTTCCGGTGATCAAGAGTGGAATGGTAGTGTCGCCTGCACAACCAAAGGTGGTGATCGGTCTATATCTGATGTTGAATGTTCCCTCTGTAGTAAATGTATGGGATGGATTTTTTAGGGAATCTGTTGCACCGTCACCCCAGTTCCACAGGCCCGTGATCACTTCACTGGTTCCCAAGTCGGAAGAAGCATCAGTAAAGGGGATGGGTTGACCAAGGCAAACAGTGGCAGGAAATTGGAAGTTTGCTTTTGGGTTTGGGTTGATAACAACAGGTATAATATATTCTGCGTTTGAACTGCTGCAACCATCCGGCGAAGGATTTGAGGCGAAGACGCGGATGGTATCATTACCAGCGGCTGTGTAGATAAAATCTTTTGGGGTAGGGCCATTCGCGGGACTAAAGTAGTATAATTGAGTACCATTTACAACGGGTGAGCTGTCGGGCACAGGTGCTACCGGTCCGATATTGGTATTGGGGTTTAGCTTGGTGCTACCCCCAAAATCCCAGGTAATCGAAGTGGGTATGTAGGAAAGTGGAACTGAGAAACTGAATTTATTTCCCACACATGTTGCCGCAAAATCCAACCTCCCAAAGGGATTTTGGAAGATTGGGGCATAAAGATCCTTGATGTTAGTGCCTGCATTGTATCCATAACTTTCGGCATTGCCAAATCCATAGGCGATGGCGTTAAAGCCGCTGTCGGAATAGACGGTGTGAGAGCCGCTGCTAACTGAAAATATGGCGTAGGCGTATTCAGGGTCTCTGGGATGGTCGACAAAGCTGGTTGTTCTAGCAGTTCCATCCAATCGGAAAGACGGCACCCCTGTCTTTTTAATAATGACGTTGATGGCATGCTGGGTGATGGCATTAAATGGGGTAGAGTTGAGTGTGATTTTATTGATGGTTTGTTCTACTGGACTCAGGTAGATCATTTCCGGGTCACCGGGTGCCGGATTGCCGTCCTGTCCCTGCGTTGTGCAATATTGTGCGACAGTGATCGGTTTGTCGGCTTCAATGACATTAAAATTGGTCGTACCGGTATTGGGAATTCCAATACCATTACCCGGAATGTTGAGTGGGGTTGTATTCTTTACTTCATAGAAAAAATTTCTATGAAGAAGATTACTAGGAATAACAGAGCCATTCAGTTTAACCTGAGTTGTTGGATCGCTGACGCAGATCCGGTAGTAATTGGTGTTGAGATTGATTTGACCGCTCACCAAAGTTCCGGTGGGGGTGGTAAGGTATTTTCTACCCCAGGCACTGGCCGGTGTACATTGGGCGATTATGTTGTCGGCACTACCTGTTTGGTTGTTGTTGACAGTGGGGTTGTTATTGGGGGCGCCGATGCTCATTTTTCCAGAGCCACAGAAAACAGCGATCTTTTTACAGGCGCCTCCACTGCTAATGGTTCGAATGCGGGTGCCTGTTAGGTCAGACCCTCTGGTACCCGAAGACGTACCCATGATACTATAAACTTGCCCCTTGGTGAGTGTCACTTGAAAAGGTGCGTTACTAGGACGATTTCTGGTGGCATCGCCTGGAGTAATTTCAACGGTAGTGGTTCCATCTTCAACTGCTACCACAAAAGCGAAGGAGTTTGAAAATGTCTGGTTTGAGCCCTGGTTGTAGATAATCGAGTAATAGTCGTTACCCAGTGTATTGGTAGGATAGAGCAGACAAGCACCAGAGATACTACCATTGTAAATATGTGCATAGGCAACGATGTCTACATTGCTTGTGATGTGGATACCTCTGTTGTAATAACCGGTATCTACAATACGGCAATCTTGTGCACCGGTTTTGGGTAATGGCGTTGTAGATGTAACCTGGTTGGCAATGACCTGGTAGGTTTGGGTAAATCCAACCCCAGGTATGTCGACGGTAACCGTGGCGTCTTTATCTGATGTGAAATAGAGCACCATGTTTTGGGTATTCGAAGGAATACTTGCACCTGCACCCATTTGCACGTGGTAGCCATATCCTAGCCAGAAGTCTTTCCCCTTATTGGAAAAATTCTGTGCCATAGTTCCTGCAGAGAGGAAAAGGAAAAAAAGTAGCAGTGAACGAGATTTCATGGCAAGATTACAGTGGGATCTTTTTAGACCCCATTTTTGAATGGGTGTTTAAGATAAGTTATAAAAAGGAATGATTAAATAAATCGGGGCAATAAAAGTGAGTGGGAAGAAATTAAATAATGAAAAACATAACAATATATATAATATATTAAATATATGCAACAATGCCTTACATAGATGTTTTTCAACCTAACTATTTTGATAATCAATCTATATTGATATAGGTCGTGCTTACGGCAAGCAGAGGCGAAGCCTCGAAACATATCATGACAGCGGATTTTAATGTGCAACTCTGACGCCGCACCGCAGGTTTACATCAAGTACAAGTACGTAAAGAGAACCGTAGGTTCGGTCCATAATTTTGTTGACGAAAAGTTACAACACATAATGGCAAACACCTATCACCAAATCTACTTACAAACAGTCTTTGCTGTAAAATACCGCCGGGCGATGATTAAAAAAGAATGGCAGGCAAAACTTTTTAGTGTTATTGGTAACTTGATCAATGAATCAAATTGTAAAACCATCATTGTAAATGGTGTAGAAGATCACGTGCATTGTTTTTTCAGTTTAAGGCCGGCCATTTCTGTATCAGAACTGATGAAGTCTGTGAAAGCAAAATCTGCCAAGTATGTAAATGATAACAAGCTAACAAAACAACGTTTTGAGTGGCAAAAGGGATTTGGGGTATTCTCTTACAGTCAGTCATCAATACATGCTGTGTACAATTATATTTTACATCAGCAGTCACATCACAAGAGGCAGAATTTTATGGATGAATATGTGGAACTGCCGGAGACCTATAGAATTGAATATGATAAGAAGTATATTTTTCAGGAACCAGTATAAAAATGAAACATGCATCCGGCATATGTATGTCCGAAAAAAATAAGTAGTTCTTGTTGAGCCGAATAAAATACATAGTCACGAAGTATTATATGAATTAGTTGAGGAGAGAAATTCAGTTTTGTGTTGGCAACTGACTTATTTCTTGGTATTTGTTATAATAATATTGCTTTATTACTTGCGTTTGATGAATATTTAATAAATTTATTATCTATAACTCTAGTTATTGTGAAATCGCCTAAAAGTAAATCGCTCAAGGTTGTTTATCAACGAATGATTGATGTTTCGTTGGTTGATATGTCTGCTCCATTGAGGTGGATTGATCAATCTTTTTCTAAATCCATAAAAGGATTTGGAACTGCGAAAGATGAGCGAATAAGTTCATTGACAGAGGTAAGACAATTAATTTTAAATGGCAGAAAGCAATCTAAATTTTTTACTTCTTTTCATGTAAAAAAGTTGACCCCCTATCAACCAACTTTTACATCTGAAGATGTTGCGGTATTTTGTGATGAGTTCCTTCTTACGACAAAATTGGGTGAAGAATCTTTTCAGATGCATTTATTTTTCACAAGTGTGTTTCAATACTTTGATAAAAATTGGAAATGTATTTCTTTTCATGGTTCTGCACCTCCAGATGGTAGTACTACAGAAGATACTTTTCATATAGATGAGAGTAAGAAGCGAATAAGTGAATTAGAAGAAAAAGTAATTGAACGAACAACAGAGCTCTCCAAGAAAAATCAAGAGCTGCAGCTAGAAGCATCACTTGAAAAAGTGAGAACAGCTTCCTGGATGATGAAAGGTACCGATGAGTTGGTAAATCTTGTTGCGGTGTTATTTAGTGAACTGAGCAAACTGGGATTTGATTTAGATGGCGGCGCAATTGTACTGAACATTTTTGATCAACAATCTGACGATATTACTCAATGGATTATTGATGCCAATCACCAGTTTCCATACAGTTTTAAACATCCCCACTTTGATAATCCAATATTAAATGATATCCGAAAGGCTAAGCGCCAGGGAGTTGGCTATTTTTCTAACACCTATAGTCGTGCTGTAAAAAATGCATTTTGGAAGTATTATTTTGCGAATACCGATTTTACGCGTTTTCCAAAGCCGCTTCAAAAGGAGATTTTAAGTAAGCCAACTTATGCCCAAAGTATGGCATTAGAGAAAAATACAGCCATTTTAAATCCGAACATCAACGGACGTGTATTGACTACAGAACAGCAATACATTCTCAAGCGATTTGCCAATGTTTTTGAGCAGAGTTATACCCGATTTCTCGATTTACAAAGAGCAGAAGCACAGGTAAGAGAGTCTCAACTTGAGGCAGCATTAGAACGTGTTCGGAGTAAAACAATGGCTATGCATAGTTCTCAGGATGTAGGATATGCTGTGCTCGCCTTGTTCAACGAATTGGCAGGTATGGGTGATAAATCTCTTCGTTGTGGTATTATTGATATAAAAGATAATATTACGATGGATGTTTGGACGGCCCATCAGGATGGCTCTCTGGTTATTGGTAATGTTGATATGCAAATTCATAAATTATTGATATCGGTTTTTCAATCATGGAAAAGAGGGGAGAATGATTTTGTACACAAGGTGACTGGTAAGGAACAATCTGCCTATTTCAAAGCTATCAATGAGTCTTCTGATTACCCAATTAAATATGACATTAAAAGTCTCCCGAAGAGTCAATTTTGCCATTGTTTTTTCTTTTCGGAAGGTGCCATATTCGCATGGTCTGAAAATGAAATTTTGGGTGATCTAAAGATGGCTTTCCACAGGTTTGCAGATGTGTTTGGACAAACATACAAGCGTTATATAGACCTAAAGAAAGCGGAAGAACAGGCAAAAGAAGCACAAATAGAGGCTGCTTTGGAGCACGTTAGGGCTATAGCTATGGCGATGCGTAAACCGGAAGATATGCTTGAAATTTGTAAGGCAATTGCCTGGGAGTTGAAAAAGCTAGAAGTTCAATCAGTTAAGTTAGTTGAAACCCTTGTATTCAATCGGGAGAAGGAAATACTGCTTGATTATGAGCATTATCCGATTTCGGATCATACCTGTATCTCAACCATTCAATATAAAAATCATACTGAAATTCAGAATTTAGTTCACACAATGCTCAATAGCAAGGATAGTTTTTGGCATGACCATCTAACAGGTACCTCTTTACGTGATTGGATTGATTACATGCGAAGTATTAACTTATATATTGAACCACAATTATTGAAAGAGGACCAACTTAATTTCTATTTCTGGTCTTTAGGTAATGCCGCTTTGGGTCTTGTTACATTTCAACCATTGAATGATGCTGAGATAAAACTATTTACAAGATTTAGAAATGTATTCGGGCTGAGTTTTACCAGATTTTGTGATATTGAAAAAGCCGAAGCACAAGCTATTCAAGCCGAACTTGATTTAATTGCCATCAAAGAGGCCAAGCACAAAGCAGAGCAGACATTAGCTGAATTACAGGCAACCCAAAAGCAACTAGTTCAAGCTGAGAAGATGGCATCTTTGGGTGAATTGACTGCCGGTATTGCCCATGAGATACAAAACCCACTGAACTTCGTCAATAACTTCGCTGAAGTGAATACGGAATTAATCGATGAGCTCGAAATTGAAGCGAACAAAGGAAATTTGGAAGAAGTAAAGCTGTTGGCGAAAGATATTAAAGAGAATGAGACAAAAATCAACCACCATGGAAAACGTGCCGATGCGATTGTGAAGAGCATGTTGCAACACTCCCGTAAATCATCTGGACAAAAAGAGCTAACCGATATCAATGCCTTGTGCGATGAGTACCTGCGTTTGTCTTATCATGGACTCAGGGCGAAGGACAAATCATTCAATGCTGAATTTGACACTCAATTTGATACTACACTGGCACCCATAAATGTGGTGCCGCAGGACATCGGCAGAGTGATTTTGAACCTGATTAACAATGCCTTTTATGCGGTGAATGAACGACAGAAAAAGGACAAGGATAGTGGCTACAAGCCCCGGGTAACTTTAACAACCAGACAAGAGGGCAATCAGGTAGTGATTGAAGTGGCAGACAACGGAACGGGCATGCCCGATCAGGTAAAAGAAAAGATCTTCCAGCCCTTTTTTACGACCAAGCCAACAGGTGAGGGTACCGGACTGGGATTGAGTCTGAGTTATGACATAGTGATCAAGGGGCATGGGGGAACGATGGAGGTCATGACAAAGGAAGGAGAATACACCAACTTTGTTTTACGAATCCCTACTTAATGGAAGTTCTAATTTTCTTCAAAATAGATTTACCTAATTATAAATTTTTCAGATACTATACTTGATCATATGTTTTATAAGCTTATTTACATTCTTTTTTTTCTCTCTTCTTTACATGTATCACAGGCTCAACAATTACCGATTGAGTATAGCAAACAACTGAATAATGTAAAGAGCGATTCTGCGCGGGTAGAGGTTTTTGAAAAAGTTATCGCATATTATCGTGAAAAAAATCGAGACTCTGCTATACACTACATCAATTTGGCAATTGCCATTAGTGAAAAAAATAATCAGCTATTGATGCCTTTATGGTATAAGGCAATGTATAGTAACCAACTTTTAGCAAGGCAAATGTTTGCATCTGCATTCAAATTACTGAACGAAATTGAAAGAAAGAGCCAGGAATTGAATAGGCAAAATAGCTCTTGGAAAGTAATTTCTAATGCAAGTTTTGATCAAAATAAATACCTGTTGTTGGCAGCAACATATTACAATTATCAGATTCTAATGAGTCAAACATCTAATCCCGAACTCGTTAGATTTTATATACAAAAGACAAGGGAAAATGCAGATCTATCCTCCCCTTCCAGATTCAATAGCGGCTCCTCTTCGGCACTAGCTTTTTTAATGTTGAATATTAAAAAGCCCGACTCGGCTATTCATATTTTGAATTTAATAAAGGAATATGACAGCGTTAGTGTTTATTTTAGAGACTTTGATAACATGTTAAAGGGCATTGCTTATTCGGATTTACATCAATATGCCGAATCAAATACGTATTTATATTTGGCTTTAGAAAATACCAATTCAAAAAATATTGCAACAAGAAGCGCCTTTAGATTGTCACAAAACTATGCTCAACTAAATCAAGTTGATTCAGCTTACTTTTATGCAAGATATTTGTTAGATACATTGTCAAGCTTCGGTTTTTCAAATTTTGAAGTTGATTTAGGTGTTGCTTATAAGAATATGTATGAGTGCTTCAGTTTAATGCACAAAAAAGATAGCGCATTTAAATATGTACAGCTTGCCCTAAAAGTTCAGGA
This sequence comes from Chitinophagaceae bacterium, assembly GCA_020403455.1. Classification (GTDB taxonomy): domain Bacteria; phylum Bacteroidota; class Bacteroidia; order Chitinophagales; family Chitinophagaceae; genus Sediminibacterium. The sequence continues at coordinate 81,911 of JADBXP010000012.1, forward strand.
CAGTCTGAATAGTATTCGGATTAAAAATCTAGCTGAATTTCAACAACTGTTACTCTCAGAGAATAGACGTATTGAAGCATTGGATGATGAAAGGAATGAAAAAGTTTCTAGGTGGACAAACATTGGTGCTATCTCATTTGCGCTGTTGATTGGTCTCATAGCTATTCTATTGTATAGGAATGTACGGCAAAGTAGGCTTGCAAATGCTAGTTTAATCGAGCAAAAAGAAAAATTACAGTTAACCCTTGATCAGTTGAAGTCAACCCAATCCCAACTAGTACAATCTGAAAAGATGGCTTCTTTGGGTGAGTTGACTGCCGGCATCGCCCATGAGATACAAAACCCACTGAACTTCGTCAATAATTTTGCTGAAGTAAATACCGAGTTGGTGGAAGAACTCAAAAAAGAAATTGAACCCGCCGGTATCCCCAATGCCAATGAATTAATTGAAGACATCAAAGCCAATTCTGAGAAAATTACTTTCCACGGCAAACGTGCCGATGCGATTGTGAAGAGTATGCTACAGCACTCCCGCAAATCATCCGGCCAAAAAGAGCTTACCGATATCAATGCCTTGTGTGATGAGTACCTGCGTTTGTCTTATCATGGGCTCAGGGCGAAGGACAAATCGTTCAATGCTGAATTTGACACTCAATTTGATACTACACTGGCACCCATAAGTGTGGTACCGCAGGACATCGGCAGGGTGATTTTGAACCTGATCAACAATGGCTTTTATGCGGTGAATGAACGACAGAAAAAGGACAAGGATAGCGGCTACAAGCCCCGGGTAACCTTGACAACCAGACAAGAGGGCAATCAGGTAGTGATTGAAGTGGCAGACAACGGAACGGGGATGCCCGATCAGGTAAAAGAGAAGATCTTCCAGCCCTTTTTTACGACCAAGCCAACAGGTGAGGGTACCGGTCTTGGTTTAAGCCTGAGTTATGATATAGTGACCAAGGGGCATGGGGGAACGATGGAAGTGGAGACAATAGAAACAGCAGGAACTAAGTTTGGCATAAGACTGCCTTTAAAATAAACTAATCGAACTGGTATGTATTTTCATGATGTATTAAAAATTGTAGAAGCTGCTAACTGAAAAGATCCTTACTTGGAAAATTCAACACATTCTATGTTTTCTATTTCTAATTAATTCTGCCTAATTGTATGACTAAAGTTTCTATTATACTTATCAGTTTTCTTTTGCCTGTAACCCTTCAGGCTCAAAATCGACTGATTGATAGTGTGAAGTCTAACCTGAAGTTCCTAAAAGCCGATAGTGCCAAAGCAAATGCATACAATGAATTATGTTTTATATATCGCTACGTGAATATAGATACAGCTATTTTTTATGGTAATGCAGGATATGAGTTATCCAAAAAAATTAATTACTATCGTGGTCAATCCAGGGCTTTGGATGTGCTGGGACTTGCTTATAGAGAGTCAGGGGACCTCACCAAGGCATTGGGGCTACTTTATCAGGCATTACAAATAGCCAGTGACTATAATTTTATTGGCGAAAGAGGTTTGTGTTTAAGACGCATTGGATTGATACATGCAGATTTGTCCAACTGGGTTCTAGCAAGAAATTACCATTATGAGGCAATAAAAGATTACCAAGTAGTTGACGACAAAAAATCAATCGCCATAGCCTATTCAAACGTCGCTCGTTTTTTTGATGAAGAACGGAAATATGATTCTGCAAGATATTTTATACAAAAGTCAGCAACCCTCATGCATTACGCGCCAGATCTATATCCCGATTTTTACTTCACGCTGGCAAAACTTGAACAACACACTGGTAATTTTAAGGCAAGTATGGAGGCATCACTAAATGGTAAGAAGTGGGCGGTCTATTATTCTGATTTCCGAAACCTTTGTAACATTTATGGGCATATCAGCCGATTGTATAGTGATAAGGGCATGGTGGATTCAACGTTAAAGAATGCTGATTTGGCCATCTTCTATGGTAAAAAGATCAACTATCGACTTGGATTACTCAGAATTTATGAAGTTTTATCTGGCTATTATGACACAAAAGATCCGGCGAAGGCACTCAACTATTTAAAAGAGTATAATACTGTTAGAGAATCATTATATGGCACTCAGAACATGCGGGCCATGCAAAATTTAGTAGTGGCTGAAGTTCAGCGGCAGCAAGCAATTATTGAAGTGGAAAAAGCGTATCAAAATAAAATAAAAATTTATGCTTTGCTGGGTGGATTGATTGTGCTGTTGATAGTAGCTGCTTTGTTTTATCGAAACAGTGTCAATCAAAAAAAGTCAAGGATTTTGCTTCAACAGCAGAAAAACGAGTTAGAACATTCCCTTAATCAATTAAGTACCACCCAAAAGCAATTGGTTCAGTCAGAGAAGATGGCTTCCTTAGGTGAGCTCACCGCAGGCATCGCCCATGAAATTCAAAACCCACTGAACTTCGTGAATAATTTTAGTGAAGTAAGTGCTGAATTGGTAGATGAAATGAAATCAGAAATAAAAAAGGGTAATTACGATGAAGTATATGCTCTAGTTGATGATGTAAAACAAAATCTAGAGAAAATCAATCACCACGGTCAACGGGCTGCCGATATTGTTAAAGGCATGCTCCAACACAGTCGCAGCAGCAACGGTGTAAAAGAGCCAACAGATATTAATGCACTGGCCGATGAATATTTACGTTTGGCTTATCATGGGCTTCGTGCAAAAGACAAAAGCTTTAACGCTACTATGAAAACCGATTTTGATGTCACAATTGGCAACATCAATATCATTCCACAAGATATTGGAAGAGTGATTTTGAATTTGATTACTAATGCTTTTTATGCAGTGAATGAAAAATCAAAACAAGGTATTGCGGATTTCGAACCTACTGTTTCCGTAAGTACAAAAAGGGTAAATAGTCATGTCGAGATCAATGTTGCCGATAACGGCAATGGAATTCCTGCCAATATCTTAGATAAAATCTTCCAACCTTTCTTTACTACTAAACCCACTGGCCAAGGAACCGGATTGGGATTGAGTTTAAGTTATGACATAGTGAAAGCGCATGGAGGAGAATTAACAGTTGAGACAAAAGAGGGGATTGGGAGTGAGTTTATTATTCAATTACCTGTTGTCTGAATTGCGGATTAATGGGATTATATGATTACTCAGATTACTACCATGACTGAAATAAAATATAAAGACATAACTGAAAAAATAATAGGTGCTTCTTTTGAAGTATACAAGTTTTTAGGTAATGCCTACCTGCCGGCAAGGCAGGGCTTTCAGGAAGCAATTTATCAAAGGGCTTTGGCTTGGGAATTATCCAATGCAGGATTATCCTTTGCCAGGGAAATTGAACAGGAGATTTTTTACCCAAGCCAAGGGACAACTTTTACAATCCAGTTACCGGTATAAACTTAGTGCAGTGAGGACAGCTTTTGGGGTGAATGTGTAAATATTAAAAAAGACAATGAACTATTTTAGCAATCAACTATAATTCCATTTATGAGATATCTTATCTTCATTACTGTTTTAATTACTTTTTCTGTTAAAAGTTTTGGACAGTACAATTCAAGAACGGAACTAAAAATAATGGGAGACTCTATTCTGAAAGTTTATGAATTGGAAAAGGATCTTGATCAAAGATTGGATAAGTTACTAAGATTTACTAATTTTTCAGGGTTAGAAGCAGACCCGCTCTATTGTCTTGAATTCGCTGCCAAAATTTATAAGATTAGCCAAAAGAATAATGACAGAAACGCAGAAGCTACGGCTTGGACTTATTACGGTCAAGGCTATAGGCTTATGGGTAATTATACAAAAGCGTTGCAATGTCATTATAAGTCGATAGCAATTGCAACAAAAGTTGACAATAAATCACAAATTGCTTTTAGCTATAATCAATTGGGGCATATTTACAAAGACAGGGAAGAAAATGATAAGGCAATACAAATTTATCGAATGGCTCTTTTCTATTCCGAAGAAGGCGGAAGTAAAATTGTTAAGTATGCGCCTCCGATGAACCTTGGAGCAGTCTACCTGAATGAAGGTAAGCTAGATTCATCCATTTATTACTTGAATCAGTCCTTGGAAGTTCTTCACCCTTTTAATGAAAACCAAAATATTTTCATTCCAACAATTTTAGGGAATCTGGGAGGTGCATATAGTAGAATGAATAAGGAAAAAGAAGCCGAGAAATATTTTCAACGTGCCTTGTACATTGTTACAAAGCCAGATTATAAAAGCACTCGTGTGAAGCAGGGAGTCTTTTTTTCAATTGCAGATCATTTTCTCAGGGACCAGCAGCTGGATTCTTGCCTTTATTATTCCAAACTGGCCATTACGACTGTGGAAAACACCGTTTTTAGCTATTTGATGGCAAAACCTGCTAAAATGTTGAGTGAAATATACGACGGTAAAAATGCCGACAGTACCGTTAAATATCTTAAGATCTACCTCAAAACAAATGAGGTGATCAATAGTACACGTGTAACCCAGCAATTGCAGGTAATGTCATTCGAAGAAGAACAACGAAAATTGGAATTGGAGCAGACAAGGAAAGAAGCACAGGCGCGTTTAAAAATCTATTTCCTGATCGCAGGTTTATTGTTAGTTAGCGTATTCGGTTTACTGATGCTCCGAAACAATAAACAAAAACAAAAAATTAATGCCAAACTACAAAATACACTTGCTAACCTTCAAGCTACACAGAAACAACTCGTTCAATCCGAAAAAATGGCGAGCCTTGGAGAACTCACTGCAGGCATCGCCCATGAGATACAAAACCCACTGAACTTCGTCAATAATTTCGCTGAGGTGAATACGGAATTAATCGATGAGCTAGAAACTGAAGCGAACAAAGGAAATTTGGAAGAAGTAAAACTATTGGCCAAAGACATCAAAGAGAACGAGAGCAAAATCAATTTCCACGGTAAACGTGCCGATGCGATTGTGAAGAGCATGCTACAACACTCCCGCAAATCATCGGGTCAAAAAGAGCTAACCGATATCAATGCCTTGTGCGATGAGTACCTGCGTTTGTCTTATCATGGACTCAGGGCGAAGGACAAATCATTCAATGCTGAATTTGACACTCAATTTGATACTAC
>JADBXP010000013.1 GCA_020403455.1 Chitinophagaceae bacterium
AAAATTCATCACACCACCTTGCAAACACCACATGATCTCTACAAAGAATCAATAAAAATTGCTGCCTAATGAAAATCTTGACACCAAAAATCTTAACTTAACACTCTACCTTTTTGGTCCTAAAAAAGGGGAGTATTATATTGGTAAAACTAGCCTTGAAGATTGTCGTCACATTGCGATGGCTACCATTCACAAAGTTGATATTTTAGCAAGCTGGAACTTCAAGCACATCGTAAATTTAGACAGAATCAAAGGGTATAACTCAGTTAATATGAAACTAGGATATGCGTTGATTGAAATTCGAAGCCCTAAAGATTTAATTAATTATGGAAACGATTAAAAAAGAAAAGACTTTTGACGCTGTCAAAATGATGAGAGAAATCAGAGATAAAATTAGTAATAAAACTCAAAATATGTCTTTCAATGAATTAAAGGCATATATGAAAAAGAAATTCACTGAAAATAACTCAAAGATGGTTGGGCAATCAAACTACCGTCAACAGCAATAGAAATCTTGTTCGCAGCTACAACCAGCTTGTGTGTCCTCTAGAAAATGATTCCTGCTCCTATTATTCGCAAACAGGAACTTCGACTTACCTTTAGACAATACCAAACGACAAGAATTATTCTTTTCCCTATCTTTCAATTCAAATTATAACATCTATTATTGATGCAAAGTATAATAATAGTTACGTACTATAATTGAATTTGTACGTCAAAGGCGGAAGGCAAGTGGAAACGCAAAGAAAAAAATTAATGCCATTCATTCAAACGATAGCAAAAAAAATTTCCTCAATTGTATCCGATCACATTCCGGATAAAAGGAAAATGCAGTGGCAAGCATTCCATTATCAATCATCTAATCAATCATTCCTTTCCAGTCACCCCTCCTTCCCGCTTCCTCCCGATGAACTGCTCTTCGAAACAGGTCAACTCAATTATCAGTGGTACCTGGAGAGTGGCCGGACTGCTGCAGCTGAGTTCGCTTCCTACTTCCATCAATTTCACCCATCACCCGCAAAGAAAGTATTGGATTGGGGCTGTGGCGTTGGAAGAGTAACCCGGCACCTGCCGGAATTTTTCCCGGAAGCTGACATCACCGGTATCGATATCAATCAAAGCTCTATCCAATGGTTGCATCAACATATTCCCAATTCAAAATTTCTTCTTGCTTCCGACATCCATCCCCCCCTATCTTCCCCATTTGATCTGATCATCGGCATCAGCGTACTCACCCATATTCCCGCCGATCAGCAGAGCAGTTCCCTGCTTCAATTGCAGAAATGGCTATCACCCCATGGCATCGCCTGCATTAGTACTCGCGGCAGGCATTATCACCCTGAACTCTCTTCCCAGCAGCTTCGCGAACTCAATTATACCGGTCTCCTTACCTGCGGTGCATCCCTTCCCGGCAGCCGCGGCATGAGAACCTACCATACCCCCATTGGCCTGCAACAACTCTTACCACCCGATCTGGAAGTACTTCTCTATTACGACGGGAAACAATTTCCCGGCATCTTAGGGGGACAAGACCTGTGGATTCTCCAAAAAAAAGCGCAGCAGGTTTCACCCACTGCGCAGTAAATTCAAGCAAGCAGAACTGTTGATATTCCTTCCTCAATTCCCGCTCAACTCTTTCTGTTTCTTTTCCCGATAGGCAGCATCGGATGCGAGCCGGCGTATTTCATTCACAGATGCTATGTACAAACTTCTGCCATGTGTTCCCAATACCAACTCATTCTCTCGGGGATGTATCACCAGATCATGTACAGGTACACTATAGGGTAATCCTCTGTTCCACATCATATAATTACTTCCTCCATCAATGCTCACATACAATCCACCATCGGTTCCTACATACAACACATTTTCCTGCGCCGGATCTTCCCGCAATACATTCACCGGCTCTGCGGGTAAATTGGCAGCTATCGACCTCCAGTTAGTGCCATAATCATCACTCACAAAAACATACGCTGTGAAATGATCGTTGCGGTATCCATTCAATGTGGCATAAACCCTTCCTTCCTGAAATCCACTCGCCACCACCCTGCTGACATACAATCCTTTCGGCAATTTTTTATTGATCAGGTTCCAGGTATATCCTCCATCTCTGCTCACATGTATGTTGCCATCGTCTGTTCCCAGATACAGCAATCCAAATCGTATCGGACTCTCACTGATGGTTGTGAGGGTTCCAAAAGGAACATCGCCCTGTGGAGGATTGGTCGTCAGGTCTGCACTCATCGATACCATACTATCACCGCGATTGAGTGAGCGATGGAACTGATTGCTACCATAATAAAATACATCCTGCTGGTGGCGACTCAATAGAATCGGTGTCTGCCAGTTGTAACGCAATGCAGGTTGTCCCAGATCGCGTGCAGGCCTTACAGATGTTCCCCGTCCGGGTGTACCCAGGGTCTGTCTGCTATAAGCACCAAACTGTGAACCACTGTACACCGTTTTGTTATCGCGCCAGTCCACCTGTACCTGCATGCCATCTCCACCATTGATAGATTTATAGGGATTCTCGCCTGAATCATACCAGCGATAGCTTTCACGAGTAGTGTTTGAACCATACCAGGTACCATTGTCCTGCAGTCCTCCATACACATTGTAGGGCTTAGCCATATCGACTGCTACAGCATAGAACTGTCCTACCGCCGGTGTATTGGCTTTGAACCAATGTTGTCCGTCATCATACGTGATGTTGCAACCGCCATCGTTGCCATTGATGATGTGTCCATCTTTGCTTGCACTCATCCAAATGGCATGGTGATCGGAGTGAACATTTTCCTTTCCGATGCTTACAAATTTCTTTCCACCATCGGTGCTCATCAGTAGATCAACACCGGTGATGATGATCTTTTCTTCGCGTGTCGGACTCACAAATATTTTTCCAAAATAATAACCATAGGTGCTGTAGAGGTTGATGCCTTTTTCATGGGTCTTCGTCCAGCTTTTGCCTGCATCGGTACTCTTGTACACTTGTGCTCCATAAATGGGTGTTTCGAAGAGGGCTGTGTTGGCATCATAGAGATAATCCCAGATCACAGAGGGAGGGAATCGATCGGCTGCCACTGCCTCTTTCAATGAAGCTGCCGTGTATTTGGATGGAATGCCATTGCGGGGGGAAGCAATGAATGATTGTAATTTTTTGTTGTCGAGTGCGGCAAAGGTTTCCTTGGTGAGTCCTTTGAAATCGCTCAGCACATAACGACTGGTGTCGGCATTTTTTCTGGCAGTATCGGGCTGACGGAAATTATTGTCCACGATGGCATAGACAATGGAGGGGTTTTTAGGAAATACGGCGAGTCCGATCCTACCTACACCCTCTCCATTCGGGAAGCCACTGCCGGCACCGGAGATGAGTTGCCATTGTTCACCACCATTGGTGGATTTATAAATTCCACTGGTAGATCCACTTTCCACGAGGTTCGAGGCGCTGCGGGTTTTGTACCACATGGCAGCATACAATTCTTCGGGGTTTTGCGGATTAATGTCCATTTCAACAGCGCCGGTATTGTCATCTACATACAGCACTTGTTTCCATTGTTTTCCTCCATCGGAAGTCTTGTACACTCCTCGCTCTTTGTTGGGGGAATAGAGGTGTCCCAATGCAGCCACCCATGCCACCTGATCATTGGTGGGGTGGAGCAAAATTTTTCCGATGTGGTGACTCTCCGGCAATCCGAGGTATTCCCAAGTTTTTCCGTTGTTCGCTGACCTATAAATACCCATACCTGCATAAGAGGAACGGCTGCTGTTGACCTCACCGGTACCCACCCAGATGGCGCGGGTTTTCCAGTTCACGGCGATATCGCCGATGGTAAGAATATCGGTGGAATCGAAGATGGGCTTAAAGCTTTGTCCATTATTGATGGTATGCCACAAACCACCGCTGGCATAGGCCACATACATTTCTGTGGGGTCATCGGGATTCACTTCCATATCAACCACCCTTCCACTCATGATGGAGGGGCCTACGTTGTAGAAGGAAACCTGGTTGAGAAGAGATTGTGCAGATGCATTTTTCCGCTGCTGTACCACAGCCAGTCTTTCGGTTGCCGTTGTGGGTTTGACCTGGGCAGAGAGGTAGCCGGCGAAAAGGAAGGGGATGCTTAACAATACTTTGGGAGTACTCATGCGCATATTTGTAATAAATTTAAAGTACAATTTATGCATTATGTACGGTAGGTTGATCATTTTATGTTGCCTATTTTCCCTGACTGCCGCTGCACAGAATCAATACAAATCTTTTGTAAAAGGGGTGCATGGAGATTCCATCAATAAGGTGGACATGAGTGACCGCAAACAAGGTAAGTGGGTGGAGCGCTTTCCCGCTTTGCGGGGAAATCCGGGGTATGAGGAAGAGGGCTATTATCTCGATGACCTGAAAGTGGGTACCTGGAAGACATATAACCTGATGGGCGATAAGATCGCTGAGGAAACATTCAGATATGGAAACAAAGATGGGCGGTGCCGTTATTATACAGTGGCGGGTCTGGTAAGGGAGGAATATTGGCGGGCTCCGCGTAAACTGGACAAACAGCAGCTGGATACAATATTGGTAGCAGATCCTGCTGATCCGAATGTTTACAAAAAGGTGGTCCTAAAAATGGAGGGGCAATCCCTTCGACACGGTACCTGGCGATATTTCGATCCGGTATATGGTCGTGTGATAGCTGAGGAAAAATATGTGTTGGATGTATTGCAGGAAGGTGGAGCTGCGGCAGTTGCCCCCCGCGATACTGCTGTGAAAAAACAAGTGATGCCCAAATTGCCGGATGCCCCTCGCATGGGTGGGAAATCCCGAAATAAATCAGTGATCCAATAAGGTCTTTGGGTTTACGCTAATAGGTATAGATTACTAGCCTTTTCTTTTCTTCCTGAATTGCTGGTTGATGTACATCATTTGATACTGGATGGCATTCTCCCAATAGGGCCAATTGTGTTCTCCCGGACGTTCGAGGTATTCATGGGGAATTTTCAGCTTCAACATTTTATCATGTACTGCCCTGTTCATGGGTATTACCCTGTCTTCGGTTCCGCAGTCAATTAAGATACTGAGGGAATCTTTCGGATATTGTTCAATTACATTCAACACGCTCCAATCTCTCCAGTAAGCTGCATTTACCACCGTATCTCCCAATCGTTTTTCTACATTGTATCCCTTGCGGATCACACTCACATGCAGGGCACCACTCATGCTACCGGCAATGCTGAAACGGTCGGCATGGCGAAAAGCGATGAACAAAGCCCCATGTCCGCCCATACTCAAACCGGTGATGGCTCTGGCTCTTCGCTCATTGATGGTGCGGTAAGCACTATCGATGTGATTGGGTACCTCTCTGGCGACATGTGTTTCATAGCGGAAGCCGGAGTCTATCGGACTATCAAAATACCAACTGGTAGAGGCGCCGTCGGGACAAACAATGATTGCCTGGTATTGATCTGCCAATGCCCGGATGGCAGGCACTTTTTTGATCCAGTTGGAGTAGCTTCCTCCGGCACCGTGCAACAGGTAAACTACGGGGTAGCGTTGCATGGGTTGGGAGGAATAACCATCGGGTGTCACGACAACAGCAGGAATGGATTTCTGCATGGACCGGCTATAAATCTGAATTGTATCAACATCTGCTGCCAACAAATAGCCCGGTAAGCAAGCAAGTAATGCATACAAGAGTATCTTCTTCATAAAACTGGTATTTGTAGTAACTGAGGTTGATTAATAAACCCTGTTTTTTAACGGGTGGTTTGACCAGTGTTTTTACCGGTCAGTAAATCAGTGGAAATAATTGATAGAATAAAAAACCCGGATTATTCGACTAATCCGGGTCTGGTTTTTTATTATTTCTTTTGTTGGGATACCTGCATCGGGTTACCTGTTTGAGGTATACCTCCCCTGCCGCCGGGTATTCTGCCTTTGAAAATGGCGAACTTACTGGCTTCGCCAACTTTGGGCCAGGTGTTGTTGGACTCATTGATATCGGCAGTCTCCCGCATCGGATCGATCTGAATTTTCACAGCCTTCTTCTTGGTCATATACACTTTGCTCATGCTTTTCTCATTCTTTCTCCAGATCTGTGCAGGAATGTTTTCGCGCATGGTTGTGCCATCTTCGAAAGTGAATTCAACAATCACCGGCATGATGAGTCCGCCCTTGTTCGAGCAGTTGATCTCATAAAGGTGCATACCACCATATTTGGCTTTCTCTTCCTCGGTCAATGGCTCAGGAGTCGCTGGTGCAGGCAAAGGAATTCTGGTTACTGAATCATATGGTTCCAGTCCGCGAGCATAGCGCCAGTAGAAATCCCGCAAGGTGGTATCTACATCTGTTAAGAATAAAATGTTCTTATCGTTGCGGTTGCGGATTTTGGAAATATCCTCGAAAGAATTTACTAAAGGTTTGGCAACCGGACGGCCGTTGGCACCACCCATTCCGCGTCCTCCCATTCCACCTGCGGGCATGGCCATGTTGGGATCGAAAACGGCGTAACGAACGCTGTCGAGTGAAATGTCACAGGGATCAACTGTATAGAACCAGCCTCGCCAGAACCAGTCGAGGTCTTCACCACTGGCATCTTCCATGGTACGGAACAAGTCTGCAGGGGTTGGGTGCTTGAAGGCCCAGCGACGCGCATATTCTTTGAAGGCCTCGTCGAAGAGTTCTCTGCCTATGATGGTTTCGCGCAAAATATTGAGACCCGCAGATGGCTTGGCATAAGCATTAGAACCAAGACTGATGATATTTTCACTGTTGGTCATGATCGGCTCGAGCTGGTCTTTGGGTAACCGCATGTAATCGGCGATGGCAAAGGCGGGGCCACGACGAGAGGGGAATTTATTGTCGTACAATTCTTCCGTCAGGTATTCTACAAAACTATTCAGACCTTCATCCATCCAGGTCCACTGGCGTTCGTCGCTGTTCACAATCATTGGGAAGAAATTATGTCCCACTTCATGGATGATCACACCTACCATTCCGTTCTTGGTAGATTCACTGTAGGTGCCATCTTTTTCAGTGCGGCCATTGTTGAAGCAGATCATCGGGTATTCCATACCATTGCTGGCTTCGATGCTTTGAGCAGTAGGATATGGATAAGGAATAGAAAACTTACTGTAGGTTTTGATGGTATGTGCTACCAGTTTGGTGGAATAACGGCGCCATAGATTGTATGCTTCTTTAGGGTAAGCACTCATGCACATTACTTTCTTTCCTTCCACATAAGCAGGCATGGCATCCCATACAAATTTTCTGCTGGAACCCCAGGCAAAGTCACGCACATTGTTGGCAGTAAAGATCCAGGTCTTGGTGGCCTTGCTGCGCTGCTTTTCTGCTTTGGTTGCTTCATCGAGGGTAACGATTTCAATGGGTTCGGTTACGGTTTGAGCTTTTTGCCAACGAGCCAGTTGCGTGGGATTTAGTACTTGAGGATAGTTTTTACATTCCCCTGTTGCCATAACCACGTGATCGGCCGGTGCGGTGATCTGCACATCGTAGTTGCCAAAGATCAAAGCGAACTCGCCTGTACCGGCAAACTGGTGGTTCTGCCAGCCCTGGAAATCGCTGTACACACAAAGGCGGGGAAACCACTGGGTAATGGTGAAGAGTGCGTTGCTGTCTTCTGAGAAAATCTCATATCCGCCACGTCCGAAGAACTGATAGCGGTTGGTGATCTTATAGGTCCAGTCAATGGAAAAAACAAATTGCTGACCTGGCTTCAATGGAGCCGGCAGGTTCACACGCATCATGGTTTTGTTGATGCGGTAAGAGAGTGGTTTGCCGTTGGCATCGGTAATTTTCTGAATCCGATCTCCATTTCCATTGTCTTGTCCTGCTGTTGTCATCTGATCCAGTTGTCCGGTAGTATAAACACGATTCAGACTGGTGCTGTTCTGGTAATTGGCATTGTTCACTGAGCTGTGTTCATTTTCATCCAGTTGAAGCCATAGATAAGTTAATACATCAGGGGAGTTGTTGTAGTAGGTAATGGTCTCGGAACCGCGCAGGGTAAAATTAGGTTCATCGAGTGTGCACTTGATTTTGTAGTCTGCACGTTGTTGCCAGTATTTCGGACCCGGAGCGCCGCTAGCAGTGCGGTATTCGTTCGGGGTGGGCAACATGGTTCCCAGTTGTTCAAATTTATTGCCATGGTTTGAACCCGGATTGTAGTACAGGTACTGGGCAAAACTTTGTTGTGCCAGGAACAGGGAAGCAAGCAAAAGGATTTTTTTCATACTAATGAATTAAAAATGAAACTCTTTCTATGGCCATTTGAAGTGCCAGTGCACTAATGGCGCCGGAAAAATACAAAATATATTCTCTTCTGTTACAACGAAATAGGTGAACGGCGATCAGAGAAATGATTAAAATAGCGAATACAATGAGTATTTGCCCAACTTCTAGTCCCACATTGAAGGCCAATAGCCGGGGAACTACGGCGGTGGTATTACCGAGCAGGCTTTTCAGGTAATTGCTGAAGCCCAGTCCGTGAATGCAACCAAAGAAAAGGGCGAAGAAATAAATGGCAGGGAAGCGGGAGGAAAAACTGAATTTTTTGACAAAAAGATTACTCACGGCGGTGATCACGATGGTTATGGGGATGAGGAATTCAATCCAGTCACCCGGTACGTCGATGAAAGAAAAAACGCTCATGGCGAGGGTGATGGAATGGCCGATGGTAAAGGCAGTAACGAGAATCAGTAACTTTTTCCAATCGGAAAATTGGTACCGCAGACAAAGGGCAGCCAGGAACAGGATATGATCAATGCCCCGCCAGTCGGCGATGTGTTTAAACCCTATTTCCAGGTACAAACTAAAATCATTCATTTGCTGGTGCGCTGATTTATTGTGAATTTTGAGAAATGAAATGGGGTTTAAAGATACTGATTTGGCCGCTTTTACTGATGAGCACTTCATTTGTTCATCCGTTTTATGTGTCGCTGATAGAAATCAGGCACAATGAGGCCGAAGCCACGGCTGAAATCAGTGTTCGCATCTTTACGGACGATCTGGAGCAGACATTGCGCAAGCGCACCAATACGACCATAGATTTGCTGAACCCAAAGAATAAAGCTGCAGTGGAGGCTGAACTGAGCAAATACATTCGCCAGAAAATTCAACTGACCATTGATGGCAAGCCTTGTCAACTGGAATACCTGGGTTATGAGATTCAAAAAGAAAGTGTCTGGAGTTATTGGGAGATAACCGGTTTGAAAACGATGAAAAGTTTACAGGCGGACTGTAACCTGTTGTATGATTTTGTTAACCTGCAGACCAATATTTTTCACGTGAAAAAGGGAGATAAAGAGTGGAGCAGGAAACTAGATTACCCGGATACCAGGTTGCTATTTAGTTTTTAATCTGCGTCTGTTTCGTTCACTTTAACCAGCACCTTGTCAATACGGTGGCGGTCCATGTCCACTATTTCCAATTCAAAAATTTTCCAGGTAAGTGAATCCCCGGTAGATGGAATTTTCCTCAATTCATGGATAATGAATCCGGCCAGGGTATCAAATTCCTGGTCTCCTTCCATCATCCATTCTGTTTTATCGAACTGGTCGAGAAAATCATAAAATGGTATTTGTGCATCTATCAGGTAGCTTCCATCTTGCCGGCGGGTAATTTCAAACTCTTTGTCCTCCTCCTGTGGAATATCGCCAACGATGGCTTCCAGTATGTCATTAAGGGTAATGAGTCCCTGCACTGAGCCGTATTCATCTACAATGAATCCGTGGTGTATTTTGGTTGCCCGAAATTGTTCCAGAACCTGATATGCTGTGATGCTTTCCGGAATATAGGTAGCCGGTTTCATGATCTCTTCCAGGGTTTGCTCAGGTCGGGCGGTGAAAAGGTCTTTCACAGACACCATTCCTTTGATGCGATCGATGCTGTTGTCACAAACGGGATAGACCGAATGCAGTACACCTGTGAGTCCGGCTTTCACTGCTTGTATGGTTTCCCGGTTGTTGAGCCAGATGATATCAGAACGGTGGGTCATCAGGGAAGTGATGTTGCGGTCGCTGAGGTGAAAAACCCTTTCAATGATTTCCTGCTCTGCTTCTTCGATGGTTCCTTGCTCGGTTCCCTCGCTAATGATGGCCTTGATTTCTTCCTCGGTAACCTGGTTGTCGTTGGACTTGATGCCAAGGATCTTCAAAATAACATGTGCTGATTTGCTCAGGAGCCAGATGAAGGGATAGGTGATTTTCAGCAGCAAGAGCATGGGACCGGCCAGGAGTTTGGCCGTTTTTTCGGGATTGCTGAGTCCGATGCGTTTGGGCACCAATTCTCCCAGAACCAGAGAAAGGTAGGTAAGTACAATAACGATCAGTACTGTGGCGATTCCCTCGCTGTAAGGTTGTAGCAGCGGGAAGCCGGAGAGCCATTGCTGGAGGGGAGCTTTGAAAGTATCCCCGGAATAAATACCTGTTAAGACTCCAATGAGGGTAATACCGATTTGAACGGTGGAAAGGAAGCTATCGGGGTGACTTGCCAGTTGAAGGGCTCTCGTCGCCTTGATATCGCCCTTGGTTGCCTGCGATTCCAGCCGCACTTTGCGGGCAGAAATCAGGGCAATTTCCGCCATGGAAAAAAGTCCGTTAAGCACAATCAGTGCCAGTATGATGAAAATATCAGCCATGGGGTGTTATCAAAGTTAATGATTTGGCAGCAAAAGCTAGTGCTGCTGGGGCAGTTGAAGGATGGCATATTTTCCACAAACTGAGTTGCGGGTGGTCGGATTGAGGAATTCCTTGGTTATCATAGATACACCGTAATTATATCCTTCGTGCAAAATTTTGGTTCCGGGAAAAGCACGTTCAACTATAGGAATGCTATCTGCAACGGTAATAACATATTGCCGGGAACGAATATCGTCGATCCGGTGTGTTGAGGGGAAGATATAGCGGCTGTAGAAATAGAGGGAGCGACCGGCATCGGGACCATAGATGGTGAGTTGGTCTTTGGGTAGCTTTCGGCTGTTGATAAAATCGGCTGCATCATTGCCCATCTGGTATTTCAGTACCTGGGGATAGAAAGCTGTTGATAAAAAAATGTTCACTCCGGTTACAGTGTATACGCCCAATCGCAGCAGCAAGGGAACCTTATTGAAACGGGAACTGATACCAATGTATAAAAGGGGCAAGGCAAGCACAGCCAAAACTTTTACCCAGGTGGCGGTGGAAGGAAATGCCCACCATAGTAAGGCATTCATAGCGAGCCAGAGCAGGGTGAATAAAAAGATGTGGAAGTAATTCAGGTAACGACTGAAACGGCGGAAAGATTCCTGGTGCCACAATTGGAACAGGAACTGTCCAGTCACCACTGCTGCCAGTGGAAACACTACAAAAATATAATGTGGCAATTGGTATTGACTTCTGGAAAGTACGAGATAGGTAACAATGAATCCACCTGCTGAAAACCACTCCTGGTCTTGCGAGATCTTACCTTTTTGTAAGATCAGCTGATATACCTTAACTACCAGTGCAATGGAGAAAACAACTATCCAGGGAAGAAAACTCCAGAGCATGTTTTCGAAAAGAAAACTGAAATAACTCATTTCATGGAAGAAATTCTCGCCGGTAAATCTTCCAAAACTTTGTGTCCAAAAATAAAAGCGCAGACCGGACTGAATTGGAATTCCGTTGATCAGCTTTCCCGGCTGCAGATCGAATTGCCGGTAGAGGCCGATGCTCATGGGTACCAAACAAATAGCGATGATCAGGATCACCAGCAAGTATTCTTTTTGGAAAAAGGGTTTCCAGTTGCGTTGCAAAATAAAATGTGGTGCAAAGGCAAAGGCCGGAACGAAGAGAGCAATGGGACCCTTGGTGAGCATTCCGCCGGCAATGGCAACGGCAGCAATGATCAGGTAACGAAGTTGCTTAGTTCGGTACCAGAGCAACAATTGCCAGATACTCAGCGATACCCAACCCATCAACATGGTATCACAACGTACATCGTGTGTGACGAGGAAGAGTGCCTGGCAGGATGCGAGTAGTACAGCACTCAGGCGAGCGATGGGTTGGTTATAGTATTGGCGGGCGATCTGATAAGTTGCGACTACAGAAAGTATAGCAAATAATAAGGAGGGAAGTCGGAATGCCCAGAGTGAGGGTCCGAATACCCACATAGAAATTGCAGACAACCAAAACAACATGGGTGGTTTATCGAGATAATCTTTGCCCACATCATAGACTTGTAGAAAACTTTTGCGTTCCAGCATTTCTCTGCTCATGCTGGCATACTGGCTGGCATCGATGTCCATGATGGGCACCCAGATAAATCCGGCCATCCAGCCCAAAAAACAGATTAACAGCAATCCGTGAAATGCAGCTCTACTATTCATGGTGCCTGGGTTTGAGGTGAAAGTGGGCCGAGGTTTCTTTGATAGAAATTGCCCGTAAACCATCCGATACCTGTTCCCAAAAGGGCCCCGGCCAGTATATCAAATGGATAGTGAACACCCGCATAAACCTGCGCATATCCTATGGATGCAGCCCATAGGTAAAGCACCCAGCTGTACTTTCCAACCCATTGTCGCAGGGTTACTGTTAGAAATGTTGCCAGTGCAAAATGATTGGTAGCATGGGAGGAAGTAAAGCTATAGCCGGCGCCACATCCATCCAGCAACAGACGAACCTGGGTGCTGAGATCGGGATCATTACAAGGTCTTAATCGGGCGAAGAGAGGTTTCACGACCGAACTGCTGATCTGATCGCTGAGTAAAATAGTTGCCAGTGCCATGGCGATCCAGGGCAGGGACTCCTTCTTGTAATTGATGATGGCAAAAAGAAGCAGGAAAACATATACAGGCGTCCAGGTGATGGATTCCCGCCACCAGGGTACTATGGCATCTGCCACCGGATGGGTGGCTGTACCATTGATGAAGAGGAACAGTGCCCTGTCGATCTTGTCCAGCCAGGAGGGCATGATCTGTAACCAGATAGAAGTAAGGGGTGCAGGGGGTATCACGGTGTAAAGATAGTATTTAGTGATGGCTGTTCATAGGCGACGGCTAAAGGCAATGTTGTCCAACAACTTATTTGACTTTGTCAGCAATGATGATCAGGCGTGGTGAATGGGCTGCATCGAAGGGTGCCAGGTGATAATCACCGAAAATCTCCCTGATCTGTAACCCCTGGTATCCCATCATTTCCGAAAAATCGTTCAAGGTGAATTTCGCAACCCGTTCTGTAAAGAGATGCCGCAGGGTACTTCCGGGCGCATCGGCCACCTGTATCTGTTTGAAAATATGTTTTTCATCCTGCCATTTGGCAATCTGGAATACCAGCCCATCGGGCTCTTTCTGCTGATACGATTGTGGCAATTCGAGGGAGGCTTTTTTCACATTGATATAATCCATCACCAGGGTACCACCTTTGCGCAGGCCGATGGCCATACTGTGGATGGCACTGTCGTGTTCTCGCTGTGTAGGGAAATAGCCAAAGCTGGTGAACATGTTCAGGGCATAGGCATAGTAGTTGATGCGAAAGGGCATCCGCATGTCATGCTGGTAAAAATGCAGGGTTTCATTTTCCTCTTCCAGGGCTTCCCGAATGGATGCCTCGGAAAGATCGACACCGGTGACATCAAAACCCATTTCATTCAATACTTTGCAATGCCTTCCTTTGCCGCATGCCCAGTCGATCATCCGGGCACCCGAAGCCGGCTGCAGGTATGTTATCAGTTGGTGCAGGAACATTTCAGCTTCCTGCTCATCCCTGTGTTTGTATAATTGATGGTAGTAGGGGGAATTGAACCAATCTTCGAACCAGTTAGGAGTTATCATTGCACGCAAATTTACAGTCTTCGTCCTCAAAAAAATAAGAGTTACCTTTGCACCCATTTTATTTTTTTATTATGGCATTGATTAAGAGCATTTCAGGGATACGGGGAACCATTGGCGGTCAGCCGGGTGATGCCCTTACCCCCCTCGATGTAGTTAAGTTTACAGCAGCATTTGGCACCTGGTTGGGTAAACAGGATAAGGGAAACACAGTTGTAGTGGGTCGGGATGGCCGCATCAGCGGAAATATGGTACAGCAACTGGTGATGCATACGCTATCGGGTTTGGGCATGGAAGTAATCGATCTTGGTCTGAGTACAACCCCCACGGTAGAAATGGCCGTGTTAGAGAAACAGGCAGCCGGTGGCATCATCATCACTGCCAGTCACAATCCGAGGGAATGGAATGCGTTGAAACTCCTCAACAGCAGGGGAGAATTCATCGATGCGGCTGCCGGTGCGGCTGTTTTGGAACTTGCTGCCAGCGAAAAGCTGGTCTTCGCAGGCGTTGAAGATCTTGGGACGATTGTTCCAGCCCATGATGCCATAGACAGGCACATTGATGCCATATTGGCTTATCCTTTGGTCGATAAAGAAGCGATTCAGCGGGCCGGATTCAAAATTGTGGTCGATGTGATCAACAGTACAGGAGCTCTATCGGTTCCACCCTTGCTGGAAGCATTGGGTATTCCCCCAGCCCATATTACCCTGTTGCACGGAGAAGTTAACGGCAGGTTTTCTCATAACCCTGAACCACTTCCCGGTAACCTGACGGAGCTGTCTATGGCAGTAAGAAACAGCGGTGCCGATCTGGGCATTGCCGTTGACCCCGATGTAGATCGCCTTTGTTTTGTTTGTGAAGATGGTAGTTTTTTTGGGGAAGAATATACGCTGGTGGCAGTAGCCGATTATGTGCTCAGCCGGAAAAAAGGCAATACGGTCAGCAATCTTTCCAGCACCCGTGCTTTGAAAGATATTACCGAAAAACGGGGCGGTCAATACTATCCCAGTGCCGTAGGAGAAGTAAATGTGGTTACCAAGATGAAAGCCGTTGATGCGGTGATCGGTGGGGAAGGTAATGGCGGAATAATTGTTCCTGATTTCCATTATGGAAGAGACGCTCTCATTGGCATTGCACTTTTCCTTACTCACCTGGCCAAGGAAGAAAAAACAATTCGTCAACTGCGCAATACGTACCCTGATTATTTCATGAGTAAGAATAAAATTGAACTCACGGAAGGCATTGCGATGGAAGAGATTTTTACCGACCTGAAGGAGAAGTATAAAAAATACCCGTTGAACACAGAAGACGGACTTCGCATTGATTTTGAAAGTGACTGGGTTCACTTGCGCAGCAGCAATACCGAACCCATCATTCGGATCTACTCAGAAAGTACCTTAGAAGCTTCGGCAGATAACATTGCCAGGAAAATCATGCAGGATATTCAGGAATCGATAAAAAAATCGGGACAGATTTAATAGCTTCATGTAGTAATTTTATCGGGATGGAAAGAGTTTATCTAGACAATGCCGCTACTACCCCACTCGACTCACGCGTGGTAGAAGTCATGCTGCCTTATATGACTACTCATTTTGGTAATCCATCTTCCGTATACAGTTATGGCAGGGAAACCCGTATGGGTATTGAGAAAGCCAGGAAATCCGTTGCAGCCATCCTGGGTGCCCGGCCTTCTGAAATCTTTTTCACCAGCGGAGGTACGGAAAGCAGCAACACTGTGCTGCTTGCTGCAGTGCGTGATCTGCATTGCACCCGCATCATCAGTTCAAAAATCGAACACCATGCTACGCTTCATACGGTGGAGCATCTTCATACAACCGGACAAGCAGAGGTGCAATATGTTGACTTGCTGCCGAATGGCCATATCAATTTGGAACACCTGGAACAATTACTGGCGGCGCCGGGAGGAAAATGTCTGGTGACCTTAATGCATGCCAACAATGAGATCGGCAACCTGCTTGATATCGAGGCAGTAGGCAATTTGTGCGAAAGGTATGATGCACTGTTTCACAGTGATACTGTTCAGACAGTAGGTCATTACCCTTTTAACCTGAAACAATCCAAGGTGCATTTCATCACGGGTGCCGGACATAAATTCCATGGACCCAAGGGGGTTGGCTTGCTTTACATCAGCGACCGGGTATCCATTCAACCCATGATCTATGGCGGAAGTCAGGAAAGAAACATGCGGGCAGGAACTGAAAATGTCTATGGTATCATTGGCTTTGCAAAAGCATTGGAATTGGCAACCGAGCAATATGAAGCCGACAGTAGTTATATACGGGGCATCAAGGAATACATGATGCAACAATTGCAGACACATATACCGGAAGTGGGTTTTAATGGCGATCCACTGGGAAAAAGTCTTTATACCGTTTTAAGTGCCTGCTTCCCAAAAACCAACCAGACCGAAATGTTGTTGTTCAATCTTGACATTCACCATATCTGCGCCAGTGGTGGTAGTGCATGTTCCAGCGGGGCCAACAAAGGATCTCATGTAATTGAGGCATTACAGCAACATGGTGAAGAAAGGATAACCATTCGCTTTTCATTCTCCCGACATACAACCCGGGAAGAAATCGATTATACCATTGATGTATTGAAGAAGATACTTTAATGGCTTCTTCTCACGAATCCTGGAAGTGAAGTGTAATGGCTTTGGGGAAAGGACGCAAAAAAATTATTCAGCCATTTACCAGCCTGTTCTTACTGACGATGTCCTTATCGGTTGTCATCATCATCACCAAAATAATCTTCCTCATCACTTGTACCCAGATTACCCAGGTTCATCATGCTGCCCATCAGATCCTGGAAAGCAACCCGGTCATCGCTCAGCTTTTTGCTGATGAGTGAATAGACCGATAATCCATACAGCACGAATTCCATCAGGAGGGCACTCTCCGATTCATTGGTATGGGGAAAGAATTTTTTGACTATTGCATGCAATCCGTCCACGCGGTACAATTGCTGGATTTTTTTCTCGTCGGATAAATCGCCTGATAACTCGAGTACATTACCGGCATCGAACCAGCGAATAACCGACTGGTATGGGTTGTCTGATTTCTTTTCTTCAGCAGATTGTTTGCCGGTTGTTCTTTTCTTCTTCACCTGTTCAGGATTCGGGAAGTATTGAATAAAGATGGTGCGGATGGCTTTGTCCAGTAAGTGCAAAGCTACCTGATATGATCCCTCCAACTCCCCTTCATACAAGAGCTCGATTTTTCCTGTAATCGAGGGGATGACGCCTGACAGATCACTTACCCAAACCTGCGTTTCTGCCTGTTGGTGTAAGATGGCCCTGCGTTCAGCGGTACTGATCAGGTTTTCATAGGCAGCGATGGTCAATCGGGCACTGACTCCACTCTTCTTGTCCACATATTCATGCGCCCTGGCTTCAAAAGATACCTGTTCTACAAGCCGCTTCAAGAGATCACTCACTTCAACACGTTTCTCCTGCTCAGGCAGCAATTGCGCTTCCTGTTCAGTGATGGCCAATGAGACATCTATGGTGCGGGGATAGTGGGTCAAGATCTGGCTTTCGATGCGGTCTTTGAGTGGTGTTACGATGCTGCCTCGGTTGGTATAGTCCTCGGGATTGGCTGTGAAAACAAATAAAATATCAAGGGGCATCCGAATGTTGAATCCCCTAATCTGCACATCACCTTCCTGTAAAATATTGAAGAGCGCTACCTGTATGCGTGCCTGCAGGTCGGGTAATTCATTGATGACAAAAATTCCCCGGTTGCTCCGGGGGATGATACCGTAATGAATTACTTTTTCATCGGCAAAACTGAGTTTCATGTTGGCTGCCTTGATGGGATCGATGTCACCGATCAGATCAGCTACACTCACATCGGGGGTGGCGAGTTTTTCGCCGTAACGCTCAGTTCGATGCAGCCATTGAATGGGAGTATCGTCTCCCAGTTCAGCGATCAGATCTTTGGCAAAACGGCTCAAGGGTTGGAATGGATCATCCTTGATCTCGCTGCCTGCTACAACCGGTATGTACTCATCGAGCAGGTCTACCATTTGCCGGGCCATGCGTGTCTTCGCTTGTCCGCGCAAACCCAGGTACAATATATTGTGTCGGCTTAAGATGGCTCTTTCGGTATCGGGTATCACCGTGTCTTCATAACCGAGAATGCCCGGAAACGGATTTTGTTTGCTTCCCATCAGGGCGATGAGGTTATCGCGCAGTTCCTGTTTCACTGATTTTGACCGATAGCCTGATTTTTTAAGTTGTCCGAGTGTTTTTATTTTTAGATGATTCATACTTGCTGATAAAATGGAATAATGGGGTATCAATACACTGTTTTTCGTTTACCACTTTCAAAGTCCCTGAAAATGAAGGAGCCCAGCTTATCGAGGGTAGCGAAGAAAGCCTTGCCCTGGTTGGTCTCAGTAAATTCCTGTACGAATGATTGCAGGTAGGGATCGGAAGCAATCATGAAAGTGGTGATGGGTATCTTTAGCTTCTTACATTGGGCAGCCAGGTTGATGCAACGGTTCACTACTTTTCTGTCGAGGCCAAAACTATTCTTATAATATTTACCACCGATTTTCAGGCAGGTTGGTTTGCCATCGGTGATCATGAAGATCTGTTTGTTGTTGTTTTTTCTTCTGCGCAGGATATCCATCGCCAGTTCGAGCCCGGCCACCGTGTTGGTATGGTATGGACCAACCTGTAAATAAGGCAAGTCTTTGATCTCAATGCTCCAGGCATCGTTACCGAAGACAACAATGTCGAGGGTATCTTTGGGATAGCGGGTAGTGATCAGTTCACTCAATGCCATGGCGACTTTTTTGGCAGGTGTGATGCGGTCTTCGCCATATAAGATCATGGAGTGAGAAATATCGATCATCAACACAGTGGAGGTTTGTGTAGCAAAATCCTGCTCACGAATCTGCAGGTCGTCTTCTGCGAGCGAAAAAGAATCTACCCCATGGTTGATCTGTGCCTGTCGGATGCTGTCTGTAAAATCGATCTGGTGAAGGGCATCACCAAACTGGAAGGGGCGTCTATCTGCATTGGGTTCATCGCCCTGTCCGTTCTTTCTTGTCAGGTGCTGTCCGGGTTTGCTTTTCTTGAGTTTCCCAAAGATTTCCTCCAGACTTTTCTTGCGGATGGTCTGTTCCGATTTGCCGGTGATTTTGAATTCGCCGTTGACCGGATTTTCATCGAGGTAGCCATTTTTTTTCAGGTCATCAATGAAATCACCCATGCCATATTGCTCATTGGTGAGCCGGTATTGCCTGTCCAGTTCATTCAACCAGCTCAATGCCTCACCCGCATCTCCATTCGTATAGGTCAGCAATTGCATGAAAATATTCAGCAACTGTTCAAAAGTTGACTTGCCGTCACCTGAAGGTGTATATTGAAAAAATCGTACCGTGGACATGTAAGGGGAGATTACTGCAAAGATACAACAATCCTACCCCCCTGTTAGTTGAAAAAAAAGGAGTCCGACTTTCGTGGACTCCTTTTTGACGTTCGTTAACGACATGAATTATTTGGCCGGACTATCCACCGGGCGCATGGCCTTTCCGGGAATGATGATCCGGTTGGTGGTATCGGGTGCTTCCATTTGACTCAGCCGGCTAAGAAGTTCTTCTGCCATATAAATTTCCTGCTCCATGAATTCACGCTTGCTTGCTTTGAGAGATTCATAGTATTGCATTTGCTGCTGCAGGTCTTTCTTCACGGCAGTACTTACTTTTTTGGCGAGGGCAGAATCACCTGCCTGGATACAGGCTTGCATGAACAGTAGAGAATTTCTGTTGTGAATATTAAATCGATTGGTTAACCCATAAGGGAAGTTTGACTCATTCAACATCTTATCTGCTTTCTGTACAGCTTTTTTGGCTTCCTCGAATCTGCCTTCTGCTGCCAGACTCAATGCCAGCTCTGCATAGGCTGTTCTCAATGCACCCAGGTGGCGTCTGTTCTCTTCATCGAAATAAACACCTGCTTTGTCTGCATTGCCAAACACAAACTTATTCATCATCTTATCCTGTGCCCAGTTGGTATTGAATTCACTTCCTTTCACCGGAACCAGTCGATAAGTCAAACCATCTCTGCGGATGTAAGGATCGAGTCCGAGATCGGTACCCGGATTGGTAAAGTAGATGGGGCGTTTCCAGTGATTGGCTGCAATGATGTTGAGCAGGGCCAGGTCATTTTTGGCGAGACCATTCTTTGGAATTTCAAAACGCACTTCGCTTAAAACGCTGTCACGGTCATTCACGGTACCATTCTTTTTCACCAGATCAACATCTACAGGGATGGCCATTTTGCGAACGGGGAAGGTATTGAAGAACCCTTCATCGCGGCCTTCTACTGTTTTGTCTTTGTCATCGCTGCCAACATAATTGCGCATCACGTCTTCGAGGTCATAATAGCGGTCTTCCGGAATAGAAGCTACCGGGTTATAGAATACATAATCGCGCTTAGATCCTTCAATTTGTTGTCTGCTCCAGATCACATCGATAGAATCACTCTGGTTGACTTTGTAGCGTAGCTGGTTGATGTACCAGTCGATACCGAGTAAGCTAAAGTTAACTACACGTACATCCGGACGCACGCCTTCTACTTCCTGGGCGTACCAGAGTGGGTAGGTATCGTTGTCACCATAACTGAAGAGTATGGCATTGGGGGCGCAGCTTTCGAGGTAGTCGCGTGCCAGGTCGCCGGGTAATTTCTTCTGACTGCGGTCATGGTCGTCCCATTCCTGTTGTGCCATCAATGCGGGAACGGCAACGAGACAAAGCAGGGTAGCCAGTGTGGCTGCCACCGCTTTCGACATTTTTCGGGAGAGCCAGTCATTCACTTGCATCACACCCAGACCGATCCACACGGCGAAAGCATAGAAGCTTCCCACATAAGCGTAGTCACGTTCCCTGGGTTGATTACCGGGCTGATTCAGGTAGAGCACGATAGCGATTCCGGTAAAGAAGAAAAGCAACACATTGATCCACGCGTCTGCTTCATGGCGACGGAAATGGAAGAAGAGTCCCAGTAATCCAAGAATCAGTGGCAACATAAACAGGCGATTGTGTGCCTTGTTGTTTTTGAGACTCTCGGGCATTTTATTTTGGTCGCCATAGATGATGTTATCAATGGGGGTGATACCGGTGATCCAGTTGCCATCGCGCAGATTGGCTACATAGAATCCCTGGTTGTCATTTTGCTTGCCGGAGAAATTCCACATGAAATAGCGGAAGTACATGAAGTAAACCTGGTAGGAAGTAAAGAAAGACAGGTTATCACGCTGCGTTGGTTCGGCATCATAGGAGCCATCTTTGTTTTTACCGATACCCAGCACCTGAGCATAATAATCTGCATGGTATTGATCGTTGCTGGCATCCCACACACGGGGGAATACCATTTTATCTTCAGCGCGGTACATGTATTTTTTGTCCTCTCCTATCTCCACATATTTATCGCCTGACTTTTGGTAGCGCATGCCGTTGTTCTTGAGAGAATATGGACGGGCAGTGAATTTGGCACCATATACGAGCGGGAAATCTCCATATTGATCGCGGCCTAGATAGCCAACCAGACTCATGGGATTATCAACATTGTACATATCCACGGAAGGATCTGCATTGCTGCGGAGCATGGTAGTAACATAAGAACTATATCCGATCAGGAGGAAGACAATGCTCCACAGAGCCAGGGTAAGGTACTGCCAACCTCTTTTGGCTGCCTGCATAAGACCAAAACGTATGGCTAATCCCAGCAACACGAAGAAGAAAGCGAAGCCGGCAAAGAAGGGCAATCCGAAACTATTGACAAACACACGGTCAAAATAACCGGCGGCTTTGATGGAATAGGGTATAACTACAAATAAGGTGAAACCAAGAATCATGCAGGAAAGGAGGAAGAAGATGTAGGTGCCACCATAGATCTCCTTTTTTTCCTTGTTGTATTTTTCCAAGAGGAAGAATATGCCAAAAGCAACAATGGCACCCAACATTACAAGGGCAGCCATGGTACCATCGAGGGGGACTTCTTCACTGGCTTCGGAATTTGCAATGAAGAGTGCACCGACCACACCCAGAACGGCGCCAATGGCAAGTAGTCGGAAGAACCAGGAGCGGAGCATGGCATAAGGGAAGCGTTCTCTGCGACGGAAATAGTACACCATCACTATCGCGGGTATGGTAAGTAGGTTCAAGAGGTGAACGCCGATGGAGAGACCCATCAAGAAGAAGATGAAAACGATCCAACGATCTGCACCGGGCTCATCGGCATGGGCTTCCCATTTCAGGATGGACCAAAATACGATGGCGGTGAAGAAAGAGGAAAGGGCATATACTTCCCCTTCTACTGCACTGTACCAGAAGGAGTCGCTAAAGGTATAAGCTAGTGCTCCAACAGCACCGGCACCCATGATGGTCCATACCTGGGAAGCAGTGAGGGTATCTGAAATCTTTACCCCGGCGATGCGGCGGGCAAAATGGGTGATCGTCCAGAACAGGAATAGTATGGTAAATCCACTGGCGAGGGCACTCATGATGTTCACTGCTCGGGCAGCGGTCATGGGGTCATCCCCAAATGCAACGATGAAAACTCGTCCCAACAATACGAAGAGTGGGGCTCCCGGTGGGTGTGGAATCTGTAACTTAAAACAGCTGCTGACAAACTCGCCACAATCCCAAAAACTACCGCCCGGTTCGGCGGTCATTACATACACTGTACAGGCAATCAGGCAGACAGCCCAGCCTACCAGGTTGTTGATCTTGTTAAACTGCATAAAACGATGATTGATTTCGTGATTGCAAACTTACCTTTTTAATGGTAAACGGGGAAATGAAGAGTTGCTAAAGTTTTACCCCGGGGAAAGCATGTGTCAGACCCCTGTTCCTTAAAACTATCCTATCTTTGCGCCCCATGGAAACACCCGGCAGCATAGCATTTCATACCCTGGGCTGTAAATTGAACTTTTCGGAGACCTCTACCCTTGCGCGATTGGTGGAAAGGGATGGTTTTACCCGTAGAGATTTCGATGAAAAGGCAGATATCTATGTTATCAACACTTGCTCCGTGACAGAGAATGCGGACAAGGAATGTCGCCAGCTGGTAAGACGCATCCGCCGCCGCTCTCCGGAAAGTTTTGTGGTAATCACCGGCTGCTATGCCCAACTTCAACCCGAAGCCATCGCTGCCATGGAAGGAGTAGACCTGGTGCTGGGTGCTGCTGCTAAGTTCAACCTGACCGATCACCTCAAGAATCTTTCCCGAACGGGTTCAGCTCGTATCTGCAGTTGCGATATTGATGAGGTGCAAGACTTCCACACTGCTTTTTCTCAGCAAGACAGAACCCGAACTTTTTTGAAGGTGCAGGATGGTTGTGATTATTCCTGTACTTTCTGTACCATACCCATGGCAAGGGGTCGAAGCAGAAGTCAGACCATTCCCAAAGTATTGGAGCAGGTAGAGCACCTTGCCAAAGAAGGGGTACAGGAGATTGTGCTAACAGGTGTCAACCTGGGTGATTTTGGTATCAGTCCGGAGGGCAAGCGCACCCATCAGTTTGCGGAGTTGGTGAAAGCACTTGACCAACAGGCCGCTGTTCCGCGCTTCAGGATTTCTTCCATTGAACCTAACCTACTACATCCGGAGATCATTGAAACTGTAGCTGCCAGTTCCTGTTTCATGCCGCATTTTCATGTTCCGCTGCAAAGCGGCAGCAACACCATACTGGCATCCATGCGCCGCAGGTACCGCCGGGAGTTGTATGCCGAACGGGTTGCACACATCAAATCATTGATGCCGCATGCGGCCATTGGTGTTGATGTTATTGTTGGCTATCCCGGAGAAGATGAAAAAGCGTTCCGGGAGACTGCCGATTTTCTGCAGGATTTGGACATAACCTATCTGCATGTTTTCACTTATTCAGAAAGGGAGAATACACCGGCGGCAGAGATGACTCAGGTAGTTCCTGTCGCTGAACGCAATCAACGCAATAAGATTTTGCGCCACTTATCGTATCGAAAACAAATGGTTTTCCAGGAGGCATTTACCGGCAGCACCAGAAAAGTTTTGTGGGAAGACCATGAAAAGGAAGGCATGATGGAAGGATATACAGATAATTATATCCGGGTAAAAACGCCCTATCGCCGGGAATGGGCCAATAAAATCATGGATTGGACGATTTGATCAGAGCACAGGACTGATGAATTCTGCAGGGAATTCTACGATCATTACCTGACCCAGACTTTCCAACCGAACATATACTTTCTTTTTTCCGCCCCGCACAACAGTTCCCTCATTGTCCATGAAAACACCATGGTGAACCATAACCCGCATGTCTTCTTTGAAGCCCTCTTCTGAAATCACTGACAGTGCCGCAGTTTTTTCTCCCAGGTATTTGCGGATTAGATCGATTTCTTCATCGCGAATGATGGCCGGCTTTCCCAGATAATACACAAAATTCAGGACCCCTTCCGTTGAGAGTACTTTGACACGTTCTGTTGCATCTATATGAACGAATACATAGGAACGGAACAAGGGTTCTTCGATGATTTTTTTTCTATCCGACCATTGACGCTCTGATTTTTGAACCGGGCACCAGCTGGTGATTCCCTTGCGAATCAGCACAGAATCGATCTTCTTTTCCCAACGGGGTTTGGTATAAACTGCAAGCCATTGCTTGACCAGTGTGTTGTTTTTTTGGGGGGCGTTGTCCATACCGAAAAAAAATCCTGTAATTAACGATTTTTAACCAAGGTATTTTTTTCTGCATCTGCCAATTGACTGATTACCCGAACACCTTCTTCGATGTGCAGGTCTTTGCGCAGGGATCTGATCCAGGCAGCATAGAAATCGGACTTCGACTTATCGGGGTGGTTCAGGAATTTATCTTTTTCAGACTCCAGGTATTCGATGGTCATTTCTCCGGACAATGTTAACAGGGTATTGTTCTGGCTGGCTGTCTGCTGAATTTGTTTTTGCTTTTTCTGATAGCTATCCAATTGCAGGGAAGGAGGCATTTCATTGTTTTTTGACAGCCAGATCAAGTTGTCTTTTAATAAATTAAAGCTAGGATTGCTGCTGATGGCTTTGTTTTCTTTTGCTATAATAGCATCCAGCGTTTCTCTTTTCCCCCAGGGCTCATATTGGGCTCGGGGAATTTCATCCCAGGGCAATGCTTCCCGCATATCTTTTTCCCGCACTTTGTAATATTCATAGGGATCGGGAAGAATGATATCGGGAACGATTCCCTTCAACTGCGTTGAGCCGCCATTCACCCGGAAGAACTTCTGGAAGGTTAAAGTCATGGCTCCCTGATCGGTTCTAAAAGATGAAAAATCATTTCTGCTACCGAAGGGTACCTGACGTTGAACTGTTCCTTTACCGAAAGTGGAGGAACTTCCTATGATGATACCTCTGTTATAGTCTTGAATAGCACCCGCAAAAATCTCACTGGCGCTGGCGCTGAATTGATTCACGAGAACAGCCAGTGGGCCATTGTATAAAATTCTGTCATCACTGTCATACCAGGTGCGTTGATCTACATTACCGGAACGATCTTTCACTTGTACGATGGGTCCGGATTTGATGAAGAGACCTACCATCTTAACTACTTCGTACAGAGATCCGCCACCGTTCGTACGAATATCGATGACTATGCCATCTACTTTTTCTGCCTTAAGCTTTTGCAGTTCAGCAGCAATATCTGCCGCACAATGATAACCATTGGCATCTTCAAAATTGGAATAGAAATCGGGAAGCAGGATATACCCCACTTTTTTATCTCCCTGACGAATAACAGCACTGCGCGCCAGGCCCTGGTCTTGATTTACTTTTTCCCGGATCAGTGAAACCACTTTGATGGTACCATCTTCTTTTTTAAGTGTCAGACGAACTTCAGTGCCTTTGTTTCCACGAATGAGTTTAACTGCATCTTCGGTTGCATAAGCGGTAACATCTACGGGCTCTTCATTGCCTTGTGCCACTTTGATGATGACATCGTTCACCACGATTTGACCGGACTTATACGCTGCCCCACCGGTAATGATACTGGCAATCTTGATGCCATAATCATCTTTGGTGAGTTGTGCTCCGATACCAAAAAACTCATTGCTCATGCGCTCATCGAAAGCGCGCTTTTCTACCGGAGCGAGGTAATCGCTGTGCGGGTCCATGAGGTTGGTGATGGTATTCAGGTAGGTACTGAAGCGCACTTCTTCTTTGAAAGTACTGCGAATGCGCCCATAGTTATCGTTCATCAGTTTCAAAACCTGTTCACGTGCTTTTCTTTCCAGGGCAGAATCGGGTAACACCTTGAAGTCTTTCTGGTCTTTGTTTTTTTCACGCTGCTCGATCAGATCGGCATATCGTTCCAGTGCGAAATATTTCAACTTTTTCCTCCAGCGGTCTTTTCGCTCAGCTTCTGTTTTTACGAACGGAATTTTTTCTCCATCGGGTTCCCCTGTTTCGGCAACTGAAAAATCAAATGGATTGCGGAGAATTTCTTGGTAGATGCCTGCACATTCTTCCAGGAGGCGATTGTACATAGCACTGACTGCAGGCAGGAAGGAGATGGGTTCACCAAGGATCTCATTGTCCAGTCTGGTTTCAAATACCTTCAGTGAGTCGATGTCTTTCTGCAAAAACATGGTTTTATCGCCATCGAGTTGATCCAGGAAGCGATTGAAGACCAGACGGGAAAATTTATCGTCAATGTTCTTGGGATCATAATGTTGTTCTTGGAGCACTCTGCCCACTTCTTTCAGCAATTGCTGACGGGGATTCGATGGCTCCAGCATTCCAAGTGAGGAGTTTCTAAAGGCGAAAAACAAAGCGCCGAAGCACACCATTGCCAACAACAACCATTTTTTACTCATCATAAAGTCAACAATTTTTTTCATGGGAAGTCTCAAAAATAATTGAAAAAAACCATAGGCAGGGGCCGTTAAAAGCAATTAACAAAGGTTTGGAATGAGAAATCAGGAAAAAGGGTTGTAAAATATTCAATGAAAAAAGAGGATTTATTGTATTTTTGCAGCCGAAAACGGAGAGCGTAGCTCAGTTGGTTAGAGCGTCAGTTTGTGGCACTGAAGGCCGGGGGTTCGAGACCCCTCGTTCTCCCTCCCAACCTACAGGCACAACTTGTAGGTTTTTTTTATACCAATTTGTATGTCGATAACCTGGATTATCATACCGCTGATTTCTGCCTTCATAGGCTGGTTTACCAATTGGATAGCCATAAAAATGTTATTCCATCCACGGGAACCCAAAAAAATACTGGGATTTACTTTCCATGGAATCTTCCCCAAGCGACAACAGGTATTTGCTGCCCGTTTGGGTAAGCTGGTTTCTGATGAGTTGCTCTCGTTTTCTGATATCTCCACCAAAATCACCAATCCCTCGAACCTGAAATCAGTGATGCCCCTGATTGAAAAACACATTGACCGCTTCCTGCGGGAGCAATTACCTGAACAAATGCCATTGATCAGCATGTTCATTGGTGAGAGCACCATCCAGGAACTCAAAGGGGTTTTTGTGCGTCAGCTGGAAGTACTTTTCCCCGAAATCATGCAATCGTATGTACATACTTTGAAAGAGCAACTTGACCTGGAAGCCATTGTTACCCAAAAAGTAGCCGGCTTTTCTTCCGACAAAATGGAGCAGATTTTAATGAGTATCATGCAAAAAGAATTCCGCTTTGTGGAAATCATTGGCGGTATGCTGGGTTTTGTGATCGGTTTGTTGCAGGTATTACTCACCATTTTAGGTTAATCACCGATTAAAAGGGCCTATATACCCCCCTTTTTACAACTTTATCCATTTACAGTTGTCATAGAACCGCTTGTCCCTTCACCACCTATTAATATGACAATTCTGTCCGAAATTTGCATCGCTAAGTAGATATATATGAAAAAAATCATTCAATTGACTCTGGTTTTCACCCTTGCAGCATCCACTTTGGTGGCTCAATTTCCCGGTGGTGGCAGACCTTCAGGGGCGGGTGGACAACAAAATATGAACATAGGTCATTTGTATGGAAAAATTGTAGATGACAAGACAGGTAAAGGAATTGATGGTGCCATTGTTCAACTGATAGGGAACAAATTTGATACGGTTACAAAAAAGATGAAGCAGGTAATTTTGAATACACAGATTACCAAAGCAGTGGGCGATTTTAGTTTCGAGAATTTATCTGTATTCGGCAACTTTCAGTTAAAGGTGAGTAGCCTGGGTTATAAGCCACTAGCACAAACCGTTGGTTTTGGAATGAAAATGCCGCCTGCCGGAGGTAATTTTCAGCAGATGATGGGCATGATCGACAAAGACCTGGGCAACATCAAATTAACAGGGGATTCAACGACCCTGGCTGCTGTAACTGTTACATCTTCTTCCAAACCCCTGTTAGAGCTGGGAATTGACCGAAAAATCTTTACGGTAGATAAGAATCTGAACAGTACCGGACAAACAGCTGCAGAAGTGATGAGGAACATTCCTTCCCTGAGTGTTGACATCGACGGAAATGTTACCCTCCGCAATGCTGCCCCTACCCTTTTTGTAGACGGAAGACCCACCACCCTAACGCTGGATCAGATTCCGGCCGATATCATTGACAAAGTTGAATTGATCACCAATCCGTCTGCGAAATTCGATGCTTCCGGTGGTACAGCAGGTATTTTGAACATCATACTCAAGAAAAACAAAAAAATCGGGTACAATGGTGGTATCCGCACAGGCATTGATTCACGTGGTAAGGTAAACCTGGGTGGCGACATCAACCTTCGTCAAAATAAGATCAACCTTGGATTAAGTGCGAACCTCAATGAATTCAAGTCACTCTCTTCCAGCAGCATCGACAGAGAAAACCTGCTGACTTTCGCACCTAACAATGTCAATACTTTCATGAACAGTGTGAATGATGGACAATTCAAATTTTTCCGCGGAAGTCTGGACATTTTCCTCGATAACAGGAACACCATTACCATCGCTGCCAATTATAACCGCGGACGTTTTGAGAGTGAACAAAATCAGCGGGTGGATTCCATCATCAAGCAAAATTTTTCTTCCTATAACCTCATCAACAATTTCAGCAACCGCGAATTTGAAAACCTGGGAACGCAGCTCAGTTTCAAACATAACTTCGCCAAAAACGGACACAATATTTCTGCAGACTTCAACTTCAACTCCAGCAACAGCAACGGTAGCAGTCAGATCAAGATTCAAACTTATACCCCCGAAGCTTTTGTAAAAGGTAATCCCTTGCTGCAGTTGAACAATTCTACAGGTGATAACCGTTTCTACACCTTTCAGACAGATTATGAAAATCCGTTGACAGATGATTCAAAACTGGAGGCTGGTTTGCGTGCTGCCATCAGAGACAATAGCAGCATCAATGATCAGTTCCGCTTCAACAACAACACAGGCAAATATGAATTGGTACCCGGTATCAGCAGCCGTTATAAATTCCATGATGAAGTATGGGCAGCCTATACCACTTACAGTTTCAAGAAAGGCAAGTGGAGCTATTTATTGGGATTAAGGGTTGAGAGTTCCAACTACCAGGGTACATTGTTGAATTCCAAAGGACAGGATTCATTGAAGTTCAATGTAACTTTTCCACTCAGTCTCTTCCCCAGTGTATTTACTACTTATAAGCTGACTGATAAGCAAGACCTGCAATTGAATTATACGCGCAAAATCAATCGCCCCAACTTCTTCCAGTTAATGCCTTTCCCGGATTATTCAGATCCGCAGAATGTGAACATTGGTAACGCAGGCCTGCAACCGGAATTCACCAATTCATTTGAATTGTCGTATAACAACACGTATAAGAAGAATGCCAACTTCCTTGCTTCCCTTTACTTCAAACATACTTCCAACCTGATTACACGATATGTGTACAGGGATGTAAACGAATTGATTCCCGGTGACAGCGCTTATTTCAGCACTTTTATCAATGCCAATTACAGTTTTGCCACCGGTTTGGAATTAACGAACAAAATGGCAGTGACCAAGTCATGGGACATGACTGCTAACCTCAATATTTTCAGTTCTTCCCTACGTGCTGATTTGCCCGGCGAACAATTCTCCAATAATCTGGTGAGTTGGTTCGGTAAGGTGATCAATAATTTCAAATTGAAGAAATCCTGGTCCATTCAGTTGAGTGGTGACTACCAGGCACGTACCGTATTACCCCCCGGTGGTGGCGGTTTAGGTGGCGGACGCGGTGGCTTTGGTGGCGGTGGTGGTATGATGTGGGGTGGTGGTCCTCAAACTACTGCACAAGGTTATAATCTTCCCCGCTATGGTGTTGACCTGGCTATCCGTAAGGATTGGACCTGGAAAAATGGACAAACAGGATCGCTGACTTTGAGCATGAATGACATATTCAAAACACAGTTGTTCCAGTCTTATTCTGAAAGTGCCTTTTTCATTCAGACCAGCGAGCGCAGAAGAGACCCGCAGGTATTGCGCATCAATTTCAGTTATCGCTTTGGTAAGTTTGATGCTTCGCTTTTCAAGCGGAAGAGCACCAAATCTGATCCAAGTTCAGGCATGACTGATATGATGAGCCAGTAAGGAGTAACAGGGGCAAGAAGTTTTCAATTAGACTATCTTGTTGCCACCGGAATTTTTTCCTGCAAGCATAGGCACGAAAGAAAATTGATCGAAACACTCTTCCCGGAGTGTTCCATCCGCCTGCTTGGTGATACGTATCATGCGCTGGCTATCGCCCTCATCTCTGGGTAATACCATGACACCCCCCGGTTTCAATTGTTCTAGCAAGATGGGAGGGGTATAAGGAGCTGCCGCGGTTATCAAAATTTTATCAAAGGGCGCAAAAGTGGGAAGTCCTAAAAATCCATCTCCATAAAAGAAGCGTATACCGGGGTATTGGCGCTGAAAGGGATACGATTTTTGAATGGTATCGAAGAGTTCTTTTTGCCGTTCTATTGTACAAACACGTGCCCCTAAAGCAGCAAGTATTGCAGTCTGGTAACCACTTCCGGTTCCTATTTCAAGTACTTTTTCATTGCGCTTAACCTGTAACAATTGTGTCTGATAGGCAACTGTATAGGGTTGTGAGATGGTTTGACCGGCAGCTATGGGAAATGCACGGTCTTCGTAAGCGATTTTTTCAAAAGCATTGTCAAAAAAATAATGGCGTGGAATCGTCTGAATCGCCTCCAATACTTTTTCATCTGTAATTCCTTTTTCCCGCAACTGCTTCACCAGCTGGGCCCGCAGACCCTGGTGCCGGAGTTCATCTTTGTACACTGTCATAACGCTACAAATATAGGGAAACAGTTAAGCATGCCCTACATCTATCGGCTGATCTCATCAGGCAAGTTGCATATCGCGAATGATATGATCGATTTTGGATTTCAACTGTTCCAAAACTGTTTCATATGCTTCCTTATTTGGCAGAGGTGCATTGACACTAAAATAAAATTTGATCTTGGGTTCAGTTCCCGAAGGGCGTGCTGAAATCTTTGATCCATCGGCGGTGATGAACTGGAGTACATTGCTCTTGGGCAATGCAATCGGTTTCTTTTCCCCGGTAAGCAGATGCGTGGACTGTTGTAACTGGTAATCGAGTAACTGAACAACGGGTGAACCTGCAAGCTCCTGTGGTGGCTGTTTCCGATAGTTTTCCATCATTTCTGCAATCTCCTTCTGACCATTCATGCCCTTTTTGGTGATACTGATCAGGCTTTCATAATAAAAACCATATTCTATATATAGATCAATCAGTTTTTCAAACAGGGTACGCCCTTTGCTTTTTTCATAGGCTGCCATTTCGCAAAGCAGTGCCACTGCACTTACCGCATCCTTGTCGCGAATCAGACTACCGATCATCAGACCGAAACTTTCTTCCCCACCGATCACGTATTGCTTCTTTCCTTCCAGTTCTTTGATCTTTTCTGCGATCCATTTGAAGCCGGTAAGTACATTGTAGCAATCAACTGCGTTGCGCTCAGCTACGCGGTTGATCATCTCAGTGGTCACGATGGTGGTGATCACCATGTCTTCGGGTGTAGCAATGCCCTTGGCCTTGCGGGCTTCCATCATATAACTGAAAGCGAGAACAGCAGTTTGGTTACCATTCATTAAGATCCAGTTGCCATGATTGTCCTTTACGCCGATACCAACCCGGTCGGCATCGGGGTCTGTTCCCAATAAAATATCTGCATTGAGCTCACGGGCTTTTTGCAACCCGATCTGCATGGTTTCACTTTCCTCCGGATTGGGGTAATGAACTGTAGGGAAATTACCATCCGGTGTTGCCTGTTCTTCTACCACCTGCACATTGGTAAATCCATATTGCTTCAATACTTCCGGCACGAGCATGATGCCGGTACCATGAATGGGAGTATAAACAATTTTCAGGTCATGCTGGGCACTGATTACTTCCGGATAGACACTCAAACTCTTTACCATTTGAATGTAGGCCGCATCCATTTCCTTGCCGATGAGGTGAATGTTTTGCTCCCCACCTGTGAACTTCACATCAGCAATGGACTGTATGGCTTCCACTTCGCGTATTACATTCACATCGTGCGGAGGCACCAATTGTCCGCCATCATTCCAGTAAGCCTTGTAGCCATTGTATTCTTTCGGGTTGTGGGAAGCGGTGCATACCACTCCTGCCTGACAATTCAGATGACGGATGGCAAAACTCAGTTCGGGTGTGGGGCGAAGGGATTCAAACAGATATACTTTTATTCCATTGGCTGCAAAAACTGCCGCTGTTGTTTCAGCAAAAAAACGGCTGTTGTTGCGGCTGTCGTGTGCAATGGCAACAGAAATCGGTTGTCCGGTATACGTCTTGTTCAGGTAATTAGAAAATCCCTGGGTAGCCATACCCACGGTATATTGATTGATGCGGTTGGTACCTACCCCCATGATGCCGCGAAGTCCACCGGTACCAAATTCCAGGTTGCGGTAGAAGGCATCCGCCAGTTCATCGGGATGATCTGTTTGTAATTGACGAATGGCTTGCTTGGTAGTTTCGTCGTAGGGGCCATTCAACCAGGAGGCAACATTTGTTGTGATTACACTGTCCATAAAATCGCTCTTTTGCTAATGAATACAGGAGCAAATTAGCGATTATTCTGTTTTCCTCCTCGGGTTAGATCAACTCGCTAAAAATGAAATTTTGATCTGCATACTTACTGCAGGAAAGCGCCGGTAACGACTCCATTTTCTACTTCAACCTGGATATGTTCCTGGAGGGTAGTGGCCAAACTAAGTCCGACGAAATCGGCTTTTATGGGAAACTGTTTGTGCATGCGTTCCACCAAAACCAGGGTTCTGATGCTGGCGGGATGGAATTGCAGCAATGGTTTCAGCGCATAAAGGAGTGTTTTACCGGAGTTGGTAACATCATCCACCAGCAAGAGATGGGCACCGTTGAGGTTGCCATCTTCGCTGAGTTCAACTACATCGGGTTTTGATTTGTCCATTTGAACCCAGCGAAGCTGAACCGGCCTGCTGTCATATAGAGAAAAAAAACCGGCCAGTTGTGCTGCCATTACCTCCCCATTGTGGCGAATGCCAATGATCACCAGGGGTGAATTATCCCCAGTCAGGCTTTCTGCCAGCTCCAGCGCCATGCGGTGTAACTTTTGCGCGGCCTGGGTTTGAGTTAGAATGGTTTTCCTGACAGACATGAAGTATATTTGAGTATAAAATTACAGGAATATTTTCAACTTCATCCACGGCATGAATGTTGTGGTAAATTTGCCGAACATTAAACCAAGACCATGCAATTGTTACTGCAAGTTCTTTTCATCGCACTCACAGCCGCATCTGTGCTGCTTTTCTATCGTCGCATCAAGGTCATCAGCCAGCTGATCAGTATGGGTGCTACTCCCCTGCCCAACGATCAGCCGGGGAAGCGATGGGCCAATGTGCTGCTACTGGCATTGGGTCAGAAAAAAATGTTTTCCAAGCCACTGGTTGCAGTCATGCACCTGATTATTTATGCAGGCTTCATCATTATCAACCTCGAAGTAGCTGAAATCGTTTTAGATGGTATTACAGGCCATCACCGTTTATTCCTGCCTTTGCTGGGTGATTTGTATACCTGGTTAATTCGGATTTTTGAATTGCTGGCAGCAGGTGTTTTGCTGGTTTGCATTGTTTTTCTGCTGCGCAGGAATGTTATTCACATCCAGCGATTGGCGCATGGTGACCTCAAGGGTTGGCCTGCCAGTGATGCCAACTATATTCTGATAGCAGAGATCATACTGATGTCTCTGTTTCTTACCATGAATGCGGCAGACCAGCAACTACAACAGACAGGGGATCCCCATTATCCTGCGACAGGTGAGTTTTGGGTTTCAGGTTTGATCGTACCTCTGTTGCAGGGCATGAGCACAGACACATTGATTTGGGTGGAACGTCTTTGTTGGTGGCTGCATATACTGGGCATCTTTGCTTTCCTGAATTATCTTCCTCATTCCAAACACCTGCATATTTTACTTGCCTTCCCCAATGCCTATTATACTTCACTCGATAAAACAGGCAAGTTCATCAACATGCCTGCTGTGCAGCAGGAGGTATTGTATGCCATGCAGCCTGAGCTCACGCCCGCGAATGCTACTCCCCCGGATCACTTTGGTGCAAAAGATATCAGTGGCCTACCGCAAAAAAGTTTACTCGATGCTTTCAGTTGCACTGAATGTGGCAGGTGTACCGCTGCTTGTCCGGCCAATCAAACAGGTAAGCTGTTAAGTCCGAGACGCATCATGATGGCTACGCGTGACCGCATGGAGGAAATGGGTGTACAAATTCAAGCCAAAGGCAAATGGGAAGCTGATGGCAAAAATCTGCTGCACGATTACATTACGGTCGAAGAGTTGCGTGCCTGCACCACTTGTATGGCTTGTGTAGAGGAATGTCCGGTAGGTATTTCTCCTTTGAATATTATCACTGAATTGCGCCGTTCGCTGATCATGGAGGAGAGCAATGCTCCGCAGGAATGGAATGGTGCTTTCAGTAATATTGAAAACAATTTTGCACCCTGGAAATTTGCACCGGATGCGCGGGCTGCATGGACAAAAGAAATTTAAACTCATTCATTGAATTAACGAACAACTTATATGGCCATTACAGTAAAAACCATGTCCGATTTTGCCGCTGCGGGTACTTCCCCGGAAATTTTATTTTGGGTAGGATGTGCGGGAAGCTTTGACCAGCGTGCACAGAAAGTTACCAAGGCCTTTGCCACCATATTGGATAAGGCAGGAATTTCCTGGGCTATCTTGGGAAAAGAGGAAGCCTGCACCGGTGATCCCGCCCGCAGGGCGGGGAACGAATTTCTGTTCCAAATGATGGCTTATCAAAACATTCAGGTATTGAATGGTTACGGCATAAAAAAAATTGTCACTACTTGTCCGCATTGCTTCAATACGCTCAAAAATGAATACCCTGAACTCGGCGGAAATTATGAGGTAGTTCACCACACACAACTTTTGCAGGAATTAATAGATGGAGGTAAAATTAAACTCGAAGGTGGTGGAAGTTTTCAGGGCAAAAAGATTACTTACCATGATAGCTGTTACCTCGGCCGTGCCAACGAAGTGTATGAGGCTCCTAGAAAAGTACTGGAGGCCCTCGATGCTGAGCTAGTAGAAATGAAGCGTTGCAGAAAAAACGGACTCTGCTGTGGTGCGGGGGGCGGACAAATGTTCAAAGAGGAGGAGAAAGGAACCAACCGTGTGAATTTTGAACGCACCGATGAGGCACTTGCAACAGGAGCCAACTACATTGCAGCTGCCTGTCCATTTTGCCACACCATGCTCACCGATGGAGTGAAAAATAAGGAACAGGAGAATGCCGTTCAGGTATTGGATGTAGCAGAATTGGTCGCCCTGCAACTGGTTGGTTCACCGACTTCTGAAAACAAATAGTATGAGTCTTTCCATTATATCAACTGCCATTCCCGCCCATTTCTCCCCGCAATCGCGGGTATGGGTATATGCAGCCAACCGAACACTGACCGAGCAGGAATCTAATTTGGCAACAGAAAGAATGAAAGCATTTGTTGGTTCATGGACAGCCCACGGAGCTCCTGTTCAAGGCATCGGCATAGTTCTCTTGAATCGATTTCTTGTGCTTGTTGCCGATGAAACAATGACACATGTGAGCGGTTGCAGCACAGATAGTTCTGTGCGCATGATGCAGGCACTGCAGGAAGAGTTGGGCATAGATCTTTTTAACCGCACTTTACTGAGTTTTTATCAGGATGAAAAAGTTTTTACACTTCCTATTGCCGAGTTATCTACTGCAATAGCGGAAGGAAAAATCAATGGTGACAGTTTGTTCTTCGATCATGTAGTTGGAACAAAGGATTCGTTTGAATCCGGCTGGTTACAGCCTGCTAAAAAATCCTGGCTGGTCAATCGTTTTCCTGCACTGCGCGAGCAACCCATCGGATATTGATCAGACTCCGTTATTTTTGCGCCTCATCTTTTTTGTATGTATACGATTTATGGTATTCCCAACTGTGGCACCGTGAAGAAAGCCATTCAATGGTTTGATCGAAACGGACTCCGCTATCAGTTTCATAATTTTCAAAAGCAGGGAGTAACGTCAGGGCTACTCATCAATTGGGCAGCTCAAGTGGGCTGGG
This sequence comes from Chitinophagaceae bacterium, assembly GCA_020403455.1. Lineage (GTDB taxonomy): Bacteria > Bacteroidota > Bacteroidia > Chitinophagales > Chitinophagaceae > Sediminibacterium. Next base: position 36,425 of record JADBXP010000013.1, read on the forward strand.
ATTCTTTGATTAATAAGAATGGCACTACCTGGCGCAAGAACAAAGAGTTGAACGAAAAAAAGATCCTCACAGAGAAGGGAAAGACTGACTTATTAACCGATCAAACCAGCATCATCCGGAGACCGCTGATTACAAAAGGCGATAAGGTGATGGCACTGGGGTTTCAGGAAGACCACTACCTGGCAACATTCCTCTAAAAAGGAAATTTTATTGTCCGAGTAATTCCGCCAACTTTTGAGAAAGTGCTTCACCACGCAGGTCGCGGGCAACGATCTTTCCGGTTGGATCAACCAGAATATTCGCGGGAATACTTCCAATGCGGTAGAGTTGTGCCACAGCGTTGTTCCAGTATTTCAGATCACTCACATGAGTCCATGTTAGGTTATCTACCTGAATGGCCTGCAGCCAGTTGGGACGTGCATTGTCTAATGACACACCCAATACTGTGAAATTTTTATTCTTGAATTGATTGAATGCATTCACAACATTGGGGTTTTCCTGCCGGCAGGGGCCACACCAGCTTGCCCAAAAATCAATCAGCACATATTTTCCACGGAAAGAAGAAAGGGATACCGCTTTGCCATTCACGTCCTGTTGGGAAAAATCAACTGCCTGGGTGCCTACCTGACCAATCATGGCCTGTTTGGCCTCATTCACAGACCGTTCAATGTTTTGAGCATAAAAACCACGGCGGGCAGCAGGTTGCAGTTGGTTGTATCTGCTTTCTATATCTGCTACTCCATCAAAACTTCCCATCATAACCGCCATGACGAGTGAGCTTACAGGTGACGCCGGTTTTGCCTGCATGAAAAGTGTGGTAGAACCGGCAGCTTGCTGACGCACTCCATTATAAACTTTCACCAAAGAATCTTTGCGTACAGGATTTGCTTCCGTACTGATGGCACCACTTAATTCCCTCAGTCGGTTGATATAGGGAATGAATTGTTGTTTGAACAATACAAAATCTTCGTTCAGTGAGCTTCCGGTAATGGTTACAGCACCGAGGTTGTTGATATCTCCATTCAATGCTACCTGGTCATTTTGCAGGAAAAGGTCGGTTGTCTGCCCATAACCGATAAATCCCAGCTGGAACAGGTCCGGCTCACGAATGTTTCCTTTCAGGGTAAAGTTGCCGTTCACCACCAGTGCCGTAGCTACTGTGCGGCTACTATTGGCATTCATCAAAAAAGCAGTAACGCTGTCTTTCAATCCGGTCACATACCCCTTCAAAACAAAGGGATCCTTGGTTGGCTGTGCATTCGCCAAAACAGGCAGCAAGAGTACGATGAATAGAATTTTTTTCATGGCTTTCATTTTCTTTTTACCGTTACAGTTCAGGCAGTTTTGTGTCTTTGCCGCAGTTGTTCAGTCACTTCACGCAAGTTAAAACCTTTCGCGTTAAGCAAAAGTAAATAATGAAACAATAAGTCCGCCGCCTCATTGATGAACAAATCTGCCCGGTCATCCTTGGCTTCGATGACCAGTTCGACAGCTTCCTCCCCTACTTTTTGGGCAATTTTGTTGATTCCCTTCGCCATCATGCGTGCCACATAGGAGGTGTCGGGATGGGCTGACTTTCGGCTTTCGATGATGCCCTCCAGTTCTTCCAGGAAATTGTCACTCGTATTGGCCTGGTTCCAGCAGGTATCTGCTCCGGTATGACAAACGGGTCCGGCAGGCGTGGCCTGGATCAACAGGGTATCTCCATCGCAATCGACGGCACCTCCCTGAAAGTGAAGATAGTTGCCACTTTCCTCTCCCTTGGTCCATAACCGCTGTTTGCTGCGGCTATAGAAAGTGACTTTTTGAAGGGTCTGAGTCTGTTCCCATGCCTCACGGTTCATGAAACCGAGCATTAAGACGTTTCTGGTCTTGGCATCCTGCACTATGGCAGGCATAAGACCGTCGGCATATTTATCAAATTGAAGTTCCATGGTAGTAAAATTGCGTAAAAGACGTAGGTGTAAATGTGGTTTTAACGGATATTGATTCCTTCTTTCCGAAGGTAAGATTTGAGTTCGGGAATAGAGATTTCTCCAAAATGAAAAATACTGGCAGCAAGTGCCGCATCGGCATGTACTTCGCGAAAAACCTCGGCAAAATGTTCGGGCTTTCCTCCGCCGCCGGAAGCAATGACCGGAACAGGAAGATGATCTGACAATATACGGGTGATATCTTGCGCGAATCCCTGTTTGGTTCCGTCGTGGTTCATGGAGGTGAGCAGAATCTCACCTGCCCCTGCCGCTACTGCTTGTTTTGCCCAATCGAAGCAGGTCATCTCTGTGCGGATGCGTCCACCGTTCAGGTACACATACCATTCTCCATCTTCTTCTTGTCGGGTATCAATGGCGAGTACGACGCATTGGCTTCCGAAAGAAGCGGCAAGTTCTTCGATCAATGCGGGACGACGAAAAGCGGCACTGTTGATGCTGACCTTATCAGCCCCATTTTGTAAGAGACGACTTACATCTTCTACCGAACTGATGCCACCGCCCACTGTGAATGGAATGTCGATGTGGTGGGCAATGCGGTTGACAAGCTCATGAAACGTTTTTCTTTTTTCAATGGTGGCTGTGATATCGAGAAACACCAATTCATCAGCACCCTGTGCCGCATAGCGGGCTGCCAGTTCCACCGGATCTCCGGCATCGCGGATTCCTTCAAAGTTAATTCCCTTCACTGTTCTTCCATCGCGGATATCGAGACAAGGTATGATGCGTTTGGTGAGCATAGATTTTATTTCCAGTTGGCCAGTGCAGTGACTGTGATTTTGTTTTCATAAATGGCTTTCCCCACAATAGCTGCGCTGCAACCCAGTTCCCGCAAAACCTGCAGGTCATCGATGCTACTCACTCCGCCGCTGGCAATCAATTGTAAATGGGGAAATGCTTGCAGCAAAGAGCGATACAATGCAATAGAAGGACCTTCCAGTAAACCATCCTTGCTGATATCAGTGCAGAAAACCTGTTGAATACCGGCGGCTGTCCATTTGTCAAGGAATGGAACGATTTCCACATCAGTGGTTTCGGTCCATCCGCTTACTGCCAATTTGGTTCCATTGACATCCGCACCTAACATGAACCGATCGCCACCAAAGCGAGCTATCCATAGTTCCAGCTTTTCCGGTGCTTTCACAGCAACACTTCCTACGGTAACCCAGGTGGCACCGGCATCGATGACGGATGCAACTGATTCCTCGTTGTGAATTCCTCCGCCAAAATCAATTTGTAATTGCGTGTTGGCTGCAATTTTTTCCAGCACTGCTGCATTCATGATTTTACCGGCTTTGGCTCCATCCAGGTCTACAAGGTGCAGTCTTTTCAATCCGGCATCTTCAAAACTGCGGGCAACAGACAATGGATCGGAACTGTAAGTTGTCTTCCGGTTATAATCGCCCTGGCTGAGCCGAACACAAGCACCGTCTATAATGTCTATGGCTGGAATGATTTGCATGTATGATCAGAGTTGAAGAAAATTCTTTAGAATTTGTTTCCCTACAGCAGCACTTTTTTCCGGGTGGAACTGACAACCATAAAAGTTATTCCTGTGCAGCGCTGCACTGTAGGGTTGAATATAATTAGTAGTAGCAATAGTATGGTCACCGCAGGCAGCATAGTAGCCATGAACAAAATAACAATAACTATTTTCCGCTACATCCTGCATGAGTGCTGAACGTAGACCATAAATGTTGTTCCATCCCATCTGTGGTATCTTCCATTGCAATTGATCGGGTGGTGGAGGTACCTGACCCGGTTGCATGCGCAATACTTTTTCGTCAAAAATTCCCAAGCACGTGGTATCATTTTCTTCGCTGTACGAGCAAAGTAACTGCATGCCCAGACAGATACCCAATACCGGCTGCTGCAAACCGATGATCACCTGGTCTAAACCCCTTTCGCGCAAGTAGTTCATCGCAGAGCTTGCCTCACCTACCCCCGGAAAAATCACTTTATCTGCTTGTCGAATGGTCGCAGGATCGTCTGTCACCACAGCTGATTGTCCCAAACGCTCCAGTGCATAGAGCACTGATTGAATGTTACCTGCATTGTATTGAATGATGACTACTGACATCTTAGGAGGAGTGGAGAATAGAGTGAATGAATTGTTGGGTAGCATCTTCATAATGTACCTGACCCTGCAAAGCACGGATATAAGCAGAACCAATGATGCCGCCGGCTGCCTGTTCACAGACCCGCATGAAACCTGCGTGGTCTTTGATGCCAAAACCTACCAGAATTGGATTTTTTAATTGAAGAGAGAGCAAGTGTTGCAGATAATCGGTCACACGTTCCATGTTTTGGTCTTTGCCGGTGGTAGCGGAAGAACTTACCGCATATAAAAATCCTGAAGAGAGTGCATCCAATTGGCGAACCCTTTCCTCGGCAGTTTCTGGTGTAACGAGGAAAATGAAATCCAAACCATGTTTCCTGAATACAGCACCATATTGTCGTGTAAATTCTATGGGCGGAAGATCGGGTAAAATAATGCCATCCACCCCTACTGCAGCGGCTCTCTCACAAAAATGTTCAATTCCGTATTGTAGAACGGGATTCAGATAACCCATTAAAATGACGGGAAGTTCATTACCGATTCCCCCCTCGCTGATTGGCTGTCGCAAAATAGACAATTGATCGAAAAGAACGTCAATGGTCATGCCGTTTTCAAGTGCTGTTTCAGAGCTGGATTGTATTACCGGACCATCGGCCAGCGGGTCACTGTAGGGCATACCCAATTCGATCATGTCCACACCACTCACTTGCAATGCCCGCATGATGGGCAGGGTACTGTCCAGGTGTGGGTATCCGGCGGTGCAATATACATTCAGTACGTGCGAGGGTTTTCTTTTGAACAAAGCGTTGATGCGACTCATATCATTGGTTTATAACATCGAATAAAATCATGGACAGAATCTGTGTTGATTGGTATTAGGTGAATCTTCCCATTTCCTGCATATAGGTTCCCAGGTCTTTATCGCCTCTTCCACTCAGACAAACAACTACCCTATCGGCAGGTGTAAGACCTAGTCGCGGCAGCACTGCAAATGCATGGGCAGTTTCCAGTGCAGGCAAAATTCCCTCCGTTTTACTTACATGAAAAGCCCATTCCAAAGCCTCAGCATCGGTGGCACTTTCAAAACGCGCTCTGCCATTTTTGTAAAGATAGGCATGCATGGGTCCGATACCCGGATAATCGAGTCCTGCTGAAATACTGTGAGGTTCTACCACTTGTCCGTCTGCAGTTTGCATAACAAGACTCATGCTGCCGTGAAGGATACCAGGCTTTCCCAACTGGGTGGTGGCAGCACTCATGCCGGTATGAATGCCATGGCCGGCTGCTTCCACAGATACCAATTGAACAGAGGGTGATTCGATAAAATGATAAAATGCTCCGGCAGCATTGCTTCCTCCACCCACACAAGCTACCACATGGGTAGGCAATTCGTTGCCGGTTTTTTCGAGCAATTGTTTTTTGATTTCTTCACTGATAACAGATTGGAAGCGAGCGACCATATCGGGATAGGGATGCGGACCTACCACGCTGCCGATGATGTAATGGGTGTCATCAGGATGGTTGATCCAGTCGCGGATGGCTTCATTGGTGGCATCTTTCAATGTTCTGCTTCCGCTCATCGCGGGAACAACTTTTGCTCCCAGCATTTTCATGCGGGCAACATTGGGTGCCTGTCGCTGCATGTCTTTTTCCCCCATGTAAACGATGCACTCCATGCCTTTCAAGGCACAAACAGTAGCTGTAGCCACCCCATGTTGTCCGGCTCCGGTTTCTGCAATGATGCGGGTTTTCCCCAGGCGACGAGCCAACAGAATTTGTCCGACTGTATTGTTGATTTTGTGGGCACCTGTATGGCAGAGATCTTCTCTCTTGAGGTAGATGGTAGTACCAATCTCAGCGCTCAGTCGTTCGGCCAGGAACAAGGGGGTAGGCCGACCTACATAATCTTTCAAGAGGGCTTGCAATTCTGCCCGGAATTCCGGTTCCTCCATAATAGAGAGATATTGTTCCCGCAATTCGTTTACGTTGCCGTAAAGCATTTCCGGAATATACGCACCACCAAAGGAACCATAGTAACCTTCGGTATCGGGCTGTTTTACTGCTGTTGCGGTATTTGACATATGATTGGGTTGTGTGTTGAATGTATTCAATTGTTGGCGTAAATGGTATTGTTTTAAATCTTATGATGGGTTTAATTCCTGCATGAATTGACGGATCAAAGATATGTTCTTGATACCGGGGGAAGTCTCAAAACGACTATTGATATCAATCGCGAAAAGATCGGTCGCCACAGGGTCTCTGTTAAATTCATGGATGCGCTGGGCATCTTCAGGTCCGATACCTCCGCTCAGAAAAAAGGGTTTGCCTATTTTCAAACCGCGCAGCAATTCCCAATCGAATTTTTTTCCGGAACCACCATAGGTCGAAGTTGCTGTATCGAACAAGATCATGTCCACGAGGGGTTGATAATCTTTTATTTTCCAGAGCACCTGGTCATCTTCGCGAAGTCGGAATGCTTTGATAACAGAGACATATTCTGCAATGCGTTCACAGGTCTTGGGAGATTCCTCTCCGTGCAACTGCACCATGCTGAGTCCGGCTTCATCTACTGTGCGCAGTACTTCTTCCGCGGATGCGTTGACGAATACTCCCACCTTATTGATATTTTTTCCTCTTATTTTTTTTATACCGGTCAGATCCGTGAAGCGCAGACAAAACCTGGGTGAGGGGGCATAGAAAATAAACCCGGCGAAAACAACTCCCATTTCATCCAGTGACATCACCTGGTCATAAGCGGTCATGCCACAAACTTTGATGCGAAAATTTTTCGGTGGGATTATATGTGTTGTTTGTTCACTCATATTTGATTGCGGCGGGCACGTGCATTTTTCAATTCATCGGAAAAAGAGAGGAAGGCGGCACCCGGGTTCGATTGGCGCATGAAATATTCTCCCATTAAAAATCCCTTGAAGCCGACATCTTCCAGTTCCAGCAGCGTTGAGATGGAATCAATGCCACTCTCTGCAATGGCAGGCAAATCGTTCGGAAGTTGTTCCACCATTTCCATGGACTGTTGCATATTCACTTCAAAATTTTTCAGGTTGCGGTTGTTGATGCCGACAAAAGTGACAGCAGAATTCATGTGAAACATCTCTTCAGGGTCGTGCAGCTCCAACAATACTTCCAATTCCATTGCCTTCGCACACATTGCCAGTTGTTTGGCTTCGCCCGGAGTTAAACAGGCGGCTATCAGAAGTATGACAGATGCACCATGTGAACGAGCTTCCAATAGCTGGTATTCATCGATGATAAAATCTTTGCGAAGAACAGGCGTACCCCAACGAACAGCTGTATCGAGGTCTTTCCATCCACCCCCAAAAAAAGTTTCATCGGTGAGCACAGAAATGCCTGAAGCACCTCCGGCAGCATAATCCCGGGTAGTTGCATGCACATCTGCCTGTACATTGATATCACCCTTGCTGGGTGAACGTCGTTTGAATTCAGCAATGATGCCGTTTTTAGCGGGATCCATCAAAGATGCCAGCATACTCGGTGGAGTGGTCTGAAAGAAAGGACTGACCTCTAACTGGCGAACGGATGTCATTGCTTTGCGCTCTGCGACTTCCCGTCGCTTGGCAGCCACAATTTTTTCTAGTATGTTCATGGTTGCAGGGATAATAGTTTTTCTAATGATTGTTGTGCTGCACCACTTTCGAGACTTTCAACTGCGTGCTGATAGGCATCATCATAGCTTGTGTATTCGCCGGTTCCCATCAAAGCCATCGCTGCATTGGCGAGCACCACTGCATTTTGTGCCCAGGTACCATTGCCACTGATGACATTTCTAAAGATACCTGCTGCTTCCTCCAAAGTTGCACCTCCCGAGAGATCTTCTGCTATCACCAGCCGCTTCCCTAATTCACGGGGGGAATAAATTTTTTCCCCCTGCTCTGTGATCACTTTGGTATCATTGGTGAGGGAAATCTCATCATATCCATCCAGTCCATGAATGATGGTGAAAGCGCGCCCGCTGTTTTGTAATACATAATTGTAGATACGTGCCATCTCCAGACTATAAACGCCGATGAGTTGTGTTTCGGGTGAGGCCGGATTAACGAGGGGTCCCAACATATTGAAGAAGGTACGCACTCCCAGGTTTTTTCTAATAGGCCCTACTACTTTAAGTGCAGGGTGGAACAAGGGGGCGTGCAAGAAACAAATATTGGCCGTTGCGAGTTCCTTGCGCAGTCGATCGACATCATTGGTGAAGCGATATCCCAACTGCTCCATTACATTCGAAGAACCGCTGATACTGGAAGCACCATAGTTTCCATGTTTGGCCACTTTCTTACCGGTGCCGGCAACGATGAAACAGGCAAGTGTAGAAATATTAAAGGTATTCTTACCATCACCACCGGTTCCTACGATGTCCATTACTTTGGGTTCTTTCAAATCTACTTTTACTGCCAGTGAGAGGAGCGCATCCCGGAACCCAAGCAATTCATCAATGGTAATGCTGCGCATCAGGTACACCGTTATGAAAGCTGCCAGTTCACTTTCATTGTATTTGCCTTCCGACATGGCCACGAGCACATCCCGGGCTTCTTCCCGCGATAATGTTTTGTGCTCAAAAAGATGGTTCAAAATTTTCTTCATGTTGTCATTCCTTTTATTGAGGGTTGAGCCAGTTTTTCATCATGTTCAATCCGCCGGGGGTAAGTATGCTTTCAGGATGGAACTGAACACCTTGCACATCGAATTCCCGGTGGCGCAGTGCCATGATGTATTGTTGTTCGTCTCTTGCTGTGATTTCGAGGCAGGCAGGCAATTGATTGTCGCTGACAACCCAGCTGTGGTATCGACCCACCATCACCGGTGATGTAATGCCCTTGAACCAATCGTTCTCTCTGTTTGCCTCTGCTATGATCTCGATGGGGGTAGCGACACCGTGAAAAACTTTGGGCAGGTTGACAAGTTCCGCACCGAAGACCTGACCGATGGCCTGATGACCAAGACAAACGCCAAGTATGGATTTGGTTGCAGCATAGGTGCGGATGATATCCAGCAAGCTGCCTGCCTCTTCGGGTATGCCGGGTCCGGGTGATAAAATAATTTTGTCGAATTGTGCTGCATCTGCCATGTCCAACTGATCATTCCTTACCACCGTTACTTCATCGGTGGTGAGTTGTTTCACCAGGTGAACCAGGTTGAAGGTGAAGGAATCGTAATTATCAAAAACCAGAATTCGTTTCATGTTTGTACTGCCTGTTTATAATTGTGTAGAACCAGCGAAAAGTATGGCTGATTTCAGTGCGTTGAGTTTATTGTTGACCTCTTGTAATTCACTTTCGGGTTGACTGGCTGCAACTACTCCGGCCCCTGCCTGGTAATACAAAGTATTGTTGCGACTCAGCAAACTGCGAATGAGTATGGCATGGTTACAACTTCCATCAAAACCCAGCGTTCCTATACAACCGCCATAGTAACCCCTGTTGGTTGGTTCCAGTTCATGGATGATTTCCATGGCCCTGATTTTAGGAGCACCACTCAGGGTACCTGCGGGGAAAGTGGCCGCCAGCAGTGCAAGTGGGTTACTTCCTTCCCGAACCTGACCTGCTACTTCACTCACCAAGTGAATCACATGGCTGTAGTATTGCACTTCACGAAAATGACGAACCTGCACATCATCACATTGGCGACTCAGGTCATTGCGGGCAAGATCTACCAGCATGATGTGCTCGGCATTTTCTTTGGCATCAGCGAGCAATTGTTCGGCCATTTGTTTGTCTGCCGCTTCATCGCCTGAACGGCGGAAGGTTCCCGCAATGGGATGCACAATGGCTTGTCCATTTTGCACGATGATCTGTGCTTCCGGGGAAGAGCCCATCAGCTGGTAAGCGCCATAATCAAAGAAGAAAAGATAGGGAGAGGGATTGATGCTGCGCAGGGAGCGGTACACATTGAAAACATCTCCCCGGTAGGCCTGCTCAAACCTACGACTCAGTACCACCTGAAATACATCTCCGCGCAGGCAATGCGCAATTCCCTTTTCTACCATGCCCCGGTAAAATTCATCCGACATATTGGATTGCTCATTTCCCTTGAGCGCAAAAGGATAGACAGGTATATCGCGGCTGCGGATGAGCGAAAGAATGGCTGCAGCATCACTGGGTAAATCGGGTACCTTATTCTCACAAAGAATGATCTCATCTTTGAAGTGATTGAAGACGATCACGTATTGATAGAAGCGATAGCGCATGAGCGGAATGCTGCCAACAGAAGAAGCATCATCCTTCAATTGGATGGATTCGAAAAATGGTACTGCATCGTAAGAAGTATAACCAAACAAACCCTGAGCAACCGTTGCTTCCGGGAATTGAGGCGGTGTTGTCTGAAATTGCTGCATGAACTGCCAGATTCTATCAGGCACAGTATGCGGATCCGTTATTTTTTCCCTTACTGCTTCCTCACCGGGCAATTTATAATCAATGGAATGCCGGTCACTGATTTCTATGCCGGCAATGGCATGAATACCAATGAAGGAATAGCTGTTATCAGCAGCATGGTGATCGGTACTCTCCAGCAAGATGGTATCGCGGTACTGATCGCGCAGGCGCAGATAAATTCCAACTGGTGTGTACATGTCACCCAGCATCTTGTAGCAATGGGTAGTGAAGTTGATCTTTTGCATAATCCCTTGTTGTGGCAAAAAAAAACCCGGCAATTGCTCGCCGGGGTTGGTTATATTTTTACATTCAATACAATGGCATTACCATCCCCGGAAGAGATTGCCGTGCCACCATGCATTGGAATGTTTTCTGCTATTCATGCTGCAAAGATGTGGTTTCCTGCTAGATTTTCCAAGTTTTTTCTTTGCGCAGGTTTGTCCACCTTTGAAGAGAAAATCTGTTAATTATTTCAACAAAGAATACATGAGAACAATTCTAGTCCTTCTGGTATTGCTTCATACATCCTTTACTCCTTCTACAAGAACCGCCCTTCCCGCAGATGATATAACGGGGGTATGGCTGGATGCCAGCGGAAAAGGCAAAGTGCAGGTATATAAAGAGAATGGCAAGTATTTCGGTAAGATAGCCTGGCTTCGCGAACCGCTGAACGAGAAAGGACAACCCAAAAAAGATGAGAAGAATCCTACCGCCAAACTCCAATCCCAGCCCTTGGTTGGATTGGTGATATTGCGAGAATTTGTTTACAAAGAAGGGGAATGGACAGATGGCAGGATCTACGATCCTGAGAACGGAAAGGAATACAAAAGTTATGTAAGAATGAAAGACCCCAATACCCTACTACTGCGCGGTTACATTGGCATATCGCTGATCGGAAGAACTGAGGTTTGGACGCGTACCCAACTCTAGTATTGCTATAATACTCCTTTGGTTGAAGGCAGATACTGACTGAAGGGGTCGCGCTTCACCGCCATGCGGATGGCTTTGGCAAATGCTTTGAAAATGGCTTCTATCTTGTGGTGTTCGTTCGTACCACTGCATTGTATGTGAAGGTTGCACTTGGCAGCATCACTGAAAGATTTAAAAAAGTGTTCAAACATTTCTGTGGGCATGTCACCAATTTTCTCCCGGGTAAATTCAGCCTCCCAGACCAGCCAACTCCTTCCCCCGAAATCGATGAGTACTTTAGCAGCAGCTTCATCCATGGGCAATGCAAAGCCATAGCGTTCCATACCTCTTTTGTCTGCCAGAGCCAGGGCAAAAGCCTCTCCCAGCGCAATGCCTGTATCTTCAATCGTGTGGTGCTCATCGATGTGCAGATCACCTTGGGTGGTAACGTCGAGGTCCAGTTTGCCATGTCGAGCTATCTGGTCGAGCATGTGATCAAAAAAACCAATGCCTGTCCGGATGTTGGCAATACCGGTTCCTTCCATGCGCAGCCGGATATCGATTTTCGTTTCATGGGTGTTGCGGCTATGGGTTACTTCGCGTAAACCCATTTTCAGGTAGGCATAGATTGCAGACCAATCATCGGTTTCGAGTACAATGACCTCTCTCAATTGTGCTTCTTGTTCGGGTGATAGGTGGTGTGGTGCATTGGGGGGACGGAAATAAATGGCCTTACATCCCAGATTATGCGCCAGTTGAAGATCACTCCAGCGATCACCGATCACCAGAGATCTAGATAAATCGAAATCGTCGTTGCCGATCAGGTGGGTCAACATTCCTGTGCCCGGCTTGCGGGTGGGAGCATTGTCTTCAGGCCGTGAACGATCTACCAGAATTTCATGGAACTGAAATCCTTCTCCAGCCAGGGTTCGCAGCATGAGATCCTGAACAGGATGAAAATTTTCTTCCGGAAACGTATGCGTTCCCAAACCATCCTGATTGGTCACCAGTACGTGATAAAAATCAAAGTCGGCAGCTATGCGGGAAAGGGTACTGATGGCACCCGGAACAAAGCGTGTCTTCTCGATGTGGTCGATTTGAAAATCTTCGGGCTCTACCAAAATCACACCATCTCTGTCGATGAAAAGTATCGGCTTCATGTTATTTTAATTTGGCCCGGGCAGCTTTCACTTCTGCGGGAGTCACAGCCCCTGCTTTGTTGCTCCAGTTGTTCCTGATATAAGTGAGTACATCTGCCACTTGCTGGTCGGTAAGATCGGCATGGGGTGCCATGTTATTGCTGTAGAACTCACCATCAATCTCTACCCGATCGGTCATTCCTTTTACGATAACCTGTATGAGTCGAAATTTATCTTTCCCCTTCACTGCCGAAGCACCATCGAGGGGTGGGTTCATGTGGGGCACTCCTCCCCCATCGGGCTGGTGGCAAGCAACACAACGCTGCACATAAATGGTCTTACCGCGTTGCATGGATGCTTCCAGTGTGGTTGTTTGTCCTTTTGCAGTGAAAGACAACAACAAGGTTCCGGTTAACAAGAACGCAGAATAGCAGTTGGCGATTCGCTCAATCATATTTCTCTTCATCATCGTTTATTGATTCCCCTGGTACATAATTCTGAAAATGCTTCCTTTGTTGTCATCTGATACATACAGAGATCCATCGGGACCCTGTGCAAGTCCGCAGGGTCTGTGAGCAACGGCCCTTAAATTATTGACAACTTCCACTCCGGAGAATCCATTGGCAAAGACCTCCCACTTACCGGTGGGCTTGCCGTTTTCAAAAGGAATGAAAGCTACATAGAATCCTTCCTGTGGAAGTGGAAATCGATTCCAGGAACCATGGAAAGCAATGAAAGCTCCATTTTTGTATCGGGCAGGAAACTGGTTGCCTGTATAAAAAAGCAGGGCATTCGGTGCCATGTGGGCAGGGAATGCCATATCGGGTACTTTAAAGGAAGTTGTTGGTGCTTTCTTTCCGTCGCCACCATACTCAGGAGCGAGGATCAGCTTGTTTTGCTGGTTATCGAAATAGGCATAGGGCCAACCGGCATTGTCACCCGGATTGATCTCATACATGGTCTCTGCCGGCAATTCAGCATTGGCCTTGTCATCATAATATTGGGGGAACAGATTATTCAGTTGATCGCGTCCATGCTGGGTTACAAATAATTTATTCGTTTGGGTATTCCAATCCAACCCTACCACATTGCGCAATCCGGTTGCATACCGCACCCCATTGGCATAAGTCTGGTTCAGAACATTGGCCTTGAACTGCCATACCCCGCCGGCTGAGTCGAGAATCGGACAAGGATTCATGCCCATGGAGCCGGTCTGACGATCTTTTTCCTGGCAGGAATTGGAGAATGCACCGATGTTCACGTAAATATTTCCATTGTTATCAAGGGTGATGGATTTGGAAGCATGTTGGCGGCGGTTGATCAATCCGGTGATGATTTTTTCCGGTGCCTCCCTGTTTTCCACTTCCCCTTTGTCATTGAGTTTGTAGCGGAAAACTTCTTCATCGCTGGAAGCATAGAGATAACCTTTGTGTATGGCGATACCTGTTCCGGTATAGTTGCCAAATCCATTCACTTCTTCTGTCCTTCCATCTTTGTTGAGGTCACGCAGGTACATGATTCCGTTGCCATTGAGCTTGCGTTCCAGTTTCACATAGATATCTCCTTGCTGGTTCACTGCAATGTGGCGAGCACGTCCCATGTTTTCCGCCACTTTCAGTGCCGAGAATCCATTGGGTAATTTCAATCCTGCGTTGTTGCTATCGGGCAATACAGTTATGGGCTTACGGTGCTGAAGTGTGTCTCCGGCTGTTGAGTCACAGGCCACACAAGCAACCAATAAAAAAAGAGAAATAGATTTATACATGGGAAAGATTTTTCGTTGCATTAAAAATACAAATCAAAGGGCAATTCGGTTCAATTAATTACTGAATCCTGCCAACGGATCAGGGCATCCACCAAATGCGTATTTTCCTGTTCGGTGCCAATGGTAATGCGAAGGCAGTCATCACAGAGTTGCACTTTGCTTCGGTCACGGACTACAATACCATTCTCCAATAAAAATTCATAGACCTTCCTGGCATTGCGGATTTTTACCAGCAGGAAATTCGCATCCGACGGGTAAACTGTTTCCACTTCAGGCATAGTGGCCAAAACTTCCGCCAGAGCATCCCGCATATCCACCAGATGACGAATCATATCGTTCACCTGTTCTACTTCCTCCAATGCTTTTAAAGCGAGCTCCTGTGCAGGTTGACTTATATTATAAGGTGGTTTTACCCGTTGCAACACTTCAATAATAGCAGTGCTCGCAAATGCCATACCTAATCTTAGTCCCGCTAAACCCCAGGCCTTGCTGAGCGTTTGCAAAACAACGAGGTTGGGATAATCTGTGAGCGCCGTTATCCAGGAACGTTGTCGCGCAAAATTGATATAAGCCTCATCAATAACGACCAGTCCGTTAAAATGATTTAAAATAGTTTCTATGTCCTGCCACTGCATGAGGTTACCGGTTGGATTATTCGGAGAGCATATCCAGATGATGCGGGTATCTTCATTCACCAACTGTTCCAGGTGAACCAGGTCTAGCTGGAAATCCGGCAAGAGCGGAGCCCTAACAATTTTTACATCGTTGATATTGGCACTCACTTCATACATGCCATAGGTTGGCGGACAGATAATAGTATTGCTTTTACCGGGTTCACAAAAACAACGATAGAGCAGGTCGATACATTCATCACTTCCATTTCCAATGAAAATATGTTCCGGTACGATGCCTTTGATGACAGATAATTTTTCGCGCAGGAGACGGTGGTGCGGATCGGGGTAGCGATTGTACCATTGGATGAGCGGGGAACCCAGGCTATTCTCATTGGCATCGAGAAAAACCTTTGCCTCACCACTGAATTCATCGCGTGCGGAGGAATACGGTTGTAAATCTCGGATGTTCCTGCGGATCAGTTTTTTCAGGTCAAATGACATAAATCTTGCTATAAGTATGAATGTGATTATTTTGGTTGCAATCTGATTTCCACTGCCCGCGCATGTGCCTGCAAACCTTCTGCCAAGGCCATTTCTACGACAGTTGGGGCTAGTGAAGTAAGGCCTTCTCTGGTGAGTCGCTGGTAGGTGATTTTCTTGACAAAACTATCTACACTCACGCCGCTGTAGGCCCTGGCAAAACCATTCGTTGGAAGGGTATGATTGGTTCCGCTGGCATAATCTCCTACACTTTCAGGGGAGTAATTCCCCAAAAAAACAGAGCCGGCATTGATAACCTTCTCACCCAATAATTCTGCTTCTTCGCAAGCAATGATGAGGTGTTCGGGTGCATAGGCATTTACCAATGCCAAGGCATCCTGCTGATCTTTCACTATGATGGCCTTGCTGTTGTGGAATGCCTGACGTGCATAATCTGCCCGGGGCAAGATGGCCAGTTGCTGCTGAACTGCTTTCTCAACTTTTGCCGGAAGAGAGTCATCGGTGGTAACCAATAGAACCTGGCTGTCAGCACCGTGTTCTGCCTGACTCAGTAGATCTGCTGCCACAAATTCAGGGTGCGCAGATGCATCAGCCCACACACATACTTCACTGGGTCCGGCAGGCATATCGATGGCTATTCCCTCCTGCTGTGCCAATTGTTTGGCAGCTGTAACATACTGGTTGCCCGGACCGAAAATTTTATAGACAGCAGGAACTGTTTCCGTTCCATAGGTCATGGCTGCTATTGCCTGCACACCACCAATGGTAAAGATTTGCTGAATGCCCACTTCGGCTGCGGCTACCAGAATTGCCGGATGCACTTTACCATCTTTTCCGGGGGGTGTACACAAGATCACTTCTTTGCATCCTGCCAACTGCGCCGGAATACCCAGCATCAGAATGGTTGAAAACAAAGGCGCTGTTCCTCCGGGAATGTAAAGTCCCACTTTTTCTATGGGCCGGGATCTGCGCCAACAGGTAATTCCGGGCATGGTTTCTATCGGATCTTCCTGGCGCAACTGGGGAGTATGGAATTGTCGAATGTTACTCGCTGCCTGTCGAATCGCCTGCAATAATTCTACGGAAATTTTTTCCGCTGCTGCGGCCACCGTCTGCTGATTGATGGAAAAATCATCCAGCGTCGCACCATCAAACTCCTTTGTCAGCCGACGCACTGCAGCATCCCCACCCGCTTTCACCTCCTCCATGATCTTTCTTACCTGATCAAAAAGTCGGGTAGGATCTGAAACGGGTCGCTGCAACAAGGAAGGCCAGGTGGCGACTTCGGGATATAGAATCGTTGACAACATAGGTATAATTTAAAGTATCATTAAAGTATCATTTTCTCGATGGGAACAACCAGGATGCCCTGTGCACCTGCATCCCGCAACTGCTCGATGATGTTCCAAAAATCATTTTCATTTAAAACGCTGTGTACACTGCTCCATCCGGGTTCTGCCAACGGCAGCACGGTCGGACTCTTCATGCCCGGCAATAGTGAGATGATGGATGAAAGCTTTTCATTGGGCGCATTCAACAAAATGTATTTGTGGTTCCTGGCTTTTTTCACAGAACGTATGCGGAACAACAGTTTCTCCAGTATGGCTTCTTTCTCCGGAGGCAGTTGAGTGTTTTTGATTAACACCGCCTGTGATTGCAAGATGGGTGTTGCCTCTCTCAGTCCATTCATGAATAAAGTTGAGCCACTGCTCACCAGATCGCAAATAGCATCTGCTAAACCGATTCCCGGCGCGATCTCTACACTTCCACTGATGGGATGAATTTCTGCCTGCACACCCTGTTCTTGTAAAAAATCTCCCAGAATAACGGGGTAGCTGGTAGCAATCTTCTTGCCCTTCAAATCCTCTACACCGTTATACGCATCGCCCTTCTTCACGGCAATGCTGAGCCGACATTTTCCGAAGCCAAGGGGTTCGCAACTGATCACCTCCTTTTTCTTTTCGCGAACAACATTCTCTCCCACAAATCCGATATCAGCTACATTGTCTTCCACATATTGAGGAATATCATCGTCACGCAGAAAATACAATTCCAGCGGAAAATTACTGGCATCTGCCTTCAGCTTGTTGACACCGTTGGACATATCAATACCACATTCTTTCAGTAACCGCATCGAGTCTTCGTGCAGACGACCGCTTTTTTGTATAGCAAGGGTAAGTTTCATCATTGGTTAATTTTTGTTTTGATATTACAGTCAGTTGATCGGGGCAATCAAAAAAAAAGGCCTACCCGAGGGTAAGCCAGTATGTTTGATCCACTACACAACACTTCGCTTACCGGAGGGGCAAGTTAAGATGATGGTGTATGGTATTGCTTGTGATCATTTGTACCGCAAAAGTAGGGTGAATGGTGAGATTTGCCAAATTATTCGATAAATGTCTAGGGAACAATTCATTATCTTGCTTTGCAAATAAACGATACATGTCTTCCCGTTGGTGCGCTTGCCTTTTTTCGTTATTCCTGTTGGTAGGAAATTCTTCCTTTGCCCAGTCCCCCGGTCGTTTGGTATGGAGTGATGAATTCAACTATACCGGATTACCCGATTCTTCCAAATGGGCGTATGATACCGGAAAGCATGGTTGGGGCAACAACGAATGGCAGCATTATCTGGCAGGAAGCAAAGAAAATGTTTGGGTAGAAAACGGACAACTCCGCATCACGGCCCGTAAATCAGGACCGGGGGAGCGGGAGTACACTTCCACCCGATTGATTACCCGCGGAAAAGCCTCCTGGACTTACGGAAGAATAGATGTGCGGGCTCAAATACCCAAAGGTATTGGCACCTGGCCTGCCATCTGGATGCTGGGAAGTAAACAACCTTTACAGTGGCCCGATGACGGAGAAATAGACATCATGGAACATGTTGGCTACGACCAGGGAAGGATACATGCCTCTATCCATTCCAAAAAATACAACCATGTCATCGGTACCCAAAAAACTGCCACTACCCTCCTACCGGATTGCAGCGATGCATTTCATGTATATTCTTTGATATGGACATCCGACAAGATCACCGTGTTGATAGATGACAAGCCCTATTTCGAGTTCAAGAATGAAAAAAGCGACCGAACTGCCTGGCCTTTTGATGAACCGGAATACCTGCTGCTGAACATTGCCGTTGGGGGAAATTGGGGAGGAAAAAATGGGGTTGACCCGAAAGCATTTCCTTGCAGCATGCTGATAGATTATGTACGAGTATATCAATAACCATTTTCACTACCACATTTAAACATGAATAGTATGATGAAAAAAGTATGGATTGTATTGTTAGTCTGCACCGCCTGGTGCGGCCTTCAAGCCCAGGAAACCGGAGTGTATCAGGTACCTCCGAAAGAAATCGCAGATATGCTGCTTGCCAAGCCCACCCCTGCAGTGCGGGTGGATAGCAAAGGAAACTGGATGCTATTGAGCGAAAGGAACTCCTACCCCGGTGTTGAAGAGTTGGGGCAACCGGAATTGAAGGTGGCCGGACTTCGTCTTAACCCCAATAATTTCGCGCCCAGCCGGCAAAGTTTTGTCAACAGTTTTCTTTTGAAGGATGTGAAAACAGGGAAGGAATCTATGATCTACGGTCTCCCTTCCGGATTACAGGCCGGCAATATCAGCTGGAGCCCTTCAGAAACCAAAGTAGCATTTACCAATACCCTGGGCAATCGAGTTGATCTCTACGTCATCGACCTCGCGGCTCAAATGGCAAAAAAAATCAACCGCTCCCCCTTGAATGCAACTTTGGGAAGTCCCTACATCTGGATAGATGATCAAACTATATTGTATAAAGCAGCTACACAGTCCGCCACCATGGCTCCGCAGAAACCCATTCTTCCCAAAGGACCCACGATTCAGGAAAACATGGGCAAAGCTGCTCCCAGTGTGACGTACCAGGATATGATCAAGTCCCCACACGATGAGGCAGTGTTTGAGTTTTATGGAACAGCACAGCTCATTCTGCATAAAAATGGGATGGAAACCAATCTTGGTTCGCCTGCCATCATCAGCGGCTTTTCTCTCTCTCCCGATAAAAACTATCTTTTGCTCCGCACCATTCGCAAACCGTTCTCATACCTGGTTCCAGCAGGTGGATTCCCCAGTACCGTTGCTATAACAGACTTGTCGGGCAAAGTGATGAAAGTATTGGCAGAATTGCCATCTGCAGAAGCGACTCCTTCCGGTTATGACAACACACAGAATGTACCGAGAGGATTTGACTGGCGGGATGATGAAAAAGCAACTGTTACCTGGGCAGAACCACTGGACAGTGGTATCATGAAAAAGAATGTTCCGCATCATGATGCTATCTATGCCTTATCAGCCCCCTTTTCCGGTTCGCCACGCTTGTTGTTTAAAACTGCCCTGCGCTATACCGGTACTACCTGGGGAGATTCTACTGTTGCCCTTGTGAGAGAAGTGATTCGGTCGAAGCAAGTAAGTCGTGTTAGCCGTTTCAACAGTCAGACAGGCGCACTTGAATTGTTGTATGAAAGAAACCTGACTGATGCTTATGGAAATCCCGGCGAGCCCGTATTGAAGCGCAACGCATTGGGAAGACCTGCCATTCAATTGACAGATAATGGCACTCAGATTTTGATGAACAATACCGTTGGTTCATCTCCGCGCGGTGACCTCCCATTCCTGAGCAAATTCGATCTGACCACCAAAAAGAATAATATTATCTGGCGTTGCCAGGAAGGTGTGTTTGAAATGGTGGAACAAGTGCTGGATGCAGACAAGCTGGTTTTATTGACTAGAAGAGAAAGCCAGAAGGAAGTGCCCAACTATTGGGTGAAGAATCTTGTTCTGCGAATGGCTGATGTACAATTGACACAGTTCAGCAACCCCTATCCACAACTGGAAGGTGTGATTAAAGAGAAGATCAGCTACAAGCGTGCTGACGGTGTTGATCTCACCGGTGATCTGTATCTCCCAAAAAATTATGACAAGTCGAAAGACGGTCCTTTACCCATGTTGCTTTGGGCATATCCGCGTGAATTCAATTCAGCGGCGGATGCTGCACAGGTTAGGGGAAGCAGGGATAAGTTTACCATGTTGAACTGGGGCTCACCTGTATTTTTTGTTACCCAGGGTTTCGCTGTACTCGATAATGCGGAGATGCCCATTGTTGCCACAAGTGCAGATAAAAAACCCAATGATGATTTTGTTGCTCAATTGAAACTAAATGCAGAAGCTGCCATCAATAAACTGGCGGATATGGGTGTTGGTGACCGCAACCGCGTGGGTGTGGGCGGACATAGCTATGGTGCATTCATGACAGCCAATTTGTTGGCACATACCAACTACTTCAAGGCAGGTATCGCCAGAAGTGGTGCTTACAACAGAACCCTTACTCCTTTTGGATTTCAGAATGAAGAACGTACTTACTGGCAGGCACCTCAGTTGTATTATGAGATGAGTCCTTTCAGTTATGCCAATCAGATCAAAACACCGATACTGTTGGTGCATGGTGATGCAGATGACAATACCGGCACTTATCCAATCAACAGCGAGAGATTATTTGCAGCCATCAAGGGGCATGGTGGAACAGTTCGTTTTGTGTATTTGCCTTATGAAGCGCATGGGTACAGAGGAAGAGAAAATGTGTTGCACTTACTATGGGAAGAAAATGAATGGCTGAGGAAATATGTAAAGGAGGCCAAAAAATAATCGAAGGTTTTAATGACGATAAAAAAAGGCGATCGAAATTCGGTCGCCTTTTTTATAAAAATTAAGATCCTTATTTTTTCTTCTTTTTCATAGGCATAGATTTCACTTTCACGAATCGTGCCAGTGGAGCCATGCGTGCCCTGTTCAATACGAGGGTATCGTTTCGAAGAACATAACTATCTGCAGAAGACAACACCTGCATGAAATCTGCTTCAATGTTGGTATCGTTCAGGCATGCCATGCGTGTCATTCCCATCGGAGAAAATGTGATGCGGTCATTGGGATTCAACTCATAGGTTCCGAAAAACTGGTTACAACTGCTATTACCTGATGCACGGCGCTTAGCATCTAACTGTATGTATGGAATTTTAGCCGGCCGCTCAGCCATGTCTGCAATGGCTTGTCCGTTCAACTCAATGAGCCGCCATTTTTTGCATAGTTTTAAATTGATGAGGGTAGTGTCATAATTATTTCGGGTAGTTGATGGAGCGGGGAATGCTATAGTTGCACTTGCACCAGTCACCGATAGTACTGCAAGGGTTAAAAGGGGAAAGAATTTCATGGTGTAATTTTTTGAAAGATAAATAAATTGTACAAATCGCATTTTTACCACATTCGAACCAAGAAAAAATGAAGCAGGCGGTATCATGCCCTACCCTACCTATAATTTCTTGCGCGTGCTGTCACACAAGCCAACGAGTAAGCTATTTCCTTGCGCGTCTATTCTAAGCAATCCATAAGCGGCATTGTTATAACGATCGGCTTTCCCTTCCTGAAAAAAATAGGATTCAGCACCAATCTGTATGCCATTAAAATTCGTGGTGTATTTCAACAACTGCTCACCCGAACGAACCGGCTTATCCTCTTTCTGAAAGCGTGCACCGGTAAGAACCCCGCTCGAATCTGTATAAAAAAGACAATAGCCTCTTTTGGGCAATGCTTCTTTGTTGGTAACAGAATCCAAAACAGCAAATGACAAGCGCATGTAATCTCCTTGCATCAATGAACGCGGATCAACAGGTGCCAGATGGAAATAGACTTGCTTTCCTTTTGCCATCAGTTGTTCTTTGTCATAAATACTTTTACCCGATAGTACTACCACCAGCAGTGCCACCAATGGTATGATCCAGTGCTTACTCCATTTCATGGTTATTCCATTTTTTTCTGGTGAAGAAATAGAGCAACAGTAAGCCGGCACCCGTGCCTACCAAGATATAAGATTTCGTGAGCAAGGTATAATCAAGATCGTAATAATACTCGGACATGAAAACTACCAGAGATAAAAGACTCAGGATCCATATCCACCGGTCGCCGGCCCGAAATGATAAGAGAAGCAGCAAGAGTATGCCGACGATGGCAGGGGAAATGAGCGTCGGTAAAAGGATCAATGCAACCACTCCTGTGATGATGATACGTTGATTGCGATCTGGTACGTCTAATAAGGGTAAGATCTGAAAAACCAGTCGCACAAAAAGAAGCAACAGGAGAATGGAGACATAAGAGAAATCTTCTCCTAACCCATCTACCAGGTGTCGTTTGCCCAGCAGCTGCAACATGCCGATGAATACGAATGCTACAACCACCAACAATGGACGATACCATGCTGCCATCTTTTGAAGTAAGCTAAGGATACGTGCTTCATTTTCGTACAAAATGACCAATGCAATGGAGAGTGCCGCCGGCCAAACCTGAACCCATGCTAGCAAGGAATGATTGAAAAACAGGAAGAGTCCACAACCCATTACAATAGAAAAAGCGAAGAAGGCAAGTATGGTATGACGTATAAAAATCAGGGTAACAAGAGCCAGCACCAGTTGAATCACTGCTGCCTGATTGATAGAAACTTTCCAGAGATTCTGTGCCAGTGCCACGAGAACAAAACCTGTCAGGTATGAACAAATGGCGATGGTGTCAGCAATCAGCAGGTCGACCTTTCTGAGTGCAAACAAAGAGCCGATGATAAGACAGGCGCCAATAATGGACAATGCAATGGGAGACTCAGTAATTCCCCCGATTAACAGAAAGCCCAGAAAAAACTGCGTTGCCATGATTCCCCCTATCACACTCACTATTTTCACTATCCAGCTGCTTTCCCTCGCCTCCATTCTTTTGATGGCACGCTCCCACCCTTCTGCATTGAGTTGAAATGCATCACCGGCAGAAGTCATTACACTACTCAGCCAATTTTGATATTGTATCCGGTTACTCATTGCGCCATTTTTTTTGAAGTTGAACCAATTGCTTAACCAAAAGCGTGAGTGAAGCGATGATCCAAAGGCCGCTGAGTAAAAAACTAAATTCAGAGAATCGAATCTTATTGATCAGATCGAGTACGATGATCATACCTGATAAACCAACAATGGTCAATAGAAAAATATCTTTCTTCCGCAGGGAATACCAGGTGGCTATCAATAACAGCACAGCTTCCAATACAACCAATACCAGAAAATAATTGTCCCACTTAGCATAAAGTCCGATCGTAAAACCAAAAGACATTACACCTGCCAGATACACTGTCAGTAAATAGATCAACCAATTGGCTTTTAGCTCCTTTCGGTATTGTCGGATCAGCATGATGATGATGTAGAAAAGCACATTCAATGCTATGAAAGCAATAAAAGCCCGAGAGCCGGTGAGATACGTAGTCTCCTGCTCCATGAACATGTATAAAGTAATATTGGCGAGCGTGATCAGAAGCAACCACATGGGTTCGAAGAGTAGATAGATGGACCATACCAGCACGAGGAGCCACCAGGAGAAAAAGAAATCATAGGCATTGGCACCGGTCTGGTAGATCTGACCAAATACGGCGAAGATGACACCTATCATAACGGCAGCGGCTGTCAGCAACAACCGATGCAGTAACTGTGAATTTCGCAATGCAAAGGCGAGTCCGGCTAAAATCAGAAATAGCCCCTGCACCAATCCCAATTTGGCAAATCGGTGAAGATGTTCCCAATTGAAGGCGAAAAAGAAAACCACACCTGCAACGAAAAATCCCAGTCCCAAACTCAGTATCAAACCCTTGATAAATTTGTGCCAGGACTTTTTGTCCGCATAGATTTCTTTCTCCAGTGTCTCTTGCATAGCAGCCACCGGCCAACGACTGTTGGCTGCCAGGAGGTGTAGGAAGGAACGAACCATGCGACAATGTAGCAAAAAAAATGAAGGACAAAAAAATTCAGTGCATGAGATGAGAAATTTTTCAAATGAACCTATGGACTTATTGAGTCTGATTATTCCTATCTTCCAACCATGAAAAAATGGCTACTCCTTCTGTCCCTACTTACCTACATTACAGGTGCGACACAACATTTTTACTTATTCGCAGGCACCTATACCAACAATGGAAGTAAGGGTATTTATGTGTACGATTTTGATGCGGACAATGGAACTGTCCGTTTGCTCAGTCATACCGACAGTGCGGAGAATCCCTCTTATCTCTGTGTTTCCCAAGATGGCAATTTTTTATATGCTGTCAACGAAGTCGATATTGAGCAATCCGGAAAAGTGAGTGCTTATCATTTTGACCGCCGGAGTTCGAAACTACAGTTCATCAATCAGCAACGAACCGGTGGGGCGCATCCCTGCCACATCAGTGTAACCGGAGACGGGAAGACGGTGTTTGTTGCAAATTATTCGGGGGGAAATATAGCAGCCTTTCCTGTAGGCGACAATGGGGCTTTGATGCCGGCAGTGCAACTCATACAGCATACAGGCAAGGGTGCCGACCCCGTTCGCCAAACCCAAGCACATGTTCATGGAGTAAGTTTAAGTCCGGATGAAAAATACCTGCTTACCCCGGATCTTGGGACAGATAAAATTCATGTTTACAGATATGATCGGGGAAGTTCCAAACTGGAAGCTGGTGCAAAGCAGGGATTCATCGAAAGCGCTCCCGGTAGTGGCCCCCGCCAACTTTGTTTTTCGGCCAACGGAAAGTTTGTGTATGTGGTGGAAGAATTATCGGGAATGTTAACAGCATATTCATTTCAGCGAGGTGTATTGAAAAAACTACAAAGCTATACAGGCCATCAGCCCGGAGCAGGGAACAACCATGGAAGTGCCGATGTACAAATGTCGCCTGATGGAGCATTTTTGTATATGAGCAATCGGGGGGAAGAGAATACACTTGCAATTTTTAAAGTCGATCAGAAGACCGGTTTATTGACACCTGCGGGCATACGATCCACCGAAGGCAATCATCCCAGGAATATGCTCATTGACCCAACCGGACGTTACCTGTTGGTAGGCAATATGAAAAGCAATGAGGTAGTGGTATTCAGGAGAGAGATGGGGACCGGACAATTACAAGTTTCCGGACGTTTTTCGATTCCAAGTCCCTCGTGTTTACAAATGATTCCACGCTGATGTGCTGTTAACTGTTCCGCAAAACAAGAAGCCCACTGGAAAGTGGGCCTCGAAACAAAACAGAGAAGAGAAACATTATTGAAAAAATTCGGTCCATGCTGTACTTCCCAGTAGGGAAACATTAGAAACTAATTTTTCCAGTATTGGCTTGCGCTTTCCGGTATTAGAGCGGAATGATTGTGGGGAAGGGTTACTTTGATAAGAAACTGGTTCCGGCTGACTTGCCAGTTCGACTGATGGTTGAGCAGGGATGCTGTTGGACACGTTCCATTTTTCCCATTGCATCAGGTCATTCGCGGCAATACCGGTATGATTATGCGAGTGGTAACCCACTGCCCCTACAGCAGTTCCGGGTAAGTATCTATCGCCAATCAGTTGAGCTGAATAGTTCTGTATATGGGAGACAACACCGGGTTCTGCCAGCGGAGGTTGAGCAAGAATCAGCTGGTGCAGGGGGAATGCCTGTTCAAAAGCATCTACCACTTTTTTCCAGCCCTGCATTTGTTCAGTGATAAGAGCAGCGTTGGACCAATCTTTAACGACAAGTACATGGGTGATGTACACTTTATCGATGTTTTTTTCGATGCCATATTTTTCGCCCAGCCGCTGAATGAAACTTGTCCAAACGGTGAGCAAACGATTGCTGTTTATGTGATGTGATCCCTGAGGGTCTGAAGGGGCAGATGTTTCCCTGATCCATTCCGGCATTCCTGAAATGGGGTCAATTTGCAGGGTGATTTTTTTACCCTGGTTGCGGGCAGATTGAAGTTGACCGTCGATGAAGCTCCAGTCGAAAG
Source organism: Chitinophagaceae bacterium (assembly GCA_020403455.1). GTDB lineage: Bacteria > Bacteroidota > Bacteroidia > Chitinophagales > Chitinophagaceae > Sediminibacterium. The sequence continues at coordinate 62,657 of JADBXP010000013.1, forward strand.
TATGTTCATTGGGTTGACAAAATTCCCAGCCAATGCGCAGCAGGATGTTGGTAGGTTCCGGACTGGAAGAAGGCAGTGAAGGATTAGAAATAGAAGCGGCGGCGGTGGAACTGATGAGGCAGCAGACCAGGAGCCAGGTTAGGTTTTTCATGTTTCAGCTGTTTAGGATGTAGAATGAACCGGACAGCTGAGAGGTGGTGGAACTCGCCGATCCGGCTATCTGACCTGCTTTCGGGTACCCACGACCTGAATATCAAAAACCAGGATACTGTTGGGAACGATTTTGTTGCTGCGGGCGCGGATGCCGTAAGCAAGGCCTGATGGTAATATGATACGGATTTTACTTCCCACGCTGCCCAGAGGCACACCAATTTGCCAACCTTTTATAAGGCGACGCAGGGGGAAGCTGGCGGGATTGGTGCCTGTCTGGTCGAAAATACTACCATCAGCAAGAAAATAACCCTTATAAAAAACCTGAACAGTGTCTTCAACGGAAACCGGTTCGCCACTGCCTTTTTCCAGGAGATGATAATAGACTCCGTTGACAGAACCGGTGGTGTCGAGGTGTTGATCGGCAATGGCTGAAAGAATGGTGGCTTTATCTTGATCTGCCTGCCAGCTGCTATCGGTGTGGTTGTTCACATTGAATTGAGGACGGGCTTTCAGTGCGGGACGCTGGTAGGTGTTACCGGGTATCGCATCGGGTTGTTGGAATCCTCCGTTCCAGAGATAGAATTGACCGTCGCGTTCACCCCCGCCGAAGTCGATGCGGTCTTTGGCTCTGCCGGTAGCATCGGTAGAAAAGCTAGCCTGGGTCAATTCCAGCCAGCGACCATCGGTGGTTTGTATCCATTGGTTGTTGAAGAGGGCTTCGCGTTTGAGTTGACCGTTTTCCCCGGAAAAATTTTCAACGAAGGAATAGAGACGACGCAGGTAACCGCTGTCGCGGGGTGCGCGGAAGCTGGCGAGCATTTTCCATTGACGCAGATCGGGAGAAAAGAAATAGCCGGTATAGATGGTACTGTTGGAGGCGCTGTCATGAAGTGCGGTGACGAGGAAGGCATAGGTGGTGCCATTTTTCCAGGGATATATCCAGTGGCTATGCCCACCGGTACCTTCGTTGCCAAAGCCATGTGCGACCACATCTCTTCCCTGAGCGAGCAGTTTGACCTGGTTGGTATCGGGTACTTTAGAACGGTCGATGGCTTCGTTACCGGCATCCCATACGGAGAAGATGACCCTGCGTTCGGAGGGACTATTGATTTGGATACCAAAATAGCCACGCGAGAAACCGTTGGCCATGAAATAGCTGTGGGGGGCATTGGAACTGGCGGGAATGGTCATTTCGCTATAGAAGGCAGCCACTTTGGTGGAATCGGGAATGGGGTAGCGCAGGTGCACGGAGGCAGCGTTGCGACGAGGTTTGGTATTGAAGTGCATGCCGGGTGTGGCGGTGCCGGAAAGTTCGATTGATTGTATATCGGCGACAGTGAATCCGCCCTGGCGAACATCATCGAGAATGATCTCATAGAATCCGCTGTCTTTGATGATGGTGCTACCCACTTTCACGGGCAGGTATTTCTCGGAGCGGGGGATGGAAACCTGTGTTTTTTTTCCGGGGAGAGTTACTTGGAGTATGGTGCCGGTGGCTTTGTTTTTTGCCTGCAGGGTAATGTTGAGGGTACCACCTCTGCGCAGGTAAAAATAATAGTGCAGGGATTGATCGGGATTTTTCCAGGTGGCGGCACGTTGAGAGGGGTTGAAGATTTCATTTTCTTTTTCTTCTGTGGGGGTGGCATAGCCAGTATATCCGGGGATGGAATATACTTGAGCGGACAGTTGGGCGAGGGATAGGCAGAGGGATGCGAGTAGCCACCATTTTTTCATAAACCCTGTTTTTTCAAACTTAGTGAATTTGTGGGAAATGGGGGAAGGGGTAGAATCGCAGCATGACAACGGAGATATATACCCATGTTTCTACCAAAATTATACATCAGATAAAAAGTCCGTTTGACGACTTATGATATTTATATTAAATTTGAATAATGCGCCTCATCTACACGCCATACCTAAAATATTCTGATGGGTATGCAAATGAGGGAAGCGGGTATAAATTAGGTACCTGTCAGCTTAAAACGACCGGAGGTTAAAAAACTGACCTTGACAAGTTGAACAAAATATTAGAAAATAAAAATAAATGGCAACGATCAGAATAAAACGGACAAGTGAATACAACAACCGAATAAGAGATTACAAAATCTTCGTAGACGGACAACAAGTCGGAACAATTGCTAATGGAGAAACCAAAGATTTTCCTACGACAGTCGGACAACATATTGTAACAGCAAAAATTGATTGGTGTAGTAGCCCAAACATTTCAATTGAACTTAAAGAAAATCAAACAAGTAATTTGAAAGTTGGTGGTTTTAAGTACGGACAAATACTTATGCAATAGGATTTGGACTAATTGCTTTGCATTTTATCTTGACAATTTTTGCCGACTTTTATTACACAATATTTTTAGTTGTAGCATTTTTCCCCCTGTTGCTTTACTATTTGACAATCGGACGTAAAAAATATTTGACATTAGAAGAGTTAAACGAGTACTAATATCAGGTCAAGATAAAGCAGAACCGCTAACAGCCGTTTTGCAAAAGCGGGGGTTTCGTGCTTCTATGACAGTGAAGTGCTAAACTCAAGCTTTGTGCATTTAATGAAGTGCAGTGCTGAAAATCCACGCCATCGTAAATCTGCAATCCGTAATGAGTAGCCTTAAAAAACGTGACAACACCACAATATGAAAAAATTAAAGACAATTTTATTTTTAGCTTTTGCTTTGGTTACGACAACAACTTGGGCAACGACTTGGGACGAACCTTGGCAAGACAAAGTAATTAAGCACGCTGACTATTTTGTTTTTGCAAAGATCAAATCCAATAACGAAAAAAAGGGAGTAACAATAGAAATTATTAAATCCTTAGGTGGACAAGAACTCAAAGGAAAAATAAAAATTACCGACTTTTATTTGCTTGATTTATGTAGTAGTTCTGGCGGACACGGTGCCGAATTCCAATTTGATGGCATAAATGAATGCTACTTTTTTATTAAGAAAAACGACAAAGGAAAGTATTGTATTGCGACACCAACAGCAGGTTTTGACTATTTAAAAGACGGGAAAGTTTATGCAACATATAGACATAGCTACCATCAGGCACTTGTACCGGTTGACATTTACGAAAAGACAATGACCGCAATTTTTAATAACTACCACAATCAACCATATGACAAACAGTTTATTACTGAATATGTAAACAAGTATATTTCATTAAAGCCAGCAGGTTTTGGAGACAATGAGATTAATACATTCTTTTCTCAACACGTTGCTTTGGAATGTGCTTACCATCTTCGACTTACTGACTTTTATCCTAAACTTCTTCCCTTTCTTGCAAATACTTCTAATTTCCATAATCAAGTTTCTGCAGCAAGGGCTTTAGTATCTTACAACACTACAGAGTGCAAACAAGAATTATTAAAGGTCATAAGCGATACAACCAGGAGTCATTTTGTTCAAGTTATTTGCGTTTGGACACTTTCTGGATTTAAGCCAACAGAACTAAAAGAACAATTAAAAAAAGTAAATGAAACAGCATCAAACGAAAACAATGGATTTGGTGGAGATATCATGGACCCGAGAGTTTGTACACATTTTCCAGACGTCAAGAACGCTCTTGAAAAATTAATCAAAACGCTATGACGATAAAAAAGGTAGACTTTAATAGCACCTACCCAAAAGGCGGGGTTTCCTGCTCCGCAGACAGTTTGTTGGTAGCCGAAAGTTCTGTTATACGCATCAATCCGCCAGCCGGCGGATGGTGAAAGTCCCGCGCTGCGCAAAGCCGCCAAACGTTGGCGGCTATTTTGTAGGACATAACTTACTTAGAAAAATCAAGAGGAATATTTTGATACACAAGACCAACAAAACAAAAAGTATTTTGGTATTGATACCAATTTTTGGGACAATACTTTTTAGTGTGCTTTATATTGTTGCGACACTTTTGTATCCAGGTGGCTCACAGGTTGACAAAAATTCAATTGGGTTTAGTTGGATGAATAATTATTGGTGCAATTTACTAAATGAAAATGCAATTAACGGACAGCCCAATCCAGCTAAACCTATTGCTTTGACAGGAATGTTTATACTTTGTTTGACGCTTTCCTTCTTTTGGTTCATCTTCCCAAGGCAAATCGAGATCAGCAAATACTTAAAACTCACAATTCAAGTTTCAGGTATTCTT
>JADBXP010000014.1 GCA_020403455.1 Chitinophagaceae bacterium
AATGTAAGAAAAGGGAGGCAGGGATAAGCGTGTTAGAAAAGCTTTTATGCTTATTGGGTTTGACTATCTTATTCTGCCCCCTGTTCTTTCAAACTATTGATGTAAAACAGTTAGTAAATTTATTGAATTGTAAACATAGGATCGGTTTGGCAATATGGCGGCTGAAGTGCTTCTATTCAAGCGCAGTGCTGGTTGATCTGCCTTTGACAGATGCTCCCCCGCCTTACGGCAGGTAAACCCACACCAACGCCAGGCGTGGGAACGTTTACTGTAAGTAAAATATACACATAAAATGAATCAACAAATGAGTAAATATTGTTTAATTGTTTTTTATATTTTGATGGTAGGATGTCAAAATAATTTTACCCGCATTGCTTTAGAGAAGAACATTGAAAAATCTTCCCTTTTATTTCGTAAAGTAAATTCGGCTAATTATACTATTTACATAGAACAAAATCAACCATTTGTTGACAGCTTATATCAAAGTAAAGTTCAAAAAGCACTGGATCGAAGCAAGCAAATGTTGCGAATTGACTCATTAAATTTTTAATTTTCCTATGTCTTTGTGAATTCATCGAACTCAATGAAGTTAATTGCCAATAAGTACGACGGACAGGGTATTGCATTTGTTGAATCCAAAGTTGTAATAGAACAAGCTCAAGTCAAATCTAATGGATATGGGGCTCACGAACTTTTTCATTTAATTATTTATCACTATACCGGTGTACTTCCAAAAGATGGTTTTTCAAGTGAAGGGTTTGCTGTTTTTTCTGATGATAAATGGTGGGGTTATAATATACATTCTGTGGCAAATTATATTGTGAATAATAAGCAGATAAGAATTTTGGATGTTATACAAGATTTTAGAAAAAATGAAATTGTTTCCTATCCAATAAGTGGCAGTTTTATTAAATTTATATATGAGAAATATGGCTTAGAAACTGTCCTGTATTGCTATAAGTATGGCATTATTAATATAGAAAAAGTCATTCCCAAAAAAATTGATGAGTTGGAAAAAGAATGGAGAAATGAAATAAAAGAATGGGATTATTTAAAAATTGATTATCCATTGAACAGATAATACATGCCTACAGCAAACATGGGTTCCTATGTAACTTACTATTTTTTTCTACATTCACTGTTCAACAAGCCAATGACTTTCTTTTGAAGACGGAAAGCTTAATTGAAAGATTGTGCTTGGTTGTCAGTTTAGTGCTCCCTTGCCTACCGGCAGGCAGGGAAACCCGCCCGAACACAAAGCCCGAAAACGCCGTGTGTGACTTGGATCAATTCCTCATGAAACAAGTAATTGAATGCTATTTGACTGATGGAATAAATTGATGGGAATCAATTGGCCTTCCACTGACGCTCGTCCGGGAGAGTTAGTAAACCGCCTTGTGCTGCTGCTTATGAAAATAAGTAGTGGTGAGCGACAAGGATCAAAAGGACAGAGTGAATCTGTTCAGGTACGACCGAAGTGAGCTGAACGAAAGTGAACCTTTCGATGAAGCCTCGAAAGGGCAAGACGATTAGCAAAGCAGGTGGTTACGTTTGCATCTGCGATAGAAACACAACCGATACCGGATTACGGGTTGTGTCTCATCCGGGGTTAAGGTGGCAGGCCGCTCGGTCAGGCGGTCAAATGGAACAAGTGAAGTCAGTGTGGATTGGTCAAACTAAACAAAGGGAAACCAGCGCCCAGGGAGAGGGTGTCACACTGGCGGCGCAAGCCGATTGCTCTTCTGGCCCGAGAACTGAATCCTGTGATTAAAGGAATCATTCAGTACTACCACAAGTTCTGGAATGCGGGTATGCGTCCGGTTTGGAACTAGCTGAACCATCGTTTGTTGAAATGGGTAGAATGGGAAAAGGGTCTTTTCAAGTATGCCTCGCTCCGTTGGCTGCGGGCAATATACCAGGAACAGCCCACCTTATTTGCCCATTGGAAATTAGTACAACCATGACTATCTTTAGTCTAGTGATTGAGAACATGAAGAGCCGTGTGAGGCGAGAGTCTCACGCACGGTTCTATGGGAAGGTGAGGGTGAAATTCCCTTGCCTGACCCGATTTGCAGAAATTAATTTACCATGCAGCTAGCGAACCGAATCAGACAAATCAGACAGGCTTACGGATTTAGTCAGGCCGAAATTGCCCACAAATGCGAAATAACGCCATCAGCATACGGTCAAATAGAACGCAAAGCGCGCAATTCGACTTTTAAAACGCTTCAGAAGATTGCCACTGCAATTGGAGTGTCATTGCCATTTCTTGGGGCCTTTCAAATAAAGAATTCGTCGAAAAAAACAAGTTATAACTTGTTGTTAGATGTTTTTTCATTTTTTTATCTTTACGCTAGAAAAGCTAAAACCTTCAGCTTTTTTTCTTTCTAGCGGACAGAAACAGTTTTGAATGGTTTTGGTTTTTTCGGCGGAATATTCTGACACAGCGCCTATTCTGAAGGTAAGATCTTAACTAAACTCAAAAGCAGATGAAACACACAAAGCAACCTAAACCTTACGGTAAGCTAGCAAAGGGTATCATTATGATCTTTGCATTGAAACTCTCATTCTTTGGTCTGGCATTTTTAATTCAATCATGCCATAAATCTGACTTACAACGAAACGATGGTCAAGCCAAGGCAAGGTTTCTAAACGCCATTGACAAAAACAAGGCAACAGTCGGGTCAATCTCAGCAACGCCGATGGGCGGCGCCTCTGCTGCTTTACGAACAATGTCTGAGTCAACTTCCTCAAATGCTTCGCAAAAAGAAAGTATTGAGGGAGTTTATGTCCAGTTTCCTGATGGCAGCCCTGGCATTAACGATCTTCCCGTTTCAGCAAGTATTCAAGACCTTTCCGACCTAGTGATGGACTTTAATGCGGTAATCCAGTATACACCATCGCCCACTAATCACGGGTTCAACATACCAGAAACTGAAGTGGTGAATAGCCTTAACCCTTTGTTGAGTGAAGCAAGGGTTTACCTGAACTCAAAAGGCTTTACTAACTCCGAGCTGGATCAAATGATTATTGACTCAGGCGCAGTTGAAACAGATCTAATACCTTTTGCGATGGTATTAGCATCACATGAATCTCCTGTTGCTGCAACGGGGTTTAACTTTTCACAGCTTCTTGCTCAACCAGTGATGGCTTTTGATGTAACATGGAAAGACTACGTTCGATGTGGTGTTGTTGCTATTGGTGCTGACTTTGTATTTTCGGCAGGTACGTCCACCAACACTGTCTGGTCAAAAGCTGCGATGAAAAAAGCATTCGGCGCGGTAGCGAAACGAATGCTTGGCCCCATCGGAGTAGCAATTGCGGTTGTTTCCTTCGGAGTTTGCATAACCGAAGCCTATCTCAGATAATCTTGATGTATGGTCATCTTAATTACTGTAATAACCGCTATTGCCGCCTACAAACGTGTTCTGTCCCTTAAAGAAGCATTACGCAATAACGACCCGTCGAGAGTAAAAGCAGAGGCATTTTTCCTTACTTTAGTTATTGCTGTCGGCATTACACTAATTATGGTTAAATGAAGGGATGAGATAAAGCAGGCAATATTTTCTGGGAAACACTCCTTTTCAAGGCTCTCCAAATTTGGTGAGCCTTTATTAGGTCTACATAATTCGTATAAGTCCATTTAAAAACTTCTGCCAACATTGCATTGCTAAAATGCCGGCTGACGGATAGATCTGTCGCCATTTGTTTTTCCATCGGCTTTGGTTTCAGCGTGACCTAATGCTATGAACAATAGAACAATCTTCATCAGAAAATCAATTTTCATCTGTTATTCCGGGCAGACAAATCAAGGACTTCCGGCACTTCAGCAATGCTTGTCCGTCAGCTGCAACTTTAGAGACTACAACAGAAATATGATAAAGACCATTTATATTATAACATTGACCTTGCTCATTTCTGCTTGCGGACCGACAAATCCGAAGTCCGATCATCAGGAAAACAGAGTGCAAACTCTTAATTTTGAAGACACATCCAAAGCAAACCAAGCGACAGAAAAACTAACCAAACTTGACAGCATTGAGAAAGCAAATAATGAAAGTATTATTGCTTCGGGCGACAACATTACTAAAGCGTTTGTCTTTCTAAAAGACGGTGACAGCGCAATAAATTTAACAGCAAACATCAGGCAAGACCACAGAATATTTGGTTACGCTAAACCAGACATCAAATCAGAACGACTTTTACTTTTATCTGTATTCACAAATGACGTTGAAAATAATCCTTTCGGATGTAGACTTGGTGCTTATTACGACACTAGAGGAATGGACGAATTGACTTTGAAATATAACTCAACTACTGGAGACTTTGTTAAGGCAACAGCAATTGACAAGGCAAACAATTCGACAACTATTTACTTTGAAAAGAAATGGATAGAGTTTGAGTGATTACGACAGAAATAAAAGCAGCAGCTAACACGGTTTCCTATGTAAAGCAGTGTTTTATTTAATTTAACGCTTACCCAAGCCAATAACTTTCTTTCGAAGATGGAAAGTATAATTCAAAGCTTTTACTTAGTTGACAATGAAGTGTTTCAGTGCTGACCGGCAGACAGAAATCCGCCACTGCACCAATCCCAGATTCGTTTCGTATGCATATAGGTAAGGTGCTTTTTATTGGTGAAGGAAGACAAAGAAAAAGCCCCCCAGGTATTTCAGCATATGCTACAATTACAGCAATGAGCTACTTTTGTATACATAGCTGCTGAAATAAAATGATAAGGTTGTGAAGTAACAATTTTACTTGCAGGTCGTTTATAGGGCATCTAAATTGTATTGAATGATTGGCAAAGTTGGGCACGTGAAAAAATCTATTCTACTATATCTTTTTTTTGTTCTGATTACATTCATCGGAATGTTATTTGGTAAAACTTTGTCGCTACCCGGTCTTCGGGTTTGGGAGATAACGAATGTCCTTCTCTTGTTATTGGGTGTTCCGGTAATCGCATTATTGTCGAAGGCAGGTCTTCCTCCGTTGTTCCGGTCTGAAGTGTCTTTGAGGCAAATACTGCTCATTCCCATGCTGCTGGGCATTGGCTTTGGATTGCTCGACTTACTGGTGATCGAGTTGATATTGCCGCATCCGACGCATACGACACTGCCCCCTTATACACAGCCATTCCCCTATTCCCTGTTCCTGTATTTTTCAGGTGCTTTGGAGATTGAGGTCTTTTATAGATTGATTCCAATCACACTGGTAATGTACTTGTTCAACAACTATTGGGGAGGAAGGTACTCTAATCAGGCCTTTTGGATGATAGCGATACTCACTTCGCTGAGAGAACCATTGGAACAATGGCCGAGCGGTCCATCCTGGTTTGTTGTTTATTCGTTGGTCACCGGCTTTGCAATGAATTTTCTGCAGGCATGGTATTGTAGGAAGGAAGGATTCTTGGCTTCCTTGTCAGTGCGCTGGGGCCATTATCTGATTTGGCACATTCTGAATGGAATGGTCATTGAGTTTTTTATCATTCAATGACTTCATTATCACTCCCCGACTGCCTTGAAGAAGGCTTCCAGCTTTCTTTCATCCAGCTTTCCTTCAGTTCGAACGCCGCTGCAAAGATCTACGCCAAAAGGCTCTACTGTTTCTATGGCTTGTTTCACATTTCCCGGATGTAATCCGCCGGCAAGGAATACCGGTATGGAAATGTTTTCTCTGATCTGTCGGCTCAATTGCCAGTTATGGGTTCTGCCGGTTCCTCCCAATTCTTTCACCGATAGGCTGGGATTGCCACTGTCTAATAAAATGGCATCCACCCATTGGCTGATTTCAATGGCTTCCTCAACAGAATCTTCGTTGATCACATGAATTACCTGCACGAGTTTAACATGGGGCAGCCGTTCTCTTATGGTTAAGTAATCGCGGTTGGGGAGTGCATCTACCAGTTGAATCGTAGTTGTATGTACTTTCTGGTGGTGCTCAATAATGTCTTGGGCGATGGTTTCACTCGTTAAGAGAAAAGTCGCGATCGGGGGAGGAACGATTTGTGCAATGGAATAGATGGCTTCGTCGGTAATGATACCGGGTCCGCTGGGCATTTTACCAACCAGCCCAAGTGCAGCAGCACCATACTTGATGGCGGTGGCTGCTTCTTCCCGGCTGCTGATACAACAAATTTTTACGCGGGGTGGCATACCAAGTAGTCTCTTGAATTGTACATAAAGATACTTTTCAAAAAGTATGAATCCGCAAGAAAATAATTTATTTAGAAGGCATCGTCATATCAGCGTTTAACACTAGAAACTCATGTCTATGGGAATGGGTCTTTAAAAACTTTTTTGTTTTGAAAGGAAATTATTTCATCGTCGTTGAGCAAACATTTTTCCAGATTAGTCAATATGTTTTCTTTGTTCATGTGCTGGCCAATAAAAACCAGCTCATTTAAGCGATCACCCCATTGTTTGCTCCATTTGCTTTCTATATAGGTTTGATTGGCGACAAATGAAGGATAGTTGAGTCTTTCTTTCATAGGCATACTGCACCACCAGAATCCTGCTTTTTCCATGCGAGAGGAACCCCCTGCTTGAGAAAAACTTAAGGCATCATCCGGTCTTGAAGCCAGCCAGAATAAGCCCTTTGCCCTGATTATTTCGGCAGGATAGTTTTCGTTGAGGTATTTCCAGAAACGCTCCGGATGAAAAGGTTTTTGACTGCGGAAAACAAAAGAACCAATACCGTACTCCTCTGTTTCCGGAGTATGAGACTCCGCTTCTAATTCTTTTTGCCAGCCGGCTGAATTTTGGGCTTCTTCGAAGTCAAAAAGTCCGGTATGTAAAATTTCCCGGGGTGCTACTTTCCCAAATGAAGAGCTGATGATTTTGGCTCCGGGATTGAGTTTATGGATTGCTGCTTTTAGCAACTCAGTCGTTTTTGTATCAACGAGGTCTGTTTTGTTTAATATGATAACATTCGCAAATTCAATTTGATCCGTGAGCAGATTAACAATTGTTCTGTAATCTCCTTCCATATTACTAAGGTTTCTGTCTTTCAGCAGCTCATTGGTACCGAAGTCATTGAAAAAATTAAGGCAGTCAATTACAGTGACCATTGTGTCGATATAGCTGAATTGCGACAGGTCTATTCCGTTTTCTTCGTCGATGAAAGAGAAAGTTTGTGCTACGGGTACAGGTTCGCTGATGCCCGTGCTTTCAATGATCAGGTAATCGAATCTTTTTTCTTTGGCCAGCTTTTCTACTTCCTGCATTAGGTCTTCCCTCAGGGTACAACAGATGCAGCCATTGCTCAGTTCAACAAGTTTCTCTTCTGTTCTTGAAAGAATGTTTTCATTTTCTATGAGTTGGGCGTCAATGTTTACCTCGCTCATGTCGTTGACAATTACAGCTACCTTCATATTTTCCTTGTTGTGGAGGATATGATTCAGGAGCGTTGTTTTTCCTGCTCCAAGAAAGCCGCTTAAAACTGTTACGGGAAGTTTACTACCTGTTTTCATGATTAATTGGTAATATAGGTTTTGTATAATTCAATGCCTTGATAATTGATTGCTCTTAGATGAAGTGTGTCTTTTTGCAGAATTACACTCATGAATCCGTGATCTGAAGCCGCAAATTTAGTTTGTGGTATTTCGCTGGTCACTGGTCTTTTCTCACTACCGGCGCCACTGACAAAATAGTGGGTATATCCTGAGGGCTTTTGGTGTTGAAGATCGTGTTCATGTCCGGCAAAATAGGCATGCACCTTATGTTCTTCAAATATGGGTTGTAGCGATTGTCTGACATCTTGAAGTAGACCTTTTCTTACGCCGGTAGTAAAAAGCGGATGATGACCAATTACTATTTTCCAATCAGCAGATGAATTTTGTAAGGTGGTTTTTAGCCAATTTATTTGTGTTAAAGTATCTTGCTTACCAAGGTCGCTGTGTGAATTTCTATTGAGCGTTCTATCAAAAGGGTTGGTATCAATGACAACAAAAAGTACTTTGCTGGTAGAGTTGGGTATGGTTCTTTCAAAGCTATAAAAGCGCTCTGTGGTTCGCCATCTTCTGCTTATTTTACTGTAGTCAAGTTGTGCCTGGATGCTACCCCGGTAGTCATGGTTTCCGAAACAGGTGTACCAGGGAATATTAAGGCTATAGCTGTTGTATATATCCTCAAAGGACTTGTTCCACTGAGGATCGGATGTACTGATCACCCCATCCGGATAAAAATTGTCGCCTGTACTGATAACGAATGCTGCCGAGGTATTTTTTGCTTCGATTCCCATTTGATCGGCCACATCTTTTTGATGATACTCACCATTTCTACCCCAATCACCAACTACAAGAAACCGGAGCGCATTTTCTTTTTTCCAATAACTATTACCTGTAACTACAGATGAAGTTGCTATGGATTGTTGTTTACATGCTGGAAGGAAACAAAGCTCAATAGCAATAAGTAGAATGAAACAAAGGAACTTACAATTCTTCATTTTTACATTTTTTGCATGACCGGATGCTTATGACATGACCTGTGATTATGAGAAGGGAGAAAAGGATACCTGCCTCATGTAGCCATCCGAATTCTTCCTCAAAAAGTGATGAAAATAAAAAGCCGGCAAATGAGGAGAGTAAGAAGAAACTTAATTTTTGATTTTGTCCTCTTTCTATTGATTTATAAATAGATAAAAAGGAGAGTAAGATGAAAAAATATTTTACCCCCGGGGTTTCGCTACTTCCAAAGCTAAATGTGGTAAGCATCGGAATACCCAGGCAATGGACAATGCAGAGTGACGAGCCGGCAATGCCTATTATATCTGCTTTTTTAATTCTTGAATAGCTGTTGTTCATTGAAAAATTTATAGATAAGACAAACTTTAGTCATTTAGTTCTTTAAGATAGTGTTGGTATCTGACGGAATCAACGACAACTTTGTTCCAGCTTTCGCTAGCCATGAGGCTTACTTTTTTATTAATTCTATTTTGAATTTTATTTCTGAATAACTGAAAGGAATAGTAGTCAGTGTCTGCGATTCCATTGTGTTTGTTTTGGAAAAACCCAACCGGATTTATCAAGTACATTTTTCTGATAAAGGAGTTTTTTTCTTCATGCAATACTTCAATTTTTCGGGTGGTTTCCTTCATCATATTATTGACAAGATAGCTTACTGAATTATTAATGATCTCTTCATCTATGGTAGTATCTGAATAATGAAGTGAGTTTCTTAACTCGGGAAAGCTGGCTATTAAAAGATTTTTTATTTTTTCTTTGGGTAATTCACTTATTTTATCTGCTTCTTCTCTTTTGGCATCGAGTAGCTCCGTCATATATGTTGCCGGATAGTTGAGTGTTGTGAGTTGATGTGTTGTGCCGGGAAGTACAACAGTCAATGTGAGCCACAAGGCAACCATTACAATCGAAATGTTTTTACTGCCTGAAAAGGCAACGCTGACTATAAAGAAAATTGCCATCCAGCTTACAACGTATAAAAAAGTGTACAGAAAAAAGTGAAACATCTTACCGGGATCCTGTAACAAAGATTTCGTTAGTAAGGCGTAGGGCAGTGCAGTGAGTAGGATAGTTGCTACTATGATTATTAAGTAATATAGATACCTTCCGAGTATCCAGATCTTATGGTCTGTTACGCTGAGAAAAATTAGTTGCTCGAATCCAAGGTCTTTTTCCAAACCTCCTATGTTAAAAAGCAGTACTAGTAATATGGCTGGTAGTAAGAACAAAATGACAAAACTGAAGTCAAGTGTACCTATGGCAAGCCTCTCGGGATTGGCAATTTCTTCTGCAAGATCTCCATCATAGGGCGTACTCCGGTTGGTAACTTGTTTGTAATAGCCGAATTGCTCTGCTTGTCCGATGCTAAAAGGCATCAGGCTGGAGGGTTTTTTACATACCGGGGAGGGCGTATACCATAGTGACCAATAGGGCTCTCGAATATTTACCCAGGGACGATTTTCGGGACCTGACTTTCCTTCTGCGAACCATTGTACAACCTGATCGCTTGTTTTCTTGTTTTTTAGTTTGATTTTTTCAATTTCTTCTGTCTGGGTTTGATATAGAGTATAACCGTTTTGAAGACCATAAATAGCTGCCACAAAAAATAATATGAGAGCGCCAATTTTATATGGATTTCTCTTAAAGTGTATATTTTCACTTCTAATAGATGATGCTATCAGACTCATACATATTCTTTTTTCTTTTCTTTAAAAAGTACGATGGTGGTAATCAGAGCAGCCCAGCCTATGAGGCAGAGCAGATCAATCCGGTAAGATTCCAATAGTGACCCCAGAGCAGGATTTCTGTACTCAAAATCTTTTATAGACTTAAAAAATTCATTGTTTTCGGTCCATTCCCATTCTCCGGTTTTCGACCCGCCAAAAGCATGTCTATCATTCAGCATTTTTATAAAATTCCTTCTGTATAATTCTGCCTGTTGCAAAAAATGAACATGGTGGTACATGTCTGTTCCACATAGACCCATGCTCAGATTTTGTAATGAAATGAATGGATTAATGATACCGGAGAGCTGATAAAATGTTTTTTGTTTTTTAAGGAGGGTATAGTTGTTACCGAAATGTTTATCCCATACCTGGTTGCCATACTCCTCGTCTGCTTGCATTCTGATTCCATCATAGTTGATGGGCAAGTCCTTTACGTCGGTAACATTGTATTCTTTGAGAACTTTTTCTTTTAATTCTTTTTCTCTTTTGTCTGAAGGATTGTGCCCATCTATTCCCTTTGCCCGATCTTCTTGCATAGCAGTCTGAAAGGCCTGTCGACTCGGAAGCCGGAAGGCCTTTTCACTCGTGTTGCCAAGAATTTTAGGAAGAAAAATTGTCCAAAGCATCCACCCTGCTAAGGACATTGTAAGAACTGCAGTATTGTTTTTTAGTTTAGCCGATAAATAAATAGTGCCTATGACTATTATATAGTAATAAAGCGCAAAGACGACAAAAAGTAGTAGCAGTCTTTGTGTCTGGTCATAGTCTGGCGGCAGGGACAGCAGTTGTACGAAAAAGGTAATCGACAGGAGTAGTATTCCATATATCCAGATTGCAATTGATTTTGAAATGATCAATTGTGCAGTGGTCGCACCCTGTAAATACAGGAGTTTGACCCTGCCTGATTCTTTTTCGTTGCTCATGCTGTTGAATGCGAGGAAGATCAATAGAAGCGGGATGATGTACTGAAGAATGAGTGAGCTTTTCAGCTTTCCAAACTTTGACATTAGTAAGGACTGCGATGCTTCCGAATAAACAATTTCATTTTGAACATGGCCCTCTATTCTCAATACTTTACCCGTTATGTTATAGACACCTTCATCAAAATTTCCAATGGCCGTAACAGGCTTGTATAAATAGGTTCCATAATGAGCTGCAGAATGGGCATTCATGGAGTCGATGGCCTCCCATTTTTCGCGCATGTGCTGTTGTGCTTTTTGCTGATTTTCTTTTGACTGCTTCACCTCTTTGACAGAAATAATTGAAACAGCTATCAGCACCGCTGCAAAAAAAACCGAAGCTACCAGCAGCCCCTTATCTCTCCCCAAATTTTTCCATTCGTTTGCTACAATCGTTTTCATGTTGCCTGATTTAGTCTTGCATGTAAGCCAAATAGATATTTTCTAATTCGGTGGCTGAAACTGAGGCAGCTGCCATTTCTTTAACCAGGGTCCCTTTCTTCATTATCCCAATACGGGTGCAGGTTTCCCTCACCCTGAAAAGATCATGTGACGCCATCACAATGGTAGCTCCCCTCAAAGCCAGTTTGCCAAGTAGGGTCGACAACTCATTGCTGGCAACCGGATCCAGACCGCTGGCAGGTTCATCCAAAATATACACCTTGGCGTTTTTTGCATAAGCAATCGCAATTCCAACCTTTTGGCGCATACCTTTAGAATATGTTTCTGTTCTTTTGTGGTGTGCATTTGTGTCTAAGCCACATTCAGTAAGAAAACCCGCCAATTCTTGGTCTGCATATTTTTTCCCGGAGATTTTACAGAAATATGCGAGATTCTCCATTCCCGTCAAATAAGGATACAGGCTTACACTTTCGGGAATATACCCTATCAGCGACCTGACTTCTTTAACATGCGCAGAGGTATCCAGGCCATCGATAAATGCTTTCCCTTGGTCTGGCTGCTGAAAACCCAGCAACATGTTCAGGGTGGTTGACTTTCCTGCACCATTGGAGCCAAGCAATCCGTATATCTCGCCCTCTGTTATTTGAAGACTGAGGTTCTTTACCGCCGGGATACCCTTGAAGGATTTGCTGACATTATTGAGTATAATCATACACTATGTATTTGCAATGATGTTGCAAATTAGTCCTTTTTTATTAAATGCAACATAGTTGCAAACAAAAATGATTGGTTATGCTTAAAGCAGCAGGCCATCAACAGTGTTATACAAAAAGAAATGGTATGCGAAGAGGAAGCAACGGAAGGAATAAGACGATTACTCGTATTGGGTTGATTATTTTTTCTTCGGAGAGGTGCCTCCAAGCGGTACTACATCCCTTAGGTCTAAGGAACGGACCATAGCAAGAGTTCCCTGCTTGTATTTTTGAAAATGGGCAGATTGAATATGCGTTTCATAAGCTGCCTTGCTGGCATACGTCTCAATGATTAGGATTTGATGGGGTCGTTCTTTTTCAGCCACCGCATACATTGACAATACCCCGGGTTCCTTTTTAAGAGAGGCTTCCATGTTCTCTTTTAAAAATTCAAGGTACCTTTCCAGTTGCACCGGATCAACATCTATTTTCGCCAACCTTACATAGGGATCTTCCTTTTGAGCCGAAAGCGAAAAACTGATCATCATTGCCAGCAGAAAGAAAGGAATTTTTTTAAACCACAGAGCAGAAATCATATTGTTTTTTATTCATGTATATTGCAATATAATAGGATTTCATGCGGCTTTTCATAATTTTATTTCTACTTCTTGTTGTATCGCTAACTCTTCCGGCCCAAACACCCAAAAGAGAATTACGCGGTAGTTGGATTTCTACAGTTTCCAATCTCGATTGGCCTTCCTCCCGTTCCTTAACGCCGGCACAGCAACGTACAGAGCTGACTGCCTTGCTGGATCAATTGAAATCAGCCGGCATCAATACGGTTTTCTTTCAGGTAAGAAGCCAATGTGACGCTGCTTATGTAAGTTCCATCGAGCCCTGGGCAGATATTTTCTCTACCTCCAACCTGGGGGCCGGGCCCAACCCTGTCTATGATCCCCTGCAATTTGCCATTGAAGAATGTAGGAAAAGAGGCCTTGAGATCCATGCCTGGTTCAATCCTTATCGTGCAGTTTCCAACTTTGGTAACATCAATAATTTTTCACCCAACCACATAGCCCGCCAACGCCCCGACCTATTATTGGCACAGGGATCCCTGCGCATTCTCGATCCCGGCATACCCGAAGTGCCGAATTATGTTATCAGGGTAGTGATGGATGTGCTGCGCCGCTACGATGTAGATGGTATTCACTACGATGATTATTTCTATCCCTATCCGCCCGGAACGGGCGTAACTCCCTTCAATGATGATGCTACATTTGCACAACACAACCGCGGTTTTCCCAATACAACCACCGGCAGAAATGATTGGCGAAGAGCGAATATAGACACCATCATCAAGCGAACCTATGATAGTGTGCGCGCGGTCAAGCCCTGGGTGAAGTTTGGGGTTTCTCCCTTTGGCATCTGGGCCAATGCCGGTTCAGTAACCGGTGGCTCTGCGACGACCGGCTTACAAAGTTTCAGCGCAATATATGCCGATAGCAGAAAATGGATGCAGAATGACTGGATAGATTATTTGGTGCCACAAATTTATTGGAGCATTGGTTTGAGTGCAGCCAACTATTCCGTATTAGTACCCTGGTGGAATGCGCTTGGAGGAAGAAGACATTTGTACAGCGGTATGGCTGCCTACAAGATCAATGTAGACAGCGATCCAAATTGGAACAATCCCGGACAAATTCCCGCACAGATACAATTGAATCGGTCGAATAACAATTTCAGTGGCTCGGTATTTTTCAGAGCGGCTAATATTCTGACCAATCCTAACGGTTTTAGGGACTCGCTGCGCAACAACTATTTTGCAAGACCTAGTTTACTGCCTGCCATGAGCTGGAAAGACAACATAGCTCCCCAATCTCCCTCAGCATTGTCAGGAAATGTTATTGGAACATCGGTGAGCCTGAGCTGGACAGCACCACCGGCAACATCTGTTGAACTGGACAAGGCAAGACAGTATGTAGTGTACCGTTCCACACAGACACCGGTAAATATCGCCGACGCATCCCTGATCAGATTTATTTCTCCGGTGGATACACTTAGATATGTGGATGAAGCCGCTCCGGGAAATACCTATTATTATGTAGTCACTGCACTTGATCGACTCCACAATGAAAGTCCGGTATCCAATACTTTTTCAGCAACAATACTTCCCACTTCCATTTCAACACCTCCGCTCATTTCAGCAGTGCAGGCACTACAAGTATTTCCCAATCCATTGCAGCAGGAAGCATTGATCAAGTACCGAATGCAACAGGCCGCACGCGTACATATTCGGGTAACTGATCTGCAGGGAAAGACCATAGCGATTAGTAATCAAGGACTTCGTCAGACAGGTGAACACCAACACCGCGTAGATGTTTCCTCCTGGTTGCCAGGTACCTATATCATTACATTGATAGCCGACAGGCACCAGATGAGCATATCGGTAGTGAAGCAATAAGTGGGAATTGCGTCCTTCTGTCCGTAGCCATTCCTAAGTATTTTTGGTCTTTTTTCTTTTCAATCTTTCCTCTCATCATTTAGTGCATCTTATCATGTATTGATTTGGCTAATTTCAATATATCGGCAATGATTAAGTTGATCAGCAAGAATTTATTTTTTACGAGGTATGAAAAAGTTACTTGAACTGCTACACTTTTTGAAGTCAAAAGAGCTCTTGCAGCTATTTACGATTTATTTGCGCTATTTGATTGGCGCAGCTTTCGTTGTTGCTGCATTTGTGATGGGCAAAATCATACCCTTATTCGATGTTGAACAGTTAGATAAAGGACTGCCTCCCGGATTCACCTCATATGCTTTCGCTAGTTTTATTCATTCACCTCTTTATTGGAGCTTTATTGGCTGGTCACAGATGATAGCCGGAATTTTATTGGTTACCCAGCGATTTGCCAGATTGGGAGTGGTTATCTATTTACCCATCATTCTAAACATATTTATACTTACCTATTCCTATCATTTTTCCGGAACCGATATAGTTTCCGGTTTGATGTTATTGGCAGCAATCTATCTGGCAATTTGGGAGGGAGATAAACTACAGTATTTATGGGTGGAGCCTGCCTTGGAAAACCTGCCACAACCAACGCAAAGTATCGAAAAATTACCTGTCTGGGGATGGGCTGGAAGCAGTATGGTTCTGATAATCATGGTTTTCTTCCGCAAACTCCATCCGCTTTACCTGTGTTTGTTATGTCTACTAATGGGAATCATTGCCTTATTGATATACCTGATAAAGTACCGAAGGCGAAGGCTCATCATTGCAAGTAATTTATCTTTCGGGGGTAGAAATTCATCGTCTATTCCTTAAAAAATATTTTCCTGAAAAATTATTGTATCAATAAAAACAATAATTTGCATGTAGGTACAGTTATTTAGAGGTGTGTTGTTCCCCCCAAGTATTGTACTCATAAGTGCCTGAAAGTCAATGGCATTAAGTTTCTGAAGCTCGTTTAAAATCCAATTCCTTTGAATTTTCTGCCGGCTGGCCTAATGATTAGGCCGCAGGTCTTTTTTCATCGAATTGAATTATCAGTCAAATGAGTGATTTTACAAGGGCCGGAGTTATCAATCTGATTGCAATGGCACAGCATGGCCTCAATCTGAGGGGAGTTAATCTCGCAGATCTGAACCTCAATAACCTGGATTTCACCAGGGCCAATCTAGACAAATCCAATCTGGATGGAGCGATACTGGCAGGTGCTCTTTTGCAAGGTGCAAGATTAGTGGATGCCGGATTGTTTGCTGCTGACCTCACCGAAGCTGATCTATGTGAAGCCAATCTCACCAAAGCGAATCTGGCGGAAGCCAGTCTTTGTGGTGCCGACCTTACAGGAGCGGTGATTGAAAGGGCTAATCTCGAAGGTGCCAATTTGGAAGGTGCGATTTTAGAACGTGCTGACCTTCGCGGAGCCAACCTGACCCAGGCCAACATGACCCGTGCCAATTTATCCGGGGCCTATTTATTCCGGGCCGATCTGAGTAAAGTTGATTTGAGAGGAGCTAGTTTTTCAGGCGCAATCTTGAAAGGAGCCATTTTGCATGCGGCTAATCTCAGCAATGTTGATTTGTCTAATGCTGACCTTACCAATGTAGATCTTCGCGGCGCGAATTTAACCGGTGCGAATTTAACCGGCGCCAATCTAACCGGTGCTTACTTGTTTCGTGCAGACTTCAGCAATGCAGATTTAAGCAGCACAAACTTTTCTGATTCCATTCTTCGCGGAGCCATTCTCCACAGCGCGAATCTTGCAGGCGCTAATCTAACGAATGCCGATATCACCAATGCAGATCTTACCAATGCTGAACTCATAGGGGCCAATATGAGTGATGTGGTGAAGTAATTTATTGAAATCATTGGCTGCGGATTCAGATAAGTTCCCCGAGCGGGCTCTGATTTTTTTATGAAATCATCACTTCTGCAACAAGCCATCAACATTTTTTTATCTCGCCCTGCACTTCTTTTCCTGATAGATGGAATTGGAGCCCTACTCTCTGCTTCACTGCTACTTGTACTACACTGTTTCTTTCAGTTGACCAACGGACTTCCCCCTACTATCGTTTATACACTCATTGGGGTTGCTTTCGTTTTATCTGCATTTTCACTGACTTCTGGTTGGCTGCTGAAAAGACACCATAGCCGATATCTTCGCCTTCTTGCTATTTTGAATGGTAGCTACCTGTTGGCAGTTTTTATAGTAATCTTTTATTATTTCAGCAGATTGGAACTTTTCTTACTTCTTTTTTTTCTCCTCGAATCGCTGGTGATTAGTTGCCTGATTTATCTGGAATGTAAAGCGGGAAATCAACTGATTCGTCAAGAAGATCTCCAATGATTTTTTGCAACAGGTCTGTACCTGGGTACCAGTGTTTTCATTAGCATCCAGGCAATCAGATAAGCAATGGCACAATAAGTGAACATGATGGTATATCCTGTTTCAATATGCCCCAGCGATTTATAATGGTCGAACAGCGCTCCCCCTGTTTTTGTAATCAGCACTCCTCCGAGTCCCCCCGCCATTCCGCCAATACCTACAACAGATGCAACGGCTGACTTGGGAAACATATCGCTTACGGTAGTGAATATGTTGGCACTCCATGCCTGGTGCGCGGAAGCACCAATGCCAATCAATAATACAGGCATCCAATAACTGATGCTTCCGAGGTATTGTGCTGCCAATACTACCAGCGGTATCATTGCTATATAAAACATAGCTCTCATTCTTCCGTCATAGGGAGCTAATCCTTTTCGAATAAAATAAACGGGCAGCCAGCCACCACCAATACTACCGATCATGGTCATGCTATACAGTACAGTTAATGGAAGCATGATCGATACACCTGTCATGCCATACTGATCTTTGAGATAGGCAGGAAGCCAGAAGAGAAAAAACCACCATACGCCATCGGTGAGGAATTTTCCAACAGCGAAGCTCCAGGTTGGCCGGTAGGAGAGTAGTTGAAACCAGGGTATCTTTTTTTCTTCTTGTGGGGTGGAAGTATTTTCTTCCTGGTCGCTATTGATGTATTCCAGTTCTTCACGAGATAGACGTGATTGTTTCTCGGGCCGCTCATAATAGATAAGCCAGAAACCCAACCAAATAAAACCAATGGATCCAATAATGATAAATGCAGATTCCCAACCCCATTGAGTTGCTATCCAGGGAACAGTGAGGGGCGCAAAAATAGCACCTACATTGGCTCCCGAATTGAAAATGCCTGTTGCGAATGATCGTTCCTTCTTGGGAAAATATTCAGCCGTAGCTTTTATGGCTGCAGGAAAATTACCTGATTCTCCTATCCCCAGAACAGCCCTGGATATCATGAACCCCAAAATACTTACAGGTGCTAAAACTATACCTGCCCATCCCAATACAGTTGTAATGGTTTGTCCGATAGGAATCGAATACGCATGCATCATCGCTCCCAACGACCAGAGTATGATGGCCCACCCATACCCCCATTTGGTTCCCAGCCGATCGATGAAACGACCGGCGAATAGCATAGATAGGGCATAGGCTAGCTGAAAAACAGAGGCAATATTCGCATAATCACTGTTGCTCCAACCGAATTGTTCTTCTAGTGATGGCTTCAACAGACTGAGTACTTGTCTGTCTAAATAGTTGATAGTAGTAGCAAAAAATAGCAACAAACAAATCGTCCACCGGTAGCCTACTTTTTTATTTTTCATCGCGTATGCTTTCCCGATACATTATTTCTTTTGTAGTTGGTGTAGTAGCTCGGCAACATTTTTTTCCAGCCGGTTAAACTGCTGCTGTTCCATTAATTCGTTGCTGATGAGTTTGCTTCCCAGTCCTGCTGCCAGAACGCCGGCCTGCAACCAATGTTCAACTCCGGCTACTGTTGGCTCAACGCCGCCTGTTACAACGAATTGTACTTCCGGAAAAAGAGGGCGCACCGCTTGTACAAATTCAGCACCTAAAAGATTTCCGGGGAACAGCTTTACTATATTGATTCCTGCTGATGCAGCCTTGTGAATTTCTGTTGGCGTCATACAACCCGGTAACCAGACAGCTCCCGACTTCTTAGCTATTTCCGCTACGCCTTCATCAAAAAACGGACTGATCAGCAGATCAGCACCGGCGTTAAGATAGGCCTCTGCATCCTCTGAAGATCGGATCGTTCCTGCAGCCAAGATCATTTTGGGAAATTTCTCTTTTCGCAACTGATGCAATTCCCTGAATCTGGATAGCGCCTGCTCACCTCGATTCGTGAACTCGACCATCTTTATTCCTCCTGCATACAGCGATTCTACAACTCCTGTACAGATAACTTGATCTGAATGATAAAAAAGTGGAAGAATCTTTTGGTGTCGCAGAATTTCTGCTGTTGAAGCAATGCTTATCATATCCCAATTATTTTATGCTCGATCGACTCTATTGTTTGTTTCGTTGCATCACCTATTTCCTGCATTTTCCCGACTGCAGCTACTGCAGCCCGGTTGATGATCTGCGCCGGTTCTGACTCTTGTACTATACCATATATCAATGCTCCCATGAAGCAGTCACCGCTACCCACCTGATCGCGAACTTGCTCTAGGGGGTAGGTAGATGATGTTGTAAGTGCAGTAGGATGATACAGTACAGCAAAATAACTGGAATCTAAACGGAAAGTATAGGCGATGTGTTGTAAGCCGGGAAATGAGCGATGTAATTCCCGCATGCTTTCTCCGGCAGCGCTTACCAGGTCTTCCTGCGAATGTCCCTTGCTTTCCCGGATGGGCGATGAAATTCCAAGCAATTTTTCTACTGCCCATACATTTCCCATCACTACATCGCATTGTTGTACCAGTGGTATCATGACTTCTGAAGGAACAACACCGTATTGCCACAGCAATGACCGATAGTTCAGGTCAACAGAGATTGTCATTCCTTTTTTCTTTGCTGCACTGATGGCTTCTGCACAAACTGCTGCAAGTTGCGCATTCAGTCCGGGCGTTATTGCACTCCAGTGCAGCCAGCTACATCCCTCCAATACTTCATCCCAGTTGATGCTTCCGGGTTGCAGTTCTCCAAATGCAGAGTGTGCCCGGTCATATATAACACCTGCCTGTTTCAAATCAGTTCCCTGGGGAAGATAATAAAGTCCCAGCCGGTTACCTTGTACTGCAACCGACGAAATGTCAATGTTTTCAGCCTCCAGTTGCCGGCAAATTTCTGCAGTAATAAAATTATCGGGCAAAGCAGTAAAATATTTGGTGGGCACATTCCAGCGAGCCAATGCCCTGGCAACATTCAATTCAGCTCCACCTATGTGTGCCGAAAAAGAGTGGTTGGCTATCCATTGCCCCTGCAGTTCGGGTGAAAGGCGCAGCAACAGTTCTCCCCAACAAAGAATTTTTCCCTTCCCGGATAATTTGCTTCCGGAAGAGGGTGATTGGGTATTCGTTGAGGTGCTGTTGTCCATCATTGTATCAGTTGGCTACTTTAGCTGTTCGGCGTTACCTCCTGCCAATTAAAATAATTCCGGGTGTTGTGGTAGCAAATGTCTTGTACTATTTTTCCTATCCAATGCATATCATCGGGGAGTTCTCCTTTTTCTACATCTTCCCCCAACAGGTTACAAAGAATTCTTCTGAAGTATTCGTGTCGGGGAAAGGAAAGGAAACTTCTGCTATCGGTGAGCATGCCTACAAAGCGGCTTAGCAGTCCCATATTGCTGAGGGTATTAAGTTGCCGCGTCATGCCATCTTTCTGGTCGAGGAACCACCAGCCGCTGCCCCATTGAATTTTGCCGGCAATACTTCCATCGTTGAAATTTCCGATCATGGTGGCAAAAACTTCGTTGTCGGCAGGATTCAGGTTGTAAAGAATTGTTTTCGTGAGCGTATTGTTGCTATCCAGCTTGTTTAAAAACTTTGATAAAGCCCTTGCTTGTGAAAAGTCTCCTATGCTGTCCCAGCCGCTATCAGCACCCAGTTCCCGTAAACGGCGGGTATTGTTGTTGCGCATGGCTCCGAGGTGGTATTGCTGTACAAATCCCTTTTCCCAATCCCATTCGGCAAACTGAATGAGCATGGCAGATCTGAATTTGTCTTTTTCTTCCCTGCTAAGGTTCTTGCCATTCCTGATTTGTTGAAAGATGGCAACTATTTCCTGTTCACGATAATCTTCCGCAACGATGGATTCAAGTCCATGATCGCTGACAGAGCATCCGTTGGCAACAAAAAACGCATGTCGCTTTTTCAAAGCCTTCAGAAAGTCTCCGTAAGTACCAATGGAGACATCCGCGGCAGCTTCTAATTTTTGTAGGTAGCTATTAAATTGGGAGGCATCTTCGACCTCCATTGCTTTATCGGGCCTGAATGCAGGCAGCACCCGAATGGGACCATCTTGTTGTCGAATGGTTTGGTGATGCGCTAAACTATCAATGGGGTCATCGGTTGTACAGAGCAGCCGGACTTTCATCTTCTCCAGTAATCCTATTACACTGTACTCTTTTGATGAGAGCAATGCATTGATCTGATCATATATACTGTTCGCTGTTTTTTCATTCAGCTGTTCAGTGATGCCAAAGTAACGTCTCAGTTCCAGGTGGGTCCAGTGAAACAAGGGGTTGCGCAGCGTATAGGGAACGGTACGAGCCCATTGTTCGAATTTTTCGCGGTCAGAGCGATTGCCGGTGATGTAACTTTCATCCACTCCATTGGCACGCATGGCTCTCCATTTGTAATGATCGCCATTGAGCCATAGTTGGGTGATGTTTTCATAGTTTACATCCTGTGCAATGGCTTCGGGAGATAAGTGGTTATGGTAATCAATGATGGGAAGGTCATTGGCGTATTGATGGTATAAGGCCTTCGCAGTTTCATTGTTCAGTAAAAAATCATCATCCAGGAATGGTCTCATACCTTCTTTTATGGTAAATGTGCAGTTACAGGTGCTGCCGTGATTGTATAAGATAAAAATAATCAGATTATTGATGCAATGACCGGATTATTCCCAATTCCAGTCCGCGGAGTTCTGCCAGTCCCCGCAATCTGCCGATGGCTGAATAGCCGGGATTGGTTTTTTTGTTCAAGTCATCTAGCATTTGATGACCATGATCGGGTCGCATCGGTAAGCAGACATTTCTTTTTTGCATCACCGCAACCAGTTCCCGGATCACGGCATACATATCGACGTCACCTTCGAGGTGATTGTCTTCAAAGAAATCACCGTCTTCATTGCTGGTAGTACTTCTTAAATGAATGAAATGGATTCGGTCGCCGAACTGACGGATCATGGCGGGCAGGTCATTGTCCTTTCTTACTCCATACGAACCGGTGCAGAAGCAGAGTCCGTTATTGGTTGAAGGCACTGCCTGAATCAAAGCCTCGATGTCTTTGGCTGTGCTTACCACTCTTGGCAAGCCCAGGATAGCGTAGGGCGGATCATCCGGGTGAATGCTCATGACGACATTACATTCGTCTGCTACCGGAATAATTTCCCGTAAAAAATAAATCAGGTGCTGCTGCAGTTTTTCGGCGTTGATGTTGGAATATGCATCCAGTGCCTGCTGAAATTGTTGTATCGTAAAGCTTTCTTCACTGCCGGGCAATCCCGCAATGATATTTTTTTGTAGTTGTTCTTTTTCTGCTGCCCTCATTTCCTGGAATCTTTGGGCGGCCCTTTCAATTTCATCGGAGGTATAATCTGCAGCAGCATTCTTCCGTTGGAGGATGAAGAGATCAAAGGCAATGAAGGCGGCTTTTTCAAATCGCAGTGCGCGGCTGCCATCTTCCACTTCATAACTCAAATCGGTTCGTGTCCAGTCCAGCACCGGCATGAAGTTATAAGTGATGTTCTTGATGCCACAGGATGCCAGGTTGCGAATAGAGGATTGATAGTTTTCGATGTACTGTTGAAAATTCCCGGTTTGTGTTTTGATGGCTTCATGCACAGGAACGCTTTCCACTACACTCCAGCTAAGGCCTGCTGCTTCGATTTCATTTTTTCTTTTTTCTATTTCGGGAATGCTCCATACTTCACCATTGGGAATATGGTGCAGGGCTGTGACTATGCCGGTACAACCTGCTTGTCTGATGTGGGAGAGTTGAACCGGATCATTCGGTCCGAACCAGCGCATGGTTTGCTCCATGCGGTAAGAATTACCATAATATTTATCCGGTTGCATCATAGTTTATTCAGGGTGATGGAGGATAGCGAAGCACAGTTCATGAAGTCAAAATAAAAAACGACGATTGGTCAATCATAATTTTATTCCAATTGGTTTAAAATTATCAAATTATTCAATAGGGACGACATTGATTGATGAGCACTGTTGGGTGTTCCTATTAAAAAATAGTTTTGTGTGCTGCTGTAGCTTGAATTATCTTCATTTTCATGAATACACTCTTTCGAAAGACAGTATTTTTATTAGGAATACTGTCATTGGGATCTTTGCATGCCCAGCTACCCCAACCCTCCGGGGGCCGTGTCGTTCGACATGAAAAATTCCCTTCTGCCTTCGTAGGTGCCCGCAATGTTGATGTTTGGCTGCCGGCTTCATATACACCGAAGAAACGGTATGCTGTTTTGTACATGCAAGACGGACAAATGTTGTTTGATAGCACCAACACCTGGAACAAGCAAGAATGGGGTGTGGATGAAGTGATCACCGAACTGGAGCAGCAAGGAAAAATACAGGAATGTATTGTCGTAGGCATTTGGAATGGAGATAAAAGCAGGCATGCAGAATATTTTCCACAAAAACCATTTGAGTCATTGTCGGATGCTGATCGGGAAAAGATATACAGTGGTTATCGGATGGGTGGGCAATCTATTTTTAATGGAATATCGATTTGTTCGGACCAGTACCTGAAGTTTTTGGTGAGCGAGTTAAAGCCTTTCATTGACAGCGCCTATGCAACACGAAAAGACAGGGCCCATACTTTTTTGATGGGAAGCAGCATGGGTGCTTTGATTTCTTTGTATGCACTGTGTGAGTATCCCGATGTATTTGCCGGTGCGGCCTGCTTATCTACACACTGGCCCGGATTGTTTTCAATGGATAATAACCCGGTGCCCGGTGCTTTTTTTGCGTATCTAAAAAAGAGTCTCCCTTCTCGGGGTAAGCACCGCATTTATTTTGACCATGGTACAGAAACGCTCGATGCGATGTATGCCTCTCTTCAAAAGCAGGTTGACAGCATCATGAACAACAAAGGATATGGGACTTCCCAATGGATGAGCCGCAACTGGCCGGGTCAGGATCATTCAGAACGATCCTGGAGAAGTCGTCTGCAGGTGCCGTTGGAGTTTTTATTGGGCAAATGAAACGTCACTCAATGAGAGCAGAAAACTTATTTAATAAGTGATTACCTTGTCTGACTCAGCTGCCAGCTTAACCAATACATTCGGTAATGCGAAAGAGGCGGGTTTTCCTTTCAGATCTTCTTCGGTTAGGTTCCTCGCCTTGGATGAATTGCCGGACAAATAGAATTTTCCACCTTTTTCAACAATAACCTTATAGTGGTCTGAAAGTTTACCTGTGCCTAACCCGGTCACGGCATTCAGCACCTCATCTTTCAGCAGCAATACAGCATCTCCGGCTAAAAAAAGATTCACCTGGTGTCCTTCTTCCAGCGCAGTTTTAGCCACCAAAAATGAAAGAGCCGCTTTAGTAGGGTTGTCTTGTCCGGTAGTAACATGTATTAAAAACTTCTGCTGACCTGGTTTTTCTTGTGCGGCACTCATGTTGTTGAATTTAATCAATGATAGCAGTAAAAGAAGTATGTATTTCATGGCTTGAAATTTTTACATCAGCTTAGTTATCTTTCTATATACGGCGATTGTATAGAATCTTGAAAAATGTCGGTATTGATTCCATCGCTACAACGAAGTCAGTCATTTTTTCATGTATCAATTTACTACAAAAAATTGGGGAGGGAAAAACATTTCGTAAAGACTGACAAGCGGATAATCAGCTCGTTGCTTCTTTTTTTGTATAACTTTAAAGGAAAGTCGATTCAATGAAATGATTATTGGGTTCTCTCTGTTCTGAAATTTGGGAGGTATTATAAAAAATCCGAAATTGTCTCAAACTTTAACCCCATTTTTTCCGAGAATTAATGGGTCGACACAAAATTATTATGAAAAAACTGTTTATCACTAAAGTATTGTGCCTTTTACTGCTGAACCTATCTGCACAAGAATCTGAAATCATCCGCCACGAAGAAGAAGGACTGGTTTTCACCATTGTTCCCGCTGCCAGAGTGGAAGATGTCACTTCTTCAGCCGGCTTTCGTTACCCCGTAGTTTCGACGCCCATTATCATTATGAAAGCAAACCCACAGGACGGATTTCGGTATCGGGGAAAGTTCTACGACCGCAACGCGTTTGGCGGTGAAGTATGGAAAGCAATCGAAGCGATAAGAGTGACGGCTGTAAAAATGGATGTGATTGTAGAATACAGTAGTGGTAAAACCACAACAATTTATGGTTCATGGGCACTTGGAACCCAAAAAGGCAACTCCATCGTAACCACTCCCAAAGGATTCAACAGCCGGATTGTTGGCTATAAAGTTGTGGGTATTGTTGGTACCGGGCTTTCCGATCTGAAAGCGAAAATAGATGCACTGGAAAGAGCAGCGGCCCAGAATTCCACCATCCCAAACACCGGAAATACCAATACTACTTCAACAGCAAACACTGTCAAATCAAATAATGCCGGCAAGACAACTACAACCGGCACCTCCGGTATTACTAATAAAACTTCGGCATCCAAAACCTCAACTGGAAATAGAACCACAACTGGAGGAATAAACCCTTCTGGTGTCAGTTCAACTAACACCGGAACAACTACAAACAGTATTTCAGAAAAACAACAAGCGGCTAATCTCACAAATGATGCAAACACCCTTTACAACCAGGGAAAGTACAGCGAAGCCATTAGCAAGTACAATGAAGCGCTGAAACTAGATCCGGGTAACGCTGCAATCAATCAAAACCTCAGCAATGCAAGGGAGGCCTATAATCAGGTGTTGCAAAGGCAGCAAAGCCAGCAGAAAGCACAGATTTCGCAGAATGCGATACAGAGTTTCGCCAATACCGGAAGCACCATTGCATCCTCTGTACTATCTGAGAAACACGGAAGGTTTGGCGTATTTTATGCCGAGAACGATAATGGAGTCCCCGCATATGGTATCACCTTTGGGAATGCCGATATCATGCAGATCAATTTGGGTGCAGATTTTCAAGATTTCAGTCATTTCCTGATCAGCATGGACTTGATGGGGGTGCGACTGTTCGCTTCTAAAGAGAAAAGACAAAAAACTTCTGTGGTGAGTGAACCTTTTCGTATTGTTCCCGCAGTGGGCTTCAGTATGATCTCAGGAAAAACGAATTCCAGCGGCGATCTGCTGCCGGGCCAAGTGGATTATAGTTCCGGGCAGCTGGGATTGACCCTGCTAATGCAACCCAAAGGCGTTACAATAAAAATTTCTTGTCTTTATGATGTCATTTACATGGACAAAGAAAGTAAGCCAGCCAACAGAGCAGCCACTTTGGTCCTGGGCTTCAGTTTCGGCAAGTGATGAGTAAAATTAATGTTATAAAGAACTTCAGCGCGGATTCACAGATGCGGAATTTCAGGAGGCCTGCGAGCAGGCTGCAGGCAGATCGCTCATGGATGTGTTTGAATTAGTTTATACAACCCGTGAAATTGATTATGCCAACTACCTGGAAAAATGCGGACTGCAACTAGAAACTGAAGTGAAAAATGGAAGAACAATGTATAGATTGGTTAGAAAGGCGGAGCTGACAGATGAACAGGCCGTTATTTATAATAGCCTGTTCAAGTAATATTCATAGAGGGTAAATAAGTTGATAAGGTTCTTTCTTCCTGCTTCTGATTTTCGGCTAAGTAATTTTTCTCCTTTATTGCTTATTTAGTTTTTGCGCAATGCTATCGTACTATTCCTGTGATAGTTTTTCGGTCCATGTAGTAGGTTGTGTTCCTCCATAGATAGCCAGATAGGTCACTGATTCTTCTTTGGTGGAGGAGTGCCAGTGTTCCGTGTCTTTGTCAGATTTGATCACCTCTTTTTTTTAGCAGAACAGGTTCTTTCATGAAACTGCAAAAAATAAAGTGCTGAGTTGCTCCAGCGGGCGTTATGTGGTCTTCCCGCTTACAGCTGATATTTTTGAAACAATGTTGTTCAAATAATTCAATCATGCTCTTTTCTTCATATTGTTTTACTACCAGGCCGCTGCAATTTTTTGGTCCGTCAATTGAAAACGTACCAATGATGACAATGCCATCCACAGCTGTATGTAATATTTTCAGGTAGCTATCAATTTTATCGGGTTCCTTTTGAAAATGGAAAGCGGCTCTATCATGCCATACATCATATTTTTCAGTTGGCTGAAAGTCCAAAATATCACTAACTATCCATTTTACTTCAGTTGCACGATCGCCTAGTCTTTTTTTTGCTCTGTTTATGGCTGCTGATGAAATGTCGAGTACAGATATGTTTTTGTATCCGTCCATCAATAAATAGTCAACCAGTTTACTATCTCCTCCTCCGATATCAATGATCTTCGCTGTTTTTGGAATGTTGTAGGCATGAATAAACTCCAGTGATGTTGTTGGCACTTGCTGTGTCCAGCTAACATCATTGGGCTGCTTGGTAGTATAAATATTTTCCCAATGTTCTTTTATATTGGCATTCATTACATAAATCTCGCATTGATTTCTTCCACCAATTGTAACAATTGTCACATAGGCGGATAAAATCGAATACTTGTTTGCAGTATTAATTTGGTTCATATACGGATATGTCTTTCCGGAAATTGAAAGCCGGGCAGATAATGGAATACGTAACACAAATAAATAAGCATGAAGGCATATATATATAAAAAGAGCACCTCCAATGGGGCTCAAATTGGTAGGCGTGCAAAAGTGCTCGTGTATTCGATATGTCTTTGGCTTACCGAGTGGGCATGAGTGCACTCGGAGTATGTGAGGGTTTTATCTCTCTTTGCCAGCATACAAAGCTCCAATGCTATTTATATAGTATAGGAATAATAACGAAGCTGCGTTTTACGGTCTGTGCTGAATTACAGTAATAATGGAATTGTCATTACAATGATTTAGGGTATTGCTTGTGCAATTAGAGTTTATAACTTATTCTTACCATCCAGAAATATGCTTTATCAGAAAGTAGTTTCCGCAGTTTCAGCAGCATCGGACCAGGTTTGCCGACTGCATAGCGCATTTGACCATTGTTATCTGTTGCTGCCTGATAAATTGTCTTTGCAACCACATTCGGGCCTTCGGCCTCCTTCATTACCTTTTCAGCTGCCTCATTAAACTTTTGTATAAATCCATTATAGTCATTTGTATTGGTTGGCTGAATGAATTGTCTGTTCCGGCCATAAAAATCGGTGACAATGGGTCCCGGCTCAATTAGTTTCATCTGGATGTTGAACTGAGCCAGCTCATAGTGTAGGGATTCCGTGAATCCTTCTATAGCAAATTTGGTCGCATGATAAATGCTGTACAGGGGGAATGTGATTTTGCCCCCCATGCTTGAAATTTGAATGATCCTTCCGCCACCGTTTGGCCGCATCCATTTGATGGCTTCTCTGGTGACCCGCATAACCCCCAATACATTCGTATTGAATTGCTTTTCAATGATATCATCCGACATTGCTTCAAATGCCCCATCCACACCATAGCCTGCATTGTTTACGATGACGTCGATTTTTCCGAATTTTTTTATTCCCTGGTCCAGTGCTGCTTGAATTGAATCCAAGCTTAGTACGTCCAGCTTGGTCACCAAGACATTGTCCAGTTTTGTTAATTCAGTTTCTTTTTCCGGATTTCTCATGGTAGCTATCACATTCCATCCCTTCTCCTGAAAATATTTTGCGGTTTCTTTTCCAATGCCGCTGCTGGCACCTGTTATTAAAATCGTTTGTTTCATGGGTGTTGAGTTTGATAAAAAGACAAACTTAACAGTGATATTGATATCCGGCAACAGTAGAGTATAGTCTATGGTTGGTATTTATTTTTCAACACCCTATATTTGTGGTATGTTAATAAGTGAACTATCCAAAAAATCAGGCATATCCATTCATACCATCCGATTTTACGAAAAGTCCGGATTAATTGAGGGTAAACGGGATGCGACAGTCAAGTCAAATAATTACTTCCATTATGATGAAGTCACCATCGAAAAGCTGGAATTCATAAGTGATGCCAAATCGGTAGGATTTACGATCAAGGAGATCGGACAAATGATGGATGCCTGGTACAATAAAAAATATACCAAGAAGCAAAAGCTTCAAATTTTGAGTGATAAGTTAGCTTCCCTGGAACAGAAGATGAAGGAAATCAAAGACATGAAGAGGCAAATATTTCAGTTCAGGGAGGATGTAGTTAATGATCGGTGTTAATTTCCGGCCTCAATATTTGATGTCCTTTCAAATTATACACCAATCTCTATTGGTGCAATTCTTTTGAGTTGGGAGGTATTCATTCATTCTCGGAATTCGAAGTACTGAGCCGAGAGATAATCCCGGCTTTTATGTGTATAAGTTTGGGTGCTAGTAGTTATTCTTCCGTAACAGACGGAATAAAAGTCAGTATAGGAATAACTTCTTACACGTATGCTCCAGAGGCACACTAGTTCTAATGCACACAAGAAATTTATTTCCCTTTCTCACAAAAGAAGCAACTCTGGCCCACCGATTGAGTAGGTAACAATCAGGAAATTAAAGGGTTAGAATTTTAAACATTTTATTCAAATAAAAAACCGGATAAAATAGCAGAAACAGATTAGGTATCCACCAGCCCCAATCAAAATCTTTATGAAAGATCCAGAATGAGATGGCCATGAGGCCGGAACACAGGGTGAGCAACAAAGACACCAGGGCAAACAGTACCCATTTTTTAGATTTCGAACGATAGAGTTGGATGCTGAGTAGTCCGGATGCTGAAATTAGCATATCGAGTGGAAAAAAGGACCAGTTCCAATCTACCAGTATTGGATTGGTATAATCTCTATAGAGCAATTCCGGCGGTAAGAGGTGGAAGTAAGTGATGGTCCAGTATAGAATGAAGGCAATATCTACAACGAAGAAAATGGCAAACAAACCTTTGGGTGCAGACATAGTGATAGAATTTTTCAGAATTTAAATTACGACAAATCATCTCTGAATGGAAGTATCCGGAAAAATAGATGGTAGTTCTTTTGGCTTTAAGCTCGATCAATTCGCCTAAACCGGCATGTAACATGCGGCGATTAACAGTGGCTATTCGCCGCATAAATGCTTATAATCATCCAAATTGTAACTTATCTAAAACTATGTTTAAACTAAAGGAGCTATAGTTTTAAGACTTTCTTGCTGTCTTGCTTTTTCCCAATTTTCCAATAATTCATCTTGATGAAGTGCTGTCCACTCCGTTACAATTCCCAAAACTCTTGGCGGAAGTTCACCGCCAATAAGTTCATTTTTTTCAATATCAAAAATGCCTTCAAAATCAGCATAGAAAGTATGAAAATGAGGAGGATTATGGTCCCTATAAAACATACGAATGATAACACCTAAGAAAAAACTAATTTAGGGCATGTGTAAATTTCGGATTAAAATTTCTCCAAAATCTTTGCCGGTAATATCGGAATAGATAGCAGTAGCATCAATTTCCAGTTCATTTGACCAAGCAATCGAATAGCCTGATGTATAGACCTTTGCAAATTTATCTTTGTCTTGAAGCGGTTTGAAAATGCCTTTCGTAACTAAATCATCTAATTGAATAGTTCCAGATACCCCATCATCAAATTTTATACTAATCGTATAGTCAGCTATGTATTTTACTTCTTGAACTCTCATAATTAAATTTACATAGAAAAAAGAAACAAAGATGTGACGGCGTATAAATACCTAATTGGATCAGGTAATTTAGAGCCGATTAAATCTTGTACTCAATACATCTATTGTACTGACAGAAAAAGAAAAAGGTATACTAATGGAGGGCCTCACCCAGACTATATCTCCTTATAAATGAAAAATCCAGCTATATTTTGATGATGAAGAATCTAATTATTAGAAACCCAATGGGATAAACAAACAGATTGTCAGTCTTTGATATACACCACCCCATCCTTCATCACGAATTTCACCTTTTTAATAGCTGATCTAATTTTTATTGTTTTTTATTCCCATTTTTTACAATTCCATTGTCACCGGATAGTTCCCAGGCAGCCAATGATGTGGGTACAGAACCAATTTGGTTCATACGGTCCATAAAGTTCCTGATGGCAAAAGGTTGACCTGACAATTCCATTTTCCTGGCATATTCTGTCATGGCCTCATCCAGGAGGTATTTTCCTGTGATATAGCTGGTGCCATAGCCCGGCTGACGCATGTAGAGGTGCTGTTCAAATTTCAATAACTCTTTTTCGGTTTTCATCCAGCCACGGGGCGTATAGTCAGCATGAACTTTCCCCGCTTCCTCCATGGTCATTTCATTAGCATGGGCATAGAGTGAACCTAATCCACGGGCCGAGCGTTGGGCAATTAAAATATAAACCATTTCTCTAACCCGTGGATTATCATCGTATAGTCCGGCATTCATGAAAATTTCTTCTACTGCCGTTGCCATGCCTTCATTGCGCGAATCGAAAATATTGTACAGCAATGGACCGCGGCGAATTTCGGAAGTATGTGGCTCATTATCCATTTGCGCCAATTCAAACCAGTGATAAAAATGGGAGAACAAGGGACGCGGATCGTAATGCATTGTGATGGTGAAAAAATTCCGTTTCTCTTTTGGGATAAAATTTCCTTGGTGTTCCCGCAGGGCCGGCTCATAATATTTTTTCATGGTCAGCAGCTGTTGCTGATCCAGGAATTGAATGAGACTTTTCACCGATCTTTCATTCAAAGAATCATATTGAACGGCAGTATTTGCCTCAGACAACAATGGTAAGTTTCTGTTGCGGTGTTCCTCTAGTTTCAGCGAGGACCAGGCTCGTGCCAGTTCTCTTTTCAACAGTATCACCTGATCATCCCATGACAATGGAACGAGGTGAACGTTTTTAGCATACCAGGTATAATTTTCTTTTCCGATACCGGAGGGGCCTGTTTTCTTGGTAGCGGCAGCTTCCAGCCATTGTACGAGCTTTTCTGTTGAAGCAATGGATTGATTTATTTCTTTAGAAAGTATTGGGTCTTCCTTCACACCGGGCTTATCCAGCAATTCCTTTAAATCGTTTATTTGAGATTGGATGTCCCTGATACCTGCCACCCACAATTCTTTTGCATTTCCTGTCAGGTTCAGCTTCGCTTGTTCATGAAGGGGTTCAATTACTTTGAGTTGTTCAATGAGTTTATTTTTATCTGCGGGGGAGAGTGGAAACGTGTATTTCCAGGTATCGATGATGGCATGATGGGTGGGACCTTCATGTGCCGGAACGTCACTGCGTTCGGTCCAGATGGTTTTATAAAAGGCCGGATCTCTGGTCCAGGGTTGTAATATTCGGTGGTTAAAATCGTAGCCATTCATTTCTGCCCATACCAGCATCCAATCGACTTTTTGTTCGGTACGCCAGCCAGTGGTATCAATGTTCTGTAATCTCGACTGTAATTTTTTGAATGCCGGCAATCTTTTAGAAAAGGTTGCGGCGGTATAATCCGGTGCACCTTTTCTCAGGGGCGGATTTTCAAAAGTCCTCCACTCTTTGAACAGCCAAACCAGTGCAGCATAGTCATTTGACCGATTGGCTTGTGAAAATGACAGGGTAGAGGGCAGCAAGTAAATCAGCATCAGACTGATTGTAAGCAGTGTAGGCGTTCGCTTCATAATGATGTTGTTGGCGGTGTATGAAGTTCGGGAAAAACCGGAGGAATGGCAAATAGATTGGGACTGATAGAAGTAACAGGTATTGCTGGTAAATTTCTCGCCGGTAGTAAACTGTATGATTCGAGTACTATAGTAAGGGGGAGGGAAATAGTTAGCTTTGAATGAGACGGATTTAAGGAGAAGTATACATCGGCTTGAAATTATATATAATCTTATGGATAATTTTAGCTGATAATTGGTATCTTTAAGAGTGAAAAAAAACAGAAAAATAGGGTTGAATTTTGAAGTAGATAAACTGACAAATAGCATTCAAAATGTTATAACAGGGGACAGCTTTTCGACTGATATTTAAATCATATCTGCGGAAGATCTAAAGAAGGTGACAAAAAAAAGCTGTTGGCAGTTTGATTGGAAAATGGAGTTGCAATAGTCGGAAAGAGATGTTTATAAACTGACAATTGTAAATAACCAATCAATAATTCAAGGTCTGTTAAGTTTGGAAGTAAAATCTGACCATGTTTACATGCACTTGGTTGAGAATGCACCCTTCAACAAGGGAAAGGCTAAAATTTACGCAGGAGTTCCCGGTAACTTGGTTGCGTTTGCTTGTAAATTATCGTTTCAGCGTGGAGACGAGGGCAATGTTTCATTCTTTTCGAAAACACAGCTTGTTCAGCACTATATAGATACTTTAGGGTCGACCCACTTTGGTGGACGAGTAATGATAATTGATACTAGTGCAGCATTACAACTCATCAATAAATATTTTCTGAAATGAAAAAAAAATCAAAAGAACTTGATGTTGATTTCATTGGGGGTCAATCTTCAATGACTAAAGAAGAGGAAAGGAAGATTTCAGATTTTCTAAAAAGCAAAAAACTTTTGCGCAACAAAAAATTGAGACCAACCAAACGAGAAGTGGCGAAGTAAAAAAAAGTGGTGGCTTAATTCGATTAATAGTTTCTTTGCTGAAAATTAAATTAATTCGCAATATACATGCAACTTGGAAGAGGTATTACTATTTGATCAGGTAATCAATTATTTTTTAGCTTGTAATAGCTAGTACTTTATCTGACAGTCAAGGTGTTTTTGGTTTTTTACAAAATTTGGCATTGTTAACTTTTATAAAGTAAACTTTTATCCAACCGCCAGCTTTCTGGAATCATTCAATAAACCCGGAGGCATTGGGTTTAATAATTCCCAGGTAATACTCATGGGCTGACTGCCAGTAAAGGATTGAAATTTTAAGGGTCCTAAATATATATACCCCATTCTTAATCCATTTTCATCCTCATTACGCTCGCGAACAAAAAGTAATATTGTTTTTCCCTTAGCTTCATGATGAATATAACTCTGCCCTTTTTCTGATTCTGGCCTGGTTGCGTTTTGACTTTGCCAATGAAAAAGAGTTTCAGTAATAGCATAGTCTTCATACATGGTTGCTGGCGAGTAATTACCTTTTGATTTGTCTAGCGTTACAAAAAGTGCTTCAATATTTCGATTTTTGTTTTCTGCAACACCTTCTCGGTTGGATGACATGGAACTTTCTGAGCTCAATTCAAGTGCAACCAATATTTGACTTCGAGTGAAGCGACCATGCAGACATAGAGGAAATTGAAATCCACTTAAATCTCTCTTTTCAATTGTTTCAATTGTTTTCAATCGCTCCTCTAAAAAATTAAGCAACTCATTTTTAATGATGTTTTGCAGTAATACAGCAGTTAATCCGTCAATTGAAGATTTATATTTCAATTTTTGTGGAGATTGCTGAAAAATATCATAAAAAAGAAGCAACCTGTGAAGTTGATTCGCTTGCTCTAAATTTTCATGACCTCCTTTTAGTATAGCCATCATTGATTGAAAATAACTCTTACTATCTGTTGTTATCCAGGTTGTTCTTAATAGGCGAGCGACCTCTTTTTCAAGAACCATTTCTAGGCTATTTTCTATGCCAGCTTCCCGTAACAGTGAATACCAAGTGTGTTTTTTGGAGAAAATATCAAATAGCGTATAATTTTCAAGAAGAAGAAAGTTAGAAAGGGTTAAGGGTTCTGTATATGAAGAGCCGAACTCCCGAATTTTTCGTAGCAACTTATTTAATCCAGTCCTAGATGCCTGGTCAATATTGCGAAGAATAATTTCTTTTGCTCTTTTCTCAAGAACAATTGAGCAACCTAATGGTAAATGAGGGAAATCCCTTTCAATTTCATCTTTGATGGCAATATGCGTTTTGCCAATCATTGCTTTGAACTTATGTGTAAAATCGTACTCTGCATTACTGTTTCCTACAAAATCCAATACGGTTAAACAATCTTTACCCTCGAACAATCTTAAACCCCTACCCAGCTGCTGTAAAAAAATTGTCAAACTTTCTGTTGGCCGTAAAAAGAGCACTGTATCGATTTGTGGAATATCTATTCCCTCGTTGAACATATCAACCACAAAAAGGTAGTTAATTTCTTTCTTTTGCAACTTTGTAAATAATAATTCGCGCTCTCGAGAATTATCACTGGTTAAAGCAGCTGATTTTAGCCTCTTTTCTATAAATTTTTCGGACATAAACTTCGCATGTGCCTTGGAAACACAAAAGCCAAGCGCACAAACATTATTTATATCGGTCAAGTACTTTTCACAATTATTTAAAATATCTAAAACTCTCCTATCCGTTTCCGTATATATTTTTTCTAGTTCACCTACATCATACTTACCTTTTCGCCAGCTAACTTTAGTTAGATCAACAGAGTCAGAAAGACCAAAATATTGAAAGGGACAAAGCAGCTTTCTATTAAGTGCTTCAGG
Organism: Chitinophagaceae bacterium; assembly: GCA_020403455.1. GTDB lineage: Bacteria > Bacteroidota > Bacteroidia > Chitinophagales > Chitinophagaceae > Sediminibacterium. Next base: position 35,366 of record JADBXP010000014.1, read on the forward strand.
GAGTCTTATTTCAGACGATATGCTATTAGAAAAGTCAAGTAAAATGTCTTCGCCATCCATTCGCTCGGGTGTGGCAGTTAACCCCAATAAAATTTTTGGTGAGAAACTTGCAAGTACAGGACGATAGGACTTGGCAGGAATATGGTGAACCTCGTCAATGACAATAAAATCATAGAAATCAGGAGTCAATTTTAACTGATCTATTCTGTTGGCAAGGGTTTGTACTGAAGCAAATACATGATTGTAGTTTCTAGGCTGTGTGTTTCCTAACCATAGTTCTCCGAAATTTTGATCCCTCAATATGTGTCTGTAGGTGGCCAGGGACTGTCTTAAAATTTCCTCGCGGTGTGCAACGAACAGTAATTTGGCACCGGGATTACTTGAATAGAATCTTTTAAAATCAAAAGCGGAAATTACTGTTTTGCCGGTTCCTGTGGCCGCCACCACCAAGTTCTTGTAATTTCCGGCTTCCCTTTCTTCCTCTAATCTTTCTAATATTTCTTTTTGAAATGTAAAAGGTGTGATTTCAAAAAAAGTGGAAATGGTAGATTCATTCCCGCTTCCCTTTGCCTCTTGAATGGCATTACGTAATTTGTCTTGCTGATTAGCAATTTCATAGGTTTCAAATTCATTGTCATTCCAATAAGTTTCAAATGTTTTTTGAAACTTATCAATTACATGAGGAATTTCTTGTGTAGTTACCTTTAGATTCCATTCTAATCCGCTTGTTAAGGCAGAGCGTGAAATATTAGATGAACCTATATATCCGGTATGAAATTGTGTTTTTCGTAAAAAAAGATAGGCCTTTGCATGTAAGCGTTCCTGCTTAGTGTTGTAAGATATTTTAATTTCTGTATTAGGGAGTCCTGCTAATTCTTCAATGGCTTTAGCATCAGTTGCACCCATATAAGTGGTAGTAAGTAGCTTAAATTTTTTCCCCTTCGCAGTATGCTCTTGCAGGTCTTTCAAAAAAATTCTCACTCCTGAAAATTTTACAAAAGAAACAATCCATTGAATCTCATCGGCAGATTGTATTTCTTTTCTAATTTCACTCTCCAGTGAGATTCCACTCTTATTTCCTGTAAACAACTCTGATTCGCAAAGACCAGACGCTGGAAAAATACTTTGTATGTGATTCTGAATGTTTGAGTAAGGGGAATTAAGTTTAGTAAAAATCGCTTGAAGAATTTTGCCCTCTGCTTGAATTAGGTTTTTCTCGATTCCTTGATTTTTCAATTCATCTGCCAACAGCTGAATTAGCTTATTTGCTAAATCTATTTGTTGGCGGGGAGCATCATCCTGTTCCTTTACAAAGCTTAGTGCTTTGTGCAATACTTTAGAAAAATATTTGGATAAAATAAGAGCTGCTTCTTTTTTATCTAGGGGGGTTGTATCAATATAAAAGTCATCTTCAGAAAGCCTTGTAATTTCAGATGCTACTAATTGATTAATAAGTTGCTCGTAAATCCCTTCGATCATTTCAATTCTTAATATAAGCGTTAACGATAGGGACATCTGCCGCAGCCCAATCTAGTGTAAGTAATTCATGCTTTTTTAACCACTTGTAATCTGCGTGCTCGGCTAAATGTAGTTCACCAAAACTATACTTACAAATAAATGGAATTAGCATGATCTCTTTTCCGTTCGGATAAACATGTAAATTTGGTTCTAAAGGAGCGATTATATTGATTTCAATATTTAGTTCCTCTTTAATCTCTCTTTTGAGGCAAGCTTCAGTGCTTTCTTCCCCTTCAATTTTTCCGCCAGGAAACTCCCACTTCAATGGTAATGACATTTGCTCGCTGCGCTGGGTTACAAGTATAAGCCCATCTTTTTCAATTATGGCACAGGTTACATTAATCATTTGAAAAATATCAGTATTACAATAGTTCACATTTTTTAATAGAGCAGTCTTCTACTTCAAATATAACAAATTTTAAATGTATCAGAATCAATATTAATTAGCATATATAATTTATATATCGATAGATAAGCTTCCTATTATTCTCTTATTTTAAAGTTGATAAAATCGTTAAATGCCCACTTCCTATATTTTTGCTTCATATACAAAACCCTATAAAAAATAAACGTGCTTGGCTTGTGCCATTTGACGTAGAGGGTGTGAAGATCCCTTTCCTCATCATGTCTTTTCTTTTATTACAGTTGAAAGATGCAGCTATAATTAGATGATTGTATTTGTATTGATCAAGAAATTAAAGGGGCAAATACCTTTTTAGTCGAATTAATCAATGACTTTCAATAAAACCAAGCAAATCGTTATTAAACCTTTCTGGCAATTCAATATATGGAGTATGCCCAATGGGATATTTAATTAAGGACTGGTTTTTGAATTCCGCAATTGCTTTTTTATTTCTACCATATTGGACAAACTTGTCTTTCATTGCCCAAGTAAATAAAACAGGGCAAGATATATTTTTGATAATTGGTCTCAAGTCCTCTTCTTTTAACTTAAAGCTTGTCCATCCCTGGACCAATAAAGGAGCCAAACGGTAAGCGTCATTAATGATTTCATTTCTTCTTTCCAATGCACTATCTGTTACTAAAACCTTTTTATAGTATTGCTCAAACTGATGCTGGAAGGAAGGTTTATTTTTTACTCCTCTTTGAAAAAAGTGAATCATAAAATTCAAAAACACAGGAGCAATAAAACCGCGTTCGTCCAGGCCGGCAGGGTTGCTCAACGAGAGCAATTTAACATTTGGATTATCATTAGCGATGCGAATTGCAACAGCTCCACCAATCGAATTGCCAACGATAATTATATTTTTTAATTCTAATAGTTGTATGAATTTGTTGGTAAGGGAATAGTAGAAGCTGGAGGAAACTGGAACAGAAGTGGTTGAAGAATTTCCTTGACCGGGGAAATCCAAGGCGATTACTCTATATTTTTCTAGTGGTAAATGATAGAGTGATGTAAAATCCTTTGAACTATGTCCTAAAGCGTGCAGACACAAAATAACTTGTCCCGCTCCCTCATCTTTATAGGCGATGGTTATACCATCAATATTTACTGATTTATCAGCAATAGAAGGGAGCTTTTGAGCCAAACCAATCATTGGGAAAAGAATAAGTACAAAAAATAAGGGTTTCATCAATAGTCCAATATAGTTAAAAAAATACTTCGGTGCAACCTTTCTAAGCCTGTGATAGACAAAGATAAAGTCTAGTTTTTAGTGGGGCTTATCCAGTTTGGCCGCCGCCTATTGACGCATGCAGCAGATCCTGCCTTGCAATTTTTTACAATCAAAAAGCTGAGATTAAATCCCGGCTCAAAGTAGTGTGATACGCTTCCAGTGAACAAGCCCTCATGATACGGAGGCGCACAGGCACTCACACAGGATTTATCCTCCTCATGAAACAAAGTAGCCAATTATTCGAATTCATCCTTTAATCGTAATGAAATCTACATTTGAAAACTAAAATCTCATCATGTTCTACTTTGTAAATTAATCTATGCTCTTCGTCGATTCTTCTTGACCAATATCCTGCGTATTTAAATTTTAAAGGTTCTGTTTTGCCAATACCTTCAAATGGACTTCTTGAAATATCTTTTAACAGCTCATTAATTTTGTTAAGTTTCTGTTTGTCATTCTTTTGCCTGAATACATATTCATTCCAAGCGATTTCGCTGAAAGTAATCACCATTTATTGAATCAATTTTTTTCGATAATGTTTGCCCTCCTTCATCTGCTTAATGGATGCATCTAATACTTCCATGTTTTTTCTGGAAGACATTTCATGTAGTGTTGCGTTCAAAGAATTGTATTCCTCTAAAGAAATGATAACGACGCCCGTGTCTTTACCCCGATTAATAATTAAGGTTTCACGCTCATTCGTAACCTTGTCAAGATATTGCTTGGTTTCTTTACGAAAATCTGATACAGTCGTTGATATCATAATTACATATTTATGTACAAATATATGTACATATTATGATACTGCTTTTGCCAACCAAATATCTATATCAAGTGGGAGAAATAATAAGGTATTTACACGTATTTATATGACGCAAAAAGCATTGATAAATATAGAAAAGCCCAGCCAAAAAGTGCGGTGATGTTTTCAGACGAAAGATGCAGCTACAATGTGATGATTGAGTATGTGGCGATTAAGAAATCAAAGGGCTGAATCTCTTGTTCGATTACAAGAAGTTTATGCTCAATTATTTTTTAAAATAAAGACTCCCACAGGGAATAATTGTAGTGTCTGAACCCTTACTGATCTTATAAAACAAGTCTTGGTCTTTTAATTCAAATTTAGCCCTGGAAGGCCCCCAGTCCTCTATATGAATGAAAACGGCAGTATAAAAAATATAATCTTCGTTGGGTTTTATCTTTTTTTGGAGGACACTTAATTGATTGGATTGATCATTTATCAGTGATTGCAAATTTTTCAATCCGTAGTCAAATAGCTGTACATTATCCATATTCATAGTTGCTTTAGGTAGAACAATTTGTATGAAAGAATCGGGTGATTTGAAAAATGTGACATCAGGGAATTTTATCTTTAATTCAATAGAGGTGGCAGATTGATTAAACACACGCGTCCAAAAAACAACATAGCTATATTTTATTCCATTTTTATAAACTACCCCGCCTCCTTTGGGTAAACTATTAGTCATCATTACGGTATTTCCTTTGGAAACTGTGTGCTTAACTTCGGAATCAACCCAATTTCGACCAGTACCCACTTGCCCATAAGAATTTAGATAAGGTAACAATAAAACAACCAATACTAAAAGTTTCATATTTAAGTTATAGGTTTAATCAAATTTCAATTCACAAGATGGGTTTAAGTTCATATCTGAAAATCAAAAAGACAAATACCAGTACACCCACGATGATTTCATTTCGGTACTTTTTTTTGGGAATATGCTGGTATTCTGCCACTTTCGCTAATCCACGTAGCATTCTCAGCTATTCTATGACTGATAGTGATATCAATAAACATAAAGTTATGAAATTAACATCAGTCTTACTTTTTACTATGCTTTCCTTATTGACATCATGCAATGGACAACCCTACAATCCCAATAAGTTCACAGAACTCTCTGAAGAACTATTTATTAAAGGCGATACCGTAAATGAACTTGGAAGCAGCATCATGGTCGTTTTTCAAGATAAGAAAAATATATATTGGTTTGGAAGCTGGAAATCTGGGGTGTATAGATTTGATGGGAAAACATTGATTAATCTTACAACTAAGCACGGGCTACCAAACAATAGAGTTGATGAAATAAAAGAGGATAAGTATGGTAATATATACTTTACCAGTTGTAGTCCAAATTCGACAATATCAAAGTTTGACGGGCATACATTTACCACGTTATTGCCAATTCCCAGCAATGAATGGAAAATTCAATCCAATGATATATGGTTTAAACATTCTTACCGAACTGAAAAAGTATTTCGTTTTGACGGCATTACTTTACATGAATTGAGGCTTCCCAAGCCTCCAAAAATTTCCAATTCTTTTGAAATTTATAGCATCTACACAGACAACAAAGGAAACATTTGGTTTGGGACGAATCCTGTTGGAGTATGCCGATACAATGGAAAATCATTTGATTGGATTACAGAGGAAGATGTAACAGAATTTCGCAATGAAGGTGCCAATGGAGTACGTTCCATTACGGAAGATAAAAATGGCGACTTTTGGTTCAATACTGAGTATCGTTATAGTGTTTACGATACCACAACATTAAAAAGCAATAAATTTTACACGCGACATCTAAGTATAGGTGGATTAGATGGGAAAAATGACAGCGATTTGGACGAGTATCTTTCAACAGTAAGAGATAACAATAATAATTTATGGTTTGTTACTTATCGAAATGGCGTTTGGAAATATGACGGAAAAATAGTTACTCATTATCCAGTTCAGATAGATACTAATAACATTACGACTTTTAGTATTTACAAAGACTCAAATGGCGACCTTTGGCTAGGAACACCCGAAAATGGAGCATTTAAGTTTAATGGGACCATTTTTGTCAAATTTAAAAAGTGATGAACCGCAGAAGTGCAAACGAAACAGGACATTTGTAATCGGTATGGTGACTTTCTGATTTTTGGTTGCAATTTTTTCAAAAAGTCGTAATGGAATATCAATAGATGCAACTACTCTAACGAACTGATAGACAAAGTAAAAAGTCCCTCGATCAGCGGGACTTCAAGTGAAGTGATGCTCCTTCGGCGCACAAATAAGGCTTGTGCGCCTCTGGTGCATGCGAAAAAAAATTAGTGTAGGAAATCTTCCCACACCCAATCTCGTGCTCCAGAGGCGCACAGGCGCTCACTCTGATTTTGCTCCCCTTTCAGACGAAAGATGCAACTACATTGCGATGATTGAGTATGTGACTATTATGAAATTGAAGGGTTGAAAATTATTTTGAACCTTTCTTAATTGCAAGGCCAATTTGACCTGAATGATAGGAATTATGATATAGAATGTGACCAAACAATTTTGCTTTGGACACAGCTCCAAAAAATGGTGTTTCAATTATGTCTGACCACCCGGCGTTTGAAGTATTTTCTATAATGTCTTCTAGCATTTTATAACCTTTTTCTATTAGTTTTTTGCTTTCCTCAAAATCCTCGCCCTGACCCACATCTTGTTGACCCATGGTAGTATTTTGAATCTCGCTAGGCATACCAAAAAAATACCCGAATAGTAACATAGTCTCACCAATATGCCTGTAAATGAATCCCACAGAAGAGGTTTGTTCATTTAATTTCTTAGAAATATTCTCTTTATCAATCATATTCAGCGAAAAACTACAAGAGAGAATATTTTGTGCCAAAAGGTCTTTAAAGATTTCTTTCACAACATTTAAAATTTTGAGTTTGATTTTTATGCAAATAAAAAAGGTTACACTATAAAAGTATAACCTTTTTACCTTTACTGTTCTTTATGAACAATGAACAAGTTATAATCCAAATAATAAATGTTCCTTCAATAATCCTTTGATACAGTCCTACATATTTTGCCAATGGGTCGGTTAGTAATAAACCACTAAACACAACACAATTTAGTCCGCATAAAAATGCAATGCTTGACAGTCCATTTTGTGTCTTCAATTGTCGCAAACCAAGACCTATGGCTATTATGCTTAATGGAACTAATATATAAGTCAATAATCCCGTCAAGTTGTGAATTAATTGCGAAATACTTGGATCAACTAATTCCCTATTACATCCTTTGTCGCATGGAAAAATGCCAACAATTATTGTAGCGATTCCATAAAAAATACCGAGACCCCAAAAGCCTGTTTTGATTAAGTAAGATTTAGGGAATGTTCTCAGTGCTGAAAAGGCGAAAAATGTCAATAAAAGCCCACTTGGGATATATCCAAAATATCTTATAGTCTCTCCATATGGTGTGCCGATAGCATACGTCTCACTAATATATTGTGACAGAGGGTTGTAGTTGTCAAATTGAAAACCACCTAATATTGAAGCAACCGAAAATAAAGTCACGCCTATTATTCCTGTCCAAAAAATCATTCTTTTATTCATAGTTATACTTCCGTTTTATTCTGATGTCAGTCGTTTTGGTATCGTTCGCTAAGCTCGCTGGTAACTTATGGGTTAATCAGATTTGAAATTGATAGGAAGGACTTAATCTCATCCCTGAAAATCAATATATGAAACACAAGTACGCCCACGATGACTTCATTTCGGTACTTTTAAAGGAATTGAGCTAACTTATCCATAAAATAGAAGAAAGGTTACACTATAAAAGTATAATCTTTTTATCATTTTGCTCCTCTTATAGACGGAACATGAAACAATAATACGATGATTGAGTTTGTAAACATCAGGAAATTAAAGGGTTCAATTTCGCGTAAGTATAAAGGAAGTCTATTTATCATTCAACCCAATACCAAATCCAAACATTGCTGCGACAAGGGCAAGATGAATAATCAAAACTGATTTTTGCCAAGTAGGTCTTTCATTCCATTTTTGTTCTGTATCAAATGGGTCAAATGCCAGACCAATACCCATTGACGACGCGGCTTGTATGTAATCGTTCTTTACCAAAGCTTGATACAAACCAAGGGCCAAAAACCCTATATATAAATATTTATTAAATGGAGTTTTCATGCAAATTATTTTCTTCAAAAATAAAAAAGAAATTTAAAAATACAAGAATATACTCTTTGTTTTCCATCAGAAACCGCTTGCAGAAGAAAGATGCAGCTATAATTCCTTAATTGAGTATGTGACTATCAAGAAATTAAAGGGTTGAACTATCCCAATTTTTTCAAAATCGTTAATCCCTCTTCCCAATTCGTATGACCAGAAGATGTATTTATGTGCCCGGCATCGCCAATGTTAATAAATTCACTGCCCCAATTTTCTGCAAAATATTTTGCTCTCTCCAAAGTAACCCAAATATCACTTGAGCTGGCTACAACAATAGAATTGAAATTTAATTTA
>JADBXP010000015.1 GCA_020403455.1 Chitinophagaceae bacterium
CAGGGTCTCCGCCTTCGGCGGAAGACCCTGCAGAGACATTTCTGTTTTAAATAGATTAATGTAAACGCCGCGGAGACGAAAATTCTCCGTGTGTGAACCGCAGGGTCTCCGCCTTCGGCGGAAGACCCCGCGGAGACATGTCCGTTTTAAATAGATTACTGTAAACGCCATGGAGACGAAAAATGAGTACTAGCCGGTCTCCTTTTCCATCATCAGGTAGGCCTTGATAAAGCCATCCAGTTCACCGTCCATTACCGGACCAACATTACCTACTTCAAAATCAGTGCGGTGATCCTTGATCATTTTATAGGGGTGGAAAACATAACTGCGAATCTGACTTCCCCATTCGATTTTTTTCTTGCCTGCATTGGTGGCATTGAGCACTTCCTGCCGCTTGCGCAATTCTTCCTCATACAAACGGCTCTTCAACATCTTCATGGCGAGTTCTCTGTTTTCTCCCTGGGTGCGTGCCTGCTGACACTCTACAATGAATCCACTGGGAATGTGCTTCAACCGAACGGCTGTCTCTACTTTGTTTACGTTTTGTCCGCCACTTCCACCACTTCTAAAGAAAGCCCATTCCAAATCGGCAGGATTTACCTGAATTTCAATGGTATCATCAATCAACGGATATACAAAAACTGATGCGAAAGAAGTATGCCTGCGGGCATTGCTGTCAAAGGGGGAAATTCTTACCAATCGATGAACACCACTCTCGGCCTTCAGGTATCCATAAGCAAAATCACCATCGAATTGGAGTGTCGCTGTTTTGATACCTGCACCCTCCCCTTCCTGATAATCGAGTTCGGTAACCTGCCAGCCCTGCTTCTCACCATACATGCGGTACATGCGCAATAACATCTCCGCCCAATCCTGGCTTTCCGTTCCCCCTGCACCTGCATTGATCTGCAATATTGCAGGCAACTCATCCTCCGGTTTATTGAGGGTACTTTTCAATTCTGCTTCCTCAATTAATTGCTGTGCATAGGAAAAAGCTGCTTTCACTTCTTCCTCCGTTGCATCGCCCTCTTTCCAAAAATCAAAGAGAACAGCAAAATCTTCCACAGCCGTATCTACCTGTCGATAGAGCTTCAGCCAATATTCATTGACCTTGATTTCCTTCATTACAGAAGTGGCGCGGGCATTATCGTCCCAGAATCCGGGAGATAAAGAAAGCTGTCGGTCGGTGTCTAATTTGTAGTTTCTATTATCGACGTCAAAGAAACCTCCTCAGGACGAGAACGCGGTCCCTTAAAACTTTAAGTTGCTCTTGTGTCATAAGCCGCAAATATACAAAGAAAAACCCCTGCAGCCGTTGAATCAACTGTTCTGCAGGGGTAAAGCTAATTCCTCGTAAGCCGGATTCTGTTTCTAAACCATCATTTATCTGGTCAGTACATTGCTGTACTGATCTTGCTGCCTACCCTGGATCTCAGACGAGCAGTCTTCAGGCGATCCTATACATGGCATTACAGCACCTAAGGTTTACCCATGCCATTGGTTACCCAACGGCATAGTGAGCTTTTACCTCACTTTTTCACCTTTTCCCTGTTCTTGCGAATAGGGTAGTTATTTTCTGTGGCACTTTCTCTTTTCGCCGGAGGCGAAAGCCGGCTCTTCACCGGTAGGTTGCTCTGTGCTGTCCGGACTTTCCTTCCCGCGTTAGCGGAACGATGGCTCGGGAATATAGCACTGCAAAGGTACGAAAAACGATATAGATGAAAGATCAATACCGATAGTAGACACGGCTGGCGCCATCACCATATGCAGGTTCATATTGATGTACTATCGATTTGATCTCCTTGCGGTGATTCAGTCTTTCATGTACTGCCTGTCGCAAAACACCCGCTCCAACTCCATGAATGATCACCATAGAGTCGAGTCGATGGGCAATCGCAATATCTACCCAATGGTCTAACTCACTCAGCTGAAGATGTAAGATTTCATCGGGAGTCATATTTCGCCAACGATCGGTAATTTTCTCGATGTGCAGATCAATCACAGACCTGGCAGGAGGAAGATTTTCTCTGATGCGACTCGCATCGTATACTTTGTAGCCCTTGCGCTGTAAAGGCCCTAGGTCGGTGTAAGGCTCGGGAACAAAGGCAGGATAAGTATCGAATAAAGGAAAAAGCACAGCAGGTTGATTTTGGTCCTTCAGTTCTTCCATCTTTTTGAAGATACTCTTGGGTTTCCACTTAAGCTGCGCTTCAAAATGAGTTGCCCGTTTTTTATCGGGTGGCTGCAAACTGAAATCAATCCAAAATGAAGGGGCATCGTTGACCCGCTCAAATGGCAGATCATGCAGATAAAAATCCTGAAAGGGGCCTATCTCACTTTGCAAAAAAAATTCTTCCTGTCCCTGAGCAATCTGCTTGTACTGGAAGCTGAATCGATCCGGAGTTTTATTGACCAGATAAATCTTCAGGTTCTCTACTATTTCATCATCGAACTCATCGAACACAAATTTTGGCCAGGCGCTCAGCCACATTCCTTCCGCCGAAGGCAACCGATTGGGCACAGGCTTCTCTTTCGGTACCTGGTCTATGTAAATTTTTGGAGGTGCTTTTTCCTTTACCAACTTTTTCTCTGTAAACCTTTTGAAGTAGGGAAAATCTATCTGGTCCATGTATGCCGGGAACTTAACACCCCGCACTTCTATCATCACCATTTCCTCATTTATGATCTCGATAACTTTGCCTGTCTCGTTACTCAGCAATACAAGGATCTCATCTCCCGGTTGATATTTCATGGGGCAAAGTTACAACAGCAATTGCTATTCTCCGGAACTAGCCAACCGACTGTGCCTGCGGCCGTAGAGAAAGTAAATGGTCAGACCGATACCCATCCAAACAAAAAACCAGGTCCAGCTGATGGCAGGGATCTCTATCATCAGATAAAGGCAGGATAACCCTCCTACTACAGGTATCAGAGAATATTTCTTGAGGTAGGTTCTTATGGCTGCAACAACGGCCAATCCCACGAACACCAAGAAAAGCAATTCCTGGTAACCTTCGTTGTTCAGATTTTTAATGGCAGCACCCATTCGGTCACGCATAAAGAATAACATGGTGGCTACCAGCAAAGGCAGGATGAACTGACCATTGATGTAGGGTAATTTAAAAATACTACGTCCTCCCTCTTCAGGCAAACGAGGTAAGGCAAGTACACCAAAACATACCAACACAAATGCAAAAAGAGTGCCGATGCTGGTCAGATCGGTCATGGTGCCGCTAGATACAAACATAGCAGGTATGCCCACCAATATTCCCGTTACAATGGTAGCAAAGGAAGGTGTCTGAAACTTTTTATGAACGGTAGCGAATTTCTTGGGGAGGAGTCCGTCACGGCTCATACTCATCCAAATACGGGGTTGACCCAATTGAAACACAAGTAATACACTAGTTGTAGCTACTACTGCGCTAACAGATACCAGGTAACCTATTTTATAGAGTTTAAGTTGATCGAAAACAAATGCAAGCGGATCATCAACTTTCAGTTGGGTATAGGAAACCATGCCGGTCAGTACCAGTGCGATCAACACGTAGAGTACGGTGCAGATGAGTAAGGAATAAACCATTCCGCGTGGGAGGTCACGTTGTGGATTTTTACATTCTTCCGCTGTGGTAGAGATAGCATCAAATCCGATATAAGCGAAAAAAACGGATGATACCCCCGATAATACGCCGGTCAGTCCATGAGGAAAGAAGGGATCCCAGTTGCGGGTATCAACATAGAAAAAACCAACGATGATAACGAGGAGAATAACGGCGATTTTAAAAATCACCATGGCATTGGTACCCTTTTTACTTTCCTGTATACCCAGGTAAGCAAGAAAAGTAATCAGTGCAACGATTATAAAGGCTGGCAAATTCAGGATGCATTTCCATCCTCCAATAACAGGAGCATTGTTGATGGCCTCGTACCCCATACGTGCTTTTTTACTCAGGGCTTCCATAGGTGTGCCAGCTGCGAGTGCTTTTGTTGCTTCTTCAAATCCTTCTCTTGCGGCAGTTGCGTTGGTGGCCAGCCAGGAAGGCAGGTATATGTGAAATCCCTCCAGGAGGTTATTGAAATAACCACTCCAACTGATTGCAACAACAATGTTCCCAATAGCATACTCTAGGATCAGAGCCCAGCCTATGATCCAGGCGATCATTTCCCCGAAGGAAACATAGGCATAGGTATATGCACTTCCCGCCACGGGCACACGGCTGGCAAACTCCGCATAGCAGAGTGCGCTGAAACCACAGGTAACGGCGGTTATGAAAAAAAGAAAAACTATACCCGGACCGCCACTATGAGCTGCGGTACCTATGGTAGAGAAGATGCCGGCACCAATGACAGCAGCAATACCCATGAAAGTCAGGTCGCGAACCCCCAATTCTTTTTTCAGGGAGGGACCGTGGGAATCGGAGAAGCCGGCAGCAGCATCGGCCTGCATTTTTTCAATTGATTTCTTGCGGAACAAAGAGGATAACATATGTAATTCTTTTCAGGCCATTAAGGCGGGAAAGTGAATTGGAAAGTTAATTAATTATTTGCAACCTGTATCAGTGTTCTCTTTGCAGCAGATACTGGGCCAATTCCAAGAGTGGTTGCTTGCGACTGGAAACAACAGCAATGGATTCGAGGTGATGAAGGGCGAGTTGGCGATATTTCTCTTTCAGTTCAGTTGCCCAGGCCTCCACGCCACAGGCACGGAAAATATCGAGCACGCGGGCTACTTTGTCAGAAGGATTTTGCTTCATCAATTCAATTAATTCCTTTTGCTGCTCGCTGCTGGCTACTTCCAGTGCATGCAACAACAGGAATGTTTTTTTATTTTGTCGAATATCGCCTCCCACTTCCTTGCCGAATTTTTCAGGATCACCGAATGCATCGAGGTAATCGTCTTGAATTTGAAAAGCAATGCCCAGGTTTTTTCCAAAGGCATAGAGATGATCGCAGTTGCCCTCACTTGCACCACCCAGCAATGCACCCATCTGAAGACTTGCTGCCAGTAGTACTGAAGTTTTGAGTGTAATCATGTGGATATAGGCATCCAACTGCACCTGCTCTGCCTTTTCAAAATCTATATCGAGCTGCTGCCCCTCGCAAACTTCTCTGGCAGTCTTGTTAAAAAGAGTCAAGAGAGCGGGCAGTTGGCGGTGGTTGACACGGCTGAGATAATCATAGGCCTGAATCAACATGACATCTCCTGCGAGCAATGCGGTGTTGACACCATATTTTTTATGTACTGTTTCATTGCCTCTGCGCAATGCGGCTTCATCCATCATGTCATCGTGGATGAGTGTAAAATTGTGAAAGAGTTCTACGGCAGTTGCTGCCTGCCAGGCATCATTGGTCAATTCACTGAAAAGTTCCTGTCCCATCAGGCAGAGAACAGGGCGAATGCGTTTTCCTCCCCAAGAGAGAAAGTATTCTCCAGGTTCGTAGAGGGTAGCCGGCGAATGTGGAAAATGCCGCACCGAAAAGAAATCGCCGAATTGACTAACCAGTTGTTGAAAGTTGTGCATGGTACTTCAAATATACAAAGCAATTTGGGAGGGAGAAATTAACGATTCATTTCGGGGGGTATTTGTTTATTTTGCTGAACTGAAATATAATCCTTAAGCACATGAAAAAGGTAGGGATGGTTGTATTGGCTTGTTTTTTTTCTGGAGCGTTGATGGCACAGTCATTAACGGGCACTACTGCAAAGGAACATGAATATGAACGTTCTCTGGGCTTAAAGATGTTTCCCGGAGCCATTTCTTATAAATGGAAATGGGATGCAGAATCGAAGGCAGAGGCCTTATTGTACATGAGTTCTGATGGTTTTCGTTTGACGGGTTTGTATGAAAAATATTTTCCTCTCACTCCGGAAGTGCCCGGCTTAAATTGGTTCATCGGAGGGGGTGCACACTGGGGTATCTGGAGTGACAACTGGAAAAACAGATATCCAACACGTGAATCGGGCATTGCGATTGGTGTGGATGGAATTATCGGATTGGATTATAAATTAAAAAATGCTCCGTTGAATATCAGTCTGGACTGGCAACCGTCATTCAACATCATCGGCTATCAATATTTTGAGGGAGGCTGGGGCGGAATCGGTATCCGCTATGTTTTGCGTTAATTTATCACGCATTTTCATTGAGCGAAAAAAGACTTTGCACGAATGCCTGTTTATCGAAGGGCAGCAGGTCATCTATTTTTTCTCCCACACCGATGTATTTTACCGGTATTTTGAATTGATGAGAAATTGCCAGTACTACCCCACCCCGAGCGGTACCATCGAGTTTGGTGATGGCCAATGCCGTAACTTGAGTAGCGGCTGTAAAATGTCTTGCCTGCTCGAGCGCGTTTTGTCCGGTTGACCCATCGAGTACCAGTAATACATCGTGAGGTGCTCCCGGAATTACTTTTCCGATAGAGCGTTTGATTTTGGTGAGTTCATCCATCAGGTGCTGCTTGTTGTGCAAACGACCGGCTGTATCGATGATAACAAGGTCTGATTTTTTAGCGAGTGCACTGGCTACGGTGTCGTAGGCGACGGCACTGGGGTCTGCTCCGGTAGGTTGTTTCACGATAGGCACACCTACTCTTTCACTCCAAATGGTGAGTTGATCTACTGCAGCGGCTCGGAAAGTGTCTGCGGCACCTAACATGATTTGGTAACCGGCATTTTTATACTGATGAGCGAGTTTACCAATGGTAGTTGTCTTACCGACACCGTTCACCCCTACTACCAGTAAAACATAGGGCTTTTTATCATCAGGGAGCGTATATCCTGCCAGTGCATCTCCGGGTGCATCGACGAGCATAGAACTGATCGATTCCTGCAGTATCTGGTTGAGTTCGGTTGTATCGGTGTATTTATCCCGACGAACCCGTTTTTCTACTTCCTCCATGATGGCGAGTGTCGTATCTACCCCCACGTCGGCGGTGATCAGTGCTTCTTCTAATCTGTTGAGCACTTCTTCGTCAACTTTTCCTTTGCCCAACAGTACTTTACCTATGCGTGCGAGGAAGCCTTCGCGTGTAGCTTGCATTCCCTGGTTAAGGGTTTCTTTTTCTTTTTTACCGAAGAGTTTGCTGAAGAAGCTCATGGGGAATTGAATCGTGTTCTAAAACATCAAAAGCCTTCCGGTGATAAGGAAAGCTTTTGCAAAAGGATGATGATTCCGGCGATTATTTTTCAGCCAGGAAATCTTTGATTTTGTCTTTGTGTACGATGGCTTCCTTAAAGGTGTAGGCACCAGTTTTAGGACTTCTCACCGATTTGATTACTTTGGTCCAGTTTTTTGCTTCGGCTGCTGCCTTCTGGTCTTTGGTCTTGATAGCCGTTTTAGCTGCTTTTGCCATGATTATTTGATTTCCTTATGAACAGTAACTTTTTTCAATGTTGGGTTGTACTTCTTCAGTTCGATGCGCTCGGGTGTATTCTTTTTGTTTTTGGTCGTGATGTAGCGGCTGGTGCCGGGGAGGCCGGTAGTTTTGTGCTCGGTACATTCGAGAATCACCTGAACCCTGTTTCCTTTCTTTGCCATACTGATGTAGATTGAGGGGTTAATTAGATTTTGATGCCTTCAGCCCGCATGCCTTTGATGACAGTTGCGAGGCCATTTTTGTTAATGGTTCTCAGGGCATCGGCTGATAATTTGAGGGTTACCCAGCGATCTTCTTCAGCGAAATAGAGGCGCTTTTTCTGCAAGTTGGGCAGGAAGCGGCGCTTGGTTTTAATGTTGGAATGGGAAACCGAATTACCTACGATGGGCTTTTTTCCGGTAACCTGACATACTCTGGCCATGACACTTGATTTTTATTCCGAATTTTTCGGAGGGCAAAGGTAAGGATTTTTCAACAAATCAAGAGCAAAAAGAATGCTTTTTCATCAAAAACGCTGAATTGAGCCATGTTATTGACATTGAGGAGGCTATCGGGGATAAAAAGGATAAATCAGGCTACCCTGAACCAGATTGTTCACAGTAACCGGGCCGCCCCCTACCCGTAATACTCCATCCTGATCTCCTGTACCCGCTTATCTTCCATGTACTCATCGAAAGTGGTAAGGCGGTCAATGATCCCCTTGGGAGTCAGCTCTATGATTCGGTTGGCAACAGTTTGAATAAAAGTATGGTCGTGAGAAGTGATTAAAACAACACCGGGAAAAGTCTGGCACCCTTCGTTGAAACTCTGGATACTTTCCAGATCAAGGTGGTTGGTCGGCTGGTCGAGAATGACAAGATTAGGATTTTGTAACATCATCCGGCTGATCATACAACGCACTTTCTCTCCCCCACTCAACACATTTGTTTTCTTTTGTACATCATCACCACTGAACAACATCTTCCCTAAAAAGCCACGAATAAAGGGCTCATCAGCATCGGTTACATGCGGCGGAACAAACTGTCGCAGCCAATCCATCAAACTCAGGGCTTCCTGAAAGAATTCCTGGTTCTCCAGCGGTAAGTATGCTTTGGTAATGGTGGTTCCCCACTCGAACTTTCCTGCATCAGCAGTTGATTGTCCATTGATGATTTCAAAGAACTGGGTTACCGCCAACGGGTCACGGCTGAGGAAGGCAATTTTATCTCCTTTGTTGATGCTAAAAGAAACCTTATCGAATAAAACCCGGTCACTGGTTCGTTTGCTCAACTGCTCCACATTTAAAATCTGATTGCCCACTTCCCGCAAGGGCTGGAAAATAATTCCGGGATACTTCCGGTTGGAAGGCTGAATCTCTTCAATGACCAATTTCTCCAAAGCTTTCTTTCTGGAAGTAGCCTGCTTGCTCTTAGAGGCATTGGCGGAGAAACGGGCAATGAAATCAAGCAATTCCTTCCGCTTGTCCTCATTCTTCTTATTCTTATCGCTTATCTGCCGGCTGATCAACTGGGATGATTCATACCAGAAAGTATAGTTACCGGTGAATACTTTGATCTTACTTCTATCCACATCAGCAACGTGCGTACAGACTGTATCCAGAAAATGTCGGTCGTGACTCACCACCAACACAATGTTTTCATATTCTGCCAGGAAATTCTCCAGCCAGCCAATGGTTTCAATGTCGAGTCCGTTGGTAGGTTCATCCAACAACAAGATATCCGGATTCCCAAACAACGCCTGCGCCAACAACACTCTTACTTTATAATTGGAAGGGATGTCTTTCACCAGACTTTGGTGCATACTTTCTCCCACACCGAGACTGCTCAGAAGACTGCCGGCGTTGCTCTCTGCTTCATAGCCACCCATCTCTCCGAACTCTGCCTCCAGTTCACCTGCTTTCATCCCATCTTCTTCTGTAAAATCTTCTTTGGCATAGATGGCATCCTTCTCGTGCATCACCTTCCAAAGCCGCTGGTGGCCCATCAAAACTGTATTCAAAACCGTCACCTCATCAAACTCGAAATGATTTTGCTTCAATACTGCCATTCGCTCACCGGGAGTAATCTCAACAGTTCCCTTATTGGGCTCTATTTCTCCGCTGAGAATTTTGAGAAATGTTGATTTTCCGGCACCATTCGCTCCAATAACCCCATAACAATTCCCTTTAACAAAATTGATGTTAACTTCATCGAATAAGACCCGTTTCCCAAAGGCCAGGGTGACATTTTTTACACTAATCATAGCAATCCGCTGATTTGGCCGCAAAAGTACGTCATAGCTACTGAATTCAGGGGTTAAATTCAATTATAGCGGTAAAAATGGGCATTTCGGAAAAGTTGGTAACTTTATCATTCCATATCCAAAACCTATGCAAGAAAAAAAATTGGGCGGAGAGTTCTCCCGCCGTCGTTTTATCCAACAAATATCTCTGGCCACCCTTGCAGTTATGGGGGGGCCTCTGCAAAGACTGACCGGACAAGAAGTGGCGGACCTGCAGGATGATGTTCTCTGGCGTTTTGCTGTAGCTTCCGACATACACTATGGTCAGCCGAATACTTCCTACCGGGAAATGACCCAAACCATCCTCAAACAATTGAACAAGTTTCACAACGCATTTCCACTCTCCTTTTGCGTGTTCAACGGCGACCTGATTCATGACGACTCCAGCTTCCTTTCCCAACTAAAAAATGAATTCATGCAGTTGGGAATGGATTGGTATGTAACGCGGGGAAACCACGATATGGTAGATGGCAAAATGTGGATAGAGACCTTTGGATATCCGCTCAACCACACTGTACAGGGGCAGCAAGCAACGTTGATCCTGGCGGATACCAGCAATCAAAAAGGTGAATACCTCTCTCCCAATTTAGATTGGTTGAAGCAACAGCTGGATAGATCTTCCAAATCCAAACATGTATTTCTATTCCTACACATTCCGCAGGCACCGTGGACAAAAAACTCTGTTGATACTCCTGCTTTCTTTGACCTCGTAAGACGATATCCAAATATCAGGGCTGTTTTTCACGGACATGAACATGACCAGGATGGAATTAGAACGGAGGCGGCTGTGCCCTATATTTTTGACGCCCATGTTGGAGGCAATTGGGGAACGCCATACCGGGGTTTCAGGGTGGTGGAAATATTGAAAAACAACAGCCTTGTTTCCTACATGATGAATCCAACCGAGAAAATTAAAATCGATAAGTGGAAGATCTATACCTAAAGGGCTAATTTTACCGACCAATCACTAACTGCCTGAACGGGCGTAGTATAGTTAGCGAATTGGCTGTTTAAATACTGATAATACCCTGTAATGGCAATCATCGCGGCATTGTCGGTACAATAAGCAAAATCCGGGATGTGTGTACTCCATCCCAAAGATGCACCGGTATCTTGTAGGGACTTCCTCAAAGCACTGTTGGCACTAACGCCACCGGCAATGCAAACTTCCTTCACCCCCGTTTGCTCCACGGCTTTTTTCAGATTTCGAAGTAACATTGTGACAATTGTATGTTGCACCGAAGCACAAAGATCTGAGAGATTATTTGCTATAAAATTTGCCGGCTGCTTCTGCAGAAAATATAACACAGAGGTCTTCAAGCCGCTGAAGGAAAAATTAAGTCCGGGCACCTTTGGCTGGGCAAAACTAAAAGCAAGCGGATTTCCACTTCGGGCATGCTGATCAACCAATGGTCCCCCGGGATAAGGCAAACCCAACAACTTAGCAATCTTATCAAAGGCCTCCCCTGCTGCATCATCGATGGTTTCACCCAGAATTTCTACATCCAGCGGTGCTTTTGCTAGAACCAGTTGTGTATGACCTCCGCTAACGGTTAGGCAAAGGAAAGGGAAAGATGGTGGCTGATTACCCAAGAGGTTGGCAAGCACATGTGCCTGCATGTGATGTACTGCCAGCAGGGGCTTATTCAGAGACAGAGCGAGTGATTTTGCGAATTGTGCACCCACGAGCAGACTTCCAATTAGTCCTGGGGCCGCAGTAAATGCAAAGGCATCGATTTCTTGCAAGGCCCGGGCAGGAGATAGATCGGGAAATGCCTCGGCCAATGACCGGTGCACTACTGGAACAATGTGCTGCAAATGCGCCCGGCTGGCTAATTCAGGAACAACTCCGCCATATTTTTCATGAATGGTTTGGTTGGCAATACAATTTGAAATAATCTGCCCATCCCTGGCAACAGCCGCAGCCGTTTCGTCACAAGAAGATTCAATAGCCAGAATGGTTACAGACATACATACCTAATGAGAGAACAAAGGTACAATTGTTGTAGCAGGAATTACTTACTCCGAATAGCAACAACCGGATCTAATTTGGCAGCAATAGAAGCAGGAATAATTCCAGAGCCGATACCGAGAACAATACAAATACCCATTGCCAACAAGATAATGTTAGGGGCAATGAAAATAGGGAAAGGAAGAAATGCTCCTAAAATGAGGGTAAGTAGCCAAACAAGGCCTAACCCGATCAAACCGCCAATGATACAGAGGAAAGCGCTTTCCAACAGGAACTCCGTCAGGATGGTACGTTTTTTAGCTCCCAATGCTTTTTTTAATCCGATCTGACTGGTCCGTTCGCGTACAGTAACGAACATGATGTTCGCCACGCCAAATGCACCTACTATGAGACTCAGCACGGCAATGGCCCAGCCGCCCATTGATACCTGGCCAAAGAAACTGGATATCTGTTCTGCAAAAATGGCAACATCGTTGCAAGTGAAATTATCTTCTTGTTGCGGACTCAACCGACGAACTTGGCGCATGATTCCTACCAACTCATCCTGGAGGGCAGCCGTTGCAATTCCCTTACGGGCCTGCACCATGATGTTCGGGTTATTGTTATCGGGATTAAAAATACCGGCAAAGTAGCGGTAGGGTGTGATGATTGAATGGTCAAAATCCATTCCGCCTATCATGCTTTGACCTTGCTTCTTGATGACTCCCTCCACCTGTAATTTCCTGCCACTGTAACCAATCAGTTTGCCGACTGCTTTTTCAGGCGAACCATACAATTCCATTGCTACTTCATATCCGATGACAGCCGTAGGAATACCTCTCTCAAAATCAGCAGATGACAGATAACGGCCCTCTAGAATATCGATGGTTTGAATTTGATTAAAGTCTTCTGAGGCCCCGTATAAATTGAGGTTACTTAAAATATTGTCTTTGTAATCGGCAGAAATGGTCTTATTCACTACAAAGCAGGCAGCACCGTACAATTGACTGCGTTCCTTGATGAAGTTCATTTCCTCGTACTTCACGGAAGGTCGGTTCATGTACTTCCACCAGGGGTAGTCAGGCCCACCGGAATAGCTCCATTTGTCCACATAAATGGTGTTGTTCCCGATTGATTTCAGATCGGTCTGGACTTTGTTTTCCAGGCTATCAACAGTAGCCAGCACGCCTATGATGCAAAAAATACCTATGGTAATTCCGAAGAGAGATAAAAAGGTGCGCAGCTTATTGGCCAATAATTCTTTTACTGCCAGGCTGAGACTGGTTGATAAGATAGTCAGCAACTTTAACATGGTACAAAAATACAGCTGCCGGCCGGTTGCGGGCTAAAAATTATGTAAGCGGTAAAAAACCTGTTTAAGTTCATGTATTCCCGGAGGGTTTACCATTGCACAGGTCACAAGGATTATCAAAAAATGCGATTTAGTGGAAAAAGAAAAAACAAGAAAAGAAAAAGGCATGCTATCCTGTAGTATTTTTGTCTGCAATTGTAAAAAACGCATCATTATGGATTTCAAAAAAGCGTTCACTTCCTCAGTTGGTAAAAAACTGGTGATGGGATTAACCGGTGTATTTCTGATATTGTTTTTAGTCGTTCATGCCGGACTCAATGCCTGCATCTGGGCCAATGATGGTGGAGCTATGTTCAACAAGGCAGCCCATTTCATGGGAAGCAATGTAGTACCCCGCATTCTGGAGGTAGGACTTTTCGCAGGAATTTTCCTGCACATTATTCAGGGATACCTCCTCACGCTGGAGAACCGAAGCAAACGTGCTATTGGCTACGCGGTAGATTATAGCAAGGGAAGCAAGTGGTACAGCCGCAGCATGGCCATCCTGGGTACCATTCTGCTGTTGTTTTTCATTTTGCATTGGAAACATTTCTGGGTTCCTTCACGCATCACGGGAATTGAACAACAAGCCCTCCTTGCCAACGGAGTGGAAGTACACAATTTATATGCCCTGATGCAAGAAACATTTAGTGAGGCATGGGTCGTAATTGTATACGTGATCAGTTGTATTGCACTTGGTTACCACCTTGCACATGGATTCCAGAGTGCTTTCAAAACCATTGGTGTTCACAATAAAAGATACCACCTGTTGCTGTCTTCTGCTGGACTAGGATTCTCTGTATTCATTACTCTGATCTTCGCCCTTATGCCGATAAGCATGTATTTCGGCTGGATCCAATAAAATACTTTCAACTTTTACAACCACTATTCAAACCGATACCGATATGTTAGACGCTAAAATTCCGGCAGGACCCTTAGCAGAGAAATGGACTGAATACAAAGGCCATTGTAAACTGGTCAATCCCTCCAACAAAAGAAAGTTGGAAGTTATTGTGGTAGGTACCGGACTCGCCGGTGCTTCCGCAGCAGCCTCGTTGGGAGAGCTGGGTTATCAGGTGAAAGCATTTTGTTTTCAGGATTCCCCCCGCCGCGCACATTCCATCGCGGCACAGGGAGGTATTAACGCCGCCAAAAATTATCAGAATGACGGTGACAGCATTTACCGTTTGTTCTATGATACCATTAAAGGTGGTGACTATCGTGCTAGAGAAGCCAATGTTCACCGCCTGGCGGAAGTAAGTGGTAACATCATCGACCAGTGTGTGGCACAAGGTGTACCCTTTGCACGCGAATATGGTGGACTGCTCAGTAACCGATCATTTGGTGGAACACAGGTGCAAAGAACCTTTTATGCTGCCGGTCAAACAGGACAACAATTATTGATCGGAGCTTATCAGGCCCTGGAAAGACAAGTGGCACTGGGAACAGTAAAAATGTATAGCCGCCATGAAATGCTGGAGCTTGTTGTAATCGACGGAAAAGCCCGCGGTATTATTGCCCGCAACCTGGTAACCGGCGAGTTGGAAAGACATTTCGGACATGCAGTCTTGCTTTGTACCGGAGGTTATGGCAACGTATTTTACCTGTCTACCAATGCGATGGGAAGCAACGTAACTGCTGCCTGGAAAGCCCACCGCAACGGAGCCTATTTTGCTAACCCCTGCTTCACGCAGATTCACCCCACCTGTATTCCAGTAAGTGGCGATCATCAGAGTAAGTTGACACTGATGTCGGAATCACTGCGCAACGATGGAAGAATCTGGGTACCCGCACAAAAAAATGACAACCGCAAAGCCACCGATATTCCTGAGAACGAACGCGACTATTATCTCGAGAGAAGATACCCGGCATTCGGCAACCTCGTTCCCCGTGACGTAGCTTCCCGCGCAGCGAAAGAAAGATGTGATGAAGGATATGGGGTTGGAACCAGCAAGCAAGCGGTATACCTCGATTTCGCTGATGCCATTGTTCGCTATGGAAAAATTGAAATGGGGAAGGATGGAAGAAATGATGCCTCGAAAGAAGAGATCATTGCCCGCGGAAAAGAAGTGGTGAAAGAAAAATATGGCAACCTCTTCGATATGTACGAAAAAATCACCGGTGAGAACCCGTACGAAGTTCCGATGCGCATCTACCCCGCCGTACACTATACCATGGGTGGATTGTGGGTGGATTATGAACTGCAAACAACCATTCCGGGCTTGTATGCACTGGGTGAAGCGAATTTCTCTGACCATGGAGCGAACCGTTTGGGTGCTTCTGCTTTGATGCAGGGACTCGCTGATGGTTATTTTGTGGTTCCATATACACTGGGTAACAACCTGGCAGATGAGATCTACAACAAACCGGTGTCTACTGATCATCCGGCATTCGAAGCTGCAGAAAAGAAAGTGCAGGATAGAATCAATACACTGATGAGCATCCAGGGAAAACAAACCGTGGAAAGTTTCCATAAACGCCTGGGAAAAATCATTTGGAACGAATGTGGCATGGCTCGATCTGAGAGCGGCTTGAAACAAGCCATTGCCGACGTACAAGCACTGAAAAAAGAGTTCTGGAGTGATGTAAAAATACCTGGTATTGTGAATGGTATGAATCCTGAACTCGACAAAGCCAATCGGGTTGCTGATTTCATTGAATTAGGAGAATTGATGTGCATCGATGCGCTCAACAGAAATGAAAGTTGCGGCGGACATTTCCGCGTTGAATACCAAACACCGGATGGAGAGGCACTTAGAGATGATGCGAACTATATGTATGTTGCTGCCTGGGAATTCAAGCAAGAACATGACTGGCAATTGCACAAGGAGTCCTTGGTATATGATGTAATCAAACCAACCCAGCGTAATTACAAATAACCGTCACTATTGAACAACCAAAAATGATTCCCTGAGGAATCAGCAAGAAATATGGAACACTATCACATGAACCTGAACCTGAAAGTTTGGAGACAGCCTAACAGCAAAACTCCGGGTGCTTTCAAATTGTACCGCGTTGAAAACATCTCTTCTGAGATGAGTTTCCTCGAAATGTTTGATGTGCTCAATGAGCAACTGATCAGGGATGGAGAAGACCCCATCACTTTCGATCATGACTGCCGTGAGGGTATTTGTGGTGCCTGCTCGATGTACATCAATGGCAAGCCACACGGACCCTGGTCGGCCAACACCACTTGTCAGTTACACATGCGTGCTTTCCAGGATGGCGATACCATTGTGGTAGAACCCTGGCGTGCCAATTCATTCCCTATTATCAAAGATTTAATGGTCGACAGAAGTGCTTTCGACCGCATCATTCAGGCGGGTGGTTACATCAGTGTGAACACAGGTAATGCAGTGGATGGGAATGCACTTCCTATTCCCAAAGATCATGCAGACAATGCCTTTGCTGCAGCTATGTGTATTGGTTGCGGGGCCTGTGTGGCGGCTTGTAAAAATAGCAGTGCCATGTTGTTCCTGAGTGCTAAAGTATCTCACCTTGCGCTACTTCCACAGGGTGATCCTGAAAGGAGCAACCGGGTTGTGAATATGGTGGCGCAGATGGACAAAGAAGGATTTGGTGCCTGTACCAATACCGGCGCCTGCGAAGCTGCTTGTCCCAAAGAAATTTCTATCGCCAACATTGCCCGACTCAACAAAGAATATTTGAGTGCTGTACTGACTTCGGAATAACAGACCGGTAGAAATCAATTTTTTTAGCTTAAAGTCCGCCTTGGGTGGACTTTATTTTTTCCCCTACCCCTACACTGCCTATCCACTCCCCTACCCTCAAATCTTTCTCCAGAGGGGCTGCATAGACTTTGTATAAGCCACACTACTAATGAACCTTTCAAACGCGGAACTTAAAAAAAATAATTCTGTACCTTTCCTTTAAATCAATGTATGTACGATTACTCATCTCTTTTCCTGCTCAATCCCGATATTCATTTTCTCAACTTTGGTTCTTTCGGAGCTTGTCCGAAACCCGTCTTTGAAAACTATCTGTATTGGCAGCGACAGCTGGAATGGGAACCGGTACAGATGATAGCTTTTGATGGCATTGGTTATCTATCACAAAGTCGGGAAGCGCTTGCCAAGTTCATTGACGTGGATGATAAAGATGATTTGGTATATGTAACCAATCCCTCGTTTGCGGTTAATTTAATTGCTAAAAATTTTCAACTACAGGCGGGAGATGAAATTCTGACAACCGACATAGAGTATGGTGCCTGCGATCGCATCTGGCAAATGTATTGCAGGAAGTCCGGTGCTCTGTATAAAAGACAGCACATACCCTTGCCGGTAACAACAGCAGATGCCTTTGCAGATGCATTTTTTTCAGGATTAACGTCCCGCACCAAAGCCATTTTCATCAGTCACATAACAAGTGCTACCGGTTTGATTTTTCCTGTAGAGAAAATTGTTGAGCGGGCAAGGGCACTCGGACTTATCACCATTGTTGATGGGGCACATGCACCGGCACATGTAGAGGTGTCGATAAAAAAAATGGATCCTGATTTTTATACAGGCGCTTGTCACAAGTGGATGATGGCACCCAAGGGCAGCAGTTTTCTATATGCAAAAAAAAGCAGGCAGGAGATGTTGCAGGAGCCGCTGGTAGTGAGTTGGGGATATGAAGCCATCAAACCATCAGGTTCGAAGTTGTTAGATTATAATCAAATGATTGGCACGAGAGATTTTTCTGCATTTCTTACGGTTCCTGCCTGTATTGAATTCATGCAACAATATGAATGGACAAAAGTAGCGGAGTGTTGCCATGAGCTTGCACTTGAGTATGCCAATGCCTTTCATGCTTGTTTGGGAACCAACCCGATCAGTCCACTCAATAAGGAATGGATTGGACAAATGGTGAGTGTTCCTATTCATACGAATGAGCCGGAAAAATTGCAGCGGCTTTTGTTTGAGGAATATAAAATTGAAGTGCCGCTGATGCGACAGGGCACCGATGTTTATCTGCGCTATTCTATTCAGGCGTTCAATACCAGAAAAAATTTGGATTATTTATTGGAAACGCTGAAAAAACTGAAAGAAAAGGGTGAACTGATTCTATGAGAAAATAAAAGTATCCCGAAAAAATGCCGAACGACTATTTTCAGTTTCAACAATTCAGGGTGGAACAGGGAAAGGCAGCCATGAAGGTCTGCACAGATGCCTGCATCTTTGGTGCATGGCTTGCACAACTGCTAGTGCAGCGAAAAGGAAGACTATTGGATATTGGAACCGGTATAGGATTGCTGGCATTGATGGTAGGACAGGGAAGTTTAATGCAGATAGATGCAATAGATATTGATACGGAAGCAGTGGGGCAGGCAAGGGACAATTTTCTTTCTTCCCCCTGGTCAGAGAGGTTTAGATGCATGCAGGCGGATGTAAGAACATGGCTTACTGAAGAGCCATATGATGTGATCATAACCAATCCTCCTTTTTATGAAAATGATCTCCGTTCTCCCGATGCACGCAGGAATGATGCCTTGCACAGTGAGCGACTGACATTGGAAGAACTGGTAAGTGTTGTTAATAGGTCGCTGAAGGCGGATGGTGGTTGGGGAATACTGTTGCCGAATTCCAGGGTAGAATATTTTCTGGGATTGGCTAAAGGGGCAGGCTGGGAAGTTCTACATCGGTTAGATGTTTTTAATGAGGGAAAGAAGGAGCCTTTTCGCAGTTGCATCTGGTTAGGCAAGGGGGGTGAGCCGTCTATGACGCAGAGGCTGACCATTCAGCAATCAGGTTTTTATACGCAGGAATTCCGCCAACTATTAGCAAGTTACTACCTGGCTTTTCAGGCCGAAGTACCGTAGGCATACTCTTCCAGGTAAAGGAAATCGGTGGTAAGTTGTCCTTGATGCAGGATGGTGGCTCTTTCGATGGTTTCCGATCCGCCTCCCAGGATATCGCCAATTACATATTTCATGAGTTGTTCGCCAAAGTAACGGCTGGCATCTCGGGGAAGTTCATTGGGGAGGTTACCTACAGCCATTACATCTACACTATTGGACAGGTAGGGGGCAGTTTTTTCAATTGTATTTTTGTCCACTCCATAGACCGGATCTTCGGTGGTTGCATCACCGAGGTTGCAGGGAACGCTGCCATTTTTATCATCGGTAATATCGGCAATGGTGAACATTTTGAATTCCGGGTGCAGCATGGATTCCATGGAAAAAAGCCGTGGAATTTTTTCATCCCAATAGATTCCGTTCATTAAAATATCTGCGGCCCGGGTGTAGGGTTCAAAAAGGCATTCATACTCATCGGCGTGCTCGTGGAAATGTTGCCTACGGTAGGTTCCTTCAATTTTATGGCGATAGAGATCTGCTCCTTTCAGGTGTACATATACAGGGTAAGGAAAGGATTGATGGAGAAATTCATCAGGTTCTACTTCCTGAATATCCATCAGGTTCATGATTTCGAGTATACCATGAGCTACCCTACCGCTTCCTGTGACAGCAACTTTCAGGGGTGGTAGTTTGAGTCCGAAATAAGTATGAATCAACTCTCGGTAGTCCTTGATATCGGAAACACGTCCGAGTTCGAATAATCCGGTTCTTTTGCCGTAGGCCATGATACCATTGTGGGCACCTACGATACCGGCAAAAAAGCCAAAGCCAATTAGTCGTTGGCCGTCGGGGTGTACGAGGCATTCGTAATCTATAAGGGTAATTTTTTTCTTTACCATTGCCTGCATCAATCCCCTGTTAAAGGGTTGTTCTTTTTTGGTATGTGAAAAGAACAGGTAGGTTTTATCCGGAATCAGCTGAGAAATGGGTATCTCTTTAATACCGAGTAATATGTCGCAGTCATTCAGTTCGGAAGTGAGGGTGATGCCGGCACGGCGGTATTCATCATCAGAGAAGCAGCGGTCGGGAGAAGGTTCAACAACGATGGTTACCTGGGGGTACTGTTGTTGCAGGTATTGGGCTTGGCTGGGAGTCAGTGCGACACGGTTGTCGGCCGGTATTTTTCCTTCGCGAATCAGTCCAATACGTGCCATTGTAGTAATTTTGGAGCACGAAGTTAACCAAAAGAGGTGATGGAAGCAGAAGAACAGCCCATGAACTATTTTCAATTATTTGAGTTGCCACAAGGATTTTTTCCCGACCCGGTGTTGGTCCGGAAAAGGTATTATGAGCTAAGCAGGAGGTATCACCCGGACTTTTTTGTGCAGCAGGGTGAAGTTGCGCGGGAGCAGGCGGAAGAAAGATTGAAGGAGGTACATGCTGCCTACAATGTGTTATCGGATGCAGGAAAGACCATGGCGTATTTACTAGGGTTGGAAACGGGCATGACTGCGGAGGAGAAATATGCCTTATCTCCCGATTTTTTGATGGAGATGATGGAATTGAATGAGGCTTTGCAGGAAGCCGACTCAGCGGGGGCAAGAGCGGAAGTAACAACACAGATTTTAGATAAAAAAAGAGAATTATATGAAAATATTAAGCCGATGCTGGAAGGTTATCAGCCGGGTGTTATTTCCCCGGAAGCGCTGTTGCCAATAAAGGAATTCTACTACCGGCAGAAATACATTCAACGATTATTGGGACAGGCAGAATAAATTGCCTTAATTAAAAGTTGGGTTGTTTGGACATACCCTCTTGATTCCTTATTTTTGTCCTCCCCTAGCCCGGGTGGCGGAATTGGTAGACGCAGCAGACTCAAAATCTGCCGTCCGCAAGGATGTATCGGTTCGACTCCGATCTCGGGCACAAAGGCCAGCGTGAGTGTGAGTGCGAGAGCGCT
The DNA here is from genome assembly GCA_020403455.1 of Chitinophagaceae bacterium. GTDB lineage: Bacteria > Bacteroidota > Bacteroidia > Chitinophagales > Chitinophagaceae > Sediminibacterium. Next base: position 20,714 of record JADBXP010000015.1, read on the forward strand.
TAACTCGAACGCTGGCCTTTTCTTCACACTCAAACCCACACTCACACTTAAAACTCAAGGGATACCTCATAAAAGCATGCGCGTGTAAGCCAGCGTGAGTGCCGAAGGTGCGCAGAAGGAGCATGGGTGCACAAAGGCCAGCGTGAGTGCCGAAGGTGCGCCGAAGGAGCATGAGTTTGAGTGTGAGCGTTTGGGTAAGCCCCTCGCGAGCGTATCCGGAGCACTATAAGTATACCTCTACAAATCTAAAACAACCAACAGATTCTGTTTTAATTGCTTAATTTGTCTGGGGGTTAGGGCGCCTAAGCGCTGCTTCAACCTTCGATTATCGATGGCCCGCAATTGATCAACCAATATAGCAGAAGGCTTATCTAATTGTCCTTTCTGAAGATGTACCCGCAACAATTTCACAGCTGGCTGGATTCGAGAAGTAACCGGACAAATCACTGTTGAAGGATGAAAGGGATTCAATAAATCTGTCTGAATAATCACAACCGGCCTGGTCTTTCCAGGTTCGGTTCCCATACGAGGACTCAGATCGGCCAACCAAATATCATATTGCCTAATCATCATCTTTAAGCTTTTCCATTTCCCGCAATATTTCCATTGAATCTATCTTGATAGCTGCAGATTCTTTTGCCAATTGGGACTTTAACAGTCGCCGCTTATGGTATTTATTCAATAGATCCACTGCCTCATTGATATACCTGTTTCTGGCTATCTGCAATTTCGCTGTGATGCGTTCCGTTTCTATATAAATATCATCTTCCAGTTTCAAGGACAAGTTTTTCATACCAAATATTTGATCAAAGGTATATATTTTTAGTATATACTATTCTCCTTACGAATCAAAAGTGACTCCGCCCTTTTTGTTGATCAAGAACAAAACTATTAATAACCAATCTACTTCTTTCAGGTAATTACACCTAACAATATTCCCCCACAAAGGCCAGCGTGTGTGTTAAAGCCAGAGTGAGTATGAGTTTGAGTGTGAAAATCAGTGTGAGTGGGTAAGTCAGCGTGAGTGCCGAAGGAGCATGGGTGCACAAAGGCCAGTGTGAGTGTGAGTGCGAGAGCGCTTAACTCGAACGCTGGCCTTTTCTTCACACTCAAACCCACACTCACACTTAAAACTCAAGGGATACCTCATAAAAGCATGCGCGTGTAAGCCAGCGTGAGTGCCGAAGGTGC
>JADBXP010000016.1 GCA_020403455.1 Chitinophagaceae bacterium
CCATTTGAATGGCTGAGGGATAGCCTCCAAAAAATAAATGATCATCCCATCAACAGAATCCACGAACTGCTGCCCATCAAAACAAATCAATAGAGAAAAATATCTCTATAACCTACATGTAGTTCGCCGTAGGGATACCTTATTCAAGAGTTGCTTTTGCAAAGCTTTAAACATCAAAGCATGCAGTTACACCTGCTGAGATTTTAAATGACAGAGTGCTGCCATTCTTTGAAGAAAATGACATTCCCCTGCTGCGGATTCTGACTGATCGGGGAACTAAATATAAAGGGGCTCCTGGTCATGAGTATGAACTTTATCTCGATATTGAGGGCATAGACCAAAACAAAACGAAAGTAAGAAATCCTCAAAGTAATGGTATCGGTGAAAGACTTCACCGAACTATGCAGGAAAATTTTTATGTGGTAACATTCAGGAAAAAATTGTACAATAACTTGGAACTTTTACTGGCAGATCTGGATCAGTGGATGGAAAACTACAACAACGCAAGACCTCACAGTGGTCGATATTCTTTTGGAAAAACTCCAATGGCCACTTTTTTTGAATCATTACCTTAGGCTAAAGAGAAAATTTTAAATGAAAATTTTGTTCAAGAAAAAATCCAAATTCAATAAAAACCAAAAAACCTAACTGTCAGATAAAGTACTAGCTATTACACATTATTCTTTGAGCAATTTCCTAAATTAGATAAAGTTATAAAAGCATATATTTCAAAGAATTCATGATATAATTGCAACTGTTAGATTGAATATAACATATTACATTTGAATATAGAACTTTAGATTCAATATTGCTAAACCCTTATACGCTATTTTTCTCTTCCGATTCTGAGATGTCAAAAATATAGTTTCTTGTTATAGCTAAAATTATTAAAATAGCAAAAGTGATAATTAATATTGCTGTTTCTTGAAACTTAAGATAAGAAAATAAAAGTCCGACTATAACAATATTTGCAAGGTTCATTACCCAAAAATATGATTCGATAATTAATTTCAAGAATCTAACCCTGTCATTAATTCTCAGTTTAATTTCAAGAAAAAGAAAAGTTTCTTGCGGGTACTTTTTAAAAAAATTATTTTCAATTAAAATTTCATAATCGTACTTGAATACTTTTTGAATGTAAATCAAATCTTTAAAATGTACTCTTAGTAATAAGCTAACATAAACAGATGTAATTAAAATGGCAACAATTAACAAAAATAAAAATGAAATTTCGGTTTTTATTTTTTCTACTGCAAACAATACTGCTGCAATTTCGATAGGCAAAATGATTATGTTATGTGAGAGCTTTGAAAGTATATCTGATAGGCCGTTGAAATATTTAGACTTAACATCGTCATAGTCTTTTTTAATTTTATCAATTGACAACTCGTTTAGATATACTTCAAAATTTATTCTGGCTTTATCAACTATTTCGTTAAGGCTTTCAAAATATTGCTTAAACCTAGATTCTTTAGGAAAATTTGAAACAAGGTTTATTGTTGCAGATTTTAGAAACTTAGTAAGACTTGAATTCTCTTCGACGAAGCAAGATTTATATCTTTCAAAGCCACTACGATAATCTTTTTGTTCGTCAAAATATGGGCAAGAAGGATCATAAGTGATATTTAACCTTCCTTTTTCCGAAAAGCTAACAAAAATAATTTTTCTAAAGTCTTTGTTATATGAATCTACAAAATGGAATGTGCCGTCTATTTCTTTTTCTTGTTCTTTTAAAAAAATTTTAAAATCAAGAAAGGATTTAGTGTTACTAATTAAAAAGTAATGATCTATAGGTTCATAGTTTAAAAAAGTTTTTTCATTGATATATGATACAATGTCTGTGTCTTTGTAAATTAAGAAATTAGATTGGTTATTTATTTCTTTTATTTTAAGAAAAGATTCAACTGACTGAAAAACTTTAGTCTGAATTGAATTTGTAATTAATCTAAGTCGAGCTTGTATTTGTTCAGTTTCAATCTTAAGATATTGACATTTTTTAAAAACATCTTCGTTATAATCCATCTCAATATGAGAAAAATCTATAGTAACATTCTCTAATGTGCCTAATAATGATACTATTTCTTTATGATACTCTATGTCTGACATTGGCTTATAGTTGTTCTCGTAATGCGTTGGCAAACTGTTCGGATTCAATTATCACGAGATTTGGGTCTTCATCTGAAAGTCGAACTTTTGTTTCACTATCACCTCTTGAAAATTTAAGATTTATTCCATCTTTTATTACGTTTATTTGAATAAATTTTCTTAATACTTTAGCATCGTAACGAAACTCTGTATCAATGCTAATTTGATTATCTTCAGCATAATTTGGAATTACATTTTCATCTCCATAAATTTGTTCACTTAATATTTTTATATTAATATTACGCTGTACATTACTTGTTGCATTAGCATATACCATATTTCTAACTTCATCAATGCTTAAGTTTCGATTTGTTTCTGGATTAATTGGAAATGGTAAGTTATTTATTATCCGATATAATGAGTTTGTAAACTCTGTGCTGCTTTCAAGTTGTAAAACACAAATCCAATCAGTAAAATAATCTGATAAATTTAATTGTTTCAGTTTTGTAAAGGATAAATAGTTTTGCTCTCCTGCTGCTTTTTTTGATTCATTAATTTTACAAGCCATTGCTAAATGGTTTGTGTCTAAGTATTCAACTTTCTTTATTTCAAATGAATTTGTTGTTTTGTCAATGACCTTCCCTTCCGTATCCCTAATTAAAAATATTGCATTAAATGTTATTCCATTTGCCACATATTCAGCAAATACTAAATAGCCACCTTTTGCTAATACTTTATTTTTAATTATAGTTTCAAGATTACCAATTAAGTCAATTGTGAATTGGATATAGTCTTCATCACTTCTATGAGAATTACAATAATTTGTAAACCGTTCAGGAAAGTATCTTCCTGGGTTATTGTCAAACTCGGCATATAGAATCTTGTCTCCAGAATAACTTTTAAGGAGAGTATCAATTAACTCTATTGCTTGATTGTCAACTGGCAAAAGATTATTGGAAACATTCAAATTCGTAGATTGTGTTCCAGAATTCTTTCTTAATTCGTGAACTATAATTCTTTGTAATGTCATTTTATTAATTGAGATGTGTTGTTAAAATAGCGTAAAACTCGTTTATACTCACTATTTTTTCAAGTTAACCCTTCAGAATAATTTAGAAATAATGGAAATATTTAGCTGATAGCATAAATTTAGGAAATTTTATCATACATCCAAATATAGACAAGGCACACACCCTAGAACAACAAATAAAATAAGTCTCCATAGCTCTGAACAAGAGCCAAGAAGCCCTAAAAGTATAATGATTAATGTAGAATGTACCTTCAGCTACAAATGCGCCTGTTCAGAAAAAGATAGGTAGGCGCCAAATGAAATTATGAGGTGATCTAACAGCTTGATATCCATATACTCACTTGCTTTTTTTATTTTGATCGTGAGGTCTTTGTCTGCTTCTGATGGCTTAAGATTTCCTGAGGGTGATTGTGGCACAATATTATGCCAGTAGCGGCTATTTTAAGAGCCACAGAAAGCAGTGAACGTATATCCACCACTGTTCCTGTTATCCCGCCTACACTGAGTGGATAGACACCAATCACCCTATTAGAGCGGTTAAGGTACATAGCCACAAATCTTTCCTGTAAAGAAATGGTTTCGGCAGGGAAAAAGGGGATCAATACTTCATACGCATCCAGAGAACTGCTTATAATTGGTTTATCTGCAATCGCAGGTTTATAGGATATTTCTATTTCTGCTACGTTATTTTCGTTCTCCAGTTACTTTGTTCTCAATGAATCGGATTAGCTTCGCTGCCTCTTACGGATCAGGCGACCATCAAAGGCGCGAAAGTTTGGAGTGGGAGAGAATAGTGTGCATTGTCTCAGCAGATGTCTCTCCGTCTAGCCTCAGGTGGGACGGAGGACTCTGCGCTATTCTTGATCTGCAGCACGAATTACAATAAAACTGACAAGAAGAATGGGCCGAACTGGAAAAATACTTTCCGGCATTACACTACCCACTGAACCGGTGCGGCTGACCGCTATGGGAACATTAACGAACCTTCCTCGGTTTTTCGAAAGCCATCTGAACTCGAGCAGTCCGAACAATGGAAATATGACATTCATTGCAACCCTGAATAGAATAATTAAAGCTAAAAACATTATCTTTAATTTAAATATCTACTAAAGTATTTGCTATAGTAAATTGTTTTTTGTGCCTTAAATAAAAAGATATGACTGAAAATTTAGAGCATCTCCATTTAATAAATATTGAAGCACATATTTCTGCAGGCAATAAAAAAAGATTTGTTGCGAACATTCAACATAAGGGTCTAAATACATTTAGAACTATAAATGATATAGATCTTGATATTTTAGAAAAGAAAATTGACGCTCAATTTGAGAAATGGGATGCACAATTCAGTAGACTTGAAAAGAAAAATAGAGAAGCAGAAGAAAACTGGGAAAAAGGAAATATAGCTGAAGAAAGAACACAGGAATTGCAAGATCGATTAAATCAAATCGAAAATATCCTTCATGATACCCTTGATATTAATGATGCAATTAATTGGAATAAATTAAAAGATAAGAAAAAGTTTAAAATTCCAAACCCTAAAATCAGATTACAAGATTCATTAAATTTAGTAAGTGAAATTCATAATCGTAGAATTAGGGAAAATCCAATAGAACCTAATAAGAATGATTATGAGCCAACCTTATCTTTTGTTGATAAACTATTTAAATCAAAAAGGGAGAGAAAGGTTTATCAGTCGAAGATAATGTATGAGACCGCATTAGCCGAATGGAATAAAATGTTGAACAATGTCAATGAATTTAATAATCAAATTAAGGATCAAATAGAAAAGGAAAAAGGAGAAATTATTAAAAAACACGACGATTCTGAAAGAGAGTGGGAGAGACAAAAAAATGAATTTGAAGCAAAACAAGCCGAACATAACTTAAAGGTCGACAAGTTGAAGGAGTTGTATAATTCTAAAGATGAAAATGCTATTATCCAGTATTGCGAATTAGTATTAAATAATTCAGAATATCCCGATGAATTTCCGAAGGATTTTGATTTAGAGTATAATGGAGACAATCACATATTAGTGGTTGAATATGTACTTCCTCCAACAGATGTATTTCCAAGACATTCAGAAGTGAAATACAATAAGGCGAAAAAAGAATTAAGGGAAGTACCTATTTCAGAATTGCAATTTTCAAAAATGTATGAAAATGCACTTTATAGCATATGTTTAAGAACCGTCCATGAATTATATGAAGCGGATGTTGTTGATGCAATAGATACAATAGTTTTTAATGGTTGGGTAAATGAATTAAATAAAGCCACTGGCAAAAAGTCAAATAATTGTATCCTATCACTCCAGGTTCGAAAGGAGGAGTTTGTTTCAATTAATCTTGCAAATATTGATGTTAAAGTATGTTTTAAGAATTTGAAGGGAGTAAGTGCATCAAAATTAATTGGCATGACACCTATTCAACCATTAATACAAATTAATAAAAGTGATAAGCGATTTGTTTCATCTTATGACGTTATTGACAAATTAGACGAGGGATCGAATTTGGCAATTATGGATTGGGAAGATTTTGAACATTTGTTAAGAGAATTATTCGAAAAAGAATTTAGTACAAACGGGGGAGAAGTGAGAGTGACTCAAGCAAGTAGAGACGGTGGCGTTGATGCTATCGCATTTGATCCTGATCCTATCAGGGGTGGAAAAATTGTTATTCAGGCAAAGAGATATACAAATACTGTTGGAGTTTCATCTGTTCGTGATTTGTATGGTACTGTTATGAATGAAGGCGCAACGAAAGGGATTTTGGTTACTACTTCAGATTTTGGACCGGATGCGTATGAGTTTGTAAAAAATAAGCCACTTACACTTTTAAACGGAAATAATTTGTTGTTTCTTTTAGAGAAGCATGGACGGAAAGCAAGAATTGATATTGCTGAAGCAAAGCGTCTACAATCCGGAAATACTAATTAAATAAATTTAGAATGTTATAGCTAGACAATTTTTTTTAAAAAAACGATTAAATGTTTTGATAAATTATGGATGAATTTAAATACTTTTTAGACGAGTTAATTAAAACATTTAGGGGCGACATTAGATGTTTTGATAAGTTATGTAAAGAAGCTGAAGATTTAGAAAAATCAACTTCAACAACCCAAACAACTGTATATCCCTCATACGAAAATCTATATCAAAAGCCACTTCCAATTAATAATTTTTCACATAAAATACCTCGATCAACAATACCTCACACAATTGCAATATTTTCTATAATTGATGTTGTCGGAGGATTAATAACTGGTAAATTTAATCTGAAATCATTCGAAGGTAATTTAAAAGAATTTTTTAGGGGTACATTGAATGAAGAGAATTTAAAACAACTTCGTCTTATTTACCGAAATAAATTAGCTCATCAGTACTTGCCTATAAAAAGTTGGCGATTAAGCGCACATTCAAGTAACATAGATGAATGTTTGTTTTTAGACGCAGATAATAAATGTCTAAATGTCAATTATTTAATAAAATTGACACTTGTAAGATTAGATGAAATTTCTTCAAATGAAGATTTACTAAATAAAATGAATTCGAATTTTAGAGCACTTGAAGATAAGCAAATTTACAATTCAGAATAGGTGGTTTATAAAAATTATCTTAAAACTACCTTTGCACAAACAGTAATACAATGGCATTAAGGAAAAGAATAGGGGGAAGACAAAGGAGTACACCGAACAGGGTAACACGTGCAATTCCAGAGGCGGACGAGTGCAAACAACGGCGGAGGGAAATCATACAATGTTGTTGGTCAGGCGACCAACAACGGCAAAGCATTTGAACTATTACAGGAAGACAAGACGGTGAACCTTGTAAGCCGGGCGAAGACGAATCCGACCAAATTTTACCGACTGGCATCAAAGCTGATACCCTTACAACTGGAAACGGAAACGCAACAAGCCACCCAGAGTATTATTAAAATTGTTCCTGAGCCGAATTGTTTGCCGATTACTTATTAAATTTATACTATGTAACAAACTATTTTTAACCAAAATTCGATTTATGAAAAAGTTTATTCTCATAGTCTTTTTAATTATTTCAAACATTTCTTTTAGTCAGCAATTTTTATGGACTACGAATAACAACGGATTGTTTCCTAATTCGAATATCAAGATAATTCCTAAAGAGCAGGTTCTTGATAAGATATTAGAATACTATGAAGCGTATAAATTTTACGATGATCTTACTGGCTTCACAAAAGCTGGATTTTTGGAAAAATATGGGATGACTTATTCTGAAAATGATGACTGGCAAAAGTTCAAAAAAAGTGTTTTAGAAACAAAAGAATTAACAATTTCGTGTATTAAAAGCAATTCAGGAACTGGTTCACTTATTACAGTGTTTATGGCGAATAAAGATAATTTTGATGTTATTAATTTTAGTAATGAAGCTGGCAGAGGTTCTTTATCTACAACCAACGGCAGAATGGAAAGCGAAAAACAACGGTTCGTAAAATTTTGTAAATCGCTTATGAGTAATTGAAGTATTTTATTAAAAATTAGGCTTCAAGAATTATTCAAATTGTACCCGACCCGTTCAGCGCACCAATTACCGATTAAATAATTCCGGCACGTTCCTAAAGAAGCTATAAATAGGTATTACAAGTTTTTACCCTTGTTGTAAATATCTTGTAAGTTACTTTCCTTGCCTTCATCTTTTCTTTGCTCATTCAATAGGAACATTATTCCAAACAATAATTGTTTGATTTTATTTAATGTGGAGAAGAGATAAAGTACTCCAATTATAGTGAAAACAAAAGCAATAAAATTTAGTGTTTGACTATCCATAACAGTATTTTTTTATTTGAAGTTACCGTAAAAAACATCAAGCCACACCGATAAAAGGGGGCTTAAAATTGCATTTGTTTCGGAAATGTTTCGGAATTACTAACTCTTCTTGATTGTCAGGCGATGAGCCAGAGGCGCACAAGTTCCGTCCCGACTCAGTCGGGACGTACAAGTTACGCCAGAGGCGCACAGGTTCCGCCAGAGGCAGACAAGTCCAACAACGGCAGAGAAAAAGGGGGGAGCATGAAGCAATGCCCTAGGCATTAAAATTTTGGAAGGGGGTGTTTCCTACAGATGGGTAATGCTATATGTGTATTATGGATAAACAATTTATTGTATCCGGCATAAATTGATTTAGGGGGCTTGATGGGACACGGCTATGATCAAACGGATAAAAAAATTCCTGTATAGGGAATATCATAATCGCACTTTAGAAATCACTTTATCACTAATAAAGCGTTTACAAAGAATTAAGCTGAGATAAATATGGAAGAAAGGAACCCTAAAACCATTTGTATTAAAAATCGCAATATTAAAATATTTATTGGTATATTGTAATTGCACAATATCTATAACTTACTTGGATTGTTTGGTGGGCATTAATCTAATTTAATATGTAAACGATGGAAAATAAAATTAATATACAATGAATAATGAACTATTGGATACATTCAAACAAAATCTTACTTTATTAAGTCAAATGCCTTTAGAAAAAGTTACGAGAACAAATGAATTAGGCACAGAAATGGATTTTTCCTTGCTTTCTTCTCAATTTTTATATGTACAGAAAATTGCAAGCAGGGCTTTACAAATTGATTATTCATTACTGAATGATACTAAACTTAAACAAATTACCCAAGTATTCGATCAAGTTATTGCAATATTAAATCAGATTGCAAAATTTAAAGTTACCGATGCAAATAATCAGGGTGATCCGATTCAAAGGAGAGATAGAATGATTGTAACTTGTAAGGATAGTATAAATGCTTTTTCTGAAATTATTTTGCCTTATCTAAGTCTAATAAATGACGATGTAAAAATTAAATTAAATAATCAAAAACTGGAAGCAGAGAAAATAATAGCTACACTTATTGAGCAGAATAAAACTGCCAATTCACTACTGGAGGCTCAGTCAAAAGTTGTATCTAATACTGGAGTTCAAATTCATTCAAATATTTTTAAAAAACAATCTGATACTTACAAAAAAAATGCAAATATTTGGTTGGGATTTGCAATAGCTATTCTTATTGGAATTTTAATTTTTGGTATTTGTTTACTATATGGTCCCATACCGAAAAATCAAATTTCAATTATATATTCCTCTGTTGCAAGAATCATTATTTTAGCATCATTATTTTATGCTTTAAATATTTGCAACAAAAACGTGAAGAGCTTCAGACATAACTCAATATTAAATGAACACCGGCACAATGCACTAATGTCATTCCAAACATTTACAACTTCATCTGAAGATGAGATGACCAAAAATTCTATCTTATTGGAAGCTACTAGAACGATATATGGAATTCAAAGTACCGGTTTTGGGGATTCAGATACCGACTCCGAAAATCCAATTAAGGTTATTGAAATTTTAAAAAACATCACAAAGTCCCCAAATAGTTAGAGTATTAGTTGGAATAATAAGCCGAAATATCAACCATATATAACTGTTAATGTTTTAACTATGTTTGACCAAAAAGAAAAAACCCATTGTAATTTATTCATTTACAATGGGTTAAATTTTACTCTTGTGACCGCGTTAGGATTATCTAGCGATGATCCTCTTCATATTGGGCTTATACGCCAAGGCGCACAGGCCCAAAGCCCCGATTTTGCTTCGCAAAAGGGGTTTTATTCTGCGGTAAAAATAGGATTAGCTGCGCTGATCCCCTTCGTATTGGGCTAGCTCAAGTCCCCTTTTTTGCTTCGCAAAAGGGGTTTTTTATTCTGCGGTATAAAATAGGATTAGCTGCGCTGATCCCATTCGTATTGGGCTAGCTCAAGTCCCCTTTTTTGCTTCGCAAAAGGGGTTTTTTATTCTTGTCTCGTTGGTCAGGCGACCAACAAGGGCGTGGATTAGCTACGCTGATCCTCTTCGTTTTGGGCTTATACGCCAAGGCGCACAGGCCCAAAGCCCCGATTTTGCTTCGCAAAAGGGGTTTTTTATTCTTGTCTCGTTGGTCAGGCGACCAACAAGGGCGAGGATTAGCTACGCTGATCCCCTTCGTATTGGGCTAGTACGCCAAGGCGCACAGGCTCAAGACCCCTTTTTTGCTTCGCAAAAGGGGTTTTTTATTCTTGTCTCGTTGGTCAGGCGACCAACAAGGGCGTGGATTAGCTACGCTGATCCCCTTCGTACTGGGCTTATACGCCAAGGCGCACAGGCTCAAAGCCCCGATTTTGCTTCGCAAAAGGGCGTGGATTAGCTAAGCTGATCCTCTTCGTTTTGGGCTTACCCAAAGCCCCGATTTTGCTTCGCAAAATTGGTTTTTTTCTTGCTCCCACGCATAGTCTTCCGCCTTTGGCGGAGACTGTCTGTAGAAGATAAGGATTATCTGGCGATGATCCTCTTCGTATTGGGCTTACCCAAAGCCCCGATTTTGCTTCGCAAAAGGGCGTGGATTAGCTGCGCTGATCCTATTCGTATTGGGCTTACTCAAGTCCCCTTTTTTGCTTCGCAAAAGGGGTTTTTTATTCTCCTGCTCGCAAAAGCAAGCTTTCGCCGCAGTCGAATAAAAAACCCCGTCCGCCTGCGGCGAACGGGGCCTTGTGACCGCGTTAGGATTCAAACCTAAAACCTTCTGATCCGTAGTCAGATGCTCTATTCAGTTGAGCTACGCAGCCATTCCGCCTGCGGCGGACTGCAAATATACGACCAAACAGGAAAATTTCAAAAAGGGAAGGGGATTGTAAGGAAAAGAATGAGCAATTACTTATCTACTTCATAGATACCGGCAGCCACCGATTCTGATAACTTCCGGGGCATCAGCCAGGCCAAAGCTGCACCTAACCGATTCACCCAACCCGTTATATGTTCCGTCTTGCCTTTCATCATCGCATCTACCGCCTGCCGCGCCACCTCCTCAGGCGTCATGTTCATCTTTTCACCTGCCCGCACCGCCTTATCACTCACCTTCGCACGCTCAGCAAAATTAGTATCAGTGCCACCCGGACTCACCACCGTTACCGTAACCGGCGTCTTGCGTAACTCATAGGACAAGCCGCGACTAAACTGCAGTAAAAATGACTTAGTAGCAGCATAAACCGTCAATCCGGGTACAGCCTGATAAGCCGCCGAACTGGCAATGTTCAAAACATAAGCCCTGGGTAATTGTAACAAAGAGGGGAGAAGAGACCTGGTTAATAAAACCGGTACCTCCATATTAACCCGCATCATCTGCGCATACTCCTCCGCACTATATTCCCCAAAAGTACCACTGTGACCGTACCCGGCATTGTTGATCAACATATGAACTGCAAATCCATTCGTATGTATCCATTGCATTACCCGATCAACTGCACCGGGAGCTGCCAGATCTGCCGCTAAAAAAGAGGCTTCCACCTGATACTTACCTGTTATTTCAGCACAAAGAGATTCCAATAAAACCCCACTCCGGGCTACCAATAAAATGGATATTCCCCGCTGGGCAAGTTCCAATGCAATGCAGCGCCCAATGCCCTTACTAGCCCCTGTTATCAATGCATATTTCATAAACTTATGTAATAAAAAAGGCCAACTTTGTGCCGGCCTTCGTTAAAAATGAATTTATATCAGTGGTGAACTTTGGAAGTAAACCTGTGATAAAAAGGCGTTTTACTGGAAGCATCCTTGGGCTTGTATTTTCCGGTAACCAATGGTACATACATTACCCGACGTCGGCTGGCCTCACCATACAATGGTGATTGCTTCACCCGATGCCAAAGTCTTCCATCATGCACACTGAGATCCCCCGCATGAATGTCAAAACCAATTTCACGGGAATCATCTGAATTATCAATGAAATATTTTTTTCCAAACAACAACTTGAAAATATTCTGGCGATGCGTTCCCGGGATAACCCGCAAGCCACCATTCTCAAACATACATGTATCCAGGTGTATCCCCACATTCAGCATCGGCATGATTCTTTGTCCCATAAAAAGATCCCGGGGAGAATCTGTGTGCCAGCCCATTTGAGTGAATGTACTATTGGGAGTATTGATATAATTATTGACCACCAAACCATCCTTCTCCTGTTCACCTATCCGCCCTTCATAAGAACCCAATAACTGTAACAAAGCCTGAAGACGGGGATGCTCTAATAACTGATGCAAAGGCTCACTGAACAAAGAAGAAAAACACAAGCGCTGGATCGTAGTATTGCCATGCTCGTCCTTACCAAATTTGAGAGGAATACCATTGACCTTTTCCCTCTTCTCTTCCAGCCACATTTGCTCAATACGGCTGACCTCGCTGATAAACAGCTTGACTTGTTCAGGAGTAAGGAAATTCCTAAACAATATAACGCCGTGCTCATCGAAAAATTCGATTTGCTCGGGGGTAACAAGATCACCCAACTGAAATTCACTATCCCATTTTTTCATACTTCCCTATAACGATTCTTATGGTCGTTTGTTATATTTTCGTTACCAAATAATGTCGGCCGACAAAATTAGTATAAAATTGCTGCTTTTATGCCTAAAAAGAGCATAAATTGAATATAGAGAATTGAATATCAATTACAAAATACAGAAATGGCAGCACAGATCACTGCTGGTAGTGACCGCAATAATGTTATTTACTACCCTCCGGGCACAAAATGAGACCCCGAAAAGAGGTAGAACCTTCGTCTTTCCTGTTGTTACCCGCTCTTTGGAGACCGGCTGGAATTTTGGCGCCCTTACGGCAAAAATTTTTCCACTTTATGCCGATGATACCGTTTCCCGTAGCTCTAACCTGGAAGTACTGGCCATGGCTTCTACCAGAAAACAAGTTGTTTTCGCACTTGTTGGCACCCAATATTTCCGCAATGAAAAATTCATAATCGAAGAACAAATTTCAACTAGTTTATTTCCAGATAGATTCTGGGGACTAGGCAGTCAAACACGTGACGACCAGGAAGAAAATTATTCGTTCAGACAGACCTATATAATGTTGCATGGAAAGAAAAAAATAGTACCCAATTTTTTTGCCGGTATAGTGTATGAAGCGCAAAAAGTATGGGATATCAATTATGTGCCGGGAGGTGTATTCGAAGCTTCCAACATTGCAGGCAAAAATGGCTATTTTATCAGTGGAGTAGGAGGTAGTCTCTCGTTCGATAATCGCAACAATGCATTTGCCCCCAACAAAGGTTTTTATATGCAACTCTTCTGGAACCATTTCGACAGGTTCTGGGGCTCTGATTTCAACTACGAAAATCTAATTACAGATATCAGGTCCTATTCACCCATCGGTCGAAACAGTGTGCTGGCATTTCAATGGGTAAATTTCATGACATTCGGTGATCAGGTACCACTTAGAAGTCTGGCAAATTTTGGCGGCGCATCAAAAATGCGAGGATACTATGAAGGTCGATTCCGGGATAGAAATCAAATGTTTGTGCAAGGTGAATTCAGGTATCCTATTTACAAGTTCATTCAGGGCGTTTGTTTCGCAGGTGCGGGATCAGTTGCACCCGGCCTAAAAGATTATTCCATTCAGCAACTCAAATATTCTGCAGGGGCAGGACTAAGACTGATGTTGAGCAAAAAGGAAAAACTCAGTCTGCGCATCGATTATGGAGTAGGAATGGGAAGGAACCGCGGACTCTATATTCAGTTGGGTGAAGCATTCTGAGGCTTCGAAAGTCCTGACACAAGCATACGTGACAATAAATACAAGAACCAGGTAAAAAGCAAGGCCCCGAGCACATCGATGGTGTAATGGATGTGCTGAACCAGTACAAGAACTGCTACTGTTGTCGCACCTGCAAAAGCCAACCATTTTTCCTTTTTTTCCGGCAAAATCAATCCAATCATGATTTGGGTGGATGTATGCCCTGAAAAGAAAAGATCCCGGGTAATGAAGGCATGTTCTTCCCCATAAAAATAATTGCTGATCGGATCCTTCAATTCAACCAGACCGGGAGGTGGCTCCAATGGAAACAAAAGGATTGTAACCATTCTTGTTAGAAAAATCAAATCAATCGCAATGATACCTATGATTGCAATCGATGGCTGTTGGATCATCCTGATCATGAACCACAATGAAACCAACCAGATGATAGCAAATGTTACAGGAGAAAAATCCATGGCAGGAATGGCATCCAATACCGGATCCGGAATTCGATAGCCCTTTCGACTTTCAATAAAACTGAAAAAATAAGGAAAGGCGATCAGTATTGCAATAAATACAATCACTGCAACAAGCAGACGAGTAGAAAAACCCGGAATTGACCAGGCAATACGCCATCTAGTAAAAATATCAGGGGACTGAATAGGATGCAAGGCTGAAAATTTCGACCGCAAAAATACAGAATTCGTCGGGAGTCTCTAATAGTGCCAGCGAACAAATGCCTCCATAGCTGCATATTGGGTCATACCCAATGCTGCATATAATTTGGCTGTATTGGCGTTTCTGTCCTCAGCCCTTTGCCAGAACTCTCTGCTGTCGGAACCCTGAAAGGGTACCATGTCTTTCTGACTCTGGTGTATAAATATGCCAAATCGCTTTTTCATCACCTGATCCGGACTCATCGGTATAGCCATTTCAATTTCAGAGATATCCCATTCCTGCCAGGCACCCTTGTACAGCCAAACCCAACAGTCCTTGATCCAGGGCTCACCGGCAGCTTTCAATCTGCGGAGACTTTCAAAAACCACTTCCAGGCAAACTTTGTGGGTACCATGCGGATCGGCAAGATCACCGGCACAATAGATCTGGTGAGGTTGAATGGATTTCAACAATTCCATCGTGATGCGAATGTCTTCCTCACCCATTGGTTTTTTATCAATGGTGCCTGTTTCATAGAATGGAAGGTTCATGAAGTGACAGTTAGACTCCGGTATACCTACGTACCGACAGGTAGCTTTGGCTTCACAACGTCGAATCAGACCTTTAATGGAACGGATGGCCGTGGTATCCTGCTCATCCTTTCTTTTCTGAGCGATGTACTTGCGGGCATCATCGAGAATTTGCCTACTTTTTTGATTATCGATTCCGAACAATTCCTCAAAACCAACAGCGAAATCTATGAAGCGTGTAACAAACTCATCTGTAACAGCAATGTTACCGCTGGTTTGATAAGCAACATGAACTTCATTGCCTTGATCATGCAGACGCATCAAGGTACCTCCCATACTGATGATGTCATCATCGGGGTGAGGAGAGAATACCAGACAACGCTTCGGATGTAAATCACAACGTTCGGGATGATCCGGAATAACCGCATTGGGCTTTCCGGCAGGCCAACCTGTGATAATATTTTTCAACAAGTAAAACACCTGCAGGTTGATCTCATAAGCATCCCCTTTTTCGACGAGCAAATCAGACAATCCATTTTCCAAATAGTCATTTACTGTCAAACTGAGAACTGACTTCTGTAGCTTTAAAGCGACAGAAATAACGGCTTTTTTAACCAGGGTAGGTGTCCATTCACAATTACCGGTTAACCATGGACTTTTTATCCGCGTCAATTCGGTTGAAGCGGCTTCATCAATGATAAACGTACAATCGGCGTGCTGCTGCAAAATACTGGCCGGTACTTGTTCTGTAACTTCACCTTCTACAGAACGCGCTACAATCGCAGCTTTTTGTCCCCAAGCCATTAACAAGATGCGCTTGGATTGCATGATATTACTGATACCCATCGTAAGGGCCATGCGGGGCACTTTACTGAGGTTCTCGAATTCATAGGTATTCGCTATTCGTGTTGTATTGTCGAGATTGACCAGACGGGTTCTTGAAAACTGTCCGGAACCCGGTTCATTGAACCCAATGTGTCCATTCAATCCAATACCCAGCAGTTGTAAGTCTACCCCACCCAGATCGGTTAGTTTTTGTTCATAGGCGGCACAATACTTTTTTATTTCGTCTTTAGGCCAATTGCCATCTGGTATGTGAATATTGGCAGGATCAATGTCTATGTGATTGAAGAGGTTCCGGTGCATGAAACTCCAGTAACTCTGATAGGCATCTTTGTGAATGGGATAATATTCGTCGAGGTTGAAGGTGATTACATTTTTAAAACTCAGTCCTTCTTCCTTGTGCATCCTTACCAATTCTTTGTAAAGGTGTACAGGCGTGTTACCTGTAGCCATTCCGAGCACACAATGTTGTCCTTTGGCTGCTCTATCTCTAATCAATTGGGCAATTTCCCCGGCAACCATTTTTGAGCCCTCTTTGGCGTTAGGGAATATTTTTACGGGAATTTTTTCAAATGAATCCGTCATATTGCGGTTTTAGTACTGTAAAATTACTGACTAATGCGCTTATTATCTCATTTTGACCGATTAATAAACGCATAAAGCCGCAGAAAAATCGCAAAAAACGGCTTTCATTTATGAAACCGTCGAGATCTTTATAACATTGGTTGGTAAATGCTGATCTACCGGAGTACTTCCGGTGTTAACCACTACCTGTCCAGGTGATATGAATCCGCGTTCTTTTAAAATATTTATCTGGTCGGAAATAATTTCATCAAGACTTATTTCTTCTGCATAATAAAAAGCACGAACGCCCCAGCTAAGACTCAACTGGTTCACCAGTGATTTCTCCTTGGTAAAAATGTAGAGAGGGGAGGACGGACGGTAACTGCTGAGCATAAAGGCCGTATAACCACTCTCTGTCATGCCTATGAGTGCATTTGCCTCCACATCATTGGCAATCTTGCAGGCACTGTAACATATGGCATCACTGTGGAATGAAGGAGAGTGAGGTTGCGGACGAAGATCTTCGCCTCTGTTGTATCGATACTCTTTACTTTCTACTTCTGAAATAATTTTGCGCATGGTTTTTACAACCAGGGCAGGATGCTGACCGGTGGCTGTCTCTCCACTCAGCATAACTGCATCAGCACCTTCCAATACTGCATTGGCTACGTCAGTGATCTCACTTCTATTGGGCTTCACCCGATCGATCATGCTTTCCATCATTTGGGTAGCAACGATCACCGGCTTTGCCCGGTGGATGCACTTGCGGATGAGTTCTTTTTGAATCAGGGGGATTCGTTCAACGGGCAATTCAACACCTAAGTCGCCGCGAGCCACCATGATGCCATCGCTTTCCAAAATAATCTCCCGGATGTTCACCAATGCCTCCGGCTTTTCGATTTTCGCAATGATTTTTGTTTTGCTTTGCTGCTCATTCAGCAGTCGGCGCAAATAAGTGATATCTTCCACACTGCGCACAAAACTCAATGCTACCCAATCACATTGCTGGCGAATGATGAAATCGAGATCAATTAAATCCTTTTCTGTTAATGCGGGAAGAGAAATCTTGGTATCCGGTAGATTGATGCCTTTTTTAGAAGATAAAATTCCTCCCAAAGTCACTACCACTTTTACATCACCATTGTCTTCGATGCTGACAACTTTTACTTCCAGCTTACCATCATCAATGAGAATGATATTTCCCACCACCACATCTCCGGCCAGATTGGGATAAGATACATAGATCTTCTCCAGGGTACCAAGGCATTTTTCGTTGGTGAATGTTAATACATCGCCTACTCTCACCTCCAATGCATTGTTTTCAATTTCACCTACACGCAACTTGGGCCCCTGCAAATCAGCAAGGATTGAAATGTTATAAGGCTCTGTTTTATTGATGTTCCTGATATGATCAATGATGGTCTGTTTGTCTTCATGGCTTCCATGAGAAAAGTTAAGTCTGAATACATTCACACCTGCTTTTACCAGATCCAGTAATTTTTCATAGGTATCACAGGAAGGACCAACCGTTGCGACAATCTTTGTTTTGTGGTTTACGTGGGCAACACCTGCTTCCTTGTCCATTTCCTTGTGCAGGTACTTATCGAGATACTTTGACATAATTTTTAAAATAAATGATATTGACTTCTATCGTATTTAATAATGTTCGTTTTAGCTGGCAAGTATTTTGGCAATTTTAAACCATTCGGAAGGGATGCGCTGTTTGGCTTTGACTGCTGTTTCCAATGGAATGTAATTCATCCGATTGTTTTGTATACCAACCATAACATTGTGCTTTCCATTCAACAGGCATTCAACGGCATGGTATCCCATGCGGGAAGCTATGAGCCGGTCGATGCAGGTCGGGGATCCTCCGCGTTGAATATGACCCAGAATACAAACTTTGGTATCTGCATTGGGAAGACGTTGCTTGATGATAGTGGCTAATTCATTCGCTCCGCCAAAATCATCTCCTTCTGCCACCACAATCAGGTTCACCAGTTTTTTTCTTTTTTCCTTCTCAGAAAGCGAAGTGATCAATTCTTCAATATCTGTTTTGGTTTCAGGAATCAAAATATTCTCTGCACCGGTAGCTATACCGCTGTGAAGGGCAATGTATCCTGCATCACGACCCATCACTTCGACAATGAATAACCTATCATGCGCATCGGCGGTGTCACGTATCTTATCAATTGCTTCAACTGCGGTATTAACAGCAGTATCAAATCCGATCGTAAAATCAGTCCCTGCTATATCCTTATCAATGGTACCGGGCAACCCGATGCAAGGAATGTCAAATTCATTGCTGAAGATCTGAGCGCCGGTGAAACTTCCATCACCACCTATAATGACTAGTCCGTCTATGCCATGAGAGCGAAGATTCTCATACCCCTTTTTCCTTCCCTCTTTTTCAAAAAATTCCTTGCTGCGGGCCGTCTTTAAAATTGTCCCCCCCCTCTGTATAATATTGGCAACAGATCGTGAGATCATGGGCTGGATATCGTTTTCGATCATTCCATTGTAGCCGCGCATGATTCCGAACATTTCCAGTCCATGGTAAATTCCGGTGCGGATAACTGCTCTTACGGCAGCATTCATTCCCGGGGAATCACCCCCCGATGTTAATACGCCTATTTTTGTAACTTTTTTTGCTGACATGAGTAACCCAATAATGTTAAACAGATATATGAATGAATTTGAGATATATGTCAATTTTCACTCAAGCAGCTCAAAAATAAGCAATTGAAAGTTAAAACGCTGCTTTGTGAACAAGTAGCTTGTCGAAAACTGAAATGTTCAGCAAAAAATAACTTGTCTTTTACTAATGTCCGTATTTTTCTCACGAACATTTGTTAGTAGTCCAAATTTGAATAAGGAATCCCATTAATACAGTTGACAAAAAATGGTCAACACAAAAAATGCGGCACTTGAGATTTATGGTCGAAATTTTCAATTGTCAGGTTGCTGAATAGGATCAATACCGCGCAAAGAACCCCTGGTAGAGAGAATGGAAAAACGAACGAACATGTCTTCAGAATACCATTTATCTCTTCTGGTTGTCTTGATCACTTCACTGTGCTCTCTTCTTCCGTAGGCAAACTGTTGCATGAGTTCTTTGGACTGCCAGACACTAAAGGTGGCTTGTTTGAGCCAGGGTATTTCTCCAATACCAACAGAAGTGATGAAACCAGGGGCATCGGCCATCATGGATGCTACGGGAGCCACTTGTTTCCAAAAAGCCCAAAGTTTTGAAGGCCGGATGGTAGCTCTTGTCAGAACAGCCATTTTACCGATATGGTTTCTGTTTGTTCCCTCAAAACGGCCGAAGACTTCGCCTCCATCCCAGGTGCCATGTCCCTCGACTGCTTGTAGAGTAATGACATATTTTTCGCACCGGAAAAAACGCCACCATTGTTTAAAAAAATCCGGAACACTTTCATCAGGAGTGGTGGCTTCAGCAGGAATTAAAAGAACTGCCCATTGACGAGCATCGGGAACAATGTCAAAAGTGCCGTTCTTGCCACATCCCATCAGTTTCCAGAAAGCAATTTTTTTATTTCCCCAAAGAAAAAACCGGAAGATGGCCATCGACAGGAATCCGGCCCAAAACAAGAGTCTTGGGTACCTTACTATTATGAGTTGACAGACCATGGAAATAAATTTGACATACTGTTAATGCAAGGATTCCTCCAACAAGATAACTTTTTCCAGTACTTCATCAAGTTGTCTGCTTATATCTTTGCAAAGCTGGCTATTCTGATTGTATTCATTTTCCAATTCTTTGAATCGAACAGGATTTGCATAACTAGTGGGGGCACTCATGGCCTGTTCCAGTTCTTTTTGTCTCGCCGTATGTCGAGCAAGGGCTTCCTCAAGTTGCTTCATTTTCTTCTGCTCGCGCTGCAGGTCTTTTTGTTTTTCTTTTAGTGCCTGGTTGTTGGCCATACTTTTTACTTCAACTGCCTGCTCAGCTTTTTTCTCCGGAAGTTTTTCTGCTTTTTTTTCTTTTGATTCAGACTTAGCATTCTCTTGTTGTTTTTGCATCCTCTCATTCCATTCTACCCACTCATGGTAACCTCCTTTGAATTCAATGATCCGGTTATTCTGGATTTCCCATATTTTATTGGCAGTCTTGGAAATGAAGTAACGATCGTGGCTCACCAATATATAGGTGCCCTCATAGTGGTTCAACGCTTCCGCCAATAATTCCACTGAGTGCATATCGAGGTGATTGGTCGGCTCATCGAGCATCATAAAATTTGCCCGGCTAACGATTGTTTTGGCAAGTGCAACCCTTGCTTTCTCTCCTCCGCTCAACACCTTGATTCTTTTATCTACAGCATCACCACTGAATAAAAAAGAACCCAGTAGACTCCGCAACTCCAGATCATTTTTTTTACTGCCACACATTTGCAATTCTTCCAAAATGGAATGTTGTAAATTCAGTGCTTCCAGCTGGTGCTGTGCATAAAAACTCTCTTCCACATTGTGTCCCCAGATGCGTTCTCCCTCGAATGATTCAATCCCTGCAATCACCCGCAACAAGGTTGATTTTCCTTTACCATTGGCACCAATCAAGGCGATTTTGTCACCGCGCTCTATTTCAGCAGCAGCATTGTGTACGATTTCAATTGAGCCGAACCGCTTTGAAATATTCTTTAATTGTACCAAAACTTTTCCGGGCATCTTTTCTACCTGAAAATTGATGCGGATGTCGGGGCGTTCCAGTTTTACATCTTCGATGAGATCGAGTTTGTCCAATCGTTTCTGTACACTCTGCGCTTGGGCTGCTTTACTTGCCTTGGCTTTGAAGCGTTCAATGAACCTTTCCTGCTGCCGAATAAAATCCTGCTGGTTCTCATACGCTTTTTGCTGCATCTCGATCCTTATGGCCTTTTCCTCCTCATATTGGTTATAATTGCCGGTATAAATGTGCAATTGTTGCTGGTAGAGTTCCACGATTTTGTTCACCATGCGATTGAGGAAGAACTTATCATGGCTGACAATGACCACACTGCCTTTATAATGCAGCAGGTATCTTTCTAACCATTCAATCGAAGGTAGGTCTAGGTGATTCGTCGGTTCATCTAATAACAAAACATCGGGCTGTTGTAAAATCATTTTAGCCAGCAAAACCCGCATGCGCCAACCTCCGCTGAATTCCTGGTAGGGTCGAACCAGGTCTTCATTACTGAAACCCAGTCCATGTAAAACTTCTTCTGCTTTGTGGTGAATCTGATATCCATCGAGCACATCCATTTCATGGAGTGCATCGGTATATCTGATGAGCATTTCTTCGTTTTCTGGATCTTTTTCTAACTGTATTCCCAGCTCTTCAATTTCCTTTTCCAGCTCCATAACACGCTCGAATGCACTCAAAGCTACACGGGTGATGGTATCTGTCGTTTGGAAACTTAGCAAATCCTGGTGCAGATATCCTATAGTGGTCTCCTTGCTTTTTTCTACAGTTCCGGCGGAAGGACTGTACTCGCCTACCAGAACTTTCAGCAGGGTCGACTTACCTGTTCCATTGTAACCTACCAGACCGATTCTCTCTCCGGGCTGAATGTGCCAGGTGGCATCTTCCACAATTTTTCTCGCTCCGAATTCAAAGGTTAAGTTTTGTAACCCGATTAACATACCTGCAATTTTGGCTGCAAAGGTAATCAGTTCAGGGGCTTAATTGAATTCATTGTAATTTTAATCATGAAATACTTATGGATTGGGGCATTTTTAATTGCCCTTGCGGGATGTAATTCCCATTCTGATCAATCGATACAAAAGGGAACTTCCGTATCATTTGTTGCCGCTGATAGCACAGCACCAATATCCAAGGCAATGACCGAATTACTCTCCGGCTATCTTCAGATGAAGTCCTTTTTCCCGGATGTAACTGATACCCTGAAAGTCAAGATGCATGCCGAACAGATGATTCTATGGGCAGATAGTCTCAGCCGATTGTCGGGAACTGTTCCGGCACCTTTGAGTGATAGCATGCAGATCATGTCGATGGGCATATCCGATGAGTTAAAAGGGCTGCTGGAGGAGAGGGAGAAAAAAGGAATTGGATTGGCTTTTCAACTTACCGGACTACAATTGTATGATTTGCTGCGTCTCCTAGAATACAGCAACCAAAAAATATACTTTTTTCAATCCAATGCCGGTGGGGAGGGGGAAGCATCCTGGCTCGACATCACACCTGTTTCAACTCACCCGTTTCGGGAATCGGGAGGGTATGAAAAAGCGGTAGATTCGATTTATAGAAAATAAAGTACCTATTACTTGGGTTGGTAATCGATGATTACTTTGGCATTTTTCTTTTCATTGGATGAAAGGAAAATCTCAACCCTTTGCTTGCCAATAGGCGTAACAACCATGAGCGCTGTGTTGGGGGGAATATCACCCAAATTTTCTGCCACAACAACTATTTCGTGGTGCGTCACACCCGGCTCTGATTTGATTCTAAAAGTAATGGGAGTAAAGTTCAATCTTTGAGATGATACTACCAATTTGTTGTTGTGGTAAACAGAAATGGTATCGTTGTCAATGGTTCCGTTATCATACAGATCAATTCTGATTTCCTCTTTATCGGTGATGATTGTTTTGACCAGTTCATTCTCTCTCTCCAATAAAACAGTAGGGATAGGTTCTTTTTTAAGTGGCTTTTCTGTTTCCGCCATCGTCTCATTTCGTTTAGCCGGTTCTGTTTTTTCGGAAGAAGATTTTACGGATTCCTCATAAGGGGGGGCGGATTTGGTTGATTCAGGAGTGGTAGGCAGTTTGTTGGTGACAACAGGATTGGATTTGGATTTACCCCCGCTTGGCGGGTTGTTTTTATTGGCCGAAGCAGCGGGTAATTTGACAGAATTGCTAGGTGCACGCAATGCTGAACCCGTTTCATTTTTCTTTTTAAAAGAACCGGTTATCAGGAAATCTTCTTTTTTGAATTCAGATTCTTTCACTTTTTCCAGGTGAATCTTTCCGCTTCCACAATCTGCCTTGGTTCGAATGTTCACAGAATAAAAAGTTCCCTCCAGGAATTGCATTTTTCCGATGTTCGAATAATCGAGGTAACAAGTCATCAGGCAGGCCTCACTTTCTCCGGTAATTTTTAAATCAGTCAGCTTATTTTCCTTGAGAATGAGGGTTTTTCTTCCGGGGGTATATATTCCGGTCAGTTCGGCTTTACCATAAAAAACAGTAGTCTTGTAAGAATAACTTACTCCCCGTAGCGTATTATTTTCCTGCAACATCTGGATCTCAAACTTGTACGTTTCATCGCGCGAACCATCACCCAACATCGATACGTTCGAGCTGAAATAACCCCGCCAGATACCGGTCAGCTGTTGTGCCGGTAACAGGGAAGGGAGACAGTAAAACAGAAAGAGGGTAAAGAGTATCCTCATGATACAAATCTAATCAACCGCGCCATGGAACTTTGGTAAAGAACCGTTAAGGTTTTCCTAATGAAACCCCTGATTTCAGTCCTTTATCTGAAGGCGATTCGTTACTTTTGCAACGATTCAAAAAGCCAATAGTAGCCAAAATGATTTCGATACAATTTCCGGATGGAGCAGTCAGACAATATGAAACGGGTATTACTGCCCTAGGCATAGCCAGGCAGATCAGTGAGGGATTAGCGCGCAAGGTATTAGCAGCCAATGTAAATGGGGAGACCTGGGATGCTACACGTCCCATACATACGGATGCCACCCTACAATTACTTACGTGGAATGATGATGGAGGTAAGCAAACTTTTTGGCATTCCTCTGCACACTTACTAGCGGAGGCAGTAGAACAAACTTTTCCGGGAGTAAAATTCTGGGTAGGTCCTTCAATTGAGAAAGGATTTTATTATGACATGGATTTGGGGGACAGGAAAATTACCGAGGAAGATCTGAAGAACCTGGAAAAGAAGATGAATGAACTGGCGCGGCAATCGAACCCCTACCTGCGCAAAGAAATTTCAAAAGCTGAGGCAGTTGATTATTTCAGGGAGAAGGGTGATGAGTACAAATTAGATTTATTGAGCAACCTGGAAGATGGGTCAATTACTTTCTACACACAAGGTCAATTTACTGATCTCTGCAGAGGCCCGCACATTCCCGATACCGGTTTTATTAAAGCCATACACTTGTCTGGTATAGCTGGTGCCTATTGGAAAGGAGATGAAAAAAACAAAATGCTCACCCGTGTCTATGGTATTACTTTTCCACAGCAAAAAGAACTGGATGAGTACCTGGTGATGATGGAAGAGGCCAAGAAAAGAGATCACCGTAAATTAGGAAAAGAGTTGGGTATCTATACCATGAATGAAGATGTCGGTCCGGGTCTGATTTTGTGGATGCCGAATGGAACAGTCATCATAGAAGAGTTAGAAAAACTGGCCAAGGAAACAGAAACTGCTGCAGGTTATAAGCGGGTCGTAACTCCCCATATTGCGAAAGAGAATCTTTACCTTACGAGCGGACACCTACCTTATTATGCTGATAGCATGTTTCCACCCATGCAAATGGATGGGGAGACGTATTATCTAAAAGCGATGAATTGTCCGCACCACCACAAAATATATGATGCGGAACCACGCAGTTATCGGGACTTACCATACCGCATTGCTGAATATGGTACCTGTTACCGGTATGAACAAAGTGGTGAGCTATTCGGTTTGATGCGGGTACGCTGTTTGCACATGAATGATGCTCACATCTACTGTTCTAAAGAGCAGTTCAGGGATGAATTCAAGGCAGTAAATGACATGTACCTCAAGTATTTCAAAATTTTCGGTATTGAAAAATATGTGATGCGCTTGTCATTGCATGATCCGGAAAAATTGGGACAGAAATACATCAATGAACCGGAGTTGTGGAAGGAAACGGAGGAACTGGTGAGGAATGTTTTGATTGAAACAGGTGTGCCTTTTGTGGAAGTGAAGGGGGAAGGGGCATTTTATGGACCGAAGATTGATGTGCAGATTTGGAGTGCCATTGGCCGGGAGTTCACCCTGGCTACCAACCAGGTTGATTTTGCACAGCCCAGGAGTTTCAATTTGCGATTTACCAACAAGAGCAACGAGCCAGAAATTCCACTGATCATACATAGGGCTCCGTTGGGAACCCACGAACGATTCATTGGATTTTTACTGGAACATTATGCAGGCAAATTCCCCGTTTGGCTGGCTCCGGTTCAGGTAAAAGTTTTACCGATTAGTGACAAGTACATTGATTATGCAGCGGGCGTTGAGCAACTATTGCGCCGTGCTGGTATTCGGGTTGAAATCGATGATCGGCAGGAAAAAATCGGCAAAAAAATCAGAGATACAGAATTAATGAAAATTCCTTATATGTTGATTGTGGGAGAAAAAGAACAGCAGGATGGTTTGGTATCAGTAAGGAGGCAGGGTATGGGAGATGTCGGATCCGAAACGCTGGATGTTTTCACACAACGAATTCGACAGGAAGTGGAAAACAGGGAAGGTTGATGATGGGTCAATCAATTTTGTTATATCTTTACAAAGCATTTGAGTTTAAACTAACTGACTGATTTTTCACCAAACAACAATTAATGGCATTACCACCTAGAGGAGGGGGACGGTTCAACCCCCGGTTCAACAGACAACCAGAACCGGAACACCGTATCAATGAAAAAATAAGAGTATCTGAAGTCAGATTGGTCGGCGACAACGTAACTGTTGGTATCTATAGCACCCAGGATGCATTAAAAATAGCCCGTGAAAAGGAATTAGATCTTGTGGAGATTTCTCCTACGGCAGAGCCACCTGTTTGCAAGGTGATTGATTACAAAAAGTTCCTTTACGAGAAAAAGAAGAAAGAAAAAGAAATGAAGGCCAACTCGAAGCAGAGTGAGGTCAAAGAAATACGTTTTACTCCCGGAACCGATGACCATGACTTTGATTTCAAAGCCAAGCATGCTGAAAAATTCTTGAAGGATGGGAATAAGGTGAAAGCCTATGTTCAGTTCAAGGGAAGGGCCATTATGTTTCAAGACAGGGGGCAGTTGTTGTTATTAAAATTTGCTGAGCGCCTGGCCGACAGTGGAGCACTGGAAAGTATGCCAAAATTAGAAGGCAAACGTATGTTTGCACTCTTTACCCCGAAGACGAATAAGAAAAAGTAATCAATCGGTTTTTGTTGTCAATCAATGAATTTGGCAACCATTCGGTTGAAATTACCCTTAAAATTTCTGATTTTCGAATTGATTCCTTACTTTTGCAGCCCATTTCCCGTAGGGCTCAACAAGTGTATTGCCTGTGCAATACCGCCAGCAGGGTGTAATCGTAACAGATTATTATATGCCAAAGGTTAAAACCAACTCGAGCGCGAAAAAGCGCTTCAAAGTAACCGGTACCGGTGAAATCACATTTCAAAAGGCTTTTAAACGCCACATCCTTACAAAAAAATCTAAAAAGCGCAAGCGCTCTCTTCGCAAAAAAGGATTGGTAGGTGATACCAATAAAGATTTTGTTTTGAGACTTCTCAGATTAAAAGGATGATTTAAACCCATTACTCCATCTCCGGTGCCCCGGCTCCGGTCAAATGAAAAAATATGCCACGTTCAAAAAATGCAGTCGCTTCACGCGCCAGAAGAAAAAAAGTTCTCGATCAGGCCAAAGGATATTACGGTAAACGTAAAAATGTATATACCGTTGCCAAAAATATAGTTGAGAAAGGTTTAACCTACAGCTATGTAGGCCGCAAGCTGAAAAAGCGCGAATACCGCCAGCTTTGGATCGCCCGTATCAATGCAGCAGTTCGTGCTGAGGGACTAACCTACAGCCAATTCATCCACTTGCTGAACACCAAAGGAATTGAGCTCAACCGCAAAGTAATGGCTGACCTTGCCATGAACGAGCCGGAGAGCTTCAAAGCCCTGATTGCTTCAGTAAAATAATCAGTGTAATTATAAAAACATATACGAATCCGCCTTTGGCGGATTTTTTTTGCCCCAATAACCAATCAAAAATTTATTTTTGTCCCTACAATTAACCAAGGTATAAATGTCAGCCAATGAACAACACCTACACTTCCCTCGTCAAGCAAACATTTCATTTTCCCCAAGAGGGCTTTGACAGAGGTGATGACGGGTATCTGGAGTACAATGGATTAGATCTAAAGGAACTGATCACTAAGTATGGTACTCCTTTAAAGCTGACCTATCTTCCCAAAATTGGGATGCAGATCAACAAGGCGAAAAGATTGTTCAAAGAAGCCATGCACAAGCACAAGTACGAGGGCGAATATTTCTATTGCTATTGTACCAAGAGTTCCCACTTTTCTTTTATTGTGGAGGAAGCCCTGAAGCACAACATCCACCTGGAAACATCCTATGCCTATGATATAGAGATCATCAACCGCTTGTACCAGCGCAGAAAGATCAACAAGGAAACATTTATTATTTGTAACGGATATAAGCAAAAGAATTATACTTCCCGCATAGCCAAGCTGATTAACTCGGGATTCAAAAATGTGATTCCCGTATTAGATAACAAAGAGGAACTGATTGCTTACAAGAAAGCAGTTCGTCAACCCTTCAGTCTGGGCATTCGGGTAGCAGCTGAGGAAGAACCCAATTTCCCTTTCTATACTTCCCGACTTGGAATCAGAGCCAAAGATATATTGGAGTTTTATGTAGATGAAATAGAGGGCTATGAAGAAAAATTCCAGTTGAAAATGCTGCACATTTTCTTGAACAAGGGAATTAAGGATGATATTTATTACTGGTCGGAATTCAATAAAATCATCAACCTCTATTGCCAACTGAAGAAAATCTGTCCTGAATTGGATTCTATCAATATAGGCGGTGGCTTTCCCATTAAACACTCACTTGGGTTTGAATACGATTACCAGTTCATGATCAATGAGATCATTAGCAACATCAAGAAGGCATGTAAAAAAGCCAAGGTACCGATGCCCAATATTTTTACAGAATTCGGAAGTTTTACGGTAGGGGAGAGCATGGCACACATTTATAGTGTAGCCGGACAAAAAATTCAGAATGACAGGGAGTGCTGGTACATGATTGATTCATCCTTCATAACCACCTTACCAGATACCTGGGGAATTGGAGAAAAGTTTCTGATGTTGCCCATCAATAAATGGGAAAACGAGTACCAACGTGTTGTACTGGGTGGTATGACCTGCGATAGCCATGACTATTACGACTCTGAAGAACACATCAATGAAGTGTTTCTTCCCAAACTTAAGTCAGCTAATCCGGAAGATATAGAAAACAAAGACCCTTTGTACATTGGTTTCTTTCACACAGGTGCCTACCAGGATCAAATCAGCGGCTATGGCGGAATTAAACATTGTCTGATTCCATCCCCGAAACATGTTATCGTTGAATACGATAAAAATGGTAAGCTGATCGACTGGCTGTATGCAAAGGAACAGAGTTCACAAAGTATGTTGAAAATACTTGGTTATCTCAGATAATCATTGCTATAAAGCGCAAAAGGATCATTCTTCCTGTTTGTTCTTCAACATCATCAGTAAGGTATAGCTACCCTTAACAACCACTTTGGTTTCCGGTGATATTGCTGCTCCGGTTACCACAGTATAGCCGTTTTCAGATATACCGGTCTGTACTTCCCGCATGCTGAACATCAAACTATCGGATGGCACAAAAAGGTAATTTTTATTGTTGTATTGAACAATGGCCTCATCGGGCACAACAGTAGCTGCCTGATTCCTGACCATGATCTCAGCATTCATATAAGTGCCGGGAAAAAGATGAGCAGATTCACGCTGAAAATGGCAATGAACTTCTACACTTCGGTTATCAGCTATCTGTCTGCCGATTAATAAAATGTTGCAGCGATATTTTTGGTTGGGTTGTTCATTGGTATATGCATTTACTGGTTGTCCGATTCGCAGGAAGGGAATATCTTTTTCAAATACCGTTAATGCCAGGTGAATATCATCGGTACTAATGATTTCAAATAACACATCAGAAGGATTCAGGTATTTACCGATGTTAACATGAACGGCGGTCACATAGCCTGTTATCGATGAACGGACAGAGATTCCTGAACTGATGTTGTCTTTGGTGATTGATTCCGGCGTAAATCCGGCCAATGTAAGTTTTTGGTAAAGAGATTGCACCAGAACTTGCTGGGCATTGAATTCAGCAGTTACCTGCTGAAGTGTTTTCTCACTGGTGGATTGAGATTGAGCCAATTCCCGCTGACGCTTAAAGTCCTGCTCCAGCAGCTTAACTTTTTCCTTTGCCATGAGATAATCCTGCTGCAACTGGATGTACTGTTCTCCGGTCACTTTAGCGATTACCTCTCCCTTCTCGACCCGCATACCGGGTAGGAGCCGGGTCGATTGCAGATAGCCGCCCATTGGCACGCTCACACTCAACATTTTCTGGGGAGGAACATCCACTTTTCCTTTCACTCGAATCACTGCCGACATTTCTTTATTGGTAATTTTTCCGATAACCAGTTTGGCGGAAACATATTGTGCGGAAGTCATTCGAACTAAGTTTTCTTCGGCAGGAACTGACTCAGATTCATTTCCTGATTTTTTATCCTGACAAGCAAAAAGCACGGCAGTTAAGCAGAAAATTGCCAGGGTATGATATATATTCTTTTTCATGGTGATCTTTTTCTGGTTTATTGTACAAGCAAATAATTCAATTGTATTGCTGATATATTGGCAGCATGCAGTGTTTCCAGGTATTGACTTCGGGTTGCAATACTCTGATGAATGAGTTGAACCCATTGGAGATAATTGATTTGTCCTGCTATCAATTGTTTTCCAGCAGTTGAAGTTACCAGTTCAGCGGTCGGGAGACCTTCTTTTTCAAAATACTGCAGGGAACGTGTATGCTGCAGGTATTGCCTGTAGGCAGACTCGTACTGGTTTTTAAAAAGTTGCAATTCTGCCTGGTAATTTCCGGTTGCAATTTGCTTGGAAAAACGGGTAGCATCAATCAGGTTCTTTTGACCTTTGGCAAAAACGGGAATTCCTACACCGAACTGAACGGCCCCGAACCGGGTAGAAGCATCGTATGGTTTTTCATCAGCTCCAATACCCCGAATGGTTGTATTGTTGTAATGCAGGGAAAGGTTGGGCAATAATTTACTTTTTTCCAAGGCATAGCTGGCATCTGCCATCTCTTGTTGCTGACGGAAAGACTGCAATAGTGGATGGCGGGAAAAAGTTGCCGTATCGGCGATAGATGGCAGAGAAGTCAAAGTTGCCCTGGACTGATCAAGAGGTCTGTAGGGAATTGAAGAATTCAATAATAATTGAAATTGAAGTGCTGTTATATCTTGATCAGCAATTAGTTGAGCCAATTGAAGTTGTATCTGACCCAATTGATTTTGTGCACTTGCTTTTTCCAGGATATCTGATTCCCCCGTCCGAACCCTTTCGATTGACTTTCGAAGAAAAAAGCCATACAAACTATCAGCATATTGCAGCAGGTCCTTTTTCTGTCGCAAATAAATCAATTGGTAATAGGCAAACGCCACATCTCTTTTGAGCATACTTTCTCTGACTGCGACCTGGAGAATGCTTTGCTTCCATTCTTCTTTCAACAAATCTTTTTGCCTGGCATAAACAGTAGGAAACTGTATACTTTGCCCAATAGATAAACGATTGTCAATAAAAGCACTGTTGAATCTTCCGACTTCTGCAGATACTTGTAGAGGGGGAAGTTGAACAGCGGTTTCAATCAGTTTCTGTTGATAGATAGCCCTAAGTTGATCATTTTTAATCAGGGCGTTGTTCCTAAGGGCAGTGTCTGTTGCTGCCTGGAGACTGATGGTTTGTTGGGCCTGCAGGGAAGTTCCTGTCAACAGTGGCGCAACAAAGAGCAACAGGATAATAACGGCCGTGGATGCCACGGGAGTTTTGGGAAACCGCGATTGATTGAATAGCATATACAGAATGGGTAAAACAAATAGGGTCAACAAGGTTGCCAGGAGAAGACCTCCTATCACCACGGTAGCGAGGGGCCTTTGTACTTCGGCACCGGCTCCCTCACTGATGGCCATCGGTAAGAAGCCAAGAGATGCTACCAGTGCGGTAATCAAAACCGGACGCAAACGAACACTTGTTCCGCGCAAAATCAGTTCTTTGATATTGCTGATGCCTTCTTTTTTGAGGTGGTTGAATTCTGCAATTAGAACAATTCCATTTAAAACAGCAACCCCAAATAGTGCAATGAAACCTACTCCGGCACTGATGCTGAAAGGCATTCCCCTCAAATAAAGAAAATAGATACCGCCGATGGCTGAGAGGGGTATGGCCGAATAAATCAATAAAGCTTGCTGCAAAGAACCGAATGTCAGGTATAGTAAAATAAAAATCAAGAGAAGTGCTATCGGTACAGCAATCAACAAACGGCTCTTGGCTGCTTGCAGGTTTTCAAAAGCCCCTCCATAGGTTATATAGTACCCCGGAGGCAGTTTTATTTTTTTCTCTACCAGCTGTTGCAGCTCACTTACGATGCTTTGAACATCCCGGTTACGCACATTGAAACCCACTACAATTCTTCGTTTGGCATCTTCTCGTTGAATTTGGTTGGGGCCATCTTTGAGTTCTATGTTCGCCAACAGATACAATGGTACTTGTGAACCGGAGGGAGTGGCGACCAGCAATTGACGTATGTCTTGGACAGTTTTTTTCTGTTCAGCACCCAATCGAACAACCACGTCGAATCTTTTTTCGCCCTCATACAACTGCCCGGATGATTGTCCGGCAAACGATGCATTGATCACATGGTTGACATCGGAAATGTTGAGTTGATATTGTGCTATGGCATCTCTGTTATATTGTATAATGACCTGGGGCATACCGGAAACCTGTTCAACATAAATATCTTCTGCTCCCTTTATCTTTTTGATCAGAGAGGACAGTTCAGCGGCATGTGAAGAGAGGGAGTCAAGATCTTCACCAAAAATCTTACATACCACATCCTGCCGTGCTCCTGTCATCAACTCGTTGAATCGCATTTGCACAGGGTACTGAAATCCGGTGGTGATACCAGGTACTTCCTGCAAAGCAGCACTCATTTTCTCACTGAGTTCATTGAAAGTTTTGGCGGAGGTCCATTCTTTTTTGGGCCTTAGTATTACCATTAAATCGCTGGCATCCATGGGCATTGGATCTGTTGGTACTTCTCCGCTACCTATTTTGGTAACTACTTTTTCAACTTCAGGAAATCTGCGCAGTAATAATCCGGCGGCTTGCTGTGTTGATTGAATGGATGTGGTTAAACTGCTTCCTGTTAAAACGCGGGTATCGACTGCAAAATCGCCTTCTTCCAATGCAGGAATGAATTCAGCACCCAGTCGGGAAAGCAGCATGAGAGAGGAAGCAAACAAAACAAGTGCAGCTGCAATGATTGTTTTCGGATACATCAATAGCCGCTCCAGCACCTGTTGGTATTTTTTTTCCAGGAAGGACAATAGTTTTTCTGACCACCCGGTTTGCTGGTGTGTTCGGCGACTTAGAAAAAAAGCGCTCATCATGGGTACCCAGGTAAGAGAAAGCAGGAATGCGCCTAACAATGCAAAGGCAACTGTTTGTGCCATGGGTCGAAACATCTTGCCCTCAATACCCTGCAGGGTAAAAATCGGCAGATACACCACGAGAATGATGATCTGACCGAAAACGGCACTATTCATCATCTTTCCTGCTGAATGAATTACCTCTTGATTCATGTCTTCTCGCGACAAGCGCATGATATGTCCCTTGGCATGCAACCCTGCCATAACGGCTTCAACAATAATTACGGCACCATCAACTATAAGTCCGAAATCGAGTGCCCCCAGACTCATCAGGTTTCCACTCACACCCCACCAATTCATCATGATGATGGCGAAAAGGAGTGACAATGGAATGATAGAAGCCACGAGAATTCCCGCTCGAAGATTGCCCAAAAAAATTACCAATATAAAAAGTACAATCAATGCACCTTCCATCAAATTTGTCTTCACGGTATCTATAGCATTACCCACCATTTTGGATCGATCGAGGAAAGGTTCTATGATAACCCCTTCAGGCAAATTTTTTTGGATCTGCTGAACCCGGTCTTTTACTCTTCGAATTACTTCATTGCTATTGGCACCTTTCAGCATCATCACAACTGCTCCCGCAACTTCCCCCTGGTCATTATAACACAAAGCACCATATCGTGTAGCAAATCCGGTTTCAACGGTTGCCACATCCCTTACGAGCAATGGAGTTCCTGAGGATGATTTTTTAACCATGATATTTCCAATCTCTTCGGGAGTTGTAAGAAGTCCTTCTGTTCGTATAAAAACAACAGAAGGTCCTTTTTCAATGTAAGCTCCGCCAGTGTTCTGGTTGTTTTTTTCTAGTGCGGTTAGTACATCGGTAATGGTAATTCCAAAAGATTGCAATCTGGCTGGATCTATCCTAACCGAATATTGTTTGACTTTTCCCCCGAAACTGCTTACCTCAGCTACACCGGCTACACCCAACAATTGACGGCGCACGATCCAATCCTGCACTGTTCGCAGTTTGGTTTCATCCCAGGCATGTTCGTACCCTTTTTTAGGTCGCAATACATACTGGTAAATTTCGCCTAGTCCGGTGCTAATTGGTCCTAGACGGGGAACACCCATTTGTTCGGGTATGATGCTTTTGACATCCAGTAATCTTTCTGCGACCTGTTGCCTGGCCCAGAATAGATCGGTGGCATCGTCGAATACGATGGTAACAAGTGAGAGTCCAAATCGGGAGAAGCTTCTGATCTCCTTGATACCGGCAATGTTGCTATTGGCCTGTTCAATGGGGAAGGTTATGAGGCGTTCGATATCTGTAGCGCCGAACGAGGGTGCAACCGTGATTACCTGTACCTGGTTATTGGTGATATCCGGTACGGCATCAATGGGTAATCGGGATACTTCATAACTTCCATAACCGATCAATCCAAGGACGAAAAGTCCAATGATCAATGGGTTACGAACTGAAAATCGAATGATGGCATTCAACATACATATGATGATTAAACAGCTGAATCCAAGTAAAGGAAACAGTGTATACGATTATGAATAATTGTAAGAAAAGGAATTATCAGACTTCAGTCCGGGGAGGCTGCCAGATCGAAGGTTCTGCCAATGTACAAGGCTTGTCAAAAGCAGAAGTGCGGAGCGCTAATTCAATATTTTTTTGGGGACAAACCACTGTGCAGGAGATAGGCATTCGGTCGGCTGTCAGGGGGAAGAAAGAGAAAACATCACCTGTACTTTTAAAAGGCAGCTTCATGTCGCGGTCATAGTCCTGATCGAAAGGGCTCCCGTGCATGTAATGCATGTCCAGGAAATCAATCAGGGAGAGCCCCTGGTTTTCCAGTTGGTGTTCGGCATAATGCTGGAAAATAACCGGAATCTTAAATAATTGCTTGGCTTCAGTGGTGGCAAAGAAGTAAACCAGCAAACACAGTATGGATATCAACTTTTTCAACACTTGAAGTTACGAATAATCTTTGAATCCTGCTGATAACTATTCTCTTTCCAATTCACTGATCATTTCTTTTATCTTGATCAGGTATTTACTATAAAAATAGCGAAGATAACTGCGCATGAGAAAGAAAAACAACAATTCAAAAAACAGAAAAACACCAAGTATAAATAAGTTTTGTTCAAATGATAGACCAACCATGAAGTCTACTATATGTCCAAGACCATCTTTGCCATTGGAATCAACGGCAAGGTAGAGACCCAGGGTAAATCCAAGTGGAACTGCCAATAAGGTGAGGACAAGGTTTACCTGACAGTAACGGGTAATGAGTTGGTGTATGCGAGTGAGGTTTTCCCGAATGCTGGAAGTTTGTTTTTCAAACCAGTATGTTTGTGCAATTAAATAAATGAGCACAGGGACAGTAACAACGATGAGAAAAAAAACAATCCATACCAGATTTAGTTGGAGCAACTTTGGGTACCGATTGCCAAAATAAACCGCTATAGGTATATTCAGAAAAATACCCATGATAGTTTCCATCCAAAGACTTCTTCGGATTTTCTGTACGATGCTGGCTGATTTTTTTCCGATTATTTCCTTGAAATCTTCGGTTGGCTGCCAGGTGTTATCATCTTCCAACTGCCGGTTCATCTGCTGCTTCAGGTTGTCAAGTTCCATAACGACTTTATTGATTAGGAGATGCTTGGGTCAATGATTGTAATTTGATTTTTATTCTACTCATTTTAACGGCTACATGATTGGGGGTAATACCCATCATTTGACCGATGTCATCATAGGGATAGTCTTCCAGATACAGCAATACAATTGCTTTATCCAACTCGGAAAGAGTTGATATAGCACGATACATCGATTCCAACTGTTCTTCCCTTGGATCCAGCTCTGAAGCAGGGGCAACAACTTCCTCGCTCAATACCGGAACTGACGTTTTTTTCTGTTCTTTTCGATAAAAAGTGATTACTGTATTCAGAGACACCCGATAGAGCCAGGTTGAGAATTGTGCATCACCGCGAAAACGGGGAAAGGAGCGCCATGCCTGCAAAGCTATTTCCTGAAAAAGGTCATTGCGGTCTTCTGTAGTATGCGCATAAATGCGACATACTTTTTTGACGATGCGCTGGTGCGCTTCCAACAAAGCTATGAATTCACTTTCCCGGTTCATGAAGACCTTTGAGTTCGCAATTGGTTCGACTGATTAGTAATCAAAAGTAATGGAATATTACAGGTACATGAAAAAACCCCTTGTTGAAACAAGGGGTCATTAACCAAAAACCACGCTGCAAAAAAACTATGTTGCGTTGGCGTTACTTTTTATTGAATTACAATCCGGTTGGTAACTGGCTGTACGGCCTCTTTTTTAGGCAATACAATGTGTAGTAATCCATTTTCATACCTGGCTTGGATACCGTTGGCGTCAATTTGTTCGTCGAGTGTAAAGCTTCTTTTAAAGCTATTGAAAGTGAATTCCCGACGGATAGTTTTGCTATCTTTTTCAGTTTTTTCCTCTTTCTTTTCGTAGCGAATGGTCAAAAGACCTTGCTCGACCTGTAATTGAAAATCTTCTTTTTTTCTGCCGGGCACATTGAGTGCGATGTGAAAGGCATCTGCCGTCTCGGTAATGTTGGCGGCAGGAGAAGCAGTTAGCATTTGCTCTTCTCTTCCCCAATTGGTTGGAAAATTGAAAAACCACTCATCCAGCAGACTGCCGGGAAAAACGGGATTGCGTTTGATGATAGACATATTCTTTTTTTTTGGTGAATAATTGATTTGTGATAGGAAAAACAAAGCTTATACCACAAGCTATACCTACTCAAAAA
Organism: Chitinophagaceae bacterium; assembly: GCA_020403455.1. Classification (GTDB taxonomy): domain Bacteria; phylum Bacteroidota; class Bacteroidia; order Chitinophagales; family Chitinophagaceae; genus Sediminibacterium. The sequence continues at coordinate 36,600 of JADBXP010000016.1, forward strand.
TTGAGCGAAATGTCATTGAATACAATTCAAATAAGTCATTATGACAGTGTTAAAAATAATAAACCGTCATTATGTCTGTTTTAAAGAAAGGATGAAATCTGTTGAAACGAGTATCTTTGCAGCAGAAAAACAAACATTTATGTATCCAGCAGAGATTGTATTACCCATGAAGGCAGAATTGACCGACAATGGATTCGATGAAATGACCAATAGGGAAGAGGTAGAATCAACTTTACAGAAATCCGGAACCACACTTGTAGTAATTAATTCCGTATGCGGTTGTGCAGCAGGAACCTGCCGTCCGGGCGTATTGATGGCAGTAAAAAATGCCACCAAAAGACCTGACCAACTGACCACTGCATTTGCCGGATTTGACACAGAAGCTGTCAATGCCGTTCGCAGCCATTTGCTGCCTTACCCGCCTTCCTCACCGGCCATTGCCCTTTTCAAAGACGGACAATTGGTGAGTATGGTAGAAAGGCACCAGATAGAAGGCCGTCCAGCCCAGGTTATTGCCCAGCACCTGATCAGTGTATTCAATGAACATTGCAATTAATTTTTTTGTATATTTGAGAATGGATGGATTATTAAGTTTAAGCCCCGCTTCTGCGGGGCTTCTTCATTTCAATACCACTCATCAAAACTCTGCTCACCTTTTCATTTTTTATCTCTAACATTACAATCCGTTTTAACAATCAATAGTTAAACATGTACCCCAATCTGTATTACGCTTTCAAAGATCTTTTTGGAATTGAAATCACCGGCCTTCAATTGATCAATTCATTTGGATTTTTTGTAGCCATTGCGTTTATGGTAGCCGGATGGATCCTGAGCATGGAAATCACAAGAAAAGAAAAGCAAGGATTGTTTTCTTACACAGAACAAACAATAACAGTTGGCGGACCTGTTAGTACAACAGATTGGCTGATTACCTTTTTTCTGGGTTTTCTTTTTGGCTATAAATTCATAGGAGCCTTTCTATTGCCCGATGTATTTCGTGATCCACAGGCATTTATTTTTTCAGCAGAAGGACATCCGCTGGCAGGACTAATCGTAGGAGGCTTGATGGTTTTTCTGAAGTACAGAGAAAATCAAAAAGAAAGACTACCTAAACCTGAAAGCAGGATTATAAGAATCTGGCCGCATGATCGGGTAGGGGACTTCATACTCTATGCGGCAGCATTTGGTTTTCTGGGTGCTAAAATTTTTCACAACCTGGAGAATTGGAATGAATTCAGCAAAGACCCCATTGGCTCATTAATAAGTTTCAGCGGACTGACTTTTTATGGAGGATTGATCTGCGCTACTTTCGCCATCATCTATTATTCTAAAAAAAATAAAATATCTGTCATTCACCTGGCAGATTGTATGGCACCAACCATGATGCTGGCGTATGGATTAGGACGCATTGGTTGTCAGGTAAGTGGTGACGGCGATTGGGGCATAGTGAACAATCAACCCAATCCATTTGGCTTCCTGCCCGATTGGATGTGGAGTTACCGCTATCCAAACAATGTTATCAATGAGGGTATTCCCATTGAAGGATGCTCAGGCCCCTATTGCATGCAACTTCCTCAACCGGTTTACCCCACAGCACTTTATGAGATATTGATGTGCCTTGTCTTATTTGCCATCATCTGGTTCCTCCGAAAAAAAATTCTTACTCCCGGCAGGTTGGCCGGATTTTATCTCATGGTCAATGGTGCAGAAAGATTTCTCATTGAACAAATTCGTGTAAATACAAAATACGAGGCCCTTCCTTTCCAACCTACTCAAGCAGAAATCATAGCTGTCTGTTTGATGTTGGCCGGACTTATCCTTTACTGGAAAGCACCGATATGGTTTGCCAAAGAAAAAAGACCACAATCCTGATTCTCATCCACCCTTTGTATCTTTGCTAAAACCTTAGCCATGCCTTCATTTGACATAGCCAGCGAAGTAGATGTGCAAACACTCGACAATGCCATCAATACAGTTAAAAAAGAAATCAGCAATAGATTTGATTTTAAAGGTTCGCCCGTAGAAATAACGCTCGATAAAAAACAGTACATCGTTACCGTTGAAGTTGAAAGCGATATGAAAATGAAACAGGTTATCGATGTTATCATCAGTCGCTCCATGAAACAAGGTATTGCTGCAGAGGCATTTGACTTCTCCAAAGATGCCTATCCAAGTGGCAAAATCGTGCGCAAAGAAATTAAAGTCCAAAACGGATTGAAGCAGGAAGATGCCAAAAAGATCGTAAAAATGATCAAAGACAAGGGCTTTAAAGTTCAAGCTGCGATCATGGATGACATAGTGCGGGTAACCGGTAAGAAAATTGACGATTTACAGGAAGTCATTGCAACCTGCAGGCAATCCTCACTAGGTATTCCCCTTCAGTTCATCAATATGAAATCCTAACTATTTTTATCTATTTGATTTTCAAATATTTATAAGTATAATGAGCTATATTTTTTGACAGCTCACTGAAAAATACTACATTTGCACCCCAAACAATCACGGCAAAATCCGTGTAACCTTTAAATCAACCCAAATGAAAAAAGGCATCCATCCCGAAAGCTACCGTTTCGTAGTTTTCAAAGACATGAGTAATGGCCATTGTTTCCTGAGTAAGTCAACTGCTGTTACCAAAGAAACCATCGTTCATGAAGATGGTAAAGAGTATCCGCTGGTAAAAATTGAGATCTCCAACACTTCACACCCGTTTTATACCGGTAAGAATGTGCTGGTGGATACTGCAGGACGTATCGACAAATTCAAAAAGCGTTACGCAAAAAAATAATAACCTCGAAAGCCGGATTTGTTCCGGCTTTTTTATTTCACCTTCTACCTACTCCTCATATTGCCTCCAGGTAGCAATTTGAATACTTTTGATACCTTTGCACCATGCTAAAAAGCAAACTGGATATACTGGCTTTTGGTGTGCATCCCGACGATGTTGAATTAGGATGCGCCGGAACCTTGTTGATGGCTGTTGCTGAAGGAAAAAAAGTAGGGATTGTTGATCTAACCCGCGGTGAGTTGGGTACGCGAGGTTCCGCAGAGCTTCGTCTAGAGGAAGCTGCCCGCGCTGCTGAAATCATGAAAGTTTCCGTGCGGGAAAACCTCGAGATGGCAGACGGGTTCTTTGAAACGGATGAAACCAATCTGCGAAAAATCATCCGGGCTATACGCCGCTATCAACCGGATATTATCCTTGCCAATGCACCGGAAGACAGACACCCCGACCACGGCAGAAGTGCCAAACTGGTTTCTGATGCCGCATTCTTATCCGGACTAAGAAAAATTATTACAGAAGACGATGGGAAAGAACAAGCTGCCTGGCGTGCCAGTTATGTCTTTCACTACATACAAGATCGCTTCATTCAACCCGGATTTGTAATTGATATTTCTCCGTTCATGGAGCAGAAGATGGAAGCCATACTTGCTTATGGTTCTCAATTTTACTCTACCGATAGCAAAGAACCCACTACTTATATTTCCACACCCCAATTCCTGGAAACTGTGAAAGCAAGGGCCATGATGCTCGGTAAAAGAATTGGAGTTGCTTATGCAGAGGGATATATTTCTGAAAAAATCATCGGACTCAAAAGTTTCGATGGCATCATACAAAACGTAACCTGATTACCTGAATTAATAAACGCAACAATGGCAGCAATTCCAGTGGGCATCGTGCAGATGTCCTGTACCGCATCTAAAGAAGAGAATACCAGGAAAGCCATGCAACTGACGCGGGAGGCTGCTGCTAAAGGAGCGAAGATTGTCTGTCTCCAGGAATTATTTTCTTCCCTTTACTTCTGCGATACGGAAGATTATAGTCACTTTGCTTTGGCAGACACAATTCCGGGACCGGTTACAGATGCCTGGGGAGCACTAGCTGCTGAACTGAAAGTTGTTATCATTGCCTCACTATTTGAAAAAAGGGCACAGGGACTTTATCATAACACTACAGCCGTTTTGGATGCTGATGGAACTTACCTGGGCAAATACCGGAAGATGCACATTCCTGATGATCCTGCTTATTATGAGAAATTTTATTTTACGCCGGGTGATCTTGGTTACAGGGTCTTTGCAACTGCTTATGGTACCATAGGAGTGTTGATATGCTGGGATCAATGGTATCCGGAAGCAGCTCGCATCACTTCACTCATGGGAGCTGAAATTTTATTTTATCCCACTGCTATTGGATGGGCTACCTCACAGGATGATGCCACCAATCGTGAACAATACAATGCATGGCAAACAATTCAGCGCAGCCATGCTGTTGCCAATGGCGTGCACGTAGTTTCTGTGAATAGGGTAGGATTGGAACAAGATGGTGCCATGCGTTTTTGGGGAGGCTCATTTGTCAGCAACCCGATGGGAACCCTGCTCTATCAAGCTTCTCACGAAGAAGAAGTGGTGGAAGTTATTCAAATTGAAACCGCTCTCACAGATCAATACAGAACGCATTGGCCTTTTTTACGGGACAGAAGAATTGATTCCTATCAACCCATCACGAAAAGATATATTGACGAAAATTAGTGGCGGCTTCCAAAAAGAAGACTTCCAATGCGCACCATAGTACTTCCCTCTTCAACTGCAAGTTTATAATCATTGCTCATACCCATACTGATAATGGGTTCATGCTCAAAAGGTAGCAGATCGGCAAGTTGCCGCAGCCGGGAAAATTCATGTCGTACCTGTGTTTCGTTATCGGTATTTGTTGCCATACCCATTAGTCCCTTGACCGCTGCAAAAGGGAATGAAGACAATTGATCTGCCAACTCACTTAATTCAGCTGCATCAAAACCAAATTTGGTCTCCTCCTGCGCAATATGAACCTGTAGCAAACAACCAATCCGTCGGTTGATTTTCTGTCCCTGTTTATTGATTTCCTGTAAAAGTTTCACACTATCTACTCCGTGAATGAGATATACAAATCCGGCAATCTGCCTTACCTTATTCGATTGCAGGTGACCAATAAAATGCCATTGAATGTCCTCCGGAAGAACAAGCTGCTTGGAAAGTAACTCTTGCACGTAGTTCTCGCCAAAATCGCGTTGCCCCAGATCATACAAGACCTTGATATCTTCAGCAGTTCGAGTTTTACTCACTGCCACCAGCGTGACATCTTTTTGTCGGAGTTGTTGTAAAATGGACAAATAAGTATCTGTATATACAGGCATAATGGGTACAAATATAACACAATACAACCGGCAGGGAAACTAGTTGCTATGGTGAAAGCTGCTTTGTTTTTTTAATCTTCTCCTGCCATATAAGATTCTCCAGAACAAGGGTATAATGATAGCCCGGACAGAGATAATAAAATTTTCCCAATGCAGCCTTGTCAAAAGATGATTTCAAAGAACCGGGAAGCATACTAGACATGTTAGCAACAAAGAAGGCGAAGGGACCATCCTTCAATTGTGTCAACCAATCCTTGAATTGAATGGTTTGCTGACCGTTGTACTCAATACCCCAGCGCAACAAAGCGGTATGTAAGATAACTGCATCCAGAAAATCCTTAGTTTGAGTCAACTGTTTGATCGCTTCCTGCACCAATTTTGCCTTGTGTTTTTCCAATGCCGGGATGGGTTTCAACTCCATCAATCTTGCCAGGTGATAAAGGATTACAGGCACCCGTTGGTAGTGGGGCGATACATACGCCGGATTTTTGATGTAATCATCGTTGGCAATTATTTGTTCCATCCATTGCAGGGAAGCACTATCAGCATCATTCCACGATAATTCATACTGTTGAACAAAGTACAAAATGTTGGTCATCACACATATATCAAAATCAACCGGCATTTTCTTTCCAAACCAAGTAGAGTAGGCAGGTAGTTGACGAAACTGACTATACGTATTCCGAATCATCTGCTGTCTACCATTGGCGTATTCTCTCAATAACTGATGCACCCAACGGGCAAGAGAATCACTTCGCTTTTGTGCCATTAATAAAATCACTGTATCATCTGCATCATCAGGCAATGCCTGCTTTTTATTGAACCAGTTCAGCCATCCTCCATTGGGAAAAATTCTAGGCGTATCGGTGGTCCAGAAATTATAGGTCGGTCGTCCGCTCCTGTTGGCAAATTTGGGATAGATCTGTTGACATTTATCTCTGATCTGCTGCACCTGTTGTTGCTGTGAAGCATTCAGATAAGGCGATACATTCAATAAGGTAAAATCAATGAGTCCGGTAAAGAAAGGATTGATGTCTGCTTTTTCTACATTTCCGTTTAAGGCATAACGGCGCCAGGACGGAAAGCTTCCGGCCGGAAATACGCTGCTTTCCTTCACTTGCTCGTGCTGTAATTCATCCAGCAGCCACTGTTTTAAATTGTCTGTTGGCTGGGCGATTGACTGTACCTGAAAAAAAATCAGCAACACTGCTACAGCCATGACTTGCTGCCTGCGACGGATAAAAACAAGTGGCAGAAAATAAGTGGGCAGCAAACGCATGAAAATTCTTATTTGAGAATACTTCGCCCGATAACTATGCGCTGCACTTCACTGGTGCCTTCATAAATCTGTGTGATTTTTGCATCACGCATCAGGCGCTCTACATGGTACTCTTTAACGAAACCGTAACCACCATGTACCTGAACCGCTTCTGTCGTCACCCACATAGCGGTTTCGCTGGCAGCTACTTTGGCCATAGATGAACTTAGCGTGTAATCCAGGTTATTATCTTTTTCCCAGGCAGCCTTTAAACAGAGTAAGCGAGCCGCTTCAATACGTGTGGCCATATCCGCCAACTTGAATTGAATGGCCTGGTGGTGCATGATCTCTTTGCCAAATGCCTTGCGTTGTTTGCTATAGGCCAGTGCCAATTCATAAGCGCCGGATGCAATGCCCAATGCCTGGGCAGCAATTCCAATTCTTCCACCCGCCAATGTTCTCATAGCAAAAGTGAAACCAAATCCATCGGCACCTATCCGATTCTCTTTGGGCACTCGAACATCATTGAATAAAATGGTGTGCGTATCACTACCGCGGATACCTAATTTATTTTCTTTCGCAGCCACAGTAACACCCGGAGAATTTTTTTCAACGATAAAAGTGTTGATACCCTTACTTCCTTTAGCGGGGTCAGTTTGTGCCATAACCAGATATACTGATGCCGAGGAACCGTTGGTAATCCAGTTTTTAGTACCATTCAACAAATAGTGATCACCTTTATCTTCTGCAGTAGTTTGCTGACTAGTCGCATCGCTTCCTGCCTCCGGCTCACTCAACAAGAAGGCACCAATATAAAGTTCATTGTCTTTCATTCCACGTGCAAGATGGGTGAGGTAGTTTTGTTTTTGTTCCTCTGTTCCATATGCCTCCAATCCATAACAAACCAAACTATTGTTGACACTCATACATACGCTAGTACTGGCATCTACCTTACTGATTTCTTCCATAGCGAGCACATAACTAATGGTATCCATACCCGCACCGCCGTATGCCGGGTCAACCATCATTCCCATAAAACCCAGGGAAGCTAATTTTTTCACCTGCTCTAGTGGAAAACGCTGGTGCTCATCCCTTTCAATCACTCCAGGCAAACACTCATTTTTGGCAAAATCGCGGGCTGCCTGGCGAATCATTTGATGCTCTTCGGATAACTGAAAATCCATGCTACGTATTTTTTTACAAAAGTAAGCTAACAAATGTTAGGATAAAAAAGATGTTGAAAAAAACATGGTTTATCAGCGACTTCCACCGCCAAGAGTTAACTATTGTACTACCGTTGAAATCTTTAGAAATATTTACGTTGAAGGTCAAACAAAACCTGCTTGTCTACCTCGGTCAGTTTTCGTGTTGTGTCTTGCAGAAAGTGTCGCTTAAAAGCTCTGATGGCTGAAGTTGTATCCCGCATATCGTAACCGATGATGCGCAATGCTTGTAAGTGATTGAAATCCGGGGGTACAGGAGCAAGGGTATCATTGTACCACAGGCCAAAGCCCTTTGCTGCCAATAATTTCCAAGGGAAACGGAAATTAGGGTCATTCTTACGGGTTGGCGAAATATCTCCATGCCCGATAAAATTGGCAGTGGGAAGATTATATTGTTGTTTTAGATTACCCAACACGCTGAGCAGACTATTGATTTGTAAGCTGTCAAAAGGTTCAAATCCGTTATTGTCCAATTCAATTCCAATAGATAGAGAATTGATATCAGTCATGTTCCCCCAGCGGCTTATACCGGCATGATTGGCGCGTAGATAGTCGTTGAGCATGTGATGTACCGTACCATCTTTACAGATCACGTAGTGAGCACTTACCTGGGCAGCAGGAGTGATGAATGTTTTCAATGTTTGGCTACATGAATTTTGTGCGGTATGGTGGATGATGACAAATCCGGGTCTGCGCCAATTAAAATTAGTGGTTCCAACCCAGTAGGGAGGTTGCACTATGGTATCAGAAATGGGCACAAGTGGTTCTTTCTTTAGGTTTTTGATCATTTGCTTCAACTGCTGGCGCTGCATTTTGTTGGAGGATCGATAGGGGTGGGGTTGACAGGCAACCAACAAAAGGAACAGGAATAAGGGCAAGAAGTGGCTTCTCATGTGCCGTGTAAAATCGTGTTGCAAGGTAAAATGTCTTTGATGGTGAAGTGAAAGTAGCTACCTAACTTTGAAACAAAAATAAAAAATATGTCTATGCACTTGGGTAGATCAACTTTTGGTCACCCCGATAACCAGGGTAGGGTTTTGAGCAGGGAGGAGGTAATGGAATGGTTGAACAGCTGGGTATTGAATCCGCGCCTGCAATTGCACATGCTTCAGGTAGGCCATTTGATGGGATGCTGGGCCTTGGAAAAAGCAGGTACAAGTGAATCAGATGCCTGGCGTTGGGAGATGGCTGGAATTCTTCACGATGCGGATTGGGACCAGTGGCCGGATACCCATTGCCAAAAAATCGTTGAGGCATTGGAGGAAAAACAAATAGATCCGGAAATCATTCGTGCTATCGCTTCCCACGGCCACGTTCATTTTGGGGTGGAACCTGTTACCGACATGGATAAAATGCTCTACGCTTTTGATGAACTTTCAGGATTTATTCATGCCTACTCCCTGATGCGACCGGGAGGTTATGCAGACATGGACATCAAAGGGGTGAAAAAAAGATTAAAGGACAAGGCATTTGCAGCCGGAGTCTCAAGAGAAGATATCAGCGACGCCTGCAACCGTGCCAATATTTCACTGGATGACCTAATAGCTTTCATCATACCCAGACAAGCAGCAAAAACCGCAGCATTGAGTGTTTGACAAACTTTGAATTTTTAATTCCTTTCACAATGATCAAAAAAATTATAGGCTTACAATGGATTTTGGGATGTTGTCTGTTCTTCGCTTCTACCAATATTTCTGCACAGGAAGTATTATCTGTTAGGGATCAGGCAGCGCTTACAGATGAATTGTTGCAAGAGAGATTCGAGCATTTGCTTCCGGAACTCATGAAAAAGACAAACATTGACTGCTGGGTAATTATTTCCCGGGAATACAATGAGGATCCCGTACTTAAAACCATGTTGCCTGCAGAATGGCTTTCCGCCAGAAGAAGAACCATGTTGGTATTTGCTTTGAATGCCGCCACGGGAAAGGTAGAAAAACATGCTGTCGCCCGCTATGCAGTTGGCAGTTCAATTCCCGGTTCTTGGGACATGCAAAAACATCCCAATCAGTGGGGGGCGTTGGTTCATCTTCTAACCGGAAAAAATGTAAAGAAAATCGGCCTGAATTATTCTCAGGATTACGGTCATGCCGATGGAATCAATAAAACGGAATATGATTTATTCATGCAGTACTTGCCGGATAGCTTACGAAAAAAAATCGTATCTGCTGAACCGCTTGCTGTAGCCTGGCTGGAAACCCGTACAGAAAGAGAAATTGCTCTTTACCCAAAACTGATTCAATTGACCCGCAACATCATCCGGGAAGGATTCTCTGAAAAAATCATTACGCCGGGTGTTACTACCACTGATGATTTAGTCTGGTGGTTTCGCCAGAGAATACGGGATGCAGGAATGGATACCTGGTTTCATCCTACTGTTTCCATACAAAGAAGCGATTCCGTCACATTCAACCACCTGCAGGCTTTTTCCAATCGTCCTCGTTCACAAACTATCCTACCGGGTGACTTGCTCCATGTGGATATTGGCATTACTTACCTCCGATTGAACACGGATATACAGGAACATGCATATCTGCTGAAGCCCGGAGAAAGCGATGTTCCCGTTTCTTTGTCACAGGCATTTGAAAAAGCAAACCGATTGCAGGATCTGTTAACCGAACAATTCAAAGAAAAAAGAACCGGCAACCAGGCATTGGCTGGTGCACTTGCAAAGGCAGCTGCCGAAAATATCAAGGCCACTATTTATTCGCATCCTATTGGTTTTCACGGCCATGCGGCAGGACCAACGATTGGATTGTGGGACCAGCAACAGGGGGTACCGGGATCGGGAGACTATCCATTTAATCTCAATACTGCTTATTCCATTGAATTGAATGCAGCTACATACATTCCTGAGTGGAAAAAAGAGGTAAGAATCATGCTAGAACAAGATGGAATATTCACCCGTGAGGGTTTTAGGTACCTGGGAGGAAGGCAACGAAAGATATGGCTGGTTCCCGGCAACCCATCGGTTAGAGAAAATTAACAGAAAAGTGCCCCCTCTGGGCAACCTTTTCCCTGGTTCAAGTGTCTAAAAAGAATCACCTACAAAAAAATGCTATGAAAAGAAGAGAATTTTTAGGCACCTTAACAGCACCTGTCGCTGTTGCCTGCACTGCCTGTTTGGCCGCAGCCTGTTCGAAATCTTCCGGGGGTGGCACTAACAATGCACCTGCACCGCCCTCCAATGTAAATTTTACCATCAACCTGAACACACAATTGATGACTGTAGGGTCATCGGTGGCTCAAAACGGTGTAATTGTTGCCAGACTTGCTGCAGCCAATCAACCTTCCTCCTTTGTGGCTGTTCAGGAATCCTGCACGCACCAGGGTACCAATATTAATTTCTCCGCTGCCAACAACCAATTTATTTGTCCTAACCACGGAGCCATTTTCAATACTTCAGGAGCGAATGTAGGCGGACAAAGCACTGCGCCGCTTAAAGTGTACACTGTTGCGGTAAGTGGTACGACTTTGACAGTAACGGGCTAAACCAACGGCTCCTGTTGGCTGAGACAGTGAAAACTTCCGAGTCCCCAAATAATATCTGTGGAATCGATACCAACCGTTTGCCTGTCCGGGAAACACTTACTGATGATGGACAATGCCTGGTCGTCACGATTACATCGAAATGTAGGAACAATCACATGTTTATTGGAGATGTAGAAATTGGCATAGGAGGCCGGTAGCCGTTGACCCTCATGAATCACTTCATTTGGCATGGGTAATTCTATAATATTGAGTGATCGTCCATCTGCTAATTTCATTGCGGAAAGTTGGCGTAGATTGTGCTGCAGCAGTTGATAATTCTCATCTTTTACATCTCGTTCTATCACGGTCAATACAGTGTCTTCATTTACAAACCTGACAGTGTCGTCAATGTGACCATCTGTATCATCTCCAACAATTCCCTCATCCACCCAAAGAATTTGGTGTACCCCATAAAAGTCACGGAGGTATTGTTCAATTTGTTGTTGGTTGAGGTGAGGATTCCTATTGGGATTGAGCAAACAGGCAGTAGAAGTGAGGACTGTACCTTTCCCATTGAATTCCACGGAACCACCTTCCATCACTATGCCGGGATGAAAAACAGGTAATTGAAATTGATTGGCAATCGAAGTTGGAATTACATCATCTAAATCGAATGGCGGATATTTATTTCCCCAGGCATTATAACCCCAATCTACCACCACTTTTTTTTGTTGAGCAGATGTATTGATTAAAAATGCAGGACCATGATCGCGACACCAGGCATCATTGGTGGGATGAAAAAAGAATTCTACGTTCGTCATGTTTACAGCTGCATTCTCCAGATGTCGGAGAGCAAAGTCACGCATGGCAGCATTGGCAACATTGATACGCACCTTTTCTCCTTGACTCAGATAAGCTACAAATTGACTGTAGGGTTGGAAGATGGTATCGATTTTGCCCGGCCAACTAGCTTCTTTGTGGGGCCAGCTTAACCAGGTAGCTTCGTGAGGATGAAACTCAGCAGGAAAAAAATAGCCTGCTGCGGCGGGGGTAGATGGTAAAAAACTCATTTTTTATTTAACGTGCTACAGGTGGAACAAAATCAAAAACCAATCGACAAAATACCTTTACTCCGGCATCCAGTTTACTATCATCTAACATAAAATCTGGAGTATGATGTGGATATGCTTCCTTGGCAGACCATGCGGGATTGCGGGCACCCAGGAACATAAAAAAGGAGGGGGCTCGGGTGCCATAAAAAGAAAAATCTTCAGCCCCGGTTTCCCAATCGATTTCCATCACATTTTCCTCACCCAATGCCTTTTTCAATGAAGGCAATGAGCGGCTGACCAATGCGGGTTGATTGTAGGTAACCAGGGTTTTGGTATCTATAGTAACTTCAGCAGAGGCGCCATAGGCGGATGCAGTTTGCTGCGCTACGCGCTTGATTCTCTCATGCACATCTTTTTGCATGGCAGGGTCCAATGTTCTGATTGTTCCCTCCATCACAGCTTCCTCGGGAATAATATTGGGTCTTACGCCACTATTGATTTTTCCCACAGTGACAACAGCGGGAGCTTTGGTCAGATCTGTTTGTCTACTTACAATCGATTGCAGGTTCTGTATGATGGAAGCACTTACCACAATTGGATCTATTCCTTTCCAGGGATTAGCGCCATGTGTTTGCTTTCCCTTTACCTTAATGGTGAACCAATCGGAAGATGCCATGAACCCACCGGATTTATATCCAAGTTTACCGGCCTCTAATTCAGATTTAATATGAATTCCAAACACCGCATCCATCACCGGATTATCCATCAGTCCTTCTTTGATCATCAATGGTGCGCCGCCTTCCTCATTTCCGGGAGGTCCTTCCTCTGCAGGCTGAAAAATAAATACAACTGTTCCGGGTACATCTTTTTTCATTTGCGACAAAACCTTTGCAGTACCCAAGAGCATCGCGATATGCGTATCATGTCCGCAGGCATGCATCACGCCCACTGTTTGTCCATTGTATTCTGCAGTTGCCTTTGAACGATAGGGGAGGTCATTTCTTTCCGTTACCGGCAGCGCATCAATATCCGCTCGAAGTCCAACCACACCACCCGTTTTACCACCCTTCAAAATACCAACAACACCCGTTCCTGCCAGTCTGCGTGTTTCGATGCCAAATTCTTTCATGTAGGCCTCGATCTTTTCAGCTGTTTTGAATTCCCTATTAGAAAGTTCCGGAAATTGGTGAAAATATCGCCTCATTTCGATCACCTGTGGGGCTACGCCTGATATGTTTTTTTGCAATTGATCTGCGATGTTCTGGGCATCCAAACGAACAACCAGTAAGAGTAAGACAGGGAAAAATTTATACATACAATTGTCATCTTTGAAAGTGAAGATACATAAGATATTATTCCTTGGTTAATCAACCCCGGTATTCACCAAATACGCCCCTCAATTCACCGGCAATTTCACCTAGTGTGCATTGGTGTTCAACAGCATTAATTACTTCAGGCATAAGATTGGTGGATTCAATTGCTGCCTGTCGTATACGTTTCAGGCATTCTTCCGCCTTGGCTGCATCGCGCTGTGATCGTATTTCCTTTAGCCGTTTTGACTGCACTTCACGTATCGAATCATCGATTACAAAACCCGGAATTGGGGTTTCCTTGTCTGCCTGAAATTGATTGACACCAACAATAATTTTTTCGCCTGATTCAATTTTTTTCTGGTATTGGTAGGCACTGTTGCTAATGGCTTCCTGCATGTATCCCTGCTCGATGGCCGCAACACTTCCTCCCATTCCGTCGATGGTTTCGATCAATTCATTGGCTTTGCGCTCGATTTCATCGGTAAGCCATTCTACATAATAACTTCCTGCCAGTGGGTCAGCGGTATCTGCCACTCCGCTTTCATAGGCAACTATTTGTTGTGTACGCAAAGCTATTCTTGCAGCTTCTTCTGTTGGAAGACTCAATGCTTCATCATATCCGTTGGTATGGAGACTTTGCGTTCCTCCCAATACTGCAGCCAGGGTTTGAATGGTTACCCTACTGATATTGTTAAGGGGTTGTTGTGCGGTTAAAGTTGCTCCACCTGTTTGAGAATGGAAGCGCAGCATCATTGCTTTAGGGTCGGTAGCACCGAGCGATTGCATCATCTTTGCCCACATCCTGCGTGCGGCACGAAATTTCGCTACCTCTTCAAAAAGATTGTTGTGGGAATTGAAAAAGAAACTGAGGCGCTTACCAAATACATCTATATTCATTCCTTTTTCCAGCGCTGCTTTCACGTATGCTTTTCCGTTGCTTAATGTAAAAGCAACTTCCTGAACTGCTGTGGAACCGGCTTCACGAATGTGATATCCTGAAATAGAAATGGTATTCCATTTGGGCAATTCACGGCTGCACCATTCGAACACATCGGTAATGATGCGCATAGACGGTTGAGGTGGATATATATAGGTTCCACGAGCGGCATATTCTTTGAGAATATCGTTTTGTATGGTACCATTGATTTTAGTTAAATCAGCTCCTTGTTTCTTCGCTAATGCAACATAAAATGCCAGTAAAATGAAGCCGGTCGCATTGATGGTCATCGAGGTACTTACTTTTTCCAGTTCAATTCCATCCAACAACCGTTCCATATCAGCCAAACTATCAATGGCAACCCCAACTTTACCAACCTCACCTTCTGAAAGAGGGTGATCTGAATCATATCCAATTTGAGTTGGTAAATCAAAAGCAACACTTAATCCGGTCACACCCTGAGACAGCAGATAGTGATACCGCCTGTTGCTTTCTTCAGCAGTAGAGAATCCGGCATATTGCCGCATGGTCCATCCCTTTCCTCGATACATATCGGCCTGAACTCCCCGTGTGTAGGGAAAAAGTCCGGGCAATTCAAACGGCACCTGTGTACAATGACGGGGTAGATCATCCGGTGAATAAACTGTTTGAATGGAAATACCACTATCGGTGTGCCTAGTATCCATATGTGTTGTGGTGATGTTGGAAAAATGAATTAAATTATCTCACATCAATTTACGGGCTTCGTGACTAAGGGCTTCACTGACCAATTCATGCAAGCTGCCTTTTTCATCGTTCATGCAAAAATGAAGAATGGATCGGCTCAGATCAAGAGCGGTTGCACCGGGAGGCAATGATTGAGCGACCTGATTGATGATGAGCATATTTTTTTCTTTCAACTTTTTTACTGCCTGCCATGATTCAGGAGTGACATAAATCTGCTGGGTGATGTTATAATCAAACTCATCCCGAATATTCTTCAGCAAACTCAACTGATAATTGGCTGCAGAATTACCATCATGCGGGAAGCGAGCAATTAGATTGGGAAGTGCAATGCGGTCCGCAAGAAGGGTGAGTCGCTCATAAGCCTGTAGCTGTAACTTCTTTGATTCAGATATGTCTCCATTGATCGGTTGACTGTTGGTAGCCGGGGAACTTTGTTTTCGATTGGAATACCAATAAAATAACCAACCGGCAATAATTGCCACAGCAAAACCTACCAGAATTTCAATCAATTTTTCGTTGGATGGCATGTAAAAAATGGCTTTGTACGAAGGTACACAATGATGAGAATACTTTGTCAATGGAGTTTTGACAACTGAAGCATTCATTCAAGACTAGCCCCAAGCAATGCGCTTTTCATTTGTCTAATCTCCTCAGCATTTACCAGCATCCTACCGGCATCTTCCTTAAAATCGGGCGAGACGTATTGCATGTCTGAAGGAACAGTAATGCGGGCAGAAGAATGATATTCAGGGGCATTCGTATGTTGCAGTAATTCATGCAGGTTGCTGCTCCTAACCCCACTACCCGGCATAATGATGATGCGATCGCCAGCTTGCTGAACCAATCGTCTGATCAGTTCTTTACCCTCCGGAGCTGTTGGTTTACATCCACTGGTAAGGATCCGGGAACATCCGCAGTTGATGATTTGCTCCAGGGATAATTCAGGTTTAGCAACCCGATCAAATGCTCTGTGAAAAGTAACTTGCATGGGGTAGGCAACATCAACAGCCCGCTGAAGTTGTTCAACATCAACTGCAGCAGCTGCAGTCAGTGAGCCGGTTACAATTCCCGGAAAGCCCAGTTCCTTGCAGATTCGGATATCTTGAATAACCATATTCCATTCTTCCTCGCTGTAAAGGAAGTCGCCATCCCGGGGACGAATGATGGGAAAAACCGGTATCTGAATTGCTTCTTTAACCTGACGCAAGTAACCATAAGAAGGGGTTGTACCTCCATCATGAGGATTATCACATAATTCAATTCGATCGGCTCCTGCCTCTTCGGCAATGCGGGCGCCATGGTAACTAAAAACAGCTACTTCCAACAACGGGGTAAGGGATTTAGATGGGTTGTGCATCAGGATAAAATAAATTTACCATCGACCAGAAAATTTTGATCATCGGCATAACAAACCGCAAAGTTAAACCCTTTTTGCAGGCAATAACCTCCGTATTGTCCTTGTTTGTTGATGGCAATGAAGCCAATTTGAATTTCCTTGCACTTTGCGGCACCTTTGACACTTACAATCCTTTCTACCGCTGCTTTGCAGGCATTTTCCGGATTCATTCCATTGCGCATATTTTCTACTACCAAGTGAGATCCACAAATACGAATAATATCTTCCCCCTGACCTGTTGCGGTTGCGGCACCAATCTCATTGTCGACAAAGAGGCCAGCCCCAATGATGGGTGAATCTCCCAGACGACCTCTCATTTTAAAACCCATACCACTTGTAGTACAACTGCCACTCAGATTACCCTGAGCATCGAGTGCAATCATTCCGATGGTATCATGGTTCCATTCACCATTTGGCAATCGATTGGGTACTGTACTTGCCATCGGTATGCCACTGCGTTCAATGTTAATGACAGGTTTATACTCACTTTTCTTCAACCAGTTGCGGTATGTTTTTTCAGCTTCCTCTGAAAGTTTTCCGGATTCAAGAGGAAAACCTTCTGCAATGGCAAATTGCTGAGCACCGGAACCAACAAGCATAACATGGGGAGTTTTTTCCATCACTCTTCGGGCTACTGAAATGGGATGTTTGATTCTTTCTAAAAAGGCTACGCTACCACAATTAGCGTGTTCGTCCATGATACAAGCATCTAAAGTAACATATCCGTCTCTGTCAGGGTTGGCACCAAGCCCCACACAACAATTTTGAGATGCTTCGGTAACCATCACTCCCTTTTCTACTGCATCCAGCGCTCTTCCTCCGGAGCGCAATACCTTCCATGCAGCAGAATTGGCAGCAATTCCTGCATCCCAGGTTGAAATAACAAGTGGCTTATTGCCTGCTACTTGCTGTTTGTTGAAGCCTTTCCAGGAAATAGCAGGTATTCCCAAAGCACTCCATTGAATAAATTGACGACGATGCATAGTTAAAAAATGTTGAATGTTTAAACTAACTTAAAGTTAAGCTAAATGGTAAGAAGGCCATGAATTTTAATGCGGGTAAAGCTGGGGGAACGTACATTTGTTTCCTATGGAAAACACTACCCTGCAGGCAGTATCAGCAGCATTTGGCTGGAGAAATCCTGAACCCACACCGATTGTTACCGGATTAATCAATCACACCTGGAAAGTAAAAGAAGCATCGGGCACATGGCTTTTACAAAGGATCAATACAGGCGTTTTTACTCAACCTGAAAAAATAGATGACAATCTTCGCCGGTTGGCTGAATTTTTATCTGTACATGAGCCGGATTATTTATTTACTGCTCTTGTACCGGATCAATCCGGAAATACCCTGGTGCGAATAAAGGAAGATAGCTATCGTGTTTTCCGTTGGATAGAGGGAACGCACACGATAAGTGCAGTTGATGAACCGGCCATCGCTGAAACGGCTGCAGCCTGTTTCGGAGATTTTACTTTTAGGTTGCGTTCTTTTCCTGCCAAAACTTTGCATGAAACCTTACCCGGTTTTCATGATCTGGCCTGGAGGTTTTTTGAAATGGAAAAAGCCGAAAGGGTAGGACATGCTCATCGGATGTACGAAACGAGAGAATTGATCAACTTTCTGAAGTCGCTGAAAAAACTTGTGCTTCAAAATGAACGACTCATGTTGCATCCTGAGGTAAAAAAGAGAGTAATCCACCATGACACCAAGATATCGAATGTTTTACTGAATGAGAAGAACATGGCAGTGGCCGTAATTGATCTGGATACCGTAATGCCTGGATTTTTTACGAGTGATGTAGGCGATATGTTTCGAACCTATGTTTGTCCGGTAACCGAGGAAGAAGCCAATCTCGATCTTATTCAGGTGCGCAAGGGACATGTAGAGGCCATTGTCAAAGGATACTTGCACTCGATGGGCGACGAATTATCAGGCATTGAAAAAGACCATATCTACTTTGGTGGTGAGATCATCATCTACATGCAGGCATTGCGTTTTTTAACAGATTACCTGATGAGGGATGTTTACTACGGTAGCAGATATAAAGGACAAAACAGGGTTCGTGCAGAAAACCAGATCAGGTTATTACAATTATTCCAGGAGAGCTTACGCTAGCGCAGGAATTTTAGCATCTGATTGAATGGAAGCCCTGTTTTCTCTTAATTGCCTGTAAACCCCATCCCACAAACGAATTCGTTTTTGCAAGCATTGTATAACTGCTGCTTGTGCTTCCTTCCACTTTTCAGCATCATCTCCGCAAAGGCGACTGGTCATATCAAGTGCGAGTTGACTATGGTGATCACCATCTACTTCGATGTGTCTTTCCAGATAATACCGGAAAATGGCAATTGACTCGGGTTGTTGATGGTGTAAATCATTCACAAGTGAGTAGAACATATCCGGAATTAAATCTTCTCTTCCAAAAGTAAAAATGGCTGATTGCAAATGCAATTGACCCGTATGAATGACTTCAAAAGTGTACTGAACAAATTCAGCTGCTTCGGGAGGGGTACAGGATTTTTCTAAAGCCTTTTCTAGATTGCCGGAAGTTTGTAATTCATGAATAAATTGGTGGATGGGCTCAATTGGAGCAGAGCACTGTTTCATCGCATCCAGATAGAGTTCGAAATGACTTTTTCTATTCCCCTGTAAGTCAACATCAGATTCTTCCCCTACAACGATTTCGTTGATCAGGAATCGTGTATTTGCATCTCCTTTTGGAAACCAGGGCACTGATGTGCAGGTAAGACCGTTTTGCAATGACTTGAGCAAAGACATAAAATCCCAAACAGCGTACACATGGAATTGCATGAATACTTTCAGGTCATCAGGATGCCGCAACAGGGAGTATACCGGGTGCTTGGTAATGGCTTTTTTGAGGGGCTCTATTGCTTGTAAAAGATCAGAGAGATGTGCTTGCTGACTATTAGTTTGCATACGACGGTGTTTTAGATTTTACACCGACAAAAACAAGGGTTGAGGTGATTTGTTCAGCAAAACACTGTTAATAGTCCGTTCCCAAACAAAAATCTGCTTTTCTGTTTTTCCATTTGCCTCTGGTAAAGTCGGGAATGTATTGAAGTTGACCTCCTTCTGCAATGGACTTTTCAGAAAGTGGGGTAATTGCATACCAGGTAGCCATGTCATAGACATCAATAGGGAAGGGGGCATTGCGTTTGATGCACTCAACAAAGGCATTGTCAACAAAAAAATCCATACCACCGTGACCGGCACCTACGGCCTGGTTTTCGAATTTCTTCCACAAAGGGTGATCGTATTCCCGCAGCATTTTTTCGGGATTTTCCCAAGCATGTGCCTTGGGGCTTTTGCCTTCAATATATAGTAGTCCGGCATTGAATTGACCGGCATGTTGGTCTTGCCAAATGCCTTCCGTTCCTTGTACCCTGAATCCAAGGTTGTATGGGCGTGGGGAGTTGGTATCATGGGTAAGTATGATGGTTTCTCCGTTGGCTGTTTGAATTTGTGTCGTAACAATATCCCCGAGTTTAAAGTTGACCGAGGCATTGGGATGATTGGGTCCTCCTTTGGGGTGTTGAACGATGTATTGATGTAGTCCGCGGGCTTTGGTTGCAACTGATGAGAGCTTGGTTAACAAGTTACCACGATTAACATCGATCATCATGGCCACCGGCCCGAGCCCATGGGTAGGGTAGAGGTCTCCATTGCGGTTCACAGAGTGTTGTGTTCTCCAGCGGGCTTCACTGTATCCTTTATCCCCGAATTCAGCACCCGAATTATAAGGTGTAACTCCATCATTGAATTTTACACCTCTTAAGTCATGCTCATATCCTCCCTGTAAATGCAGCAATTCACCAAATAAACCTTGCCGAACCATATTATATACTGCAAGGATATCGCGGCGGTAACAAACATTTTCCAGAGCCATGACAGGAATACCTGTTTTTTCACTGGCATTGACAATGTCCCAACAGTCTTGTAATTGAATGGCACCACATACTTCCACGCCTGGTATTTTTCCTGCCTGAACGCTGTCAATTGCTTGAGGAATATGCCATTCCCAAGGGGTTGCGATGATGACTGCATCCACATCACTTCGTTTGAGTAAATTTTTATAATCATAATTTCCCTTGGGGTAGGTAGCAGGTTCAGCTTTGCCGGCTTTTTTAATGAGTGTCAATGCATCAGCCAACATGCGCGGATCGGGATCTGCCAATGCAACTATATCTACATCAGAGCGCTCTAACATCATTTCTATGTGGTTCTGTCCACGCATGCCGGTTCCTATGATACCGACGCGCACACGATCTTTTTGGGTGGCTGCATACGCCCGAATGCCGGACAATGAATATGCGCCGGCAATGGAAGCCATGCCGGTTTGACGGATGAATTTTCTTCTGTTCATGGGTAGTAGTGTAAGTGACAATAAAGATAACTGACTGGAGCCATTGCTGGTGAAATATTATCCCATCAATGCTGCAACAACTTGTTTCATTTCATCCTGAGTACCAATGCTTAGGCGAAGCCAACTACTATTTTTTTCGAAGCTGCGTGCACCCACGATTCCCGCGGTCTGGAGTGTTGCGGGCACATCTTTTTTGAGGGCAGCGGAATCAAAATAAACAAAACTGGTAAATGATCGGATATAAGGAACGTTGAGCTTTTCTAATCCCTTGTAAAAAATATCTTTTGCCCTGGTGTTTTCCGCTTTACAAAATGCAACGAATTCAATGTCCTGCAATGCGGCTATTCCTCCTTGCATTGAAACATAGGATGGCCCGGCATTGGCCCATGCCTGCAGTTGCATGAGTTGTTGAATATTGGATGCAGTACTTACGGCGTATCCGAGTCTTGCACCTGCCATGCCGTATACTTTAGAAAAAGTTTTGGCAATAATCAGGTTAGGGAAGTCATTCACCAGGTGAAGCATGGAAGGACTATCATAGTAATCTGTATAGGCCTCATCGAGAAGGATAATGCAGTTGGAAGGTATTTTTTTGATGAAGGCTTCCAGTTCTGAAGCTGTTGAAACTGTTCCGGTGGGATTGTTCGGATTACACAAATAAACCATGCGCGTTTCAGGGGTAACGGCAGCTAACATTGCCGGCAAATCATTTTCTTTCATTTTCGTTACGGGAACCAGGTTAACCGGGAGACCGAGTTTTCTGGCTGCGGGCATCCAAAGTTGAAAAGTTGGATCTGCTGCTACTATGTTGCCTTTCTGTTGTGCTGCCCACAGAGTAATCAGGCCCAGTAATTCAGATGAACCGGCTCCCAGAATTACCTGGTCTTTGGCATGTCCGCTGAGTTTTCCGACCATTTCCCGCAGGGTTCCGTTTAAGTCCCACTGATAACGATTGGATCCAGCTACGGCATCGTACATCGCTTTTTTTGCCATGGGCGAAGGACCGTGAGGATTTTCATTGGAACTCAGTTTGATCGTTGATCCGGGCAGCTGGTTAAAGGTTGTTGGTTCTAGGTATAATTCTTTGGCGGCCAGTGACAAAGGTGCTGTAGAAAATGCACCCATGGCGAGTGCTGCATTTTTGATCAGATCTCTGCGGTTCATGTTGTAATGTTTGCTGTAAGTTAATAAAAATGGATGTAGAAATTAGTATGGAAGTTGAATAATCATTTGTAGAAAATCACAATTGATCGTAGGCTTGTGATTGGTGTAAAAATGAGATATGCGGACAGCAATTGGAATGAATCTAATTTTGGTAGCAATGGTTCAAAGTATCCTGAAAAAAGGAATACTTCACCTTATAATTAATATTATGTTAAGTTGTATAGTTAAAATCTTTATAAAGTAATGTAAAACTATTTAGTATCAATAAACTGAATATCAATTGTTTGTCTGATCTACCACCTATCTTTGCCAGCTCTTGTTTAATATCTTTTCAATTCGGGATAAATGTTCTGTACATATTTTATATTTTTAAATAATTATATCCAATAAGTTCAATGAAAGATCAATCGTTTTTCTCTAGATTTCCTGATGCTGTAATCTTCGGTGCTATCTGTTTAATGATCCCGGTAATTTTCAGTCTAGGGTATTATTATGGTCTCAGCCACTCAGATAGAGCAGCTACAGAAACAAGTATCCGCAACAGAGAAATGCGGGACAGCATTGACGTGTATCGCCAGAAAGAAACCAGTTTGAGACAAGAGTCTATTTCCCCCGCAGAAAGTACAGCAACTCGTTCATCAGCATACTAAAATTTTGAAACATATAATCATTAAAATGCCCCGCAATTGCGAGGCATTTTTCTTGTGTGGTATCTTATCTATTCGTTAATTCTTCTTGTGCATGGATTCATACTCCTTGTACTTTGCATCATACAAGTCGTATAATTTCATATCCTTGCCACGCATTTTATCGCGCTTGTATTCATACATATTTGCCAGGTAATCGAGGGACCGTTCAAAAACCATTTTCTCAGTTCTATTCAGGTCATTCCTTCCTCGCAGGGCATCAACCGCCTTTTCCATCCAGCCAATTGAAGTCTCCAGATTTTCATTGATCGGTTTCTCCAATTCTGTATTGAGTTTTTTTACAGCGTCAGTCTGTTCTTTGAATTTTGCATCCTGCACTGCTCTTTTCTTAGGATCTTTTTCAGGTGCAGGTTTATTTGCATTCATCATTTGCAGGGTACGAATGTTGTCAGAAAATTTATCTGAATAATCATTGAAATAATTATAAAAAAGCAGACCTGCGTTAAAGGCAGCAACAGCATTTTTATTGTTTTTCTCGTACGCTTTCTGGAAAGCTTCAGATGCTTTTCTACTGTACATAGCTTGAGTAGCACTGTCTATGTCCTTTTCCTTATTTCTGGTATTGGCAAACCAGTCACCAAACTGCAAGTATTGGAATTCATTCAGTGTACCGGCAGCACTTTCTTTATCATATAAGGCTGTTTTTTCTGCCAGATTGAAATTTTTCTCCAGATAATCCATTTCATAATCATCCCAATTCTCTTTAGGGTACATTTGTTTGCTTACACCCAGGTATTTTCTGAATTGGCTTTCATTTTTGTTCGATGTATAATATCCGAGAACATATCTGTACATATCAATGAAAGACTCTTCAGCAACCTGGTTATCAGCAAGCCTCGTGTATTGCTCCACGGCCTTATCTGCTTTTTGAGAATTTTGATACGCATAACCGAGGTATAAAATTGAAGTTGTATCAAAAGGTGTTTTGGATTGAATCCATTTATTCTGATATATCTGGTCGTAAGTTTTTACGGAGGTTGTAAAGAAATAAGAAGCAGAATCCCAATTTTTCGCATTGAAGGTTCTAACACCCTCCTGGAATGAGCCCTGGTACAAATCAAAATAACCTTGCGGTCCTTCCGGTCCCAGATCAGTTAGAAATTTAAAGCCTGCATCCAGTTGCTGGTATTTAGCAAAAGACTCTTCTGCAATTTCTTTGGCTTTTGGATTCTTGGCACGCAGATCAGCATTGTTGAAAATAGCTGCATAGATCCTGGATCTCCAGTAATAGGTTTCTGCTTTCCCTGAAAATTTAGGGTCAGTGACTGCTTTGTCAATTTCTGCCTTTGCTTCAGCAATTTTCTGGCTCATCATCATGAGCTGAACTTTCTTTAATTCCTGTGCCTGTAATTTCCCAAGAATCAGGCAAGCCAGCATTGCGCTTAGTAAAAACTGTTTCATATGGTTGTTTTTTAGGAGGGTTCTTGTGTTGTAGAATCTAAAGTAGAATTTTCCGGAGACTCATCAGTTGTAGAAGTGGTTTCATTTCCATTTTCAGCTATTGCGGGTTCTTCCTGTTCTTCAATTTGAGAAATGGCGGCTATTTCATCGTTCTCATCGAGTTTAATGAGTTTTACACCCTGGGTAGCCCTACCTGCCTCTCTAATCTGCTGGATACTGGTTCGAATGGTAATACCGGATTTACATGTAATGATGAGGTCTTCTTTTTCGGTTACACTCAGTAATCCAACCAAACTACCCGTTTTTTCCGTTACGTTAATGGTTTTTACTCCTTTACCTCCCCGGTTGGTAATTCTATATTCTTCGATAGATGTTTTCTTACCAAATCCTTTTTCACTCACAACCAATACAGTCCTGCTAGGGTCATCTTTGTGTATGCAAATCATTCCTACTACTTCATCAGCGTCATTCTCCACTTCAATCCCTGCTACTCCAATAGCACCACGACCGGTTGCTCTCACTTTTGATTCCGGGAAGCGAATGGCGCGCCCTGATTTAACTGCCATCATAATTTCCTGGTTGCCATCGGTCAGTTTAGCCATCATCAATTCATCACCTTCAACGATGGTGATGGCATTTACACCGGTTGCACGGGGACGGCTGAAATCTTCCAGGGATGTTTTTTTGATGATGCCTTTTTTGGTACAAAGTATGATGTGATGACTCTCAACATAAGCTTTGTCATCCAGTTGATTGACATCTATGATGGCTTTCACCTTATCGTCACCGGGCAGCTGGATGAGATTTTGGATTGCTCTTCCTTTGCTTTGCTTCTCCCCTTCCGGTATTTCATAGACCCGTAACCAGTAACATCGACCTTTTTCTGTAAAGAACATCATGGTACCGTGGGTGGACGCGACAAAAAGATGTTCCACATAATCTTCTTCTCGTGTCTTGGTACCGACTGCTCCTCTCCCACCTCTTCGCTGCTTTCTATATTCTGAAGCGGAGGTACGTTTTATGTACCCCATGTGGGAGATTGTTATCACTACATCTTCATCTTCGATCAAATCTTCGATTCTCATTTCATCGGCGAGGTATTGTATTTCTGAGCGTCGGTCATCACCGAATTTTTCACGTACCTCTCTGAGTTCATCAGCTATCAGGTTGTAGCGTGCTTCTTCACTTTCCAGCAAATGACGCAGGCGTTGGATAACACTGATCAACTCGCGGATCTCTTCCACAATCTTATCCTGTTCCATGCCTGTCAGTCGCTGCAAACGAAGTTCCAGGATGGCTTTGGTCTGTGCTTCGGTGAAACCTGGCTCTTCCGTATATACATTCGCAGGAAGGTCTCCAAGGAAGGCAGGGTTTAGTATCCAGTTCCCTTCACGGCTTTTTTCCATCAAAGAAATCCTTGCCTCATCGGGTGTTTTGCTGGCTCTGATCAGTGCAATGACTTCATCTATGTGATCCAATGCTTTGAGGTATCCTGCTAAAATGTGAGCACGCTCCTCCGCTTTTCTCAATTCAAATCTGGAGCGACGAATCACCACGTCCATCCGGAAGTCAATGAACTCCGCAACCATCATTTTGAGGTTCATCAAACAGGGTCTTCCCTTACTGATGGCCACATTATTGATGCCGTAACTGGTTTGCAGTTCTGTGTATTTATACAGTTGATTGATGATCACCTGGGCAACTGCATCTCTTTTAAGATCAAGTACAATGCGGGTTCCTTCCCGCATGTTACTCTCATTGTTCACGTGAGCAATGCCTTCAACTATTTTCTCATTGACCAGTTGTCCGATGCGGTTGGTGAGCACGTCTCTGTTCACCTGGTAGGGTACTTCGGTGATTACGATTTGTTCTCTACCACTTTGTTTGGTATCGACATGGCATCGGCCACGCACCACTACCCTACCTCTTCCTGTGCGGAAAGCTTCTTTTACGCCTTCCATCCCAAAAATGATTCCACCTGTCGGGAAATCCGGCGCTTTGATGTGTTGCATCAACTCATCAATCGTAATATCCCGGTTTTGGATGAAAGCGATGCAGGCATCTACTGATTCACGCAGGTTATGTGGCATCATGTTGGTAGCCATACCAACTGCAATACCTGATGATCCATTCACCAACAATTGTGGTATGCGAGTAGGAAGTACAGTAGGTTCCTCCCTGGAGTCGTCAAAGTTCAATTGAAAATCTACTGTTTCCTTGTCGATGTCTTCCAACATCGCTTCAGCCACTTTCTCCAGACGTGCTTCAGTGTATCGCATGGCTGCGGGCGGGTCACCATCCTGGTTACCAAAGTTACCCTGTCCGTCCACCATCGTGTACCTTAGGGTCCAATCCTGTGCCATTCTCACAACGGTATCATAGATAGACGCATCACCATGGGGGTGGTATTTACCCATCACTTCTCCCACAATGGATGCCGATTTTTTGTAGGGCTTATTGCTGTTGTTCCCGAGTTCATTCATGGCGAATAGAACTCTTCTGTGGATTGGTTTAAAGCCATCCCTGACATCGGGTAAGGCCCTTCCGACGATTACTGACATGGAATAATCGATGTAAGCAGTCTTCATCTGCTCCTCGATATTCACCTTAATGATCCGGTCGTTGTCCTGAGTAACTTCAGGTGTAAAATTTTCCTCTGACATGCTTCTCTCGATTGAGCCCACCGGCGTTTTTCAGGCCTTCCTAAGAGGGCTGGTCCGGGGGTCAGCGAAGATACTTTTTTTTAGGCTGAGGGGGGAAAAAACAAGTAAAAAAACACCCCTGTTTTATCCACAAAAAAGAACATTTTTCCACCCTCGATTTTAGTGCCTTTTTGAAGAAAAAAAACTTGTTTCTTCCTTCCCGTTATTATTCTCGCCGAATGACCCTTTGTTTAGTATTTTTACACCTATTTTGACCTCTTTCACAACAAATTCATGTCATCACCCCATATCTTATTGTTAGGTGCCGGGAAGTCTGCTTCCACCTTAATTCAATACTTGCATTCGATTGCAGAAAAGGAACATTGGCAGGTTACGGTGGCCGACAAAGACCTGGATACAGTGCAGAAAAAACTTTTGCCCTATCCTCATTTAACTGCCTCCCCCATCAATATTGATAATCGTGAACAGCGTCAACTTATCATTGGAAAAGCCAACCTGGTTATTTCCTTGCTTCCTCCCCCACTTCAGATATTAGTCGCAACCGACTGTTTGGATGCGGGTAAGCATTTTTTTTCAGCTTCTTATACCGACCCTTCACTCCTTCCCATGGCAGGCGCCATTGCCGATAAAAATCTTCTATTTCTGATGGAGATGGGTTTAGATCCCGGGATTGACCACATGAGTGCGATGGAATTGATTCATCGTATCCGTTCTACAGGAGGAAAAATCACCGGCTTTGCCTCCCATTGCGGTGGTTTGGTTGCCCCTGCCAGTGATGATAACCCCTGGCACTATAAATTTTCATGGAATCCTCGAAATGTTATCCTTGCCGGTAAAGCAGGGGCTGTTTTTCAACAAAACGGAAAAGTTACCAAGATTGGGTACGAGGAATTATTTTCCTTTCATCAACCTGTTCAAATAGATGGAATTGGTGAATTGTCTACTTACCCTAACAGAGACTCACTTTCCTATATGCCGCTGTATGGTCTTGAAGAGGCCGAAACATTCATCCGTACCACTCTTCGTTATCCTTCATTTTGCCGGGGCTGGCAATGGTTGATCCATCTGGGTTGCACCCGGGAGGGGAATATAATTTTGACGGAAGGACTAACACATCGTGCCTATTTTCAACAACATGTAAATAATTCAGGTTACAAGCGGGAAGATCTGCCATCAGATCTTATCCCTTTGTTCCAATCTATTGGCTGGGAAGATGATGCACTTGTTGAATGCAATTCCGGAAGTTCAGCTGACATTTTACAATGGATTTTAGAAAAACGCTGGTCACTTCAATCCGGTGATAGAGATATGATTGTGATGTTGCACGAACTGGATTACCTCTCCGGAAATAAAAAATTTCGGTTGGAATCACAATTAGTAGTCGAGGGTGATGACAGTTTACATACTGCTATGGCCAAAACAGTGGGCTTACCACTGGGTATTGCTGCGGTTCTCACGTTGAAGGGTGTAATACAGAGCAGAGGGTTACATGTCCCCGTTCAACCCGATATTTATCAACCAGTTTTACAGGAACTAGAAAAACAGGGAATCCGCTTCAAGGAAAAGTTACAGGAAGTGAATTAGTTTTTTTGCTTTTTCCCTTCCTTCTTGTGGTTATCATTTTTTATAACCCATTCATAATCGAGTTGTCGCTTGTCCAAATTAGCAGCAACAACACGAATGGTTACTTTATCACCCATTCTGAAAACCCTTCCGCTTCTTCTTCCGGTAAGGCAAAAATCATCTTCCTGTAAGCGGAAATCATCATAATCAGTTAAACTGAGTATACTCACCAATCCCTCACATTTATAATCTATCGTTTCCACCCAAAAACCGAAAGAAGCAACCCCGCTTATTACACCATCCAAGATTTCACCCAAATGATCTTGCATGAATTCCACCTGCTTGTACTTATTTCCGGCACGTTCACATTCCATGGCTGCTCTTTCCCGCTCACTGCATTGTATGCATTTTTCGTCCATTTTTTTATCCGGACGAACTTTCCCATCTAGCACCTGCTGCAAAATTCTGTGTACCAAAATATCAGGATAACGGCGAATGGGAGAAGTGAAATGGCAATACAAATCGAATGCTAGTCCGTAATGTCCGATGTTTTTGGGAGAATATACAGCTTTGGACATTGTTCTGATACCTAATTGCTCCAACACATGTTGTTCGGGTTTTCCAACAACATCATCGAGCATTTGATTGAAACTGTTGGCAATGGCTTTGGAAGAACTAACATTGAACGTATGTCCATATTTTTTGGCGAAGACCATGAAAGGAGCCAATCTTTCTTTGTCGGGCTGGTCATGTATCCGATAAGGGAATGGAATTGGCTGATGATTCACTTCGATGCCGGCAACTTTTTCGGCCACATGTCGATTGGCGAGTAACATGAATTCCTCGATTAACTGATGAGACTCTTTGCTTTCCTTTACAACCACCCCTATTGGCTTTCCTTTTTCATCCAGTTTAAATCTAATTTCCTGAGAAGAAAAGCGGATAGCCCCTTTGGCGAATCTTTTTTTACGCAACTTCTGGGCCATGTGGTGGAGTGTGATAACCTCTTGCTGATAAGTTCCTGATTCACTGTCGATAATTTCCTGCACATCTTCATACGTGAAGCGGTGATCAGAATGTATGATCGTTCTACCAAGCCAGCAAGAGCGAACCTCTCCACGCTGATTGATTTCAAATACAGCAGAGAAACAAAGTTTGTCTTCATGAGGCCGGAGCGAACACAACTCATTCGATATGGTTTCTGGCAACATAGGATTTACCCTGTCGGGAAGGTAAACGGAGGTTGCTCTGCGGTAGGCCTCTTCATCCAGGACTGTTTCCGGTTGAATATAATGACTTACATCAGCGATGTGCACGCCTACTTCCCACCAGCCATCAGATAAAAACCTGATAGAGAGGGCATCATCAAAATCCCTGGCATCAACGGGATCGATGGTAAATGTTAATATGGATCGGAAGTCTCTGCGCCGGTTGATTTCTTCTTCACTGATTTGTTCGGGCAACCGGGCTGCTTCTTCCAATACTTCATCAGGGAATACCAATGGGAATCCATTTTGAGCAATGAGTTCTTTCATGGCGGCATCATTTCTGTCTTCAGGTAGCAGAACGCCAATTACCTCCCCCACCGGTTTTTTATCCTCCCTTTCCCACTTAACCATACGAACCACCACCCTGTCTTTATGCTTGGCACCCATGGTGGATGAAAGAGGAATGAACAAATCAGGCATCGGCTTATCGGAGTCCGGAATGAAAAAAGCATGATTGGTTGACAATTGTAGGTATCCGATGAATTCGGTTTGCCGGCGGGTGACAACTTCTGTTATCTTCCCCTCACGTTTTCCTGTTCTTGGATTTTGTTTGGTTACTTTGACCCTGACCAAATCACCATTGAGTGCCGTATTGAAATCGCCCGGCTTGACCATTACATCGCTCCCATCTTTTTCAATGATAACATACCCCATGCCTGAACGCGTAATTTCCAAACGACCTTTGATGATACCATGGGAAAAAGAGTTACTCCCGGTGCGATTTTTATTGATCTTTTTTTTCTTCATGGTTGGATAGGATTGGGAATTGTTGAATGAAATTGGTGATCAGCTCATTAAAAAAAATGGCTTCTCCGAAAAGAAAGCAATGTTGAATGGGGAGAACATAGAGAGGAATTTTTTCGAGTTGTTGCTGAAATTTTAAAAGTCGCACAGCATCTTTTTCCGTTGTCAGTATGAGCTTGTCTCTTCCGGAAATTCTGCTGTACTGTAGTTGTATCTCATTCAAATCATCGATGGAGAAGATATGGTGATCAGCATAATCCAATTGTTGATAGCTATGAACTCTATCGTGGAGGAAATCTTTTAGAGGCGCAGGATTAGCAATACCACAGACCAGCAATACTTCATCTCGCTGCGTCAGGTGCCATTCATCTTGTTGATTGAATATATGATAAGGTGTGCCATAATTTATAAACGTAAAAAAGACCCGTTGGTGCGGAAGGGGATTCAACCGACGAATGATCTGTTGCTTTTGTTCAGGTGATAAATCGGGTGGACATTTAGTCACAACAATGATTTCCGCTCTTGCTGCCGCCTTTTTTTCATCCCGCAGATCACCGGTTGGCAAGAAAATATCGTCGCAGTATAAATTAGAAAATTCAGTCAGCAGAATATTACAACCCGACACCACTTCTCTGTGTTGGAAAGCATCATCTAATACGATGGCCTGTAGTTCCGGAATATCCTGTAATAGATAAGAAATACCCACAAGTCTTTCTTCACAAACAGCCACAGCAACATCCGGAAACTTCAGGTGAAATTGCATGGGTTCATCGCCTATTTCTAGAGCGGTGGTGTAGCCCCCTGCCAAAACATATCCTTTGGTTTTTCGCTTGTATCCCCGGCTTAACACTGCTACCTTGAATTTCAGGTGCAATACCCCAAGGATGTATTCCACCATGGGAGATTTTCCTGTTCCGCCAACAGCCAAGTTACCCACTGTTATAAGTGGAAAATGGAAGGTAGAGGAGGGAAGATATTTTTTATCGAACAACCAGTTTCTCAACTTCACAATACCGCCATAGAGACCGGCCAGCGGCAGGAGCAATACCCGAAATGATTTCAGGAAATTCGTGTTAAAATTCATACAGACGAACGGGAGTAATACAACGGCTTAAAGGTACGTCAAAATAGCCGGTATCTTCTATGTGACCGATTGGCTCAAAAAAGGAGACGCCCAATCGAATGACATCGGGTTTACAACGCTGCAAAAAGCGGTCATAATATCCCTTGCCATATCCCACCCGATGTCCATTCAAATCGAATGCGAGCAAGGGGACCAATACGAGTTCTAAATGCCTTGGATCTACAATCTCACCTCTCTCCGGTTCCGGAATATTCCAGCGCCCCGGAATCATTGCAGAACCCGGCAGGGGCAGAAAAGCTTCCATATTTCCGGCATCATCCAGGATTTTCGGATAAGTTACTTGCAACTTAGGGTACCTGGATTGCAGGAATTGGGTTAGCAGTGCTGCATCCGGTTCACCCCATTCAGGTAAAGAAGAAAACGTCATCATTACTTTGGGGGTCTGTGGAACTGCCTTTTCGAGTTGCAGTAGGAGTCCTGCATTCATTCTTCCTTGCTCCTCAACAGTCAAATGTTTTCTTGCTTCTCTAAAATGTTGCCGTATTTTTTCTTTGGAAGCAAGGGGTTGCATGTCAACTAACTATTTATTCGGCTATTCGTTGAAAAAAGGAAAAAACAGTCGTTCCATAATTGCGTTGGAAAACAAATCCGGGATATTGTTGATAATCATTGCGTGGGGTATGTTCCAACACAAAGTATCCACCCGGAGCAATGAGATTTCGATTTACAATAATGGTAGGCAGATCATCGATGGTGGTGAGGGCATAAGGGGGACCAGCAAAAATAAAACCAAAGGGTTGGCTGGCAGTATTAAGATAAGCGAAAACATCGATGCGCAAAACCTGGTATCCGGTAGCGCCCAGTTTTTGTAAATTGGTCTCAATAAACCGGTGCATGGTAGGGTCCTTTTCTACAATGACCATTTCCGGTACACCCCGGGATGCCAGTTCATAACTAATGGCTCCTGTTCCTCCAAAAAGATCAAGGATTCGGATTTCCTGCCAATTCAACCGGTGACTCAATATATTGAAAAGTCCTTCCTTGGCCATGTCGGTTGTTGGTCTCGTATGTGGCATGTGTGCCGGAGGATCGATGCGGCGTCCTCCCCATTTACCCGAAATTATTCTCATAATAACCAGCGCTGAAGTAAATAAAAATGATGCGGCGGAAATTGTTGTTTCAATGACTGAAAAATTCCCGCTGCTGGTACGCTCAACCATTCTATGGATTGAAAAAGACCGGACAACTGATCGACCAAATCATCACTAACAGTCAATTGGCCTGAAATTTTCAAACGACATTGATTGGATGGAATTTGGCTTTGTTGCAAACCATTCAATAAATCATATAAAATATCTTCGCGTGTCGTGTAATTAAAAGTCTGTATCACCTGTAACTGACTTCCATTCAAAAGGGTCAGAATCCATATTTTTTCTTCCAGATGTAGGAAAGCAACCTTATCAGTGACATTTGGATCAGCTAAATTATTTATCAATATCTCAGCGTACAAATGAGTGGTATCGTAGCTGGGAAATCTTTCAGTGATCCAATTATGGATACCTTCCTCAATACGATAGGCGAGCATCATTTCAAAAGATCGTGGCAATTTCTTATAACCAACCCAGCTATGGGGTTGTTCTCCATAAATCAGGTTAATCAAATCTTTGGTGGACGAAGAACTAAACTTTGCTTCAGGTATCACCAATGCATCGGGAAAGGAAAAAGAAATGTGCCTTTCACTGAAATTGCGCCGGAGTAATTCAGATTGTCGCAAAACACTTTTGAGTGTTTCGGGCCAGTCAATATCCTCCTCCTTTTTAAATATCTCCAAAGCTTCTGGCATATTTTTGATACCGCTTCTTACCAATACATCAACCCGGTCAATACCCAGGTGTAGGAAAAGTTCATCATCGCCGGTATAAGATGCGGGAGGGTAATCCGGTGAGTAGATTGATAATTTTTTGACTGCCATTTCGTCGAAATACACTGCAATGTTAAATAAAAAGCCAGCAAGAAATGAATTCGGGGCAGATTGAGTTAAATTGCAGCCCAATCTAAAATATGCAATCATCCGGTCCTTCCTTGCAAGTAGAGCTATCCGGCCGGCAAATAATCGCCATTGCCTTTCCCATTGCCTTATCCATCCTGGTTCCGCAATTCAATTTCATTGTCAATAATATTTTTTTAGGTGGACTTGGACAAAGAGAACTTGCGGTAGCGGGTATCACGGGTGTTTATTATCTCATTTTTGCCGTACTTGGCCAGGGATTGAACAATGGTTTACAGGCACTGATTTCAAGGAGAGCGGGTGAAAACAAATTGGATGATATTGGGGTATTGTTTGCCCAGGGGGTTAGAATATCGCTTGTTTTATCTGTCATTGGAATTTTACTTACCTGGTGGCTAGCACCGATCATTCTGCGAGCAACTCTCTCCGATTCCAAAAGCGCAGAGATGGCCATTGAGTTTCTTCAGATCAGGGTGTTGGGCCTACCCTTCCTGTATCTTTATCAAATGCGCAATGCCCTGCTGGTGGGCATCAATCAAAGCAAGTTTTTAATTGTTGGAACTGCAACTGAGGCGGTCATTAATATTATATTAGACTACGGACTTATCTATGGACATTTTGGGTTACCGGTCATGGGTTTTAACGGCGCTGCTGTCGCCTCTATCATCAGTGAGATTGC
The DNA here is from genome assembly GCA_020403455.1 of Chitinophagaceae bacterium. Taxonomy (GTDB): domain Bacteria; phylum Bacteroidota; class Bacteroidia; order Chitinophagales; family Chitinophagaceae; genus Sediminibacterium. The sequence continues at coordinate 70,815 of JADBXP010000016.1, forward strand.
CGGACTATTGGTTATTTTTCTGATTATTACCAATAACCAGATTATCCGATCTCTGCGTTTGTTTCAACAGATTCGCTACAATCCTGCAACGACCCGACTGATTCTGCAACAATCACTGCCCCTGATGATGCAATTTGCCATCAGCATTATCAGTTGGGAATTCTTTTATATCCTCATCGAGCACGATGGAACGGCGGCATTGGCGGTTTCCAATACCATGCGGAATCTATTCGGATTTTTTGGTTGTTTTACCTGGGCTTTTGCTGCAACCACCAATAGCATGGTGAGTAATGTGATTGGTCAGGGACTGACATCAGAGGTAATGCCTTTGATAAGACGCATTATCTTTTTTAGTCTCGGTATGTCGCTGATAGTATTTTGCCTCCTGAATCTTTTTCCAATAGCATTTTTAAGTATTTACGGACAAGGTCCGGAATTCATCACGGCAGCAATCCCGGTTTTGAGAGTGGTAACGGTAGCTATGCTGTTCATGTCGGTGGGAGTTGTTTGGATGAATGCTGTTACCGGTACCGGAAATTCAACCATGAACCTGATTACTGAGGGCGCTGCCATTGTGCTATACTGTGTATATACTTACCTTGTTCTGGAAGTATGGAATTTACCGATAACGGTGGGCTGGGCCAGCGAGTGGCTCTATTGGTCAACCTTACTCATCCCCTCCTACCTATATATGCGGAGCGGCAGGTGGAAAAACAAAAAGATTTAACTGATCTGTTATTGTTTCGCTTTTAGATCAGTCACCAGGTTGACATATTGTTGCATGGCATCTGAAGGAGATGTACCCGCTAACTTATTCCAGGCCTCGAACTTAAATTTTGCAACAAAATCAAAGGCATTTTCGGGAGCTTGAGCCGGTGTGCAATCACCCTCAGTAGCTTGTTTATACAGGGAATAAAGTTTCAGCAAAGTTTCATTGTCGGGTTTTTCTTTTAAAGTTTTGCTGTTGGCTACGGCAGTTTCAAATTGTTGTTGAAGTTCCATGGTATTTTTTATTGAAGGTTGGCTAATAATTCTGCTCCTGCTGCTTTTAGAATGGGATCAGCTGAAGTACGATTGGGTAATTTTTGAAGCTGTGTCAGTATTTCAATTGCCTTGGTTGGATTGCGGTTTTCTTTGTAGGCGCGGCCGAGGTCCAGGTAGTTGCTAACCATATACGGCTCCAGTTGTTTACATTTTTCCATATGGAAAATGGCTTTTTCGATTTCACCTTCGGGTAAGCCGCCAAAAAACAATTTTACTGCAGCTTTTTTGAAAGCAGAAAGTTTCACCATTTCATAGTGCCATTTCCCCAGCACATATTGGGCTTTCCCATAATTGGGTTGTAAACTCACTGCTCGATCTGCATAATGGCGAACATCTCTAACATAGCCCACTACTTTTTTGTTATCTGATTCAAAGTCTGTGAGGTTTCCGGAAGCCATTGACATCACATAATTGGATTCAACACGATTGCTGTCTGCTGCATACGCCCTTTTGGCAAAGGCATAGGCAGTTTCATACATTAGTTTTTTGCTTTTCTTATCGCTGCTTTCTTTGTTGCCCAATACTGTATGCAATTCGGCCAACTTGCAAAGTACCAATACATTTTGTGGCTCCTGTAACAAAACTGACTGATAAATTTTAATTGCTTCCGATTCCTTGAGTTGTCTTTCCATTTGCTCTGCCTGTTGAATCATTCCGGTAACAGACTGCGCCTCGATTCGGCTTCCGAAAAGCAAGGCGATGCAAAGCAGGTAATTGGTCATTGTCATGGATTTCAACTGTTTGATCGATCTACATCAAATTCTACGCCAACTTTTCCTTGAAATGCAGGAATGGGGGGATGAAGTTTAAAAAGGGCTATATGAACTTTCGAAGCATTGGGAAACTTGTTCAATAACCTACGGGCGATGGTCATTGCCAATTCTTCCAATAATGGGGTAGGTTGATCCATGCATTCCTGAATAATGGCATATGCCTGAACATAATCAAGGGAAGGCTCTTCATTCGTTTGAGCGGGAGAAGCATCCACCTGAATGCTGAGCTGGACTTCGAACTCATTTCCCAGCAATTTTTCGGCTGCATAGAGCCCATGAAAACCGTTGAATCGCAGGTTATGCAGGTGGATGGTATACATGGGCTGATTTTTTACGCTAGTCCGGCAGCACTCAGGTACCTTTCTGCATCCAGCGCGGCCATACAACCACTACCGGCTGCTGTCACTGCCTGTCGATAGGTTTTGTCTTGTACATCGCCAGCAGCAAAAACTCCTTCAATATTGGTTTTAGATGTTCCCGGAATGGTAAGTATGTAACCTGTTTCGTCCATATCAATGAAGGGCTTGAAGATGTTGCTGTTCGGTTGGTGACCAATGGCAACGAAAAAAGCGCTCACAGGTATATCAGAGGTTTCACCGGTTTGGTTGTTTTTGATCCTAACAGCTTCTACTTTAGATTCACCCAAAATTTCCTCGGTTTCGGTGTTCCAGTATACTTTGATATTGGGGGTTTGCAATACTCTCTGCTGCATTATTTTGCTTGCGCGCATGGTATCCTTTCTAACCAGCATGTGAACTTGGGTGCATAGCTTGGACAGATACAGGGCCTCCTCTGCTGCTGTATCTCCGGCACCAACAATCGCCACCTCTTTACCACGGAAGAAGAAACCATCACAAACCGCACAGGCACTCACACCGTATCCATTGAGTCGCTGTTCAGAGGGTAGTCCTAACCATTTGGCAGAAGCACCTGTAGAGATGATAACTGCATCTGCTTCAATTATCTTTTCTTCATCAATCCATACTTTGAATGGACGCACACTGAAATCAACACTGGAAGCTATCCCATAACGCACATCTGCCCCCATGCGCACTGCTTGTTTTTCAAAATGCACCATCATTTCAGGGCCCTGTATACCATCCGGATAACCGGGATAATTTTCAACTTCCGTGGTAATGGTAAGCTGACCACCCGGTTGAATCCCCTGGTATAAAACTGGTTTCAGGTTAGCTCTGGCTGCATAAATGGCAGCTGTATAGCCGGCCGGACCGGAACCTATGATGAGAAGGTGTACTTTTTCTTTTTCCTCGTTAGCCATGAACTTATATTTTACCCTGCGAAGTTATTAATTATTGCAGCAATAATTTTTTGCAGTGTTGTTTGTGGATAATTGTAAAAAAATACCCCTGAAGTTTACAGGGGCATTCAATGTATTGATGTTGTTTTTGTTGTTACCCCAGGTATGCTTTCAGCGAATTGCTGTAGCGGGCTTTTTGCAAGCGTTTGATAGCACGCTCTTTGATCTGGCGGATTCTCTCTTTGGTCAGATCGTACTTCACGCCGATCTGCTCGATTGTTACTCCATTTTCACCATCCAGACCAAAATAAGCATTAACAATCTCAGCTTCTCTTGGACTCAAAGATTTAAGTACCCGACGAATTTCTTCTCTTAGAGAGTCTTTCATCACATCTTCATCGGTATCATCACTACCCTCCAGCAAATCACCCATAGCTACATCTTCTGCCTCGTGTACAGGAGCATCGAGGGAGGTATGACGGGTATTGCTCTGAAATATGTTGTTAATTTCTGTCTCGCTCATTTCCAGAATCTCAGCCAACTCTTCAGTTGATGGTTCACGCTCGTGTTCCTGTTCGAAAGCCATGTAGGCTTTGTTGGCTTTGTTATAAGTACCGATCTTATTCTGGGGTAAGCGCACCAGCCTTCCCTGCTCTGCCAAAGCCTGGAGAATGGATTGGCGGATCCACCACACAGCGTAGGAGATGAATTTAAATCCTTTGGTCTCATCGAAACGTTGGGCAGCTTTGATAAGGCCCAGGTTACCTTCATTGATCAGGTCACTCAGCGATAACCCCTGGTGTTGGTATTGTTTGGCAACCGACACGACGAAGCGGAGGTTGGCCTGTACGAGTTTATCAAGTGCATGCTGATCACCCATTTTAATACGCTGGGCAAGGGTGGTTTCCTCTTCCGGGGTGATCATGGGTATTTTCGAGATTTCCTGCAGGTATTTCTCAACTGCCTGGGAATCGCGATTCGTAATCTGGGTTGCAATTTTTAGCTGCCTCATGTGTAGTTGTTACTGTATAGACAAAAAACGAATGAAAATGTTACAAAATTGCAGGGGTGATTTTCCTAAACCTACCTATGCCCGCAATATAGCCTGCAAAGATACAAAATATAGCTCAAAAGGCATTGATAATGTGGAAAAAACGAATGAAAATGGTAAAAATGATGGTAATTCTGGTTAGTTATAAAAAAATGCCGCCCCAGAATCCATCAAACCGGGGTTTGCAAGTATCTTCGTCCCTATCATGATAGATTATCGTTCAGATACAGTTACCCGACCCACTCCAGGCATGCTGGAAGCTATGAATCAGGCAGTTGTGGGTGATGATGTCTTTGGAGAAGACCCTACTGTCAACCGTTTGGAGAAAATGTCTGCTGCCCTTTTTGGGAAACCCTCAGCAGTGTTTTGTCCAAGTGGAACCATGACGAATCAAATTGCGATTAAATGCCATACACAGCCGGGGGATGAGGTAATTTGCGATTTCCTATCTCATATCTATCAATATGAGGGAGGGGGCATTGCATTTAATTCCGGGGTATCGGTACGATTGATCAACGGTGATAAGGGAAGAATAACAGCAGACCAGGTGTTGGAAGCCATCAACCCAATCGATGTGCACAAAGCCATTACGAGCCTGGTGAGTCTAGAAAATACGGCCAATCGGGGTGGAGGAAGTTGTTACGACATCCATGAAATTCAACGCATCAGGGAAGTATGTACCCAGAAAAGCTTGCAGTTGCATCTGGATGGAGCACGTATTTTCAATGCACTGGTAGCAAAATCAGAATCACCCCTGCGGTATGGGGAATTGTTTGACAGCATTTCCATCTGTCTGAGCAAGGGACTCGGAGCGCCGGTGGGAAGTGTTTTGATTGGAGATACACCTTTCATTCAACAAGCCCGGCGCATTCGCAAGGTATTTGGTGGCGGTATGCGCCAGGCTGGATCTATAGCTGCCGCCGGTATTTATGCGCTGGAAAATCATATTGCCCGATTGGCGAGCGATCATTATCACGCGCAGTTAATTGCAGCTGCTTGGGAAAAAAAATCATTCATAGGATCCATTTATCCAGTTGAAACCAATATTATCATTTTTGAAGTGAGCAATACCTACACAGCTCCACAACTTGCGGTGAAACTGAAGGAAAATGACATACTCGCCATCGCCATCTCCCCCCGGATGATCCGGATGGTCGTACATCTGGATATCCATGAACTGGATGTCGAAAGAACCATCGATGTCATTGGGCGACTCTAACTTTCACGCTTTCACAGGTAAAATTGAAGCACATGTTACCAAGAATCAATCCGACCAGCACGCAGGCCTGGTTTCTGCTGAAAAAGCATGCAGAAGAAGAAATGAACCGCCTGCACCTTCGCGACCTTTTTTTGGCAGATGCTGAACGTTTTCAGCGCTTCTCAATTCGTTGGAACGATTGGTTGTGCGATTATTCGAAAAATATCATCAATTCCAAGACAATACACCTCCTGCTTCAACTCACTGAAGAAGCTGAGTTAAAGAAAGCCATACAACAAATGTTCGGGGGAGAAGCCATTAATGAAACAGAAAACAGAGCTGTGCTTCATACTGCACTCCGTAATTTTTCTGACCAGCCCATGCACGTTAATGGCAAGGATGTAATGCCGGATGTGAAAAGGGTCTTGCAACAGATGAAATCTTGCTGTGAAAAAGTACATGGAGGTAAGTGGAAGGGCTTTACCGGGAAAACCATTAAGAACATCGTCAACATAGGAATTGGCGGCAGTGACCTGGGCCCTGTAATGGTAACTGAAGCACTACGCCCCTATCACATTCCGGGTATCAGGTGTTTCTTTGTAAGCAATGTAGATGGTGCACATATCGCACAAACACTGCAGCAAGTAAATGCGGAGGAAACCCTCTTTCTCATTGCCTCCAAAACATTCACTACACAAGAAACCATGACAAATGCCCATACTGCCAGGGAATGGTTTCTATCACATGCAAAAAAGGAAGAACACATAGCGAAACACTTTTTAGCACTGAGCACCAATGAAAAGGCAGTGACTGAATTTGGTATTCATCCGGACAACCGGTTTGAGTTTTGGGACTGGGTTGGCGGAAGGTATTCTTTGTGGAGTGCGATCGGTCTATCGATAGCCCTTACCATTGGTTATGCAGCATTTGAGGACTTATTGCGGGGTGCACACACTATGGACCAACACTTCCAGCAAGAGAAATTTGATAAGAATATTCCGGTCATTATGGCTTTGCTGGGAATTTGGTACACCAATTTTATGGGTGCTCAAAGTGAAGCCATTTTACCCTACGACCAGAACCTGCACCGTCTTCCTGCCTATCTGCAACAGGCCAATATGGAAAGCAACGGTAAGTATGTAGATAGAAACGGTGATCCTGTCAATTACTCGACCGGACCTGTTATCTGGGGTGAACCCGGTACCAACGGTCAGCATGCTTTCTATCAGCTGATACACCAAGGAACCTTGCTGATACCGACGGATTTCATCGCTCCTGCCAATAGTCATTATCAATTGGGTAACCATCACCAACAGTTGCTTTCACATTTTCTAGCGCAAACAGAGGCGCTGATGAACGGAAAAACAGAAAAAGAAGTGGAAGCAGAATTAACTGCTGCAGGATTAAAGGAGGAAGCCATAAAAAAACTTACTCCCTTTAAAATTTTCACAGGCAATAAACCATCCAATAGTTTACTGGTTCGGCAATTGACCCCACACACGGTTGGACAACTCATTGCGATGTATGAGCACAAAATCTTTGTCCAGGGTATCATTTGGAATATTTTTAGTTTTGATCAATGGGGGGTAGAATTGGGTAAGCAACTCGCAGGAAAGATTTTACCCGAACTAAATGCCACGGAGACTGTTACATCTCACGATGCCTCTACCAATGGCTTGATCAATGCCTGTCGGGAAATGCAGGAATCCAACAAATAATTATCTGAATGATGGCAGGTACACAGATACGATCTATTGAGCCGGGTGATGATGCAACTTTAGCAACCATCATCCGAACTGTTTTAGAAGAATTTGGTGCCAACAAACCGGGAACAGTTTACTATGACCGGGAAACAGATCATTTGTATGACTTATTCAGCCAAACTTCCCGAAGTGCTTATCAGGTAGCCGTGCAGGAAGGAAAAATTGTTGGTGGCGCGGGAGTATTTCCGACGCCAGGTTTACCGGAAGGGACCTGTGAATTGGTAAAAATGTACTTATTGCCTGAAGCCAGGGGGAAGGGTGTCGGAAAAGCATTGATCCAACAAGCATTCAGTTTGGCAAAAGATTTGGGCTATCATTCCATGTACCTGGAAACCATGCCGGAACTGAGAACTGCTATCGGTATGTATGAAAAAATGGGATTCAGCTACCTAACCGGTCCCAAGGGCTGCTCCGGTCATAATGGCTGTGATATCTGGATGGAAAGAAATCTGTAACCAGCTCTACCACTTATCTACTTCTTCTCCGCTCATGTTGTCGCCTGCAGTAGCCTCCTGGCGGGGCTGAATAGGTTCTGGTGATGGCTCGGTGGTCTGTGCAGATATTTCAGTTACCACTGGACTTCCCTCGCTGCTACCATTGCCGTTTTCACCTTCCCCTTCAGGATATTCGTGGTTGAAAGCATCAAAGTCAAAATCAGGCATTAACTCAGTCTTCACGTAATCGACTGCTTCCTGCATGGCTTTCAGAAACTTATTGAAATCTTCTTTGTACAGGAAGATTTTGTGGCGGTCGTAACCGTTGTCATCAAAGCGTTTTCTGCTTTCGGTGATGGTTAGGAAATAATCATTCCCCTTGGTTGCCCGCACATCAAAAAAATAGGTTCTCCGCTTACCTGCACGAATCCTTTTACTGTAAACACTTTCCATTTTTTTGTCATTGTTCTCGTAAGCCACTGTGATTGGTTTTGAATATTATACAAATAATTGATATTCAAATATAGTATTGTTTTAGAATTTTCAAAATTTTTAGACCATAAATTCTACAAATGACTGATGGATGGCTTATTCACAGGATGAACCTGCTAAAAGCAGTTGACGTTGGTAAAGTTTGGCATAATACCCCCCTTTTTTCATGAGTTCGTCGTGATTACCCTTTTCGATGATATGTCCGTTATCGAGTACCATGATTTGAGAAAAGGAAAGTGCGGTAATGATTCTATGCGTAATGAAAATGAGGGTTCTTTCACCCAGCCATTCATTCAGATTATTGGCGATGGCAGCTTCGGTAGCTGTATCTACAGCACTGAGACAATCATCGAGCAATAAGTATTGTGGTACAGACATAAGCGCCCTGGCTATGGAAACCCGTTGTTTTTGTCCGCCGCTTAGGGTAATGCCCCGCTCTCCTACCCTTGTCTGGTAACCATTGGGAAATCCCATGATATCATCATGCACACCCGCCAATCGGGCTGCTGCCTCAATTCTAGCTGAAGCAGGCTTTTCCTTGCACCCAAAACTGATATTGGCTTCAATGGTGTCACTGAATAAAACAACATCTTGCTGAACATAACCGATTGCGCTGCGCAATTGCTCAAGTTGAATCTGTTGAAGCGAAATACCGCCCAAATAGATAGCACCATCTGTTGGATCATACATTCGCATCATCAACTGTGCCAGGGTTGTTTTTCCCGAACCGGTTTTTCCCAAGATCAATATTTTTTCTCCGGGTTGGATGGTAAAATTGATTTGGCTAAGGGCATGAATTCCCGTGTGTGGGTAGGTGAATGAAACATTATTCCAATTCCATTCAGCTCCTGCAGGTATTGGTTGTATATCTGATTGATTGCTGATTGATGGGATAATGGTAAGAAACTCATTGATCCTTTTTTGTGAAGCAGCTGCCCTCTGAATCATACTGGCAGTCCATCCTATAGCACTCACCGGGAAAGTAAGCAGGTTAATGTAAATGACAAATTCAACGATGGTTCCTACAGCGCCGGGATCTTGTATTGCTTTGTCGCTTCCCGCAAGGATGGTGATGAGAATACTGATACCGATCATCAGCGACATGCTGGGAAAATAAATCGCTTCCACTTTTGATAAACCTATACCTGCTTGTTGGTAGGCCTCGCTGCTTTTTTGAAATGCGCGAAACATGCCTGTTTCCTGAACAAATGATTTGATGACACGTATGCCGGAGTAAGTTTCCTGTGCCTGGGTAGTCATGTCAGAAAGAAGTTGCTGGATTTCTTCACTTTTGTGGTTGATGATGCTGTTCACCCTATAGATGGTCAATGCGAGAATGGGTAGTGGTGCCAAAACAATGAGTGATAAGGAAAAATCTCTGCTGAACATATTGTAAAGGCAAAATCCAATCAGCGTAATGAGATTGATGAGGTACATGAGTGCCGGACCAGTATACATTCTAACTCTGCTCACGTCTTCGGCAATGCGGTTCATCAGATCGCCGGTTGCGTGGGTAGAGAAGAAGCCGGCATGCAAGGATTGGTAATGGCGATAGATTTCATTCTTCTGGTCATATTCAATATGTCGGCTCATTACTATGATGGTTTGCCGCATGAAAAACATGAAGATGCCACGGAGGATCGCAAATAGTAAAATCAGTAGACAAGTGATGGTTACAATTCTGAAGAGGGGCTGGCTGGCACTGAACAGGGAAGCAAAAAGTGAATTGGTCCATGCCATCCCGGAAGAATTCGCAGTTGGATGAACACCGGTTGTTCTTTGTTGAATATATCCCACCAGGAGTCCGGTAATACGTGGTGCCAGTACTGCAAAAAAGTTACTGGATATGACAAACACAATTCCTATGATGAGGCGCCATTTGTATTTCCAGAAATAATGATTCAGTGCGCTCAGGTGCTTCAATGATTCAGTTTTTTTTGAACGAGACAATCAGCAATCGATCTATTGTATTCAATTTTCAATTACTGTTTTTTGGCTGTCCAAACATCGTTGGATTCATTGCTATCAGGAAGCACTTTATCCGGGTCGTAAGTAACTGATTCGATTTCCTCTTCAGAGGCAAAGGGGAATGTCCAGGAAGTATTGCGCATCCAGATATCTACGGGCAATTTTATGCGCTGTGTTGCACCACTCTTCATTTTTACTTCCAGAATGACGGGCATCACCAACTTTTCAAGGTTATCAATAGTAATCAGGCTGCCTTTAGTGAAATCGTTGTTGTTAATGTATTTTACCTCGCGCACACCCACATCGTGTTTCCAGTTGTGTACAAACCATCCTCGCCAGAACCACTGAAGACTTTCTCCGGCAGCATTTTCCATGGTTCTGAAAAAGTCATCGGGTGTAGGATGTTTGAAAGCCCAGTTGCGAATGTAAGTTTGAAAGGCATAATCAAATCTCTTCTCACCTAGAATTTGGTCGCGCAGCAGGTGAAGTCCGACTGCTGGTTTATTGTATAAAAGGGTACCATTGTTTCTTTCTTTCAGGTTATCGGGACCGTTGCTTAAGATAGGTTCCAGGGTAGGATTGGTGAGGAAACGACCTGCATTGTGCATATTGGTTTTAGCGCGTGGTTTGTATTCCCCATTATTAAAAACTTCAGTTGACAAGGCGTTGATGAAAGTATTGAATCCCTCATCCATCCAACCATAGAGACGTTCATTGGAGCCCACGATCATGGGGAACCAGGTGTGACCAAACTCGTGGTCGTGAACACCCCAGAGACCCATTGTTTTGGCACGTAAACTACAGAAAACAATACCCGGATATTCCATTCCACCCGGATTCCCGGCAACTGCTGTTGCAGCAGGATAGGGATACTCCAACCATTTAGCGGAATAATGTTCAATAGATGCTTTTACATATTCAGTAGATCTGCCCCAGGCATTTTTACCATCGCTTTCGATGGGATAGGCTGATATGGCCATGCACTTTTTACCACTCGGAAGTTTGATGGATGCAGCATCCAGTATAAATGCGGAAGAGGCTCCCCAGGCAAAATCTCTGGACTGATTAATTTTATAATGCCAGGTGAGTGCGGTCTTGGTAGGATGGATGGGTTGTCCAATTTCATCTGCCCCTCGGATAATTACGGTCTTTTCGCTCGAGGCGGCTTGCTTCCAGCGGGAAAGATGCACCGTTGAATATATTTCGGAGGCGTTCACCAATTCACCGGAAGCCACTACTGCTAAAGAGGAGGGTGCCGTGATTTTTACGTCAAAGTCCCCATATTCCAGATAAAATTCACCCGGACCTGTATAGGGAATCGAATTCCAACCCATTACGTCATCGTAAACACACATGCGGGGGTACCATTGGGCTACGGTGAAAATTTTTCCATTTTTAGTGGTTTGAATTCCCATGCGATCAGAGCCATATTCAGGTGATATGAATGAGAATTCAATTTTGAATTGAATTTTTCCCCCTCCTGCCGGAAGATCTTTGGGGAGGAACAATTGCATGCGGGTATCATCGATCATAAAGGGTATATCGACGAGAACATTTTTCTCTTTGATCCACTTAACGGAAGTAATCTTATAACCGGCATCGAAGTCCTGCCCCCTGCCACCGTTTCTGCTCCCGCTATAGGGAGTGATGGCACTGCCCCTGGAATCTTTGCGGAAAAGATTTTGATCCAGTTGCATCCAGAGATAGGGTAATTTTTGCGGACTGTTATTGGTGTAGGTAACGATTTCGAATCCTTTGATTTCATTGGTAGCATCGTTCAATTCAACGTCTATCTGGTAATCGACTTTGTTCTGCCAGTAGCGGGGTCCGGGTTCGCCGGAAGCTGATCTGAATTCATTTCCATTCTTTGAATAAAAGAAGGGAGCGAAAGTTTCTGTGTAACTATAATTTCCAACAGTGGGGGTATTAGTTTGGGCATTGCCAATGAGAGAACAGAGGGAGACTACTAGGCAAAGGAGGAGGAGTGAACGCTGCATACTATATCATTTAGAGTTTAAAAATACCAAATATTCAGGAAGCTATACTGAATAAAATTCTTACCTGAGTAATGACGTATAGGGTTGTCTGTATGTTACGGATTTGGGAAATATTTCGGCAAAGTGTCTGATGGTGAAGGGAAGAAAGCTTAACTCGATTAATTTTAAAAATTGATTTTCATAATTTCCTTCCAGCTCCGGCATTCCATCATCTTAAATCAACTCTTCATGGAAAAATATATTCCCTTTTTATTTACAGGTTATTTTGTTGTTTACTTTTTATGGGCATTTGTCATCAGAAGTTGGATGGTGTATCGAAGTTCCGGTATCAATCCGATGGTTTTGCCCAAGGATGACAGTGCTTATGGATTGGTTGGTTTCTATTTCAAGCTGACGGTTGCGGGTCTTTTCATTTATGTGCTTTTGTATGCATGGGTTCCTTTTAGTCATGGTTATTTTTTGGCTATTCAACTTCCTTATGGAGATAACTTTCGCTGGATGGGCTGGATGATACTCGGTGTGGCGATGGTATGGACAGTTATCGCTCAGGGAAATATGAAAGATTCGTGGCGAGTTGGGATAGACAGTGAGAGGAAAACGGAATTGATTACCGAAGGACTCTTCAGTTATAGTAGAAATCCCATTTTTTTAGGGATGTTGCTGGTCTTGGCAGGTTTGTTTTTAGTAACTCCGAATGCAGCGACGCTGATTTTTTGGATAGTTGGATATATCCTGATACAGGTGCAAATAAGGTTAGAAGAAGAATATTTGCAAAGGCAGCATGGGGAAGCGTATGCAATTTTCTGCAGAAAAGTACCCAGAAGATTGATGTTTTGAGCACCCAGGTTATTCGTGAGGCAACTTGCCGCAAACTTAAATTGAAGAGCTAATTTTCTATCTGCACCGATCTATTGATTATGAATCCTTACGGCTTCGTATAGACTTGCAAAATATTTTTCAGAAGAAAAAATACCATGGATATCAGAAGCCATTGATAGAGTTAAAGCACTGTACATTAGTCCCTCCCCCGTTGTAGCAAAATAAGCAGGATTGACTGATAGCGCTGCAACAAAAAGACCCAGGGTAGTTCCTCTTATAATCGTTTGAATGGTATAAATTTTTCTGGCAGGGCGAAATGCCGAGAGTGCCTGTTCATCGTTTTGAATAATTTGAACCAATTTTCTGTGACGATAAAAGTTCATAGGATGATCGTAATGTTCCATCAGTGCTAAACCCATGACCAATTTTTCCGGTATATGACTGGCAGTGGTTTCGGTTCTTTGAGGGCGAGAATGATCGTATAGACTTATTTTCCCTTTGCTTACAGGTCGAACACTGATGTATCTGCCATTTCCACGTAATTGTTTGGATAAATAGGTGATGTTGAATATTGTGAATGAATCAATTTGATTCATGTAATAAGTCTTTTCACCTACGACGAGTCGCTCTTTCCCAAAAATCGGGTTGCGATAGCGGATTTTTTCTACCGATATCGTTTCTCCATTTTTAAGGTACAATATTTGATTTTGAGAAAAGGTTAAAATGGGGACAAGTAAGCAAGTAACAAAGATTTTTTTCATACCCCGTTTTTTGAAAAAACAGCAAACCCTGTGCCAGTTTATCTGACTTTGAACTGCATAAAATGAAAAACAGATCAATTTGATTTACTTGGGTGAAATATAGTTCTCCCAATTAAATAAATTCAGTGGTGGACTCCCGGTAGTCAAGGGGGAAAGTGCTCAAGTATTCCCGATTGGACGGAAAGATTCCTGATAGTTCAGGAATCAATATTTACAGACAATTGCGCGCGATAAAAAGTTGTCTTGTGTATGCGGTGTTGGACTACTGGTTGTATTTTTTAATAGCATCGTACAGACCTGAAAGGTATCTATCTGAAGTAGATAAATCATAGATGCTTGAAGCAAGAGATACAGATAATCCACCATAAAATAATCCATTCGCCAGTTTTGATTCAGCGGGATTTGCTATGATGCCGGCTGTCATGAGGCCAAGAGCAACTGTATTCGATAAAATACTAATTGTATGAATTTTTCTCGCTTCACGGAAGGAGGCCAGCGCCTGGTCATTTTCTTTCATAAGACGAACGAATCTTCCATGTCGGTACCAGTTGAGAGGGAGATCTTTATGTTCAATCATAGGTACACCCATGACCAACTGCTGGGGCATTAGACCTGCGATGGTTTCAGTTCTTGGGGGGCGGGCATGATCGTACAGATTTATTTTTCCCTGTATCAGTGGTCGTACGCTGATATATCGGCCCTTTCCTCTTATTTGTTTGGACAGATAGGAAATTTTAAAAATCCTAAATGAATCGAGCTGATCCATGTAGTATTTCTTTTCACCCAGTATTAATCGCTCTTTTCCAAAGATTGGATTCCGGTAGCGAATGGTTTGCGCCTCAATTTTTTCGCCATTTTTGAGGTACAGAACATGGTTTTGCGCTACAGCAAAAGCGGGCAAAAGTAATAAGGCAAAAAGTACTGGCTTCATGACTCGATTTTATTAAAATGGACAAACAATGTGCCAAATATTAATTTTAGTCACGGCACAGTGATAAAATAAATTTATCGGAAGAATAAAATGTCACAAGCGAATAGGTCAAACTTTACTATTGAGTTGGGGGCTTGTAATCAAGGGGAAGCAATGTGCTGATTCGTTCCCAAAATGCCCAGTAACCATAGCTGATGAGGCGGGTCGCGTCAAAGAAAGAACCATTGGAAAGGACAAGGATTCCGTCATCAGATGTCAATTTAATTCTGGAAATCATATCCATCTTATTGGCGAAAATTATTGAATTCTCGTCTACCCTATCATAGCCGGAGAAAGTTGAAGCAGGAAAGAAATTAGTTCCGGAGAGTGCATTTGCAACTTCGATGGGCATTTTTTTCTTAAGAAACTTGACTTGTAATAAATTCTTGAAAAACATACCAACCGAAAAACTATCGATACCAAAGGCGATTGAATCGCCGGTAAGAATTTGAGGTTGGATGATATACGAATTATCGGGCATACGCATGACCTGCTGATAATGGCTCATAGAATCCCCGGAAATAGAAAAACGAAAGGTATCTCGTATGGTGGGTTCCGGAAGTTCTTTATTGTTGTTGGACTTAAACCTGCTTGATAAAACGTTTTTGACCCTTATTTTTTCTTCATTCGTTACCTCTATAAGCGATCTTACTTCGAACCCGTTTTCCAGCAATTGATTGCGGTATAAGGAACGAAAAAAGTGCATCATGGAGCCTTGATAGGCTTCTTTTCGGTTGTTTGTCCATCTTCTCTCCTGGGACTTGCTCCTTGGTGTCATCTTTTTAAAAAGTGGAAACCCTTTGAAGAGGAGTAGCTTTGTACGAAAATTAAATTCAAAGAGTTCTAATTCATAGTACAATTCGTATCCCAGAGCCTTATTGATGATGACAAGAGGTTCGTTGGAAAATGCACTCAGCGTATTTGCTTGTTTATCCAGAATGAACTTAACCGCATCCGGGTTTTCGATTTGAACATCAACAGAAAATGGTGTTGTTCCAATGAATTGTTCTGTAAATATTCTACCCCATTTATTCCATCCATCTTTCTCATAATTCTTAACGACCACTTCGTTCAATTCTTTTATGTAAGGTTCTAATTGAATGATAAGGTTCTGCGGCAGCGATGAGGAAATGATTTCAATACGACCTGTCTTATAACCGGTACAGGAAATGATTAATTCATATCTGCCTGAAGGTATATTGGGAAAGAAAAAGCTACCGTCATCGCGGGTGGTAGTACTTACCATGGTATTGCTCAGGAATAATGTCGCGTTGGGTACCGGCTTTAATCCTTCACGATCCAGCACCTTACCCTGCAGAGTTTGTGCATGAAGAGTGAACGCCAAAAATGAAAGCAACAAAAAAAGAATAATTCTCATCATAATTCCAGCGCAACAAAAATCATACAAAAAACCATTTCGCGAACCCCCAATACAAAAGGGTAACCGATGGCATATTGCTAAAGACTTCACAATCAAAAAGTTAAATGCATATTTCCCTGCTTGCTTTTTATTGCGTGGGAAAAAACATACGATTTAAATTTTTATTACTTATATTCAATTTTGAATATAATATATTTATTCTATTATCCAATCTTATGACTATGCTTTCACCAATAAAAAGCAGTTTATTTGCCTGTTTTTTTATACTTCTACCGGTAATGTTATTGGCCAATGACATCAAAGTTGAAAATGTAACTTTGACCGGTAGGAATCGGACAGCGGATCATGTACAGGTGCAATTCAACTTAAGCTGGCAAAACTCTTTCAAGCTAGCATCAGGAGCTTCGAACCGGGATGCTGCCTGGGTTTTTGTGAAATACAAAATCGGCACCAACGGTGCCTGGAAGCATGCAACACTAAGTACTTCAGGGCATGTCATTCCAACAGATGGTGCCGCAGACCCCAACGATGGTTCGGGTATTTTCATCTACCGCAGCAATACAGGTAGCGGTGCATTAACTTTAAACGGTGTGCAGTTAAGATGGAATTATGGTGCAGATCTTGTGCCAGATGAATCAATAATTTTTGTCAGGGTTTTTGCAATTGAAATGGTACATGTGCCTACGGGTAATTTTCAGGCAGGAAGTGGCGGAGCTAATACAGGAGAATTCAGGCAGGCCAATCTCACTACGACGGGCAACGCAGCATCCTTCACGATAACCAGCACATCTCCTACCCTACAGGGCAATAACAGTGGATCCTCATCTTTGAATATTTCCACCCGTGCCGGTTCAGGGAATGACCAATTGACGGGAACAACAACTGCCACTCTTGCCAGCGGATATCCTACCGGATATGCAGCTTTCTATTGCATGAAATATGAGATCAGTCAGGGGCAGTACCGTGATTTTCTAAATACACTGACTTATGCGCAACAAGTTACTAGAACTACCAGTGTTCCAACCAGCGCTGCTGGAACAGGCGCTTTGGCAACGGCTGGGACTAACAGGAATTATATTGAAATAAAAACCTCGGGTGTTTCCAATACAACCCCTGCAGTGTATGGCTGTGATGCAGATGGCGACAATGTTTTCGATGAGACCAATGATGGTGAATGGGTTGCCAGTAATTTTTTGAAATGGGAAGATATTACAGCATTTCTGGACTGGGCAGCGTTAAGACCGATGACAGAATTGGAGTTCGAGAAGGCATGTCGTGGTACAGTTGCTCCGGTCGTTGATGAATTCAGTTGGGGAAGCACGTCTTTTACCAATGTCACTGCGATTACGAATGGGCAGCAAGAAAACGAGGTTTCAGGAACCACCAATGCAAATCTTACCAATAACAATGGCTATAATACAGGTCCGGTAAGAACAGGTATGTTTGCAACCGGTGCTAGCACCAGAATTTCATCAGGCAGCAGTTATTATGGTATAATGGACTTAAGCGGTAATCTGTGGGAACAGGTGATCAGCATTGCCAATTCAGCCTGTCGATCTTTCAATGGTAATGTTGGAAACGGAACCATAGATACCAATGGTAATGCCGACACCGGTTGGCCGGGACAAGCCAACATTGGTTGCAGGGGTGGAAGTTGGGCAAGTAGTAATGACAGCGCCAGGGTCTCAGACCGAAGCAATATTACAGGAGGAGTCAGTTCACGCAACAACGATTACGGGGGAAGAGGGGTCCGCTAAATTCTACATGCTGCCTTTCATCAATGAATTCTATTTTCCTTTCTATGACTTGACGCAACAAGCATTATGTTTTTAATATATTTTTCTTTATTACCAATTGTTAATCAATCTATTATAATAAGATTGGATATATCCTTCTTTTGCTGAGAATCTCCTAACTTCATCAGTTAAAACGGACAATTCAGGTATTTTTTTGATCCATGCTAGTAAACTGAATTGACCTGTTTAAACTGATAATTCTATGAAAAGAACTGCGTTGATCGCCTTCCTGCTATTCATGCAAGTATCCAACCTTGTAGCCAATGAGATTGCAGTGACCAATGTTTCATTGGTCAACAGGAACAAAAGCCTTGATTATGTTTTTGTCAACTTTGATTTAAGCTGGAATAATTCCTTTAGAACTTCCAGCGGAGCAGCCAACTGGGATGCTGCTTGGGTTTTTGTAAAATACAAAATTGGCGAAACGGGTGAATGGAAACATGCTACGTTGAACAATGGCGGACACACTATACCTACCGGTACTGCGACTACACAAACGGATGGCACCGGAATATTTTTGTACCGAAACAGTGATGGAACAGGCACATTTACAAAGACAGGTATTCAGTTAAGGTGGAATTATGGCACTGATGGTGTTGCAGATGACTCGAAAATATTCGTCAAGGTTTTCGCCATTGAAATGGTCTACATCCCATCCGGGGACTTTCAATTGGGAAGTGGCAGTCAAACTGAATCAGGATTCAGGGTTGCCAACGATGTTAGTTCCTCCGGAACTGCCAACACATTTACCGTTACCTCCACCTCCCCCACTCTGCAGGGCAACAATGTCAATTCATCAGGAACAAATCTGAGTACGCAGGATGGATTAAGTCTAGATCTTGGAACAACAACCAACACAGCAACTTTAGCCAGTGATTTTCCCACCGGCCACGGAGCATTTTATAGCATGAAGTATGAAATCAGCCAGGGACAATACCGCGATTTCCTCAACACGCTCACCTATAGCCAGCAGGTTAATCGAACTGCTTTTGCACCCAATAGTGCTGTAGGTACCGGTGCATTGATCAGCAGTGGAAATAATAGAAACGGAATTGAAATTTCTACTTCAGGGACCTACTTTTCCGCACCTGCAGTTTACGGTTGTGATTTAAATAACAACGGTGTGTATGATGAAACGGATGATGGTGAATGGATTGTCTGTAACTATTTATCCTGGGCAGATTTAGCGGCCTATCTGGATTGGGCTGCTCTGCGACCAGTAACTGAACTCGAGTTTGAAAAAATCAGCAGGGGTACTGCTGCTCCGGTTGCAGATGAATATTGTTGGGGAAATACAACGTTAGTCGGACTTGCGGCCATTTCAAATGATCGGCAGGCAGGAGAGGTTTCGAATACAACCAATGCCAATGCAGTGTACAATAATAATTTTACTACAGGTCCTGTTCGGGTTGGCATTTTTGCAACTGCGAGCAGTGACAGAGTTGCATCCGGAGGAAGTTATTATGGGGTGATGGAAATGAGTGGTAATGTATGGGAGCAGGTGATCAGAATAGAAAATTCTACGGGCAGGTCATTTACCGGCTCAAAAGGTAACGGACAACTTACGACCGATGGCGATGCTGATGCATCAAGCTGGCCTGATTATACGGGAGCTTGCAAAAGAGGCGGGAGTTGGCAATCGGCTGCTAGTAATATCCAACTATCTTCCAGAAATGGTGCTACCCTGAATGGATCTTCCAGGGATTCTGAAACCGGGGGAAGGGGTGCGCGATAGATTCACCCCTCAATTGTAAATATTGCCGATTCTTACAAGGGATTAAAGTTTTCTTTTCTGTTCAGTAATTGATTGATTTTGTAGCTATCTCTTTATTATCCCAATAAGTTGCTGATTATTTGATTACCAGCCGATTTTATTTTGTAATTCGGCCGTCAAGCTATTATTTTGCACCCGGAGAGATGGCAGAGCGGTCGATTGCGGCGGTCTTGAAAACCGTTGACTGTAAAAGGTCCGGGGGTTCGAATCCCTCTCTCTCCGCCAAATGTTTAAAGTGCCTCTACGAACGTAGAGGTACTTTTTTTGTGTTTCATGCGATTCAAGCTTGCTTGAATGAGCAATGAAAACAAAAAAATGGCAGCGCAGCTGCAACACTTTAAACATTTGAGATCTCCGCCTTTGGCGGAAGGTCCGAGCGAAGCGAGGACAATCCCCTCATCAATCGCATGATGAAGCGACTCAAAAAGCAGCAATCAAATAAAACACTTTAAACATTTGAGATCTCCGCCTTTGGCGGAAGGTCCGAGCGAAGCGAGGACAATCCCCCCATCAGTCGCATTTTGAAGCGACTCAAAAAGCAACAGTCAAACAAAACACTTTAAACATTTGAGTACTCCGCCTTTGGCGGAAGGTCCGAGCGAAGCGAGGACAATCCCGGCTATAATCTCTTGTTGGAATACTTTCCTTTGCAGCAATACAAAAATGGCAGCGCAGCAGCAACACTTTAAACATTTGAGCACTCCGCCTTTGGCGGAAGGTCCGAGCGAAGCGAGGACAATCCCCTCATCAATCGCTTGATTAAGCGACTCAAAAGCAGCAATCAAACAAAACACTTTAAACATTTGAGCTCCGCCTTTGGCGGAAGGTCCGAGCGAAACGAGGAGAATCCATGATTACAACTACCTATTGACAGCAGTTCTCTTGATTTGCTGATTGATCTAATTTTATTTGTCAACTTCTTTGAAATAATCAGGAAGATTCGATTCAACTTAATTTTTCAGAATTGATTGCCTCCAAAAAATGCATACCAATTATTTTATTTGCGAATAAGTATTCCGTTTTGTTTAACCTTCACGTATCTATCGTAAACAAAATAGCCAAGAAACATATTTAATTTAATTGAATGTTTAATAAGATTACTTTGAACGATAAAATTTAATTTTCAAACTAATTTTACCTTACATATATATTTATATAATATATTTTGGAGGAATGATTAAAATTTGATTATTTAGTTATATGATATGATATACATTCAATAATACATATTATAATATATAATTTTATTTTATTTATTTCTTTGATTAAAGATTTAAATAGGTTAACAAATCGTTATTGCCCACTTTATTTAAATAAATTCGCCTCAACCCAAAATTTACTGCAAATGAGAAAATTAACACTCGTTCTTACATTCTTTGCTCTATTGTTTTCCATTGGTGCATTTGCACAAACGAAAACAGTAACCGGCAAGATTACAGACGCTAAAGATGGGTCCCCCCTAGCAGGTGTTGTTATTAATTATAACAACAAGAGTATCGGCACTACGAATGCTGATGGTTCTTTTTCTGTTAATGTTCCCGGGGACGCAAAGTCACTCACCTTCTCTTACGTCGGATACCAAATGGTACAATCTGCCATAACAGGTGCGCCATTGTCCATCAAATTATCAGTGTCTGATAAATCATTGGAGGAGGTAGTGGTAACAGGATACCAAACGCTCCAGAAAAGACAGATCACCGGTGCTGTTGCTACAGTGAAGGCTGAAGCCATCAAGAATGTTCCCATAGGATCATTCGACCAGATGTTGCAAGGTCAGGCGGCAGGGGCTTTGATTCAAGCTAACTCAGGTCAACCCGGAGCAGCTGCAAACGTAATCATTCGTGGTGTAGGTTCCGTGAATGGAACTACCCAACCATTGTACATCCTGGATGGTATTCAAATATCTGCGCAAAACTTTGCTTCACTCAACCCCAACGACTTTGAGTCCGTTTCTGTTCTTAAAGATGCGTCCACTACAGCTCAGTACGGTTCAAGGGGTGCAAATGGTGTTATCGTTATAACGAGCAAGAGAGGTAAGGCCGGAAAAACCAGATTTGAATACAACGCGCAATACGGTCAATCTAGGTTCCCCATCAACAAACTGGAACTCATGGAAACTCCGGAGAAATTAGATTATGAAATTGCCCGAGGAAATCCTTACGCATGGACAAGCACCGAATTAGATAGCTTACGCAGAATAAATACCAACTGGCAAGATTTAGTTACTCAAACGGGTATCACCAACAACCACCAAGTAAGTGCAAGTGGTGGTAATGAAAAAACTACTTTTTATTTATCCGGTGGACTTTTCTTGCAATCAGGAACTGTTCGCAATACCGGTTTGAACAGATACAACGGTCGCTTTAATATCGATCACAATGCCAGTAATAATTTAAAGTTTGGAATTAATACCTACATTGGCTGGAGTAATTATCAAAACACTACAGAAGCCAATACCGGTATTGCTAGTCCACTCAATGCCATTCGCTGGAGTAACCCTTACGAAGTGCCTTTCACTAGTACCGGTGCTTATCAACAATTCGTTTCCGGTCAGCCGAATCCCGTACAGGACATGAACGAAACCAATCGTGGCAGAAAAGAGTTTAAACTTGTCAGCAATGCATACATTGAAGCAAAACTTCCTTTTATAGCAAAAGGCCTATCATTCCGGACCAACTGGGGTATAGATCTCGAAAACTGGGATGAATCCCTGCTTTTCACCAGATTCAGTGTGGTTGGTCAAGCCGCAATTGGTAATCAGGGACGTTTTGATAAAGACACCCGCATTTTAAGTCGTTACACAGGTACTACTTCTCTTAATTATGCAAAATCCATTGGTGACCATAATTTTACTGTAGGGTTATACAATGAGTGGGTTAACAGAACACTCCAAACATTTGGCTTTTCTAGCTTTGGATTGACGGGTAATTTACAAAATGGAGCAGGTATCACACAGGGTAGTGCTCCGTTCATCCCCATAGTAAGAGAGAATAGGACAGAAAACGCCATTCTTTCTTATTACTCTCTCGCATCCTATAATTATAAAAATCGCTATTTCCTGAATGGTAGCTACAGAAGAGACGGTTCTTCCCGTTTCGGTGCTAATAACCGCTTTGCAGATTTCTATTCAGTAGGTGCAGGTTGGGTAATCAGCGATGAAAATTTCTTCAAAAATGTCACTTTTGTTGATAACCTCAAATTCACAATTTCCTACGGTAAAGTAGGAAACCAGGAAGGTATTGGTGACTTTGCATCCAGAGAATTGTTCGGTCCCAGAACATATTTGGGTACAAATGGTCCAGGAATCAATCAATTGCCTAACCAGGACCTTACTTGGGAAGAGAGAGCAAAATTCAATACAGGTATCAATGCTAGTCTTTTCAAGGGTCGCTTGATTTTAGGAGTTGACTTCTATGATGAGGTTACCAACCGCCTCTTCTTGAACAACCAGCTATCCAGAACAACTGGATTTACTTCTCTTAACACCAATATTGGTAGTGTAAGAAACCGTGGTTGGGAATTTACCGTTGTAACCGAGAACATACGTTCGAAGAATTTTACATGGACTACTAACTTGAATTTCACTGTTAACAGAAATAAACTCCTTGCGTTGACTCCTACAGCACCTCCTACAGGTATTGCCGCTGCAACTACTATACAAAGAGTTGGTTTCCCGCTGAACAGCAACTTCCTCGTAAAATACGAAGGTGTTAATCCCGCAAATGGTAACTCAGTGTACAGAAGACCTGATGGTTCTTTGACTGAAAACTATAGTGATGCTGACAGACAAATATTCGGTACGCGAGATGCGCCTTTCTTCGGTGGTTTTACCAATAAATTCAGCTACAAGAACCTGGAGTTAAGCGTATTCTTTACTTATCTGTTTGGTAACCTTATCTACAACAACGACAGAACCAACGTTGAAGATCCGAGCTACTTCTTTGATAACATGGCTAGATCTGTATCCCGCGAATGGAGAAAACCGGGAGATATTACAGATATCCCAAGACCCGGCCAGGTAATGAGAAGAAATATCACTCGATTCTTGGAAGATGGAAGTTTCCTCCGTTTACGCAACGTTCAACTATCTTATGTGTTGCCACAAAACCTCACTAAGAAATTAAAATTGAGCAATGCAAGATTCTTCATCATGGGCGAAAATTTATGGACCGGCTTTACCTTCCTTGGATTTGACCCCGAAATTACCGGTGGAGTTCTGACAGGTGCTCAATATCCTGCACTAAGAACAGTAACCGGAGGATTAACCATTGGCTTCTAACCCTCAAAATTTGAAATTATGAAATTCAACATATCTAAATACCTACTTGCCGGATGCATCCTAACGGGATTAGCAAGTTGCGAGAAATCGATTGAACTCAATCCGACACACTCCTTATCACAGGAAAATGCCTTGAAATCAATAAATGATTACCAGGCATCCCTCTCTTCAGTTTACAACAGTCTTCGTGGAGTTGGATACTATGGACGAAACATGTCTGTATTGTCTGATATGAACGCTGACAATCTGGTACAGACTACCGAATCATTGGTAAACTTTCTGACTATCACAGACTGGGTATATGTTCAAAGTGATGGAACAGTTGCAGAAACATGGTTGGCTGGATATAGTGTTATTAACAATGCCAACATCATTATCAATAACATTGATAAAGTAACTACTCCTGCTACCCAAAAACAAGCAAATAGAATCAAAGGTCAGGCGCTAGCAATCAGAGCACTGGCACATTTCGATCTGTTCCGTTGGTTCGGTGAAAGTTTTGATAGAAATAGTACAGCCTTAGGTGTTCCCTATATGAAGCAATCAGTGCTGGAAGCTTCTCCTCCCTCTGTGAAACCAAGCAGACCGACTGTAAAAGAAAATTATGACGAAATCTTTGCGGACTTAAATTCAGCCAGAACATTGCTTGCTGACGTTGATGCAGCTATCAATACCAGTTCTGCCAGATATAGAATTGACCTTACTGGTCTTGCTGCATTGACAGCGAGAGTTGCTCTGTATGCAAAAGATTGGCCAACAGCTATTAGCAATGCAACAACTGTTATCAATGCTTTACCATTGGCTAGTCGCTCAGTATACCCGGGAATCTGGAGAGACCAGAACCAAAGCGAAGTAGCTTTTGCGGTACTTTTCTCAACAGGTGAATTTGCTAGCAGACTTGCCGGTGACGTTTACAGTGGTGCAACCAATCGTTCTCAACACGAGGGCAATCCTAGCCTCTTCGCACAAATTGACGAAGGCAACGATATCCGCTTTGCAACATCAGTTACAAGAGGATATGTATCGCCCCTTGGTGTTGCTCCACTTTCTCGTGCAAGTTCCAGACTTGTTGTTACTAAATTTCTCGGCAAATCATCTGCTGTGGATGGTATAGTTGACTGGAAAGTATTTAGAACAAGTGAAATGTATCTTATCCGTGCTGAAGCACTCGCCAATAGTGGTCAGGAAGCTAGTGCTCTCAATGATCTCAACACACTAAGAGCAGCAAGAATCAATTCGTTTGTCAATGGAACCGAAAGTGGTCCGGCACTCATCAATGCCATAGCATTAGAACGCCGCAAAGAACTCTTTATGGAAGGCCATCGCTGGTTTGACTTGAAAAGAACTACAAAAACAATTGACAGAGGAACAATTGCTGCCCCAACAACCCAGGCAACGCTCGCTTCAACCAGAAGAGAGTGGGCATGGCCTATCCCGCAGGGCGAAATGGATGCAAACTCTAATATGAAACAAAATACCGGATATTAATACAGGTAGAAGTTTAAATAAATTAAATAAAGTACAATGAAAAAAATATTTCAATTCTTACTTGTAGCAAATGGGCTGCTGCTGGCATCCTGCGAAAAAGAAGCGCTGGAACTCGACCCATCCGCCTCTGCCTCCATGGCTTACATACATGCTGCCCCTGGTGCACCAACCATTGATGTATTGGTAGATGGAATAGTAGCTAACGGAGCAAGAAGGATTTCCTTCCAACAAGCTTCTCTTTCCGGAGGATCAGGAAATGGACAGGCTTACATGCCAATTCAGGAAGGAACCAGGAACATAAAAATTTCTCCAGACAGTGGAAGAACCAATGTAGTAAATCAAGACTTGGCATTCGGTTTGAATAAGTATTACACCATGGTTGTTTATGATACACTTGCTGCTTCTGGTACTCCCACACTAAGATCAGTTCGTTTTGAGGACAACCTTGCATTGCCTGCTGCCGGTAATACACACGTTCGTTTCTTCCACCTTGCCCCCTTGGCACCTGCTGTGGATGTAACGCTGCTAAGAACGAGTGTTACACCTAATGATAGTGTAACTATATCTAACAGATCATACTTCGGTGCTAATCCAAATACATCTGTAGGAGAATTTACCCCAGTACCGGGTGGTTCCTATACCCTCCGTGTTAAACTTGCAGGAACACAAACAGTTGTTTTCGCAGCATCTTTAGGTACCAACTTGAATGCCGGTAGAATATTTACTTTGGCAGCAACGGGTACCGCCAGAAGTGCACCACTGGGTGCAATGATTGTACGCCATTTCTAATCAAGGAATAGTAAATTCAAAGGTCACTTCAGTTGTTACATACTGAAGTGACCTTTTTTTTTGCTCTTTACTCTCTGCATGTCTTCCGATTTCATGCGCTGCAAGCTTGCTTTAATAAGCAATGAAAACAAAAAATCGCTGCGCAGCTTCATTACTTTTAACATTTGAGTCCTCGTTAAAAATTACCCCGAAAGACTATGTCTATTGAAGTTAATCGATTGCCCCTCAACCTATCCTCAAGAAAAAAACCTATTTATCGGTCTAATCAGGCAAAACGTAGACATCCAACTCTAAAAAATTATCATATAATTTAATATCTTACAGGAAATATCCCTCGAGTATGAAAAAAATGCTACTCATCATCCCTGTTGTATTAACTATGGCAGGGATTGGTTTATTGGTTAAAAAGAATGGTTGGCATTTCTGGAGGGAAAAAAACCTCAAAGAAATATGGCTGGAAAAAAAGGCAGCGGGAGAAGAAGATGCGGATGAAGAAAATCCTCAAAAACGAGCAGCCATGCAAATTGCCAGATGGCAATACGAATATGAAATACTGAAAGACCCAAAAACAGGTAAAATTCCCAGAAATGCTTTTAGCGAGGAGATGAAACAGGCATTGAGTATTCCCGTTACAGGTGAAGCAGGCTCATGGCAAAATGGTCTTACAACGAATGGTGAAAATACTCCGTCTAATAATACCTATTTGAAAGCTGGGCCCAATAATATTGGCGGCAGAACCAGGGCTTTTGTAATTGACAAAAGATTTAATGGAACCACCAACCGCGTAATCATTGCAGGATGTGTTAGTGGTGGAATCATGCGTTCCGCCGATGCAGGCGCTACCTGGACCCTCGTCACCCCTTCCGCACAAATCCATAGCTTAACCGCCTTGGCACAAGATCCCAGAGCCGGTAAAGAAGATACCTGGTATGCAGGATCTGGTGAATCATTGGGTAATTCAGCTTCAGCCAGCGGAGCCTTCTTTTTTGGCAACGGAATATTTAAATCAACAGACAATGGACTCACCTGGACCCCTTTGAGTAGCACACAATCAATAATTGAATCATTCAACAGCGCGTTTGACATCATCCATAAAATTGTTGTTCATCCAATCACAGGTGATGTTTATGTTGCAGGTCAAAATTCAATTCAGCGCTCCCAAGATGGCGGCACTACCTGGACAGCAGTAAAAGGAAATTTGGGAGGGAATACTATAAACGGAAATACAGATATCGTCATAAGAGCAGATGGCTCTAAAATGTATGCAGCTTTTCACTTGAAAAACGCAACCGATCGGGGAATATGGGAATCGACTTCAGGTAATGTAGGATCCTGGACAGCAATTGCGGGCAATAGTCCGGAAACCCCCGCCGGATTCAAACAAAATACGGGATCTGCTAACTGGGGAAGAATACTGATGGCATTAGCCCCCTCCAATAACAACATCTTATACGTGATGTATGAAAACGGAAGTAGTGTTGGAGCCACAACCGCTGAGGCTGATTTATTCAAATTAGAAACCGTGGGAGCAACAACTCAATGGACCAATTTATCTGCCATGATGCCTACAGGTACCGGGGTTTTCGGAGGAGTGAAATTACAAGGTGGTTACAATATGAGCCTGACAATAAAACCGGATGACCCCAATATAGTTTTTGTGGGTGGAACTAATTTATACCGTTCACTAAATGGATTTACTTCGACTAGCGCTTCAACTACCATAGGAGGATACTCAACAGCAAATTCACATCCCGATATGCATAGTTTAATCTTTGATCCAACCAATCCACAAAGAGCATATGCTGTAAATGATGGTAGTATGCAGATAACCAATGATATAACAGCAACTCCCGTGGTATGGACTTATATAAAAAACTATCAGACCCTTCAATACTATCATGTTACCATTGACCCTGAAACCGGAAAAAATAATTTCCTGGGGGGTGCGCAGGATAATGGCACCTGGTACCGCGATGCTTCCTTGAACCTGGGTCCCAGACCCCCTGATAGACCGGGCATTGATGATTATTTTACTATAGCTGGCGGAGATGGCGTCGCAGTGGATATTGCCAACATCAATGCCGGCAAACAAATCATTTATTTTGGTGTTCAACTCGGCGAAATATTTCGAGATGAAGTATTAGACTACCTTAACTATCCCGGAGCGAGGATTCGTCCCAGAGTAACTGAACTGCTATCAAACACCGGTGGAGGTTGGGGAGACTTTGTCACTTATTTCAAATTGAGCAACTCGAACTCTGAAGTGCTGTTCTATGCCAACTATTATAATTTGTTCAGAACCACTTCTGCCAGTACAGTTGACAGTACCACCTGGACTAAAATGACAGGTATTGCGAGTGCGACAGACAACGGTTCAAGCACACCGGTTTCTATCAGATCCATCGACTTTTCATGGGGACCTTATTTAAGTACACATGCCATGTACTATGGAACCAACTCAGGGAAAATATTCAGACTGGATAATTATATCAATGCCAGTCCTTCATCAGCTCCGGTTGACATTACCCCTACTGGTCTTTCCGGAAACGTAATAGATATAGCAGTACATCCTAATAATGACAATGAAATAATGGCAGTAGTGTCTAACTACAATGTGACAAGTATTTGGTGGACTTTCAATGCCAAATCTTCCAAACCGACTTGGTCCAATGCAGAAGGAAATTTGACTTTACCTTCTATTCGTTCTTGTGTGATTGCGCCAAAATTGGAAAACGGTGTACCTGTTACCGAGTATTATGTTGGAACTTCAGTGGGCTTATTTACAACCGCCAATATTGGGAAAACATTAGGTGCAGGTGGTACCATAACTTGGTCAAGAGAAAGCCCCTCGATTTTGAATTATGCAGTAATTAGCTCTTTAGACTATCGCCCGGCAGATAATACCCTGCTGATTGGATCTCATGGTAATGGCATGTTTTACACCACAATAGGTTCTCCGAATTTCAATCCGAACTTAACGACCGCCTTACCAACTGCCATTTTAAATGACAAAAATTTTATCAAAATATTCCCTACCATTAGCAGGGGAAATTATCAATACAGTCAGGGAACCATAGCGGGAATAAAATCAATGCAGATTCAGGTATTTAATTTATCGGGACAACGGATATATAGCCAGACAGTCAATTATGGTTCAGGAAATATACCACTAGGAAATTTAGCCGCAGGAAATTATGTGATTCAAATAACCAGTGACAATAAGAAGTACCAAACCATTCAAAAAATTATCAAACAATAGATTGTGCGTAAATACCTATTTACAGGAATTGTAGCTTGTGTATGCATGTTTTTTTATGCTGCAGCCCTAGGCCAGTCCAGAACACCTTCGTTGAAGCTTACTGCTTTTAAAAGATCAATCTTAAATGGTGTGGCCCCTTCCTCGGTGATAAAGGTAGGTGACGAGGAAATACCGAATTCCACTATACCTCCTCAAACAGAATACTATATTTATCTAATTGCCAGTAGGATATCCAACTTACAATTGACGCAGGTATGGATTCAACAGGAATTGTATTCTGCGTCACTCAGTAGAGTGACCGCAAAACCTGTTTTACTGGAAAATGGCAAATTCTCCGATACACTTGTTCACTTTACCAAAGAAGCACTTTGGCAGATCAAGATTGCTGAAAAAAATATGACAGGTACACAGCCTAAAAGAGGCATCGCAAAACAAGTGTCCTCTAATGAATTGGTACTAAGATTAAGTGATAAAAAAGGTACTGTTTATACAAGAATAATAAAAAACATCACTCAATTAAGTCCTCTCGCAGGAAAATGATTCAAAAATGTGGTGTAGTATAGTTATTGCTCGCCCGTCTCCAGAAAGAACTAAAGCAAATAAAATACAAGCCCCCCACTTCTAATTGAATCAATTTTATCTACCTTCCTAATCTACCGTCTACCGATTCAAACTATTAAGGGTGATTCATTAGAACCACCCTTAATAGTTTTACTCAAAAATAAAAAGGGAAAAAATGATAGCCAGTGCAGAAAAATAGCAAACAACCAAAAAAATGATTGAAGGTAAATTATATTAATTGATGAATCAACTTCAGAACACCTTCGAAATTTTCCAAAGGACTCACATGTCCACCCCCAACAACTAGAGTTTCTATTTGTGGTGGGTTTGGCACATAATCCTCGATCCCTTTTAAGGCAATGGCCTTTACTTTCAGGTTGACAATTAAATTCATTGTATCATCTGCATTAATAATAACCGATTGATCAACTTGTTGTACATCACGGTTGCTCAACTTATTCATTGTGTACTCCAGTTGATTCAATAAAGATGAATCGAGCAGTAAAGACTGCTTTGCAAATAAGGCCTTAGCAGCTTGGCTCGTATAAAATTTTCTAAAAAACAACATAGTATGTTGTAATCTGATAACCAATTTTTGGAATGATGTTGGAGCCAAAAAAGGCATATTGCATACCCCGACAGATTCGAATCGGTGAGGAAATTTATCTGCCGCCCGAAGCACAGTCATACTCCCCCAGGAATGTCCAATTGCAATTACTTTCTGTACACCTAAAACATCTAAAATTTCTACCAACATTTTTGCACAATCCATTATTGTCCAGCCGGACTTGATATTTTCTCTGCTTTCACCATGCAAAGGCATGTCTATCGTAATCAAAGTTCGATCTGAAATTTGATTTAAATATTTATCCCATAGATGATGATCAAAATAAACTCCATGTAAAAATATTACGGGCGTTTTATCGGAATTATTGTTTAACACAAATACAGCAATTTTTCCCACAACCGTATCAATATATTGTTGCTTCATGTAGTTGAAATGTTTTAAATAAGAGTGTCAAATTGATAAAAATGAATATTGAATGACTCACTGGGTTACGTCATAAAAAATCATCTGAAAGCAAAAAGATGAACTAGTTAATGAGTTCAACCGAAAAAGTATTATAAAGTGCATTGAATGAAAAAAAGCATTGTTCAAATTTGGGCTTACTCAACTTAGGAATAAAGTTTCTGGAAAAGCAAAATGGTTCTTTGGGATAACCAAACATATTTGTTTTCAATACCCCGTTGCTGTCTAAATCCTGATAAACAGCAAGTGCATAGTCACCCTCCGGAATATCATTCCAGCTTACTGAAACTTCCCCGGTTGTAGATGGAATGAATTCCTTTGCAAATGCATGCTTGTTCTGAGTAGGAAACTCATTTTCCTTTTTGTAAAAACCAATGTGGATGGTTGAACCTACATTTTTTACATTGGAAATTTTGAGGGTAAACGTGTTTTTTGTTGAGGACTGAGCCATTATCTGTGTAACTACAACAAATGAAATAGCAACCAACAAAGCGGCTTTAAAAATAATTTTGTTCATGACTAGTGATTTTAATGAATGAATAATGAACCAAAATTATTACCCCCTATAATGTACTACCTGACACAAATGTGTCAAAATTTCTGTTGGGCAAGCTTCTGTCTTATGCGGGTAAGAGTTTGCCGCTCAATACCTAGAAAAGAAGATAAAAAAGTTAATGATACCCTGTTAAATAGATTGGGATTTTCCTTAACGAAATCTAAATAACGTGTTTCTGCATTATCAAACAAAAAACCCTCGATTCTTTTTTGTTGAGTCTTTAAAACCTCCTCAGCAATCAATCTGCCATATCTTTCTATTAGTGGAAATCGGTTGTAGCCCTCTTGTATATGCTGATATGATAAATTTACAATTATGGTGTTTTCTATACACTGAAAAAAATACTTACAGGGTGTTTGTGTGATAAAGGCAGAAAAATGTGTTGCATACTTTCTCTCCCTTATGAAATTGACTGTAATTTCATCCCCCCCATTGTTTACATAAAAAGATCGGAGAAGACCTCTGTATACGAAACCTATAACTCTTTGGATTGAATTGGCCTCAATGTAAAACTGCTTTGTTGTAAGATTTGAAACGGTAATCCCACTCTCCAGATAATTCAACTCGAGATCAGATATGTTGGGACAAAGTGATTTTACTGAATCCAAAAATGATGTAATAGCACTTTCATTGTTTACATCTGTCATCTATATCAATTTAAATGAAGTTGCACATTTCTTGTATTTTATAAAACAAGTTTGCGCTTTCAACACAAGGCAAGTTTACTTGATTAAATACTACCTCCACAAAAGCCATTTTTTTCAAATTTAAACAAAACAAGTGATATGAGTAATTACAGTTCCCCCACTGATATAATCTATTTTCAGACATGATTCTACCTGTCAATTCACTAAAAGCTATGCTAGCTCACGACGGTTGACGCATGTTAAATGCTGTTATGGTGCTATGAAGTTATAATCTTTAATTTTTCTACCATGATTGTTGTGCAAATACTAGCCGTCTATCCAATAAAAAAAATAAAAAAAAGGGACTGTCTCAAAAAGTGAGACAGCCCCTTACCTGTAACAATGCAATTAATTCTCCGGATTCAACACAGCCACCAAATTCGGCGCATTTAAAACCTGTTGACACAAGCGCTGCAACTGATCTCCCGTTGCCTGTTTCACTTTTTCAGGATAAGCCAGTACCCAAGCGGGGTCAGTCTGTTCGATGAATGCGCGGGATAGCCCACTTAACCAATAGTCATTCTGTTTGATGCTTTCAGTATATTGGTTCTTGAGTGTCTCCTTCACTTTTTCCAAATCTTTTGCTTCCACTCCTTTTTCAGAAATGTTCTTGACAATATCAAAAAAGGCAGCAGTGAGTTTGTCTACATTCTCGGGGCCGCATGGGAAAGAAGCACCTATTGAGTAGTGCTCATAGGGTCGCTTTTCCCATCCACCGCGTATACCTCCACCATAAATGCCACCCATTTCTTCACGTAATTTTTCAATGATCTTGATGTTGATCACATCACATAGCATTGTCAAATGAAGATTGGTCTCTTGATTATAAGGAAGTTCACTACTGTATTGTATCACCACAAAACTCTGCTTGTCTGCTCCTTTTTTAACCACCAATTTACCCGGACCTTTTGCCGGTCTTAAACCAACATCTTTGAAAGTATGATCCGCCTTTGTAGCAGGCAAACTACCCAAATAAGTGGTCAACAATGGCTTTATTTTCTCTACATCCAGATTGCCTACAAAAGTAAAATGAAGTCCGTCAGCATTGCCAAAAATCTGTTTGTAGATCTCCATGGACCTGTCCAGACTTAAGGATTTAAAAGATTCTGCAGTCTCCATTTTTGGTGCCCAGGGGTGGTCACCATACACAACTTTATTGAGGGTATCTCTGAAATAATTCTGTGGTACAGACTTCATGTTCTCGATAAAGCTCTTTTGTGAATTCACAAAAGTCTGGAACAATGCCTGATCTTTTCTGGGAGCGGTAAAATGAAGATGTACCAACTGGAAAAATGTTTCCAGGTCTTTTACACTAGATGAACCTTCAATACCTTCATCACTGGTATTCATGTAGGGTGTAACTGAAACAGACTTCCCGGCTAAAAACTTACGGAGATCAACAGGCGTAAAATCTTTTA
Organism: Chitinophagaceae bacterium; assembly: GCA_020403455.1. Lineage (GTDB taxonomy): Bacteria > Bacteroidota > Bacteroidia > Chitinophagales > Chitinophagaceae > Sediminibacterium. Next base: position 104,360 of record JADBXP010000016.1, read on the forward strand.
TGCCCATGCTATTGACCAGAACAGCAGCATATTCAGCATTCATGCGGTCCGCTGCCGGGAAGAGGTAGGTTCCTCCTCTGCGCCAGGCATCCATCTGAATCTCGTCATTCTTAAAGGTGGTTGGTTTCAGTGTGACTGTAATTCCATTGCTCAGCTTCAGGTCAGTAGTTCCCAGTGCCGCATTGCTGCTTTCACTTAGAATTTTACCGGGAGTTGGCATCTTATCAATCAACTTCTTCGCCAGCTGCTTCTCCTCGTAAGGAACCGCCGGTATGGCCCTGGCTGCTGTTATGTAAGATGTCAGGGTATCTGCAGCAGGAAGCGAACTTTTACTTTTCTCGCTTCCCATGATCAACGCGAAGAAACCCTGTTGCTTGGCAGTCTTTTTAGCCAAAGCATTCACCTCATCGATGGTAATGGTAGGCAAAACTTCCTGCAAGTACTTATATCTGTTCTCGATCCCGGGTGCCGGCTCGCCCTTCAAAAAGTGATTGATATACGCATTAACCAAAACATCTGACTTGGTCTTGTCCTTGTCCTTAAATGCACGCTCCACAGAATTCAGTTGATTGGTTTTGGCACGCTCAAGTTCTGAGGCAAGAAAGCCAAACTTTTTCACACTTTCAGTTACAGCCTCCATGGCACGGATAGCGGGCTGTGCAGGCTTATCACCCAAAAAGGCTACTGATGCAAATGAATTATATCCTCTGATGAATCCGGAAAATGAGGCACCTGCGGCAATAAAGGGTGCATTGGGTTGTTGTGAGATTTCTGTCAAGCGCTGACTTATCATCTGGTTGTACAATCCCTCTATGATGGTTTGACGATAATCACCCCAGGTTTTAACTACGGGTGACTTTTCAATATAATTGATGACCTGCAAAATGTTGTAAGGCTGTTCTTTATCTGTCAACACCATGCTCTGGTTCACCTTGCGATCAGCAATGGGAATGATGGCAGGCCGTGGAGTAGGATTCGGTGGATTCTTGTACTTGCTGAAATGAGCAATGATTTTCTTCTCTGCTACCTCAGGCTCCATATCACCCACCACGATCACAGACATAAGATTAGGTCGATACCAGGTCTTATAAAAATTAATCAACGATGATGGTTTGAAATTTTGAAGGATACTGTCTTTACCTATGGGAAGACGGGTGCTATAAGCAGAACCATTGAATAGTACGGGCAAATATTGTTTATTCATCCGCTCACCTGCCCCTTTGCTCAGGCGTGATTCTTCCAATACCACACCCCGCTCCTTATTGATTTCTGCAGTATCGAGCAATGCATTGAAAGCCCAATCCTCTATAATGGTGAATCCCTTTTCCAATTTAACAGAATCATCAGTGGGTATTGGAAGTATATAAACCGTTTCATCAAATGAAGTGTACGCATTCAGGTCTGCTCCAAACTCAACTCCGATGGATTGCAAATAACTTACCAGTTCATTTTTGGGGAAATTTTTAGAGCCATTGAAATTCATGTGCTCCATAAAGTGCGCTAACCCCTGCTGATCGGGGGTTTCTAACACAGAACCTGCATTCACCACCAATCTCAATTGTACCTTTTTAGCAGGTAAACTGTTCTTTTGAATGTAATAAGTTAGTCCATTGGCTAACTTACCCACCTTTACATTGGGATTGAGCGGAATGGCTTGCTTGGGCTGAAATTGAGCTTCTGCCATCAGTGCAGAAAACAGCAACATCCAACCCCCTAAAAATACCCGGTTGATTTTCATATTGTATGATTTATTAAACTAAAGTAGAATATAACCCCGAATCAAATGTTATTAAAATGTTATAACGGGTCAAAATAGATACTTGTGCTACTTTTCAGCCTCCGGCTGAAGATTTTTTTCAACAACCACCAGGTCCGATAGATTAACATTCAATGGGAGTTGTCCGATTTGTACGATGGCCCTTTTTCCCCTGACTTCCTTCACTGTGCCAACTTGGTGGTTCTTGTGAAGTTTCACCATACTTCCGGCTCTTATTTCATGATCAGGTAATTCCCGGTACTGTTTATTCACCTTACCTGCCATTTTTTTTACTGCCACTGATTCTTTTTTCCCAAACAACAAATCCCTTAGGTTCCTAATCACCTCCTGCTTGTCATCGGTTTTCTTGTAATCGGTAACCACCTGCCGCAATTTCCGCTCCATGTCTTTGAGGTAGGCAAGTTGGGTGGCATTCATTTTGTTTTTCTCTCTCAGCATTTCGAGGTCTTGCCGGTGTTTTTCTTGTTGAACCACCTGCTCCATTTGCTTTTTTAGTGCGGAATTTTCTTTGAGCAGCTTTTGCAACTCAGCTCTTTCCTTTTGCACTTCCTGCAAATCTCTTTCTGTTCGATTGAGTAATTTATCCAGACTAAAATGATTCTCGTCTACCAGCTTTCTGGCTTTGTTGATCAGGTGGCGGGATAGTCCGATTCGTTCTGCAATGGCAAACGTGTATGAACTGCCAGGTTTTCCTATCACCAGTTGGTAAAGGGGTTGGAGATTTGCTTCATCGAACAACATAGCCGCATTGACTACTCCCCGGGTGTGATTGGCCATTACTTTCAGATTCAGGTAATGGGTAGTAACAATACCCTGAGCGTGTTTGTGGGACAATTCTTCCAATATCACTTCGGCAAAGGCACCCCCCAGGTTGGGGTCACTTCCACTGCCAAGTTCATCGATAAAAAACAAAGTTTTTCCATTGGCATTTTCCATAAAATGCTTCATGTGCAGGAGGTGACTTGAATAAGTACTCAGCTCAAATGCCAGGTTCTGAGTATCGCCCATGTGGATGAACAATTGTCTGAAAATACCCATCTCACTATCGGGGTGAACGGGGACCAGTAAGCCACTTTGCACCATAAGCTGCAATAATCCTGCGGTCTTCATGGTGACGGTTTTCCCTCCGGCATTGGGCCCACTGATAACCAAAATGCGCTGGTCATCGTGGAGTGTAATATTCAATGGAATGGTTTTTTTTCCCGCTGCCCGGTTATATAGAAGGAGCAGGGGGTGACAGGCATTTATCAATTTCATCTGAGCTCGATCTGATATCACCGGCATGTGCGCATCCATGTCCATCGCCAGTTTAGCTTTTGCCCGAATGAAATCATAATCGGCCGTTACCCGGTAATATTCCCGCAACAGGGGAGCATAGACTGAAATCTCTGTAGTTAATTCACGAAATATGCGGTGTATCTCCTGTCTTTCCTCGTTCTCCAAGGAATATAGCTCGTTGTTGAGTTCTATGGTTTCTTCGGGTTCAATGAATGCAGTTTTCCTACTGTCACTCTCCCCGTGATATATACCTTTGACCATTCTTTTGTGTTCGGAGAATACAGCCACCACCCTCCTACCATTGCTGAAACTTTCTGCTATATCGGCGCTGAAACCGGCTTTCTGTAACTTACCTACCACCCTTTCAAAAACCCGGCGAAGTTCATGCCTCTTTTTATACAACTGTTGTCGTATATGCTGTAATTCCGGGGAGGCAGTATCTTTTACTGCACCGGTTTCATCCAGAACTTGCTGAATCGCCTCAGGAATCTTTTTTTCCTCATAGCAACCGTCGAGAATTTCCGCTAATGCGGGAAAGGATTGCCTGCGCTCCGCATCCATCCAGCGAAATATCTGCTGCAGGTTATCACAGAGCCTTGCAATAAGCAGCCATTGTTCTGCCACCAAAACAGCCCCCGGGATTCCGAGCAATTTTAATTCTCTCTGCAATGGTGCCGTGAAGTCATTCGGTAAATGTTGTTGTTGGCGGAGTATAAGTAAATACTCATGTGCCTGCTTCAATTCGCGGATAATGTATTCTTTTTTGGTATGTACCCGCAGGTTTTCCGCCCTTTCTTTGGCAGGTTGAATTCGGGTATAATTGGTCAGCAAACCGATGACCTTATCGAACTCTAATTGGGTAAAAGCATTTTCAGGATATCCGCGCATCTGTTTTGATTCTTCCGTCGCGAAGGTACAATTTGCCATTGGCATCGTGGAGACATCCTTCTCTCTGGCAGCTTCATTTTTTTTTCAACCAAACTGCGATTCACTTGTTGATTGAGTAAATTCACTCGTATGTTCAGGAAACTCCTTACCTTTTCTATAAGTTGCTGTCTGTTCTCCTGCGCACAGTCCGCCGAACCAGAAAAAATAAGTATTATGTCCCAGGAAGTCCTACCCGCCGGTGTTGTAACTGATACTGCCTATTTTGGCGAAGGTTGCTTTTGGTGTACCGAGGCATTTTTTCAACGGCTGAAAGGTGTATACGCCGTTCAAAGTGGTTATGGTGGAGGTTGGGTGGACAATCCGACTTATGAGCAGGTTTGCGATAAAAATACTGGACATGTAGAATTGGCGCGGATTGTTTATAATCCGAAGGAAATCAGTTTTGATGAGTTGCTGGAAGTATTTTGGAAGACACATGACCCCACTACCATGGATCGTCAGGGAAATGATGCCGGACCACAATACCGGAGTGTCATTTATTATGTCAACGAAGAACAAAAGCAAAAAGCAGAAAAATACAAGTCCGCTCTCGATAAAAGCGGTGCCTGGGATAAACCCATTGTAACGCTCATTGAACCCTTCAAAAACTATTATCCTGCTGAAAATTATCACCAAAATTACTACAACGACAACCCCAACCAGGGCTATTGCCGGTATGTAATTGCCCCGAAACTGGAGAAATTCGAAAAGGTTTTCAAAGACAAACTGCGCAAGCAATAAAGGATTTCCTCGCTACTTTCTTTTTCAGGGTTGTTTTTTGGATTTATTTCGCAAGTGTTGATGTACTTTTAAGGTATGAAGTACATCTTACTACTGTTATTTATCAGCACTTTTTCCGTTTCTCCTTCCAGCGCCCAGCTGATGGAAAAGAAAGAGAAATTTACCGAGGCCGATACCCTTCGGGGAAGTCTGAACGCCCGAAGAACCTGGTGGAATGTGCAGCGCTATGACATCGTTGTTCAGCCCGATTTAGCTAAAAGAACCATAACCGGACAAAACCGAATTACCTTTTCTATAGCGAAAGCATCTGGAGAAATGCAAATTGATTTGCAGCAACCCATGCAAATTGATAGCATTGTCTGGAATTATACCGGTGGCAAGAGTTTGCCTTTCTCTAGGATGAATAACATTGCAGTGGTCAGTTTTCCATCGATACCTCAGGGATTGAAAGAAACCAGCATCACTATTTTTTTCAGTGGAAAACCTGTAATAGCGGTTCGCCCCCCCTGGGATGGTGGCTGGATATGGACAAGAGATGAGAATGGGAATCCTTGGATCAGCGCTGCCTGTCAGGGACTAGGTGCCAGTGTTTGGTATCCCTGCAAAGACCATCAAAGCGATGAACCTGATCAGGGTGCTAGTCTAACCATGATTGTTCCGGATGGTTTGACCGGTGTAGCAAATGGAAGACTGATTAAAGAGGAAGCTGTAAAACCCGGACTGAAATCTTTTACCTGGGAAGTAAAAAATCCGATTAATAATTACAACCTGATTCCTTATATAGGAAAATATACCAACTTCACCGACACACTTTTAGGGGAGAAAGGAAAACTGGATCTTTCTTATTGGGTTTTGGAAGACCATGTAGATGATGCCAAAAAACAATTTACCCAGGCAAAGTCCATGCTCCGCGCTTTCGAATACTGGCTGGGCCCCTACCCTTTTTATGAAGACGCTTTTAAGCTGGTAGAAGCCCCTCACCTGGGAATGGAGCACCAAAGTGCGATTGCCTATGGCAATAAATTTTTGAACGGCTACCTCGGTATGGATCTGAGCAATACCGGCTGGGGACTGAAATGGGATTACATTATTGTGCATGAAAGCGGGCATGAATGGTTTGCGAACAACATCACGAGCAATGACATTGCTGATATGTGGATACACGAGGGTTATACAACGTATACGGAAACTTTGTACACAGAATATCTCTTTGGAAAACAAGCAGGCAATGAATACAATTACGGTCTTCGTCAGAACATAGAAAACCAGACTCCAATTGTAGGTCCTTATGGAGTCAACAAGGAAGGAAGTGGTGATATGTATCCTAAGACTGCGAACATGATTCATAGCATCCGCCATGCTATGAACAACGACTCCCTTTTTCGCAGTTACCTGCGCGCAATGAACAAAGAGTTTTATCATGCGCAGGTTGATTATGCTGATATCGAAAAAATTACTTCCCGATATACCGGTTGGTCAGTATCTTCTATTTTTCGGCAGTACCTCACCACCACACAAATTCCAAGATTCGCTTATGCGCTGGCACCTGATGGCAAAACAATCTTTTACCGCTGGGAAAATTGTCTGGAAGATTTTGACCTCCCCGTTTGGTTAGGATTGTCTTCTCCCGAAGGGAAACAAGTTCAACTCAGACCCGAGGGTAATCAATGGAAAAAATGGAGTGGTGACGTGGGCATCAATAGTAATTCCATTAAAGAAATTGAAAAAATGTATTATTGTGCCCTGCGGCAACAAACATTCACCGAAGAGTTCAAATAAGCATTGTTATTTCTGAAGCATAGATCCAGGTCAACCATAACCAGAGATAAAGCATGGGGAACATAAGAAAACAGACCATCGTTTCCAGTATCCTGGTTTATTTAGGATTTGGTGTAGGAGCAGTCAATATGTTGCTCTATTCCTCCGAATCCGGTCCTTTCTCGCTGGAGGAATTCGGCCTCACGCGCATTTTTTTTGATTATGCTCAAAACATGCTTGCACTGGGTGCATTGGGAACAATTCCGGTTATTTATAAGTTTTATCCGTTTTACAAAGACAATCTTCCGAAAGAGAAAATGGATATCATGACCTGGGCATTGTTTTCAACCATCATAGGCATGTTGCTTATATTACTTCTTGCCTGGTTGTTTCAATCTTATTTCGTCAACATTTATACTGCAAAATCCGGTTTGGTGGTGGATTATTACAATTGGATGATCCCCTTTTCCCTGGGCATGCTCTTTTTTTCTGTACTGGAGGGATTTAGCTGGGCGGTCGGCAAAAGTGTGCTCTCGAATTTTCTGAAAGAAACCCTGTTGCGCATCATCACTTTTTTTCTCATCGTGGCAGTCTATTTGGGCTGGATTGAATACGCTACTTTCATCCATCTTTTTTCATTTCTCTATCTGATCATTTTTTTGGTATTACTGATTCAACTGATCAGGGAAAACAAACTACATTTTTCTTTTACCATCAGTCGGGTAACCAAAAAGTTTTGGAAAAAAATGCTGGGGATGCAATTACTCACCTATGGTGGTAACTGTATTGCATCCATTGCAGCCACCATTGATGTATTCATCATTGCCGGTTTTCAAAACCTGAAAGCAGTAGGTATTTTTGTTTTTGCGCAATATGCCGCCAACCTGATTCAAGTGCCCCTGCGCAGCATACAAGCGGTTTCCGCAGGTATTCTTTCACAAGCCTGGAAAGATAAAAACCTGAAAGAGATTGATCGCATCTACAAAAGATCTTGTATCAATTTATTGCTGCTTGCACTTTTTGTTTTTGGTAATCTCTGGCTGAACGTAAAAGAAGCCATTCAGGTACTTCATATCCAAAATGCCTATGCTGACGGACTTACCGTAATTTTTGTATTAGGGATGGTGAGAATTATTGATGCAGGTACCGGACTCAATGCTTTGGTGATCAACACATCCACCTTCTGGAAATTTGATTTTTACAGTGGTGTTGTTTTATTGGCACTCCGCTTGCCCCTCACCTATTTTTTAATTAAGAATTATGGCATATTGGGTTCAGCAGTTGCAGAGTTGATTGCTTACAGCATTTACAATTTTATCCGTTTTGAATTCTTGCGTAAAAAATTCAAGATGCAACCTTTTGATGCAAAAACGCTTTATGCCCTTGTTCTAGCTATTGCAGCTTATTTTATAGCAAATATGATAGGCTACCCACTTTCCGGCTGGCCCTCCATTGCCATCAAAGCAATTGTCTTTTCCGGATTAATGGTTATTGGAATTTTTTATTGGAAAATAACCCCTGATGCTCATCAGTTACTGGATGTGGCTAAAAACAGATGGGGGAAAAAATAAATCAGATCTGACTTTTGAGTCTTCCACCACCTCTGAAACGTGGTTTCCAATAACTTTCATCCAGATCACTGATGCTCACACCATTGCTTGTGGAAGCGTGTAAGAATTTATTGTTTTGAAGATAGATACCCACATGTGTAATGGCATTCTTCCTGCCGCGTGTGTGAAAAAACACCAAATCACCTTCTTTTAATTCATCTTTCTCAATGAGTTCACTGGCGGCATATTGTTCATGGGCAGTTCTTGGAAGAGGTATTTGGTAAACATCTCTGTACAATACCTGAACAAAAGCAGAGCAATCAATGCAATTATCGGTGCTGCCGCCCAAACAATAGCGGGTGCCCCACCAGGTATCCATTACCTGTAGCAAGGAGGGATTGGTGAGTTTTTCTGCCACAACATCCAGTAAAATTCCGTATTTGATCTGAAGAAAAGCCGGTGACTCTTGTGTAACATACAGATTTTCTGCGGGTCGAAGCCCGGTAGGGCTCACTGACTCATTTCTAAAGGCAGTTGCTGATGTTCCGGAAGCCGGTGAAGCTTTTACAGTCCGTATGGGAGCTGATGTACCTTTTGACCCCGGTGTAGGTGTTTTTGCTGGTGTTGCTGAGGCAGAAGCTGTAGGCTTGACAGCCGGTGAAGGAGTTGATTTGCTGAATACCGGCTGCAACAAATGACAGCCCGAACAACTCAGCCCAATTCCCAATAAAATGATGAAAATTCTGGAGGACATATACAATCAACGGTCAAATATAAAAACTGTTGGCTGTATGACGATTAGCAGGCGATTTTTTAACCCCTTCTTGTGAGAAGTACCTCGCAATTGTGGAAAAAACCAAGGGCAATAGCAATACAAAAAAAGCGATATTTGTTGGCTGAGGTAATGGCTGTTCCCACTGAAATTCTCTTTTGTTTAGGACTGCCCGACCGCTTGAATGGAGGCTGATTCTATGACGCGATTTTCACATTTGCATGTCCACACCCAATATTCCCTGCTGGACGGGGCTGCTTCGGTTAAAAAATTATTTAAAAAGGCGGCTGCAGAAGAAATGCCTGCCATAGCCATTACCGATCATGGAAACATGTTCGGGGCTTTTGAGTTTGTAAAACAGGCCTGGAACGATACCATACAAACCGGAACGGATGAAAATGGCAAGCCCATTCTTACACCCAGGGTAAAGCCGGTGGTTGGCTGTGAATTCTATGTTGTAAAAGACCGACACATCAAAACTTTTACCAAAGAGGTGAAGGATGAACGCTATCACCAGGTACTGCTGGCAAAAAATGCAGAAGGTTATCAAAATCTGATACAACTAACCTCGCTGGGTTATATGGAGGGAATGTACAGTAAATACCCACGCATTGACAAGGAATTGATCCTGCGACACCACCGGGGGTTGATCGCCACTACTTGTTGCATCGGGGCACATGTGCCTCAGGCCATCTTGCATCAGGGAGAAGAGGCAGCCGAAATTGAATTCAAATGGTGGCTGGATGTATTTGGAGAAGATTATTACATCGAATTGCAAAGACACCAGATGGAGGAACAGGAATCCATCAATCAAACCCTGCTGCGCTTTTCTAAAAAATACAATGTTCCCGTCATTGCCACGAATGACAGTCATTATGTAGATCAGGAAGACGCCAATGCACACGATATTCTTCTCTGCCTGAATACCGGAGAGAAACAATCCACCCCCGGAATTGACGATTTTGTGAATGATGATGTGCAGGTACGCAACCGTCGCTTCAAATTCCCGAATAATCAATTCTATTTTAAATCCACCCGGGAAATGTCTGAGTTGTTCAGTGACGTTCCGGAAGCCATTGACAATACCAATGCGATTGTTGACAAAATTGATGTATTGAATCTGAAGAAGGACATTTTGCTGCCCGCTTTCCCTTTACCAAAGGAATTCCAGATTCACAATGATGCCAACCTCAATCAGTATGAGTTCCTGAAACACCTGACCGAAGAAGGTGCCCGAAAAAGATATGCAGAAATAACACCACAGGTAAGAGAACGAATCGACTTTGAGCTGTTCACCATCAAGACCATGGGCTTTGCTGGTTACTTCCTGATCGTGAGTGACTTCATCAAAGCGGGAAGAGAAATGGGCGTTTTTGTTGGCCCCGGTCGTGGCTCGGCAGCGGGTAGTCTGGTAGCCTATTGCATAGGAATAACCAATATCGATCCAATCAAGTACGATCTGCTATTCGAAAGATTTCTCAACCCGGAGCGAAAGAGCATGCCCGATATCGATACGGACTTCGACGATGAGGGTAGGCAGAGGGTCATCGATTATGTGGTAGATAAATACGGGAAAAACCAGGTGGCCCAAATCGTGACATATGGCACCATGGCAGCGAAAAGTAGTATCAAAGATGTCGCGCGTGTAATTGACATGCCTTTGGCAGACAGCAACCTATTGGCGAAGCTGGTTCCCGATAAACCCGGCACAGAACTCAGACGGGTTCTGCACGCACCTTTACTGAAAAAAGATGGAGAAAAATCCTTGGAAGAAAAGGAAAGTTATACCCCGGATGACATGGAGAACATCCGAAAACTGCGTGAAATTTATAAGGGTGATGACCTCAGAGCGAAAGTATTGAAGGAAGCCGAAAGGCTGGAAGGAACTGTAAGAAATACAGGCATACATGCTGCCGGTATCATCATTGCACCTTCCGACCTTACAACTCTTATTCCCGTAGCAACTTCCAAGGATTCCAAACTCCTGATTACACAAATAGAAGGCAAACTGATTGAAGAAGCAGGGGTTTTAAAGATGGACTTTCTTGGATTAAAAACACTTTCCATCATCAAGAACGCCCTCGAAATGATTCGACAGAATCATGGAGTAGAAATCGACATAGATCAGATTCCTCTCGATGATGAACTTACCTATCAACTGTTTCAGAAAGGCAATACGATTGCAGTGTTTCAGTTTGAAGCCCCGCATTTATTCTCCATCTTCCGTGACATCAAACCCACGGCAATTGAAGACCTGATTGCCTTGAACGCATTGAACAGACCGGGTCCCATGCAATACATTCCCGAATATGTGAAGAGAAAGCATGGTCGTGTTACCATTTCTTATGACCTGCCTGAAATGGAGGAATACCTCAAAGAAACTTATGGCATCACCATTTATCAGGAGCAGGTCATGTTGCTTTCTCAAAAGATTGCCGGGTTCAGCAAAGGGAAGGCAGACGGACTCCGGAAAGCCATGGGTAAGAAAGACAGAAAGACCCTGGACCAATTGAAAGAAGCCTTCATGCAGGGGGCATTGGAAAGAAATCATCCCAAGGAAAAACTGGAAAAGATATGGACAGACTGGGAGTCTTTCGCAGAATATGCTTTTAATAAATCACATAGTACATCCTACACAGTAGTCTCCTATCAAACCGCTTACCTGAAAGCACATTATCCCGGTGAGTTCATGGCTGCTGTGCTGAACAATGCCAAGAGCATTGAAAATATTACATTCTTCATGGAGGAATGTAAACGCATGGGCATAAAAGTATTGGGACCCGATGTGAATGAATCTTTGAAGGGGTTTGCTGTCAATAAAAAAGGAGAGATACGTTTTGGACTAGGTGGATTGAAAGGTGTGGGTGATGCTGCGGTTGACCACATCATTGAAGACAGAATACAAAATGGTCCTTACAAAGATATCTTCCATTTCATGGAAAGAATAGTGAAACAGGTCAATAGAAAATCATTGGAGAGTCTTGCCTATTCAGGTGCCCTGGATTGCTTCAACCAACTACACCGAGCCCAATATTTTACAGTACCTGATAGCGAAAAATTATCAGGACTGGAAAAACTGATTCAATATGGACAGGCCAAATGGCAGGCATCTACCGGTTCCAGCCATACTTTATTTGGATCACTCGATTCGTTTGAGAATGTGCCACCTCCCAAAATCACACCCACAGAACCCTGGACCCTCACAGAATTACTGGAATTTGAAAAAGAAGTGACAGGCATGTTCATGAGCGGGCATCCACTTGACCATTTCAGATTTGAGTTGACACATTATGGTATCATGCCTATTAATCAATTCAATGAGTTCAGGGATAATCTTACTGTACAACAAAATACCGGCAGAATCATTCGCGTGGCTGGCCTTGTTACTTCCGTTCAACACAAGGTGACCCGAACGGGAAAAAATTACGGTGTCATCATCATGGAAGATTACACCGGCAAGGCGGAATTCACAGTTTGGAGTGAAGAATATGTCCGCTTCCAGTCCTATTTCGAAAAGGGAAAGAAAATTGTTATCCAGGGTAGTTTCCGCCCCAGGTACAAAGATGCAGAACAACTGGAGTGGAAAATTTCTCAGATTATCCTGCTGGAGTCGGTACTTACGCAGTTAACCAGAACGATAGATGTACAAATTCATCCGGCTGCCGTATCTGATGAAATGATACAGTTTGTAGAGTCGAATGTGAAAAAATACCCGGGTAAGTCGACGCTCAAGTTCCACATCAATGAGCCTTCTGAATCCATTACCGTTTCGTTGACCACCTTTCACACAGGATTTGAAATGAATGAAGAAATGGCTCAATACCTCCAGTTGCAATCAGATTGGGGTGTCAACGTCTCCCTCTTTGGCCAATAGGACAGATTTGCAGTCATTGGCTTTGAGCCGACGGCTTGTCATTAAATCACAGGGGTGGAAAAGTCAAACGGGCAGGAAATATCCTTTGGATGTATATTTGACATATACCGTTATAGTTCATCATTAAAAAAAATACAATGGCTTTAGAATTAACAGATGCAAATTTCCAGACATCAGTGCTGGAAAGCGATAAATTAAATGTAGTTGACTTTTGGGCTGAGTGGTGCGGACCTTGCCGTGCCATCGGACCTGTAATTGAGGAATTGGCAGTTCAGTACAAAGACCAGGTGAATGTGGGCAAAGTAAATGTTGACCACAATCCGGGGTTGAGTGTGAACTATGGCATAACCTCTATTCCTGCGATTCTTTTCATTAAGGGCGGACAGGTTGTGGACAAGCAGATTGGGGCTGTGCCTAAATCTGTTTTAGAGAAAAAAATTCAGGCCCACCTTTGATATCATATAAGGAAAGTATATACGCCCCACCGGGGCGTTTTTTTTTGCCCTTCCCTCCCATTTTCATCCACAGTAGGTTAAATTATTATTTCTTAACTTACCGCATCGATTCATCCTCAATCATTTCGGTATGTCTATACGCTTTCGACTGATCATCATGAATTTTCTCGAGTTTTTTGTCTGGGGAGCCTGGCTCATCTCGCTTGGTGGTTATCTGATCGGGGTACTAAAATTCAGTGGCGGCCAGGTTGGAGCTATTTATGGCACAATGGGATTGGCATCGCTGTTTATGCCTGCCTTGATGGGAATCGTTGCAGATCGCTGGGTGAATGCTGAAAGAGTTTTGGGCGTACTTCACCTGATTGGGGCAGCTTTGTTGTTATGGGCCTCCACCATAGATTCGGTTGATCAGTATCCGTTGTTTTACCTCATCATGTTATTCAACTCCATGGCTTTCATGCCAACCATTGCCATGAACAATACCGTCTCCTACAGTATTCTGCAAAAAAATGGCTTAGAGGTGGTCAAAGACTTTCCTCCAATTCGTGTATGGGGCACTGTAGGTTTCATTGTTGCTATGTGGATGATTGATTTTCTCGACCTAACGAAAAGTGCAGCACAACTCTATGTAAGTGCTGGTTCAGGAATTGTTTTGGGTATCTATGCTTTCACCATGCCTGCTTGTCCGCCCTCTTCAGGCGGCCAGCAAAAAACATGGGTACAAGCCCTCGGATTAGATGCATTTGTTCTATTCAAACAGCAAAAAATGCTGGTATTTTTTATCTTTTCTCTGTTGTTAGGAGCCGCCCTGCAAATAACCAATGCATTTGGAGGTGCCTTTCTCGATGATTTCAAACAAAGCTATCCCGATTCTTTTGGTGTCAAACATCCCAATCTCCTCTTATCTATTTCACAGATCTCAGAAACGCTGTTTATTTTGACTATCCCCTTCTTTCTGCAAAAATTTGGCATCAAGCGGGTGATGCTCATTAGCATGATCGCTTGGGTATTTCGTTTTGGTCTCTTCGGCATCGGCAATCCGGGCGATGGCCTGCACTGGCTGGTACTTTCTATGATCATCTATGGTATGGCGTTTGACTTTTTCAATATCTCCGGCTCTTTATTTGTTGAAAAGGAAGCAGATTCATCCATTAGAGCCAGTGCGCAAGGACTTTTCATGATCATGACCAATGGAATAGGAGCATATCTGGGTGGCTCTATCAGTGGTTGGGTCGTCGATTATTTTTCTACTGTCAATACAGTTACCAAAGAAATTCAACGGGACTGGCCCTCCATCTGGTTCAGTTTTGCAGGTTATGCACTGGTTTTGTCTATCTTTTTCCCCTTGCTCTTCCGTTACAAGCATGAACAAAAGCCCTCAGAGCATGAAGGCGAATTGCTGCATTAATCATTGTTGACATTTCTTTTGCAAGAACTGTACCCTCATCTCACCGGAAGAGAGTAATTTTGCGCAACAAACACAGCAGTATGTTGTCATCCGCCACTTCCCTCCTTTCTTTGTTATCGAATATCAAGGACATTGAACTTAAAAGTATTGGAAACAAGATCCTGCAGGGAGAACGCTTGAATGAAAATGAGGGTTTGGTTTTGTTTGAAAAGGGCTCGCTTTCATTCCTAGGAATGCTGGCCAACCATGTTCGTGAAAAGAAACACGGGGACCGAACCTATTTCAACCGCAACTTTCACATTGAACCCACCAATGTCTGTGTATTCAACTGTGCCTTCTGTTCATACTCACGTGGTTATGCCAACAGAGAGGAAGGCTGGGAACTCAGCATTGAACAAATGATGCACATTGTGAAAAGTTATGATGGGAAGCCGGTGACGGAAGTACACATAGTGGGTGGTGTTCATCCAAAAATGAACATGACTTTTTTCCTGGAGCTATTGCGATCTATCAAGGCACATCGACCCGATCTGCACATCAAAGCATTTACTCCGGTAGAACTTGATTATATGTTCCGCAAAGCGAAATTGACTGTACGGGAAGGTCTGGAGCAGGCGCATGCTGCGGGCTTAGATTCTTTACCCGGAGGTGGTGCCGAAATTTTTCATCCGGAAATCAGAACAAAAATTTGTGATGACAAAGTAAATGCAGAAGGATGGTTGGAGATTCATCGAACAGCGCATCAGCTCGGGATGCACTCCAATGCAACGCTGCTGTATGGACACATTGAATCTTACTGGCACCGCATTGACCACATGGAGAGATTGAGGCAATTACAGGATGAAACCGGCGGCTTCAACACATTCATACCCCTCAAGTTCAGGAACAAAGACAATGACATGCAACATGTGGCAGAATCCACCATCGTAGAAGACTTGAAGATGTATGCAGTTGCACGTCTTTATCTGGATAACTTCCCTCATGTGAAGGCCTACTGGCCGATGTTAGGAAGAGAGCAGGCAAGGATGACATTGTCATTTGGCGTGAATGATATAGATGGTACCATCGATGATTCTACGAAAATTTATTCTATGGCAGGAAGTGAAGAGCAGAGTCCAAGTATGACTACAGAAGAATTGGTGCAACTGATACGCCAGTCGGGAAGGAAACCTATTGAAAGAGGTACGCTCTACAATGTGATTCGCGAATTCGATGAAGTAGCCAGTCCTTCGGAAGCAATGACACTTTAATCAACATTCAGGTAAACTAATGGGAATATGGACGGCTAAACCGCCGGCAGCAGTTTCTTTGTATTTGCTGCTCATGTCCTGAGCGGTATCCCACATGGTCTTGATTACCTTATCGAGACTAACAATGGCAAAATCCGGAGCACTTTGCAGGGCGAGTTGGGAAGCAGTTATGGCTTTGATGGCACCCATGGTATTTCTTTCAATGCAGGGTATCTGAACCAGACCGGCAATGGGGTCACAGGTAAGACCGAGATGATGTTCCATGGCAATTTCAGCAGCCATCAGTGCCTGCCGTTGGCTTCCGCCCATTGCCTCCGTTAAAGCGGCAGCAGCCATAGCGGAGGAAACACCGATCTCTGCCTGACATCCACCCATGGCAGCGGAAATAGTAGCACCCTTCTTAAAGATACTACCGATCTCAGAGGCGGTGAGTAAAAAACGGATAATCTGCTCGTCGGTTTCACCGCCACAGAAACAGACAAAATACTGAAGTACAGCCGGTATAACTCCTGCGGCGCCATTGGTAGGCGCAGTCACCACCCGGCCAAAAGAAGCATTTTCCTCGTTGACAGCGAGGGCAAAACAACTTACCCAATCGAGTGTATATTGAAATCCCGTTCCTCCATTCCGAATGGCATTGAGCCAGTCCTTCTTGGTATGATAAACTGCAGCACCCAGTAATTTTTTATTCAGTCCGTGCGCTCTCCTATTCACTTTCAAACCGCCGGGTAGTTCCCCGGGTGTATGACAACCCCGGTACATACAATCCTGCATCACTTCCCAGATACGCAATAAACCAAGATGCGTTTCGGCTTCCGAGCGCCAGGTCAGTTCATTTTCCATGACCACTTCATGAATGGCCATTCCCTTCATGCAATGTCGCAGCAGGTCATCTGCGCTCTCGATAGGAAAAGGTAATTCGATGGAAGTGCTTTTTTGCTCCTGGCCTTCCTTCACCACAAATCCACCTCCAATGGAAAAATAGGTTGCGCTATAAGTAGCACCATCCTGATAAGTGATCATAAAGTTCATGCCATTGGGATGGAATGGAAGAGATTCATCCATGTGAAAAATGATATGACGGGCAGGATCAAAATAGAGGGTTAGTTCTCCATTTAAATGTAATTCATGCCGCGACCTGATTGCTTGAATGGTCGGATTTACAGCATCTACCGGAAACTGAACTGGGTCAGCACCTAAAAGTCCCAACATCACCGCCACATCAGTTCCATGTCCCTTTCCTGTTTTTGCCAATGACCCATAAAGAGAGACAGTGAGCTCCTTTACCTCTCTGATCTTCCCTTGCACTTGCAGACTTTTCAGTAGCTGGAGGGCTGCCCGCCACGGACCCAGGGTATGAGAACTGGAAGGGCCTATTCCGATCTTGAAGATGTCGAAAACGGAGATAGATTCTCGTATGGCTGGAATCGGGTCGTGCATGGATGAACTTATGAACTTACTATGTTAATTACTATCCTGCTAAACTAATACATGTTAGGATAGTTTTTACGAACTTAGCTTTGTTTAACTCAATTTTTATTGCTTCCCCTTATCCAATCTCATGCATTTATCAACTTTATTGAACAGGTTCAATGAACCGGAAACCTTGAAAATGGCCAAGCTCGGCCGCGAACTCAGAGCAAAGGGAATTGATGTGATAGACCTCAGTCTGGGTGAACCTGATTTTGATACGCCGCAACATGTAAAAGATGCTGCCATACAGGCGATTCGTGACAATTGGAGTCATTATACCCCAGTGGCAGGCTTCGCTGATCTGCGAGAAGCAGTTTGCACCAAATTGAAGCGAGACAACAACCTGACATACTTGCCAGAAAATATCATTACATCAACAGGTGCCAAACAAAGTTTGGCCAATGCCATATTGGCTCTGGTGGATGAAGGTGATGAAGTAATTATCCCTACACCCTTCTGGGTCACCTATTCCGAATTGGTGAAAATAGCGCGGGGAAAAGTAGTTGCGGTAAGAACAAAGGTGGAAGATAGTTTCAAGATAACACCTGCTCAACTGGAGGCCGCCATCACACCCGCTACACGTGTCTTCATGTTTTCTTCACCCTGCAATCCCTCTGGTGCTGTTTACAGTATGCAGGAACTGGAAGGTTTGGCGGAAGTATTCAAACGCTATCCCAACATCATCATCTTATCGGATGAGATCTATGAATACATCAATTTTGTTGGTAAACATGCCAGCATTGCCTCATTTGATGATTTGAAAGAAAGAGTGGTATTGATCAATGGATTGAGTAAGGGATTTGCCATGACCGGTTGGCGACTTGGTTACATCGCAGCATCCACATCGATTGCAAAAGCCTGCGAAAAAATTCAGGGTCAATTCACCAGCGGTACCTGTTCCATTACACAGAAAGCAGCGGTAGCAGCCCTTACCGGCGACCTGACTCCATCGATGGAAATGACAGCTGCCTTTACACAAAGAAGAGCCAGAACCCTGGAATGGATACAGCAGATACCGGGCTTCAAATGTTTTCAACCCGAGGGAGCTTTCTATGTCTTCCCCGATGTGAGTGCTTACTATGGTAAAAAAGCAGGTGATGATGTTATTAATGGTGCGGGAGATTTAAGTATGTATTTACTCAATACAGCCCATGTTTCCTCTGTAATGGGAGATGCTTTCGGTGAGCCCAACTGTGTTCGGTTTTCCTTTGCCAACAATATGGAAAATATTGACAAGGCATGGACCAGGATACAAAATGCTCTGGCTGCACTTTCCTGATTTTGTTATCCATACTGCCGGGCGCAGTTAATTTTTTTTCACATGTTGGATCAGGGCAAACTTCTCATGTTCCGCAACCGGCTGGAAAAGATGTTCCGGCATCGCAGTCGACAGGCAAGAAGAATGAATGTCAGTTGTTATCGGGTATATGATCACGATTTGCCTGAGTTTCCCTTTTGTATTGAATTTTATGGCGAACATTTGTATGTGGCGGAATACCAGCGACACCATGGCATGGATGAAGAACAACACCAATTATGGCTCAAGGAGAGCATGGACTGTATAGCAGAGGTTTTGGGAGTAGCTCATGACCAGATTTTTCTGCGGGAAAGAAAAAAAATGTCACACCGCGACAGCCAATATGAAAAGCTGGATAGCAGGGAACATATTTTCACAGTTGCGGAAAACGGCTTACAGTTTCAGGTGAACCTAACAGACTATCTTGATACCGGACTCTTCCTGGATCACCGACTTACGCGTCAAAGGGTACGGGAAGAAGCGATTGGAAAGGAAGTATTGAATCTTTTCTGCTATACCGGATCATTCAGTGTATATGCTGCTGCAGGAGGAGCAGCCAGGGTAACTTCAGTGGATCTTTCCAATACTTATTTGCAATGGGCAGGAGAAAATCTGCGCCTCAATGGATTTTCCGATAAAGAAAAATTTCCCCTGGTGCAGGCAGATGTGAAGGCCTGGCTAAAAACACTTCGACCCAGACAGTATGATCTGGTGATTATGGACCCCCCTACCTTCAGTAACAGCAAAAAGATGAAGGATTTTCTCGACATCCAACGTGATCACGTAGAGCTGATCAAAGATGTATTGTGGGCAATGAAACCCGGCGGTACACTTTATTTTAGTACCAACTTTACGCGGTTTCAGCTAGACAGAGAAGCTATTCCGGCTGCAGATATCAAGGATATTACTGCTGCCACTACTCCTTTTGACTTCGAGGGGAAATTAAAACGCTGGTGCTACCGTTTGATCAGGTAGTTCTGAAGATCAAGAAATTGTTTTGTTCTCCGACATGCGCGACAAATCCTGGTGAAGAGAAAGCACTTGTGGTATCAGTAACTGACGTTCATCATTTACCAGAATACGATCACAGAGTTTCATCTTCATGCTTTCATCGAGCTGAGTGCGCATTTTATTCAATACCTCCTCTCGGCTAATGCCGTCCCTTTTCATGACCCGTTGAATGCGCAGTGCCTGGGGAGTACTTACGCCTACCATCACATCTATTCCATCAGCTGAACCTGACTCAAAGAACAGGGCTGCCTCTTTCACACAATAAGGGGTCGTTTGTTGGGATACCCATTTTTTGGCGTAATCTATGGCTGCGGGATGAACCAGCGCATTTAATAGGTCGAGTTGAAAAGGATCATTGAATACAATGGAGGAGAGCCTCTTACGGTCAAGTTGGTCGTCAATAAAAATTGAACTGCCAAAAAGCTTTTGTAATCCGGCCCTAATCTGCGGATCGGTGTGCATGATCTTTTTGGCTACCACATCTGCGTACAACACAGGTATTCCGAGAACCTTGAAGATCCCGGCAACAGTAGATTTACCACTGCCAATACCACCTGTGAGTCCGACTGAGATCGCCACTGACCCTAAGTTTTTATGAAGAGAAAGGGTATCCTAGAAATGCCTTGCTTACTTCTTGTCAGCTGCAGCAGGTTTGTTGATTGCTGCAGTCCATTCCATACTGATGGCAGACTTTTCTAACTTAATATAACTGCCCGGATTGATTTCCAGTTGCAATGTACCATCTTCGTTGATCTTATTCACCACTCCATGAATTCCGGCAATGGTAACAATACGATCTCCTTTTTGAAGATTATCGATGAATTTCTTTTGCTCCTTGGCTTTTTTTGTTTGCGGGCGTATCATGAAGAGCCAGAATACGAGAATGATGCTACCCATTAATACTAGGTTCATGATTCCACCACCGGGCTGGTTAGGTGGTCCGGCCATTAACATTGAATGAATTAAAACCATAATTGACAAATTACTGTTTGAAAAAACAAAGGTAAGTTTATTGCACGGGCTGAACAATTTTACCCGTGAATGTGAGCACATAGTTGTCACCACCGGGTGTATTGCTCGTTACATAAACTGTTTTATAGATATCCCCGGGATGAGATTTATTGCTATTAAATGAGGCAGTAACGATCCCATTTTCACCTGGCAAAATAGCAGATTCGGTATAAGAAGGAATTGTACATCCGCAGGAGGCACGCACACCGGTTAAAAAAAGCGGCTTGGTACCGATATTGGTGCACTGGAATTTAACCTGAATGGAATCGCCCATTTTGATGGTGCCGAAATCGATCAGCGTATCTAACCACTGAATGCGCGTAAAATTTGCAGTATCGCGCTGTGAGACAATGCTCGCATTTTCAGCGGAAGATTGGTTATTCCGACAGGCATGAAATGCTAGGAACAGCAGAGCACTGAAAAAAAACAACTTTTTCATGTTCAGGCAGTTGGAGATTTAAAATCCTTTTTATTGATCTTTCCTTCCTGCACCAGTTCCTTGTGAATGTTATCGAGTATGCCATTCACAAATTGTCCGCTTTGCTGTGTGCTGTAGGCTTTGGCAAGGTCTATGTATTCATTGAGGGTTACTTTGGTAGGAATGGTGTCAAAAAACAAGAGTTCACAAAGCCCCATCCTCATCAGAATCATATCGAGAACAGCAATTCTCTCTGCATCCCAATTTTTTAATTTAGGATTGATCAGGGTGGCACAAAATTCCTTCTTCTCCCCCACTGTTCTCAGCAAGTCTTTTGCAAACAACCATTTTTCCGGACTCAGCAATTCCTGTGTGTTGTAAACTCCGGGTTTTTGAATATAGTTCAAGACCAGTTGTTCCATCATCTCTGCATCGTCGTCCCAATTATTGAATAATTCCTCCACTTGCTGGCAAAACAACTCGTTGGGAAGAAGAACCTGGGAAAAAAGCACCCTGATTATTTCCCTGTCTTTTGACTTGTCGTGTGCAGGATCCAGAATGTATTGATGGTAAGTTGTTGTTTCTTTTAAAATATTGTACATGCGTTTCAGCATTTCCGGGTCGATCAGCTGATCGGTTTTCAATTCCTTTACAGATTGCCGGAAAGATGGATTTTCCAGAATGGCGAGAATAGTAAGGTTGGCAGCAATTTTGGTATTAACATCCAGGTCCTCGCGGGAAGGAAGGTTTTTGGAGCGACGCTGTCGGGAATCCGTCTCGGCATACTGGGCAACTTCTGTTATAAAGTACAGCAGATACACATATAACTCCCGTGTTTTTTCCAGACTTTTTTGCAAGGTATTTTCAAGATCAGCAGGCGCTGTTTCAAGGTGGGATGTTTCGGCCATGTAAAGGACTTGCATGACTTTGGACCGAATGTTTCTTCTGCTGATCATAAGAATAAGAGCTGTATAAGACGCCGCAAATATACGGTAACCGTTACAGTACTACTCTAAATAAGTACTTGATTTTCGAACCCAAAAAAAATTAATCCGGTCAGGCTTTGTAAACTGGTCTGAAAAAATGACATAATTCGAAATAAATAACTGAATTTCGGGCGCAGATTTATGACAGCAAAGTATAGAAACATTCCTATTTTTCTTCCATGACTGAAAAATTGACCTAATTCCTTCTGTGGCATGAAAATCGTGCTATGATATATAATTCTCTAATAATTAATAAAAAACAATAACGTATGGCAAAAAAATTGAACGTTACTCCCCTCCACGACCGGGTAATCATTAAGCCGGCTGCTTCCGAAGAAAAAACTGCCGGTGGCATCATTATTCCGGATACTGCAAAAGAAAAACCCCAACGCGGAACTGTTGTAGCCGTAGGTGCAGGCAAGAAAGACGAACCTGTTACAGTAAAGGTGGGTGATACCGTACTTTATGGCAAATATGCCGGAACAGAAATCCAGATCGAAGGACAGGATCTGCTGATTATGAGAGAAAGCGATATCCTGGCAATTGTTTAATGACCGGATCTATTTCAACTTTTATATTCATTAACCCGTTTAATCAATTGTAAATCAAACAAATCCATAAAGGATAAAAAACAAGAACTATGGCAAAGCAAATATTTTTCGACATTGATGCAAGGAACCGGATGAAGAAGGGCGTAGACACCCTGGCCAATGCGGTAAAAGTAACCCTTGGTCCTAAAGGTCGTAATGTAGTGATTGAAAAGAAGTTTGGTGCCCCCCAGGTTACCAAAGATGGTGTTACGGTAGCAAAAGAAATTGAATTGGAAGATGCTATTGAGAACATGGGTGCGCAAATGGTGAAGGAAGTAGCTTCTAAAACTGCCGATCAGGCGGGTGATGGAACCACTACTGCTACTGTTTTGGCCCAGGCTATCATCTCAGAAGGATTGAAAAACGTAGCTGCAGGTGCCAATCCGATGGACCTGAAGCGTGGTATTGACAAGGCAGTTGCCCGTGTAGTAGAAAGTCTGAAAGGACAATCTCAGACCGTTGGAAACGATACCAAGAAAATTGAGCAGGTAGCTGCTATCTCTGCCAACAGTGATGCTGAAATCGGCAAACTGATTGCTACCGCAATGAGCAAGGTAGGAAAAGAAGGTGTGATTACTGTAGAGGAAGCAAAAGGTACAGATACAACTGTTGATGTGGTAGAAGGTATGCAATTTGATCGCGGTTATATCTCTCCCTACTTCGTTACCAACAGTGAGAAAATGGAAGTAGAACTCCAGAACCCTTATATCCTGATCTACGACAAGAAGATCAGTGCCATGAAGGACATTCTCCACATTCTGGAGAAAGTAGCTCAAAGTGGTCGTCCGTTGTTAATCATCGCTGAAGACCTGGAAGGTGAAGCACTGGCTACATTGGTAGTAAATAAACTGCGTGGTACTTTGAAAGTAGCTGCTGTAAAGGCACCTGGCTTTGGCGACCGCAGAAAAGAAATGCTTACAGACATCTCTATCCTGACTGCAGGTATTGTGGTGAGTGAGGAGCAGGGCTTCAAATTGGAGAATGCTGATTTGTCTTACCTCGGTCAGGCTACTTCAGTAACCATCGACAAAGACAATACCATTGTGGTTGGTGGAAAAGGAAAAAAAGCTGATATCACTGCCCGCGTAAATCAAATCAAAGCCCAGATTGAAAATACCACTTCTGATTATGATCGCGAAAAATTGCAGGAGCGCCTGGCAAAATTAAGCGGTGGTGTAGCTGTACTTTATGTAGGTGCTGCCACAGAAGTAGAAATGAAAGAAAAGAAAGACCGTGTAGATGATGCCCTGCATGCTACGCGCGCAGCGGTTGAAGAAGGAATTGTACCCGGCGGTGGTGTGGCGTATATCCGCGCTGTAGAAAGTCTCGAAAAACTGAAAGGTGCGAACGAAGACGAAGCAACCGGTATCCAGATCGTTAAGAGAGCAATCGAAGAGCCCATCCGTCAGATTGTTGCCAACAGTGGAATCGAAGGTTCCATTGTGGTGCAGAAAATCAAAGAAGGAAAAGGTGATTTTGGTTTCAATGCCCGCACAGAAGTTTACGAAAACCTGCTGAAAGCCGGTGTTATCGACCCAACTAAAGTTACCCGTGTTGCATTGGAAAATGCAGCTTCTATTGCGGCCATGTTGCTCACTACCGAGTGTGTGATTGCCGACAAGCCAAAGCCAGAAGCAGCTCACGCACATCCTGCTCCAGATATGGGCGGGATGGGTGGATACTAATCAACTTTACCCTTTTAATATCGAGACCCCGACCCCGACGCTACGGTCGGGGTCTTTTTTTTACTTCCAGATCTAGCTACCTTCTGAATTGACCATTACTTTATGAGTGGGTGATGAGAGTTTATAGATTGAAGATTCATGTAACTTTCAAGTGTACCATTCGTTCTAACCTCTGCAGAACCAAAATCCCTACCCTGAAGACCATTGGTCTTGAAACTTCGACCGATTATCCAGAAATGGACTTCCGAAAATATATTCTTTTTTACATTCATTTTAAATTTAAACACTGATACCTTTTTATCCATCTTCATCCACTCATTCATTTACCCATGGAACTAATCATCAACAACTTATCGAAAACCTATGCAAACGGTGTTAAAGCACTGAACAACGTTTCACTGACCATTCCCCAGGGCATGTTCGGACTTTTGGGTCCCAATGGTGCCGGTAAATCATCGTTAATGAGAACCATTGCTACTTTGCAGGAGCCGGATAGTGGTTCGATTCATTTAGGTGATATCGATGTACTTCGCGACCAGGAATCACTTCGAAAAGTACTCGGCTATCTGCCACAAGAATTTGGTGTTTACCCCCGCGTGAGTGCCGCTATGATGCTGGATCATATTGCCCAGTTAAAAGGATTATCGAATCGCAACCAAAGAAAAGAAACAGTTGAAGCACTATTGCAAAAGGTCAATCTTTGGAAAGAGCGGAAGAGAAACCTTGGGAGTTTTTCCGGGGGCATGAAACAACGCTTCGGCATCGCACAGGCATTGGTGGGCAATCCACAATTATTAATTGTAGATGAGCCGACAGCGGGATTAGACCCGGCAGAACGAAATCGTTTTTATAACCTGTTGAGTGAAATTGGAGAAAGTACTATCATCATTTTAAGTACACACATAGTAGAAGATGTAAAAACACTTTGTAAACAATTTGCCATCATCTGTGGAGGAGAAGTAATGGCGGTAAGTACCCCACAGGAAGCGGTGAACTGGCTCAGCAATAAAGTATGGAGTAAATCGATACCAAAAGTTGAAATCGAGGAATACAGAAATAATTACCACGTAATAGCTACACAGCTGGCGGAGGGAAGATTATTCATTCGTGTGATAGCTGACAGTGATCCCGGCAATGGGTTTTCCCCAGCAGCACCCACGCTGGAGGACGTATACTTCAACGCTATCTCAACAAAAATGGATCTAGTCACCCTGTAAAACTGCTCATATGTTTTGGTCTGTCTTTTCCTTTGAAATCCGTTATCGGCTGCAACGTCCGGCTACCTATATCTACTTTCTTGTTTTTCTGCTGATAACTATGTTGATTATCGCAAGTGGTGGAACCGCTGCCAGTGAAAAAGTGTACCACAACTCACCGGCCATGATTGGGTCCTTCTTCACACTTCTGGGCATATTTAGTGTCCTTATTAGTTCTGCAATCATGGGAGTTCCGCTATACCGCGACCTTGAACACAATACCAAAGAGTACCTCTTATCTACCCCTATTGGAAGATCTGCCTATTTCTGGGGCAGGTTCTGGGGTTCCTTTGTTATCCTTTTGCTGGTATGCACCGGAGCCATTGTTGGGTATATTGGAGGCACGATATTGGGTCCGATTGTGGATTGGTCTGAACCGGAAAGATTCGGTCCCAATCTTCTCGTCAACTATCTATGGCCTTACCTGACCCTCTTTATTCCCAGTCTTTTTTTCACCGCCTGTATTTTTTACGGATTAGTAGCATGGCTGAGAAATAACAGGGTGCTATACACTGCTTCCATCTTGTTGTTTATTTTATATCTCTTCTCGAATTTTTTAGTTCGGGATCTTGAAAAAAGAGACCTGGTAGATTTACTAGACCCCTTTGCACTCAACACTTACAGTAATGCTACCAAATATTTTACGCCTGCCGAACAAAATAATTTACTTACACCGATGACCGGTAATCTGTTGTACAACCGATTACTTTGGCCCTCTATCGGACTCCTGATTTTGTTATTTACCTATTTCCGATTCAGTATTATTCGTTTTGTAGCAAACTTAAGCCGGGGAGGAAAAAGCAAAGTAAGTGATGAACATAAAGCCCGTGTGACCTTACCGGTTTTTAACCCCGTTTTTAGTAGTCGTCTAAATTGGTCGAATCTCTGGAACCTGGGAAAACTTGAATTTAGGAATATCATAAAAGATAACTATTTCCTCTCTATTATACTGGGTGGAGTTATTTTCTTGTTCATAGATGACTGGATTGGTAACCTGCAGTATGGTGTTCCCGACAGACCGGTGACCATGAACATGCTTCTATTTAAAACATTCAACTATAGTCTGTTTGTTTTCATTTTGATCATGTTCTATGCCGGAGAGACTGTGCATAGGGATCGCGCAACCCGTTTTGCTAACATTGCAGATGCACTTCCTGTACCTAACTGGGTGCAACTCGGTTCAAAGTTTATGGCCATAACAGGTGTCTGCTTTTTGCTTGCCACCATCCCCATGATTGTAGGTGTAACCGTTCAGGTTTTACATGGATTCTTTGATTTCAAGTGGAAATACTATTTCATAGACTTGTATGCCATCACTTTCTGGGATTACTGGCAAATGGCATTGCTGGCATTTTTTATACACGCACTGGTCAACAATAAATTTCTGGGACATTTCGTAGGTATTGGTATTTGGGTACTCATATTCATTTCCCGTAGTGTTCTGGAATGGGATTATAACCTGGCGTTGTATAGCTATAAACCGGGCTATCAGATTTCTGATATGAATGATTTTGGCCATTTTGGAGAACCCCTTTTTTGGTTTAATTTTTACTGGACTTCTTTTGGCTTCCTATTACTGGTAATGGCTGCTCTTATGTGGGCCCGCGGTAGTAGTCATAGTTTCAAATCCCGTTGGCAAGCATTCAAGAGCAGATGGAATAGAACCAGCGCTACCCTTGTTCTATTGCTGAGCATACTTTGGCTGGGAAGTGGCGCTTTCATTTATTACAATGTAAGTCAGGTCAATCGATACACCACTTCAGATGAAGGAAAAGAAAGATCAGCCAATTATGAGAAAAAATACAAAAAGTATGAACGGATTCCACAACCTAAGGTAACGGGGCTAATGCTATATGCTGATATCTTCCCGGAAGAAAGAAGCATACATATGAGGGCACAGTTGAAAGTCAAAAACAAGACGAATCAACCGATCGACTCTCTTCATCTTTTGTCTGATGACGGCCAGCAATACCAGCTTTTTTTCAATGGAACCGAATTGAAACCCTGCTATACTGATATTCTCCCGAGACCCAAACTGACTATTTTATACAACAGGCCTGACACAGGTGGCTATCGAATTTTTAAATTACCTGCAACCCTTCTGCCGGGTGATACCGCCTTACTGGAAATTAGAACCCGTCAAGCCAATCCGGGATTTGTGAACAATGGTTACAGAAGGGAAATCATATACAACGGCACTTTTACCAGTGGGGGAATTCCATCCATTGGTTATAGTGCAGACATGGAATTAAACAGTGATGAAGACAGAAAAAAATATAAGTTGCCTGAAAAGAAGGAAGAGCTCCCCCCCCATCGCGATCCTTATGGGGAAAAAACACTGCTCTTCAATGATGACGCAGACCTGATAGATTTTGAATGTATTGTTAGTACTTCGCCCGATCAAATTGCAATTGCACCGGGCTATATCCAAAAGGAATGGACGGATAAAGGACGACGGTATTTCCATTACAAACAAGATTCAAAGGCAGATTACTTCTTCAACCTCGTTTCTGCCCGCTATTCCATTTTGAAAGACAAATGGGTGAGTCCGGAGGGTAAAGAAGTCAATCTAGAAATTTATTATCACCATGAGCACGCTTATAATCTTGACAGAATGATGTCGGCGTTAAAAGACGGGCTCAGTTATTTTCATCGGAATTTCGGACCTTATCAGTACAGACAGGCCCGCATCCTGGAATTCCCCAGATACGCAGCGTTTGCACAATCTTTCCCCAATACTATTCCTTATTCGGAGGATTTTGGCTGGTACGCGGATTTCTCCGATCCGAATGACTATGACTACTTTTACTATGTGACACTTCACGAGCTAGCCCACCAGTGGTGGGGTCACCAGGTGGTTCCCAACTATACCCGCGGTTCCAACCTGGTTTCTGAATCGCTCGCTGAATACTCAGCTCTGATGGTGGCAAAAGAGAAGTATGGCCATGATAATGTGCAGAGATTCCTGCGCTATGACCTGGATGGATATCTCCGTGGCAGAGCAGGTGAATCAAAAAAAGAGAATGTATTTATTAATTGTAACCGTTCTTACCAATGGTATCAAAAAGGCAGTCTCATCTTATATGCCCTGCAAGATTACATTGGAGAGGATAAATTGAATGCACAAATCAAGGCATTCAGGGATAGTTTCGCATTAAAAGAAACACCCCCATTCGCAGGCAGCTATGATCTGTACGCATTTATAGAAAAAGCCGTTCCAGACTCTTTGCGCTATTTCCTGGAAGACTCCTGGTTAAAAATTGCTCTTTATGAAAACCACATACTCAAAGCAACCGCTAAAAAGTTGAAGGGAGATGAATACGAAGTGAGTTTAACCGTGAGGGCTAGGAAAATGTATGCTGATGAAAAAGGTAACGAAGCCGAAGCTACTTCTACCAATGACTATATTGATATTGGCATTTTTGCAGAAGATAAGGTTGAAAAAAATGGCAGGAAACTAACTCAGCCACTTTATCTGAAAAAACACCGATTCAAAAATGGTGAATTCACTCTCCAATTCAAGGTGAAAGGGAAACCTGTCAAAGCAGGCATCGACCCCTATAACCAGTTGATCGATCGCATTCCGGAGGACAATAAAATAAATGTAGATATCAAATAGTTGCATCATCAATTCAAACAAATAAGGGGATAATCACTTGTCCCCTTATTTATTTTCCTCCTTGGGATAGATCAATAATATATACCCTTCTGCAATGAGCCATTGAGCCAGCCCATAAGTTATCATCACCAACATATCCAGGAGAACCGATGATAGTTGGAAAAATTTGTTGTACGCCAAGATGGCATCTGAAAATATAAACAACCCTATACCCGGAACAATGAAAGAAGCAGCAGTTTTTTTAAGTTGCTCGTGGTTCAGCAGATTAAACGAAAGTGCCCAACTAACAGCAATCAATGCCATATAAATTACTACCGGTAAGAGAAAACTACCCAGTCTGTCTTTCATCAGGTAGTAAAAAATACCAACGGCCAATAAGGAAATCACAGTTCCGGTGAGCGTATTCACATTCCAGCGAAAGGAATGTGCTTTGATTAAGATCCGAATATTACAAAGATGGGTAAGCATAAAGCAGATCATGCCCCAAAGAAACAGTTGGGTGCCATCACCCATCAACAGCAGATCTCCCCACCAGGAAAAAAGAAGGGCTGCAATCGCTATTTTCCCTGTTATCTGACCGGCACCCTTTTTTCCGATGCTCAGCAATAGGTATCCCAGTATCAGTGGCAATAGAAGCGATTTAGAAACCATTCTCCAGGTTGTCCATCCTTCCGAAATACAATGGTTGTGAAATCCCAAAAAAAACAGGTAAAAAATTCTATAGAAAAAAACAATACCGGGATTATTTGACTTGAACATAATTGATCGTTCTATTTGTTAAAGATAGGTGCCCATTTCTTGAAGATAACAACAATACTTACTTTTGCGCTGCGATGAACCAGGAAGATCGGAAATTTATGGAATACTGGGAGGCCTGTGGCGAAAGCGAAAAGAACAGCCCCAAACCTCTCTTGATGGGTTTTTCATCAGGACTTGTTTTCGGGGTGGCTACGTTGGTTTCGCTATTTTCCGGCTGGGACAAACGAGCAGGTATGGTAGCCAATTCGCGTCTGAATATGGGTCTGCTCCTGCTAATTATCCTGGCAGTTGCCGTGTTCATTGCCTATTTTTACAGAATCTATCGCTGGGAGAGGAATGAGGAACATTATCAGTCCCTTTTAGCCAAAAAAAAACGTGAAAACAAAGATACCATGCAGCCCCCGGCGGCTGAAAATGGTCTAACCTAAAAACGATACAGTGAAAAAACTTGTTCTCTTCTGCCTGATTGCCCTTACTAGCTATGGTTGCCTGAAAAACGAACCAAGTGGTTGCCAACCAGTACCCGTTCAATCTGAAAAAGCCCCCATGGTGGCTTTTTGTTCTGCCCGTAATATCAGTTATACCGAGCACAGCTCAGGTTTGTTGTACGAGATCATGGACCCCGGTCAGGGAACCGTGGTACCGACCGCCTCCTCGATAGTTACTGTACAATACGTTGGTAAGTTGATGAATGGAACGACTTTTGACTCCTCGACTACCCCTTTTTCAAGTAGTTTATCACAACTGATCGATGGTTGGAAAATCGGTCTGCCACTGATCAAAAGGGGTGGTAAAATCAAGCTGGTAATCCCCTCAGCCCTGGGTTATAGCTGTACCGGCTATCCCCCCATCATCCCAGCCAACAGCCCATTGTATTTTGAAATTAGTCTGGAAAACATCCGTTAAGGTCGCCCCGTATAAAAGTATCTAAAAATGCCCCTTGCCGGTACCCGGTCAAGCCGGGGGCAAATTGACTGAATTTCAGCGGCATTCCCCTATCTTTGCGGCTCTAAAATTGAAAACCGAAACGCTATGCAACTGAAAGGGCTGGTGAAGATTTTTGCCATTGTATTGATTATTATCTGTGTTTATCAACTCTCCTTTACCTGGTTGGTAAGGAACCATGAGGGCGAGATGGAGAAAAAAGCAGCCGCCTGGCTGAAACAATATCCAACTGCCAGTCAGGTTTACCCCAATGATAAAGAACTGCAGGAAAGATACAATGATAGTCTGTCTGACATCAAAAAAGATAGACTGCGCCGTTTACTCGACAGCACCAAAGACACCAAACTGGGATTTGGCTTTACCACGTATAGAAACGCCAAGGAAAAGGAACTGATGTTGGGTCTTGACCTGCAAGGGGGTATGAGCGTTACGATGGAGGTCGGATTGGATGGTCTTCTCAAGTCTTTGGCCAACTTCACCAAAGATCCGGTGTTCAATAAAGCCTTGCAACAGGCGGTTGCCCGCAAAGCAAATGGAGGTGCTGATCTGATTACCCTTTTCCGGGAAGAATTTACCAAATTAAATCCTACCGGCAAATTGGCTCCTTTTTTCGCAGCCCGTAGCAATGGCAAAGTTAAATTCGATGCCAACGATGATGCCGTAACCGCTTATCTCCGTGAGCAAGCAACTTCTGCTTTCAACAATACTTATCGCATCCTCCGCACCCGTATCGACCGTTTCGGTGTGGCTTCCCCCAATATCAATCCCGACCCTGCCAAAGGCATCATCAACATTGAGCTGGCGGGTGTGAACGATAAAGAAAGGGTTCGTTCTTACTTACAATCTACTGCCAACCTTCAATTTTTTGAAACCTACACTTTAGAGAGCCGCGATATCCAGGATGCACTGGTCGCTGCGGACAAAGCTGCGCAGGAATTTGTTTCTGGCACCAGTAAACAGGATTCTATCACTGCTGCCAGAAAAAAAGACAGCACAGACAAGAAAACAACTGCCTCAACAGATACCAGCAAAACGGCTACTATATCCGCCATTTCTAATATGGCTGGTGCTGCCGGTGGT
The DNA here is from genome assembly GCA_020403455.1 of Chitinophagaceae bacterium. Classification (GTDB taxonomy): domain Bacteria; phylum Bacteroidota; class Bacteroidia; order Chitinophagales; family Chitinophagaceae; genus Sediminibacterium. Next base: position 136,280 of record JADBXP010000016.1, read on the forward strand.
GCTAAATCTACTGATACTGCCTCTAAAAAGGGTGCTGTTGAAAATCCCATCTTCCGCCTGCTTCAGGTAGCTCAACCCTTCCAGGGAACCAATGGAAGACCGGTTTTCCCCTCTGCCATCGGATACATCAACGCCAAAGACACCGCTAGTTTAAATGACTACCTGGCACTGGATGTGGTGAAAACAAAATTCCCCTCCAACCTGGTATTCATGTATGGAAAAATGGAAATGCAATCCAATGATCCAAAAGCCGCTGATATTCTTACGCTTTATGCCATCAAGACCCTGGACAATGGACAGGCGGAACTGGAGGGAGATCATATCAGCAGTGCAACACAGGATTATGATGAGAAAGGAAAGATTGCCATCAAGATGAACATGGATAAAATCGGTACCAACATCTGGGCCAAGATGACTACCCGCAATGTAGGTAAGCCGATTGCCATAGTACTGGATAACTTCGTGTATTCTGCGCCTAATGTAAACGATCCGATCACAACCGGTAACTCTCAGATCTCCGGCAACTATACTTTGAAAGAAGCCAAAGATCTTTCTGAAATATTGGAGAGCGGTAAACTACCTGCACCTGCAAAAATCGTTCAAGAACAGCAGGTTGGTCCAACTCTCGGTCGTGAATCCATCATTGGAGGTGGTTTGTCGTTCCTGATCTCCTTCCTCGTGATCTTCGCATTGATGTTGATTTACTTCAATACAGCAGGCTGGGTAGCCAACATCGCACTTATTTTGAATTTGTTATTTACAGTCGGTATTCTCAGCTCACTCGGCTTTACTCTCACTGCACCCGGTATTGCAGGTCTTGTATTGACTGTGGGTCTTGCGGTGGATACCAACGTAATTATATTCGAGCGCATCAAAGAGGAACTGACCAGAGGGAAGAGCTACTCCATTGCCGTTGCAGATGGTTATCGTCGCTCTCTGGCACCGGTTTTAGATGCCCACGTAACTACTTTGCTAACTGCAATCATCCTGGCCTACTTCGGATTGGGTCCGGTTCTCGGATTTGCCACTACACAGATCATTGGTATTCTTTTGTCCCTGTTCTGTGGAATTCTTGTTTCCCGGTTGATCACTGATATTTATACCAACAGAAACAGACATTTTGAATACTTTACTCCTATATCCCGCAGCATTTTCAAGAAAGCCAATTTCAAGTTCATTGGCTACAGAAAGTATGCATATGTACTTTCTATCTTCATCTTTGCGCTGGGCATTAGCACGCTTTTCATGAAAGATGCTTTCGATGAGGGTGTTGAATTCTCAGGGGGTCGCAGCTATACCGTTCGCTTTGATAAGCCGGTAAATGAGGAACAAATCAGGAATGAACTGAAAGATGAATTCAAAGAGCCGGTAATCATCAAGACAGTAGATGTTAAGAATCAGCTTAACATTACCACTTCTTATATGATCAGTCAACAGGGTAATAACATTGACTCATTGGTAGAACGCAAACTGTACAACGGATTGAAGAAACACCTTCCAACTACTGTAAGTTTTGAAGAATTTGAAAGAAGCTATAAACTGGGTTCACAAAAAGTATTACCCACCATATCTGATGATTTGAAGTCAGGTGCTACCAAAGCGGTAATTTTTGGTATCATCATCATCTGTCTCTATATTTTCATTCGCTTCCGCGACTGGAGATATTCCTTGGGTACCATTTTCGCCTTGCTGCACGACGTTTTTGTTACATTGATTGTATTCAGCTTCTGCCGTAAAATTGTTCCTTTCCCACTGGAGATTGACCAGCACTTCATTGCAGCGGTATTGACTGTGATTGGTTTCTCTATGAATGATACAGTGATTGTTTATGACCGTATCCGGGAGGATAGCAATTTGATGAAGGGCGTACCCAATGCCACCATCATTGATAAAGCAATCAATGAAACACTGAGCAGAACTGTAATGACTTCCTTGACTGTATTCCTGACAATCCTGATATTGTTCATCTTCGGAGGTGAAGTAACCCGTGGATTCTCTTTCGCTATGTTGATAGGGGTAATCACCGGTACTTACTCATCCATCTTTGTGGCTGCACCTATTCTGGTAGATTTTGCCAAAAACAGGCCACTGGGAAAATTAGATGATACAGGTAAGAAGAAAAAATAATCGGTTGCAATTGACATAAAAAAGAGGCTGTCTCAATAGAAAGAGACAGCCTCTTTTTTTATTGGTATTCCTTTAGAAAAAAGTTTTCATACACGGGATGCCAGAAGCCTTCATTCATCTCAGGAGAGAGGAACATAGTGCATCAACCTAGTATCAGACTGCAAAAGAAGTGCCGCAGCCACAAGTTTTGCTGGCATTGGGATTGGAGAATGTGAATCCACGGCTGTTAAGTCCGCCTTGCCAGTCCACCTGCATTCCATAAAGATATAGTTCGTGGCTTTTATTCATGATGCAGGGAATTCCCTCAATAGAGAACTGCTGGTCTTCCTCAGTAGGTGTCTCAAAACCTAAAATGTAGGTCATTCCACTACAACCGCCCCCTTTCACGCCAATGCGCAAACGCTGGCTGTTGTCAAATCCTGGTTCTTGCATGAGTCGCTTTATTTCAGCGATAGCACCGGGAGTGAGTTGTACGGGTATGTCGGTAATGGTTTCCATAATTATAATATACTGCAAAGTTACGAAGGCCGGAAGCATTTCCAAAATGACCCGCTTGAATAGCTGCTTGTCATTTCGTTAAAAAATCAATACAAAACCCTCACCTTGATGGTGTGCTTCACTTCCTTCAGCAAACCCATTGCTTTTTGGGAAAGTCGCTTGTCGACATCCAGCACCACATAGCCAATGAGTGAATTGGTTGTAAGGTATTGACCAACAATATTGATATGGTTTCCGGACAATGCAGCGTTGATGGCAGTAAGCACACCGGGAACATTTTTGTGTATGTGCAAAATGCGGTGGGCATTTTCTACAGGAGGCAGGGATAGAGCCGGCACTGAATGTGACCCGGCGGTGATGCCTCGCTCGAGATATTGGAACAGCTTCATGCTCACGTCAGCACCAATATTTTCCTGGGCTTCCTGGGTACTACCCCCAATGTGCGGAGTTAATAATACATTGGGAAGTCCCTGTAAAGGGCACTCGAAGCTTTCGCCATTCTTTTCTGGCTCAAAAGGATATACATCGATGGCAGCACCACCGATAGATTCCTGTACCAAGGCAGTTGCCAAAGCATCCAGGTCAACCACTTCCCCTCTGGCATAGTTAATGACAATAGCACCCTGTTTCGTAGATTTTAAAACTGAACGATTGATCAGATTCTTCGTTAGTTCTGTTTCGGGCACATGTAGTGAAATCACATCTGCCCTACTGACCAGATCTTTGAGGTTCTTAGCTGCTTCTGCATTTCCGAGGGGGAGCCGGGTTTCGATGTCATGAAACAAAACCTTCATGCCCAGCGCTTCTGCCAATACGCTCACCTGTGAACCAATATTCCCATAGCCAATGATGCCCATGGTTTTACCCCGCAATTCAAAACTTCCCCTGGCCTCTTTCATCCATATTCCCTCATGGGCAGCTTTATTCTTATCGGGAATGCGTCTGATGAGCATAATTGCAGCACCAATCACCAATTCCGCAACACTGCGGGTATTGCTGTAAGGAGCGTTGAAAACAACCACACCGGCTTCAGTGGCTGCCTGGAGGTCAACCTGATTAACACCGATACAAAAACATCCAATTGCCTGGAGCTTGGGTGCTGCTGCCAACACTTTTTTGCTGATTCGCGTTTTGGATCGTATTCCCAACAGATGAACGTCTTTTAACTCACGCATTAATTCCTGTTCCCCCAATGCACCTGTAATTTTGCGAACATTCACATATCCATTTTGTTTGAAAAGACGAATAGCAGCATCACTGATGTTTTCAAGAAATAAAATATTGATTCTTTCTTTGGGGAAACTGGTAGTTTTCTGTTGACTCATAACTCAAAAGTAAATGTAAATATCTCCCGTAAATATATCTACTTATCCACTATGATACATGTTCTCCCCTCACAACAATTATCTTTGCAAACATATTAGTACTGAACGGAATGTATCGTATTATGATGATGTCAATTGTTGCCCTGCTTGTTTTGTCCTGTAACTCAGGAACCGATACTACGGGAAATGAATCGATCAATCCCAGCGTCAGTTCCGTAAGATTAAGTACTGAAGAAAAAGAAAATTATCGGCGGGCTATACAACCCATGTACCAATCCCTATTGCTCAATACGGGTTTTAGTGGAGGAATTTTAGTGGCAAAAAGTGGTGAGATTGTTTTTGAAGATTACCAGGGAGTTTATAATAGAAAAACCCGGGAGTTGATTGATTCACAAAGTACCTTCCACCTTGCTTCCATCACAAAAACTTTCACAGCAACCGCTATTCTTCGTTTGTACGAACAGGGTAAACTAGACCTGAATGATCCGGTGGAAACATATATCCCCGGCTTCCCTTACAAGGGTATCCGGCTACAATTACTACTCAATCACCGCAGCGGTTTGCCCAAGTATGAATATTTTATGAATGAAACAGGGTACCGGTTGGTGAGATCGAAAAACAAGCGGGGCAAGTGGTACACCCGAAAAGTTTATTACGCAGACCCCAATCGGTTCAAAGGATTGGCGACTAACAGAGATGTGGTTGATTATATGATGCGCTACAAAGTTCCGGTAACTTATGCTCCCGATAGCCGTTATCAATATTGCAATACCAATTATGTTCTGTTAGCGATGGTAATCGAGAAAGTAACAGGAAGAACATATCCCGAGTACCTGAAAGACAGTTTGTTTACCCCCCTCGGGATGCAGAACAGTTTTGTTTTTAGTAGCAGGGATACAGCTTCCTATGTTCCCTCCTATGATTATAGGAATAGTCCATACCCCCTTGGGACGTTTGATGTGGTGTACGGAGATAAAAATGTATATAGTACGGTAAGGGATTTGTTCAAATGGAATGAGGCGCTAAAATCGGGTAAGTTCGTCAGTCTTGCCACATTGGAAAATCTTGCCTACCAACCGTATAGCAAAGAAACCAGGGGTAACCGAAATTATGGTTTAGGCTGGCACCTCTATCTGCCCACCGATGCCCCCCCCGTAATATACCACAATGGATGGTGGCATGGGAACAACACCGTTTTTAAACGACTCATTGCGGAAGATGCCGTGGTAATCGTATTGGGCAATAAATTCAACCGAAATATCTGGGCAGCAGGAAAAATGAGTGGTATATTTACCGGGATTGCAGATACCACGGTTTTGGAAAATTGACCTAATTTACCCCGAAACAAGCCCTGTTTTCAACCTGTTTTTTGTTCAATTCCCTTATTTTTGCAGACTTTTTTAGTAAAAGACCAGACATACATTGCTTATGACGCAACAAATCATTTACGCGGTTCCGGTTATGGGTATTATCGGACTGCTCTTTACCCTTATTAAATTCAATTGGGTTTCCCGCCAGGATGCCGGTACAGACCGGATGAAAGAGATCAGCAATTACATCGCTGAAGGAGCCATGGCCTTCCTGAAAGCGGAGTATAAAATCCTGACCTATTTTGTAATCATCGTAGCCTTATTGCTGGGTGTGATGGGTTATTCAGACAAAAACAGCCACTGGAGCATTGCTGTTTCATTCATCATTGGTGCACTCTTCAGTGCACTGGCCGGTTTCATCGGAATGAAAATAGCTACCCGCGCCAATGTTCGCACAGCACAAGCTGCCAGAAGTAGCTTAAGCAAGGCATTACAGGTATCCTTCACGGGAGGTTCTGTAATGGGTATGGGTGTGGCCGGACTTGCAGTACTTGGATTAGGTGGCTTATTCATCATCATTCGCCAACTCTTGGCTCCCGGAGCTGCTGTTGATAGTGAAGAAATGAAAAGAGCCATTGAAGTTTTAACCGGATTTTCGCTTGGTGCGGAAAGTATCGCTCTCTTTGCCCGCGTAGGTGGTGGTATATATACCAAAGCTGCCGATGTGGGTGCTGACCTGGTGGGAAAAGTAGAAGCAGGTATCCCTGAAGATGATCCCCGCAATCCAGCTACTATTGCAGATAACGTAGGTGATAACGTAGGTGACGTTGCCGGTATGGGCGCCGACCTCTTTGGAAGCTATGTTGCAACCGTTCTGGCTACCATGGTACTCGGACGTGAAGTTACCGGTGCCAACCAACTGCCACTTGCTGATCAGTTCAATGGCATATCTGCCATCTTATTACCTATGATGATAGCCGGTGTCGGTATTATCTTCTCTATCGTTGCTACTTTCTTTGTGCGGATCTCTGATGCTGCCGGCGTTAATACTGCCGGTGTGCAGAAAGCCCTGAACATGGGTAACTGGGGATCCATCATCCTGACTGCCATTGCTTGTTATTTCCTTACAGTAAATATATTACCCGAGAGCATGGTGTTGCGCGGATTCACTTTCACACCGATGAATGTATTCGCTGCCATACTTGTGGGACTTGCAGTTGGAACCCTGATGAGTATCATCACGGAATACTATACTGCCATGGGTAAACGCCCCGTTAACAGCATCATCAAACAATCTTCCACCGGTCATGCTACCAATATTATTGGTGGATTGGCCATTGGTATGGAATCAACTTTCTTACCCATTCTGGTGCTCGCTGCGGGAATTTACGGCTCTTATTATTTTGCAGGTCTCTATGGGGTTGCTATCGCTGCCGCAGGTATGATGGCAACAACCGCGATGCAGCTCGCTATCGATGCATTTGGACCTATTGCGGACAATGCCGGAGGTATCGCGGAAATGAGTGAATTGCCCAAAGATGTTCGTGAAAAAACAGATATTCTCGATGCCGTTGGTAATACCACTGCCGCTACCGGTAAAGGTTTTGCCATCGCCTCTGCTGCTTTGACTGCCCTCGCACTCTTTGCAGCGTTTGTAGGAATTGCCGGCATCTCCGGAATTGATATTTATCATGCCGATGTGTTGGCAGGTCTTTTTGTAGGAGGTATGATTCCTTATATCTTCTCCTCCCTGGCCATTCGTGCCGTTGGTGAAGCAGCTATGTCCATGGTGGAAGAAGTTCGTCGCCAGTTCCGCGATATTCCGGGTATCATGGAAGGTACGGGCAAGCCGGAATATGATAAATGTGTGGCTATTTCTACTGAAGCATCCCTGAAAAAAATGTTGCTCCCCGGCGCTATCGCCATTATCAGTCCATTGATCATTGGCTTCGGACTCGGTGCTGAAGTGTTAGGTGGATTCCTGGCAGGTGCTACTGTAAGTGGTGTTCTCATGGGAATGTTCCAGAACAATGCCGGTGGTGCATGGGACAATGCCAAGAAATCATTCGAAAGTGGTGTAGAAATCAATGGTGTAGTATATTATAAGAAATCTGAACCTCACAAGGCATCTGTAACAGGTGATACGGTTGGTGATCCTTTTAAAGACACTTCCGGACCCTCTATGAATATCCTGATCAAATTGATGTCCATCGTTTCTCTGGTTATAGCTCCTACCCTGTCGCACATGCATGCTGATAAAGTAAAGGCTGCCGGCATTCAGGAGCGTCAGGTAGAAGTAATTCTTACCGACAGTACTTCAAATATCACTACTATCCAAGGTACCCCTGGACAAAGCACTGTAGTAGCCATCGAGGAAAAAAAGGGAAATCCAATGCAACTCTTGGAAGCCCTTAAAAAAGACGGATATGAGAAGGACGGAAAACTGGAGGTACTGTTTGAAAATGGCATATTAAAGGTCAACGGAAAAGAATTGGATTCAGCAGCTATTGCCCCCTACAAGGCCCTGCTTCCAACTACACCTTCTGCCAAATTACAGTTGCGCACCCAACAATAGTCTCTTTGCTTTCATAGGATAAGAAGTCCGCTTCCCGTATGGGGGCGGATTTTTTTTGCCCACTGCCGATATTGTTTAACAAAAATTAAATTGGGGGACAATCCGGGGCTGTGTAACTTGCTACGAATAAAATCGTATATATGGAAGTTAATGTTGTTCCAAAGCCAACGGAAAGTGAACTGGCCATTCTGCAAGTCTTGTGGGACAAGGGTCAGGCGAGCGTGCGGGAAGTGCACGAGGTTTTGAGTGAGCATAAAAACAGTGGCTACACTACAACTTTAAAACTCATGCAAATCATGCATGAAAAGGGAATTGTGTTACGCGATGACAGCAGTAAGGTACATATATACCGCCCCAACATTAGTAAAGAGAATACCCAACAACATTTGGTAGGAAAAATGATTGATACCCTATTTGGGGGCAATAGTTCCCAATTGGTTCTACAGGCATTGGGCAACCATGCCCCCAATGCTGCGGAATTGGCAGAAATAGAAGCAGTCATTGCCCAATTGAAAAATAAGTAGGAATGCCGGCGCAGCAAATGGTCATATCATTGGTGTATTCATTGGCGGACAGTCTTTGGCTGGCTGCAGGCCTTTGGTTGTGTTACCGATTTATCGACTGGTTGATGCCTTTGCGACCCGTTCATGCCTATCGACTCGCGAGCATTTTGGTAACTACGCTATTCGTTGGGTGGTTAGCTATTTTCATACTGTATTTGGCAGGGGGTAAGTTCGTTAGCTCTATTGCTTTTCACCAACTTAGTTGGACAACTCAATTTGACATCCCACAGGTTTGGATGAATGTTGCGGCATGTTTGTATATGTTTGGACTCAGTTTTCGCGTGGTGCGGTTTTTCTATAGCAACTACTGTTTAAGGCGGTTACTGAGTGAAACAATACCGATGACCGGTGAATGGAAGTCGATGGTTGACAGGCATACAGGTAACACTTCAAGGCAGGGAGTTATACAAGTTTTTTTCAGTGATCGAATCAGTTCACCATTCACTTTCGGCTGGATTCGACCTGTAATTTTATTTCCGGTAGCCAGTATTAATAATTTGACTATCAATGAATTTGAGTCTATTTTATTGCATGAGCTAGCTCATATCAGGCGCAACGATTTTTTGCTCCAACGTATTATGGCCTTGATGGAGATGACCTTTTTTTTCAACCTTTTTGCACGCGATTTATTTCGAATCATTCGCTTGTTGAGGGAGGAATGTTGTGATGATGAAGTGCTGGCCGGAGGCACCCTACCGCTTGATTATGTAACAGCCCTCAATTGGTGTGCCCGTCAGGGAATTTCCTTCGGTGGAACGCTTGGAGCTGTTGGTACTGATCGGGAGTTGCTGAATCGCATTTTACGGATGACAGGGGGTAGCCCCCAAAAAAGGGCTCCGGCGACCTATTTTTATTGGATTGCATTTTTCGGGATAGTGATGGGGATTCAATTTTCAAAACTGTTCTCTCCCATTCCATCCGGGAATTTGCTTCCTATGACCGTTTCAGAAGGAATAAAAATACCAATGGTCAAAGGACTTCAAAAGAATACATCATTCACTACAACTGCCAACCAACAGAAAAAAAAGGTACAACAATCAGCTGCCAGGAAAATAGCAATGGGCCGAGGGGAGGAAAAGAACTCCGATAACGCGACAACCGTCGCAGTTGCTTCTCCTGACATTATTCAGACTGTGAGTTTGCAGGAAGACAATGATTTGATCACCTTGCAGCAAGGATGGAAACAAATCCGGCAATTGTCCCGCGAGGAATTGGGTCAGTTGATGAGAGAAGCACTGCAGGAATTCAATGCAGAAGATAAAATTACCTGGGCAAGAGTGATCAGAAACAGGTTGTTGGCACAAGAAATGAGGAACTATTCGGTTGACAGTACTTCGATGACTGTGCCGGATTATGCAATTGCTGAACGCCAAAACAGCCCGGAGGCGACCAGGGTACAATCCAAACTCATGTTGTTGATTTGGATGAAATGGAGGGATAAACATCCAAGATTTATTGAGCAGTTGTTACATAAGTACCCTATTGATAGTGTACAATTTAATCCGGTTTCAGAGCAATAAAAATGGGGGTGCTACTCGGCACCTTCCCAGGTATTCAAACCGATTCATTCCATAACAGATTTAATAATCGGATTTAATCTCTTGGTAGAAGAAATCACTTGAGACTTTCAACAGGCAGACACACTGTCTTTATTTTACTATAGTAACTGATCCCACAATGGTTGGCTTGCCATTGCGCAGGTTAATGAGATAATAATAGGTACCAATGGGTAAGTCCTGTCCCCTGTATTTACCATCCCAGGGTTGCGAATATCCTGTGCTGAGGAATACTACCTGTCCGTATCGGTTGACGATTTGGACGGTTGCATTCGGATAATCCTGCAGAAATCTTAACACCCAGACATCATTGATGCCATCGCCGTTGGGCGAAAATGCATTGGAGATGTTGGGTATGAAATCAGGTGGGTAAAGCAGGAATCTAAATCCTGCCAATGATGCGCTGCCACCCGGGGTGGTCAAACTCACAGCACCGGAAGAACCGGAACCGACAATGGCAACGATGGTGGTCGATGAAAGAACTGTGAAGGAAGCGACCGGGGTGCTGCCCAGTGTAAGTGCAAAAGTACCTGTGAAATGGTTGCCTGTGATAGTAATTGCCATGCCTGCAGCTGCAGCCGTTGGTGTGAAGGAAGTAATGATGGGGGCAGGTATAAATATAAATCCGGCCAAAGATGCCGTGCCGCCGGGGGTAGTCAAACTCACAGCACCGGATGAACCGGAACCAACAGTGGCAATGATGGTGGTCGATGAAAGGATGGTAAAGGAAGTAGCCGGGGTACCGCCGAAACTAAGCGCAAAAGTACCGGTGAAATTTGTTCCGCTAATGGTTATCGTTGCTCCTCTCCCAGCAATTGTCGGAGAAAAGGAGGTAATCGTAGGAGGTGCTATGAATGTAAATCCATCCAGTGATGCAGTTCCGCCAGGTGTGGTCAGACTCACTGCTCCCGAAGAGCCGCTGCCCACTATCGCAACAATGGATGAAGAGGAAACTACCGTGAATGACGCAACTGGAGTACCGCCTAAAGTAAGCACAGAGGTACCGTTGAAATTAGTTCCTGTGATAGTGATGAGTGCTCCAGCTGCTGCAGTAGTTGGAGCAAATGCAGTGATCGTGGGTGCAGGAATGAATGTAAATCCTGCCAGCGAAGCCGAACCGCCAGGAGTGGTCAGACTCACTGCTCCCGAAGAGCCGCTGCCAACGATAGCAATGATGGATGAAGAGGAAACTACCTTGAATGACGCAACTGGAGTACCGCCTAAAGTAAGCACAGAGGTGCCGTTGAAATTAGTTCCTGTGATAGTGATGAGTGCTCCAGCTGCCGCAGTAGTTGGAGCAAATGCAGTGATCGTTGGAGCAGGAATGAATGTAAATCCTGCCAGAGAAGCCGAACCGCCAGGAGTGGTCAGACTCACTGCTCCCGAAGAGCCGCTGCCAACGATAGCAATGATGGATGAAGAGGAAACTACCGTAAATGACGCAACTGGAGTACCGCCTAAAGTAAGCACAGAGGTACCGGTGAAATTTGTTCCTGTGATAGTGATGAGTGCTTCAGCTGCTGCAGTAGTTGGAGCAAATGCAGTGATCGTGGGTGCAGGAATGAATGTAAATCCTGCCAGCGAAGCCGAACCGCCAGGAGTGGTCAGACTCACTGCTCCCGAAGAACCGCTACCAACGATAGCAATTATGGATGTAGAGGAAACTACCGTGAATGAAGCAACTTGAGTCCCACCAAGCGTTACTACAGAAGTATTGTTGAAATTAGTTCCTGTTATACTAATCAATGCACCCCTGGCTGCAATAGCCGGAGCAAATGCAGTGATC
>JADBXP010000017.1 GCA_020403455.1 Chitinophagaceae bacterium
AAAGTAGTCGTGCTAATCAGTAGAAAACAAAATACAAATAATTTATTCTTCATAATCATTTTTTTAATTGTTTAGTCATTGGTTAGATTCTTGAGTCTGCGTTACCATTACCGCTAACTACCTTATACCCGCTACTCTATAGCGCATATCCATCCAAAAAAGGTAGATATGCGCATATATGTTGCGTAGTATTCAAATTTAATGAAATTATTATAGATCATCAAATGGACTTTTCATCAGCCGCAACCCCCTTTGTAAAAATATTTAATGGAAACTGCGTTATCATAAGTCGTCTTGGGTAGCTGCACTTCGGTTTGCTGGTCATACTTTCATCAATCCTGAAAAAAGTCGGTAATGATTTTAAATCGAAATGCCGACCCTCACAGATCGGCATTTTGCTTTAAAGAGTGTTATTTTTTAAAATAACATGTCGGGATGACTGCCAGGAGTTCTAACTTTTTGGAGGATTGGGAGGGGGTGAGAAAGTATTGATAAGTGAAAACAGGAGCGGTCAAAAATGCTATTTTGGTTTTCGAATATTTGAAAAAATTGGTACTGATAAAAACCAATAAAATTGAACTATTTTAGCATGTCTCAGCAGCTGATCATTTAGGTCTGAAAAGGGTAATGAAAGGATTCTGGAACTTTAGTATATTTGTATTATGGAAAACCTTAATTCCATTATTGAAACCCTACAAAAGCACAAAAGTGAACTGGTAGACAAGTATGGGCTTAGTCAACTGGCTATTTTTGGATCCTATGCTCGCAGGCAGGAAAGGGAAAATAGTGATGTAGATATTTTGGTTGAGTTTAACAGACCAATTGGTTTGGAATTTATAGACTTAGCAGAAGAATTAGAGCAAATCCTCCACATTAAAGTGGATTTAGTTTCAAAGAAAGGAATTAAGAAAAAATATTTCAAGTCTATCGAAACAGAATTAGCATATGTCTAAAAGAGAGCCAACTTTACTGCTCACTGATATTTGCGAATCTATAGAAAAGATTAAAATTTACACTTTAGAGTTAACTTATCAGCAATTCATAGATGATAGCAAGACAATTGATGCCGTTATAAGGAATTTTGAAATAATTGGCGAGGCAGCAAATAGACTTCCTGAAGAAATAAAGGATAAATTTCCAGAGATCAATTGGTTTAGATTAAGAGGCTTTAGAAACAGAATCGTTCATGACTACATGGGAATTGATTATGAAATCGTTTGGAACATAATAAAAAATGATCTCGAAAAACTTCTTACTGATATAAAAGAAATAATTGAAAAGTTATGAAAAACCATTGTCCGCTCCCCTAAAATCCAAAACATTAAAAAGCTTACAATTTCAATTAGTTGTTTCAAAAAATCACTAAAACAAATGCCGACCCTCACAGATCGGCATTTTCTTTTAAAAAGTGTTATTTTCTAAAATAACAAGTCGGGATGACTGGATTGCCTGCGGCGATCCCTAAGGTTGGTGGCTGAAACGCGACAAACCTTAATGCTTCGCCTTCTAGGGGGTTTTTTGTGCACTCACTCTTGAAAGCAAGCTTTCACGCTCGTGCAATACTTGAAGGATTGCCTGCGGCGATCCTTCAAGTAGGGGGGCAGGTCAGTGGTGAGTGTAGAGCCTGAGTGTGTAATGTCGAACCCTGGACTTCATTGCGGGGACACTCAGACAGGATTGCCTGCGGCAATCCTTCAAGTGGGGGGCAGGTCAGTGGTGAGTGTTGAGCCTGAGTGTGTAATGTCGAACCCTGTACATTAGTGCGGGGACACGCAGACAGGATTGCCTGCGGCGATCCTTCAAGTGGGGGGCAGGTCAGTGGTGAGTGTAGAGCCTGAGTGTGGAATGTCGAACCCTGTACATTAGTGCGGGGACGCAGACAGGATTGCCTGCGGCGATCCTTCAAGTGGGGGGGGCTGAAACTTCACAACCCTGAAGGCTTCGCCTTCTAGGGTTTTTTTGTGCACTCACTCTTGAAAGCAAGCTTTCACGTTCGTGCACAAAAAAACCCTGGCTCTCGCCAAGGTTGTCTTGTTTCGTCGGGAAGACAGGATTCGAACCTGCGACCCCCTGGTCCCAAACCAGGTGCGCTCAAACGCAAAACATATTGACATTCAATTAATTAAATGTGTTGTAGACTTCTACAAAGAACTGAGATACCCAAACGATACCCAAATGATTGATTCTATTAAAAGAAATAAAGTTAGCAGATTTTTTGAAAAGGTGTGTTGCTTTAGCTGTTAGAACATGCGTAAAAGGAGATAATACCTCTCTTTAAAAGAAATTTTGTGGTAAGCTAACTTTGAGGGTTGTCACTATTGGAATCATAGTGCAATTGTTTTATATTTAAATTGAGCAGGGTTAAAAATCATAATCCTGAAATACCCGCCAACATCAAGTCAAATACATTTCAGTGAAAGATTAACCCATCTAAAGACATAAACCGCCAAGCCATTTTTGACATATGTACACTCGACAATTTGATTACTTTGATGGATGTGGTGAAAAAATTTAAGAATTATGCTTGCAGATTTTTTGGGATGTATATAAGCATAATCTTTATTTATAATTAGAAAACATGAAACAATGGAAGACCATATGATAAAAGCTTTCATGGCAATTGGAATAATATTATTCCTGTTCATATTCAAAGAATATATTAACAATTCCAAAAGACCGAATTATAATGGAAAAGAAAATTCTCCATATAAACCTGCCCCTACAAATACAACTATTAACCATCAACCACCACAGCCGCTTGAACCAGTAATCGAATCTAAGAATAGTGAATTATTTATGAAATGGAAGAATGAACAAATGAGCATAATATTTCAAAGAAAATCTGTATATCAACTCGTACAAGAAAACAATATAAGGGATATCAAATATGTAGATTTACTAAATACATATGAATGGAGTAGAAAGAGAATTGAAATATTAATTAGAGATAATTTTAAATGCCAAGAATGTAACATATATCACGAAAGACTGGAAGTGCATCATAATTATTATATTACTGATAAACTTCCTTGGGATATTCGTAATGAAGCTTTAGTTACACTATGCAGAGAACATCATCAAAATCGGCATAACAATAAAAGTATACCTGTATATAAATTAATGCACAATGTTTTAGTCTCAACTACAGTTAGAAATTATTTTTGTTATCGCTGTTTTGGCATGGGTTACATACCACAATATAAACATGTTCAAAATGGAATTTGTTTTAGTTGTTGGGGAGAGTGTTTTGACCAAACTATATTTAGTAAGGCATTAAGAGATATAAAATACACTAATTACGATCTCGATACAATTTTTAATACAATAACACAACATTATTTTGATGAATTTATTTTTCCAAATTTGCAAATATATTATTCGAATGAGGATGAAACAACCCCCTTCTAATTATTTTATAAGCTGACGATTAATTCTGGTTAAATATAACTCCACTTCATTGGAACGACAATAATAACAATTAAATTAAATCATATGAATGAAAACCAAGTAGTTGCATTTTTAGATTTACTAGCTTTTTCAAATCATGTAAGAGAGAATACTAAGGATGCATTGATGACTTTCAATAATTATCAAGCAATACTAGGAGTAAAAAAAATTGATGAACAAATTTTTTCCTCCTCAATAAAAAACAATCCTATAATCGAAAAATTAGCAAAACAAAATCTTGTAAGTACTTTTAATTATTTTCTGCCCTTTTCAGATAGTATATTTATTACATCGAATAATCCCAATCTATTTTTAAAACAATTGGGTTCATTTATTCTAAACTGCTTTACATTTACATCATATCATTACTATAATCCAGATGATCCAAGCAACCCAACAATTGTAAAATTTAATACAAAAAAAGAGACAATCATTGAGAATTTCTATCCCACTTTATTTAGAGGTGGAATTACTTTAGGTGAAGTGATCCCAATTGAACTTCAAGGGATCGTCAACAATAAACTTACAAACGTTACAAATTTAGCGGGAAAAGCAGTAGTAAGAGCTGTAGAGTTAGAAAATAAAATTAAAGGCCCACGTATTTTGTTTGAAAAAGACCTCTTTGATATTCTCGATCAAGAAACAAAATCCTATACAATTGAAACAGATGTAAAAGGATGTTATGAATTATTATGGACAGGTTTTCATTATACAATGATTAATGGTTATTCAGAGATAAACAAATTTGATGAATTATTTATTCCTGCAATGAATTTATGGAAAGCAAACAATCATTTACGTTTTTCTGAACATTACTTCAAATTTTTAGAGCTGGTTGTTTTTGGTACAATTAAAATATTTGATGCATTCGGACATAAAGAGAAAGCATTTCGTCATATTGAAAATTTCATTATTTCTCAGGGGCTAGAAGACAAATTAGAATCTCTGTTAAAATCATCCAAGTAAAACGATATAAGCTAAAATGTACTATTTAATTTTTTCTTTTTTTTATCAGGCTGAAATAAACCCCCTGTATATTTCTCGTATAGCTCAAAAAGGTACTCAATTCTCTTTGCTTCAGAAGTAAAGGGCTGTGGTCTGTAGCAAAGATCAACAGCCTTATCCAGCTGCTGATGAGCTTTTACAAGTACTGGTGGCATTGTATTAGGATCATACAGATCTGCAAGACTACTATCAGGATACTGAGCACGTGCATCTAGCACAGCTTGAGCAGCTTCTTCAACTGATTGTTTCTGCTTATCTGAGGGAGCTTCTGGCCAGGGGTAGTTATTGTATACGGCTGATGAATATCTAAAATCTGATTTTATCCTTCCACATATATACTTAGTCCAGGTCATATGTGTTAATGATTGTAGTACGCCGAAAACAAACAATGAAGGTTCAGGTATTAACAAGTTGGCATCACCACATATAGTTAAAGAGTCCATATAACCTATAGGAATGTAGGTCCGATTTTCGGAAGAGTGTCTTGGAATGACAAGATATGGAGTGGAAGGCTGTCTATCTTGACTAAATAGTGTAGGAAATTTTGCGTACTCTTGAACAGATTTTGTTGGGCTTGCAGCTCTAACATCTCGAATTTTATTAAGCCTTTCTCTTACTAATGGCATGTTAGCTATGATGTTTGGTGGAGCATCTTTCAACCATAAGCAATACCTTTTTATATTATGCAGGAATTCTACTGCACCAATGAAGGGTCTTATGAATATCCGTGCAGTAGGCTCCTTTACTAGGAAGTCATTTAATTCATCTTCAGTGAAAAAGAAAAAGCCACCATCGGTCGGTTGACTACCTTTTGTTATTTCAGGGTATTGATGTATTTTTTTACTGCGAGATGTTATAATGATATTTTTACCATCTACCAGGTACCCGTTTATATTTTTTGCATTGTGAACTTCTAACTCACCATTTTTTGTTTCATTAAATATAATTTTCTTGTTGTTTTCAAAGTTAGAAAAGCCAACTATTATCACAATTACCGCAGCTTGTCCTTTGGCTTCATTAGTCCATTTGAAGGGTTTGTATGCGAAGTGTATTACACCAGATTTTTTTATAAGAAGATCCGACCAAAGTATTTCAGCTTGTTCTCCTTGACATACAGAATTGGTTGAAACAAATGAAGTTACTGTATTAGTTTGGCTAACTTTTTTATTAATATCCATGTACTCCATAGCTTTAACAAACCAGCAGGCTACATAGTCTAACCTACCACTTTTTTTTGCGTCATTGAAGATTCTATCCATGTCCTCTACTTGACTACTTGTTCTTAATTGATGACCAATAAATGGAGGGTTTCCTAAGATATAGTTGTACCTAGGATCTTCTATTTCGCCTTCTAAAGGCTTAATAATGCTTTGCCAATCTATTCTAAGAGCGTTCTCGTTTACTATAATAGCACTCTTCTGCAGTGGTATCAGTGGTATGTACTCCCCAAAACGGTCTGATACCATCATATTACACTGATGGTCTATCAGGAACATAGCTACACCAGCTATTTGAGAAGGAAACTCGCCAAGTTCTATACCATAAAACTGATCTAGGTCAACAAGGAAGTACTGGTTGATATTGGTTACCATCTGCCCTTTCAGCAGTTTCTCAACAATAGCAAGTTCCAGCATTCTCAGTTCCCTGTAAGCGGTAATGAGAAAATTACCACATCCACAGGCTGGGTCAAGAAAACGGAGCTTGCTAATCTTACCATGCAGGGATTTAAGTTTATTGTGGTTTTCACCAGCTGCATGAAACTCTTCCCAAAGTTCATCCAAGAACAGTGGTTTAATAAGTTTCATGATGTTTTTCTCACTGGTATAGTGTGCACCTAAATTTCTTCGTGCTGTACTATCCATTACAGACTGGAATAGAGAGCCAAAGATGGCAGGTGATATTTTACCCCAGTCAAGTTTACAGCAGTCCAGCAGTATTTGCCGCATCTGGCTGGTGAAAGCAGCTGTTGGTAACCTTTCAGCAAAAAGTCTACCATTAACATAAGGGAACTGATTGAGCTGTTCATCCAGGGTTTTTAACCTCTTATCCTCAGGAGTATCCAGCACCTGAAATAATTGATCCAGGTGCATGGCTAAATCAGAGCCATCTTCCTTTGTTCTGAGTTCAACATAGTCAAAAAATATTCCCTTCTGGAAAATGGTACTATCATCAGCAAATAATATAAAAAGCAATCTTACAAGATAGGCTTCCAAAGCTGCGCCCGTATAACCAACATCTTTAAGCTGGTCGTGGAGTTTACCCATTAACTCTGCCGCAGCTATGTTTACTGGATCCTCATCATAATAATTACGCTTTTGATAACCTGCCAGCTCTTCGAAAATCTGCAGGTTTTCAATTAATTGGGCTAATTCAAACTTGGAGGTGACGCCATTATCCTGGTAAACATGGAACTGGTTAAAGTCACATATCAATATAAGTTTAGGAAGCTCATAGTCCTGTAATCCATGACAATATTCCCTTGCCTGTTGGTATGCTTTTTCAAGATCCTGCCCCTTAGATTTCATTTCTACCAGCAGGGTGCCTGGCCATAAAAGGTCAATGTACCCTGAAGCATCATTCAACTTACGTACACGATGTTCAAATGTGGCTACCCGCTTCTGAGAAATACCAAAAATATGCAGGAATTCTATCAGAAAGGGTTTAGCATCTGCTTCCTCTCTGGAAGTGTTTCTCCATTCATTACTGAATGTTACTGCGCGGCTCTTTATTTCATTCCAGGAAAGGGGCATGATAGGGAGAAATTTGCACTAAATTAAGAGATAAATAAAAGTATCAAAGAAGAATTTACAGGATAAAGATCAATCTCACTTATGTTTGTGAATGTAAATTATCTCATCCTCTTCCCTTTGATTAAAATATGCAATCACCTGTGACTTATGTATTTTCATCTCAAACACTTTCATCACTTTTTTATCACGAATAGCTTTTACTTTCTGAAAGTTTTTGGCAATTTTCCTATTTAATGTCCAGCTAATACCATATTTTTTTGATACCTCCTCATCAACTGAGCCACCTCTGTAAATTGTAATATAATCAGGTAAAGCCGTTAAAATCTTTTTCTCCTCTTTTGTCATAAGCACGTCTCTGTATTTTCGTTTTGAAGAAAACAACTTGTAAAACGTAGAATAGGGTATTTTTCTATAATTCTGAAGAATATATACATAAGCAAGTTCTTTCCAATATTTTTTATCATCAAAAGTAGATTCATGCTTCTTGAATATTTTTATATAATCGCTTACGGGGTTAGTCATTAACTCTATTTTATATCCTATTTTTTTTACTTTACTTAAATATTTCAATTCATTATACAAGCTATTTGCTGAAATTGCATTTATCATATAATTTGAGGTTGGAATTTTCGTTTTATTTAAAACACATTTTAATTGCTTCAATTTAGCATCAATTACCCTGGCATTGGGGTTTAAACTCTTCCTCAAATTCCATTCAGCTTCCCAAATTGCAAGCTCTTCCTTAATTTTATCAGGTGGTAACATTTTAAAATTTTTAACCATGTTCCTAATTTCTTTATCTATAAAAAAAATTTAGAAGATTTTGAAATAAATTATTATATATAATTAAGAGCTACTATGATAAATATACCGATTCATAAATGTCAACCGCAGTGAACTTGATATGGATCGCAAAACTTCATTTAACCACTTATCCGCCACTTTCGTATAGGTGCTGTTAGACACAGTATTTTATATAACTTTATTCATGTCAATTGGGTACCCGCTATTTCGCAATTCCTTTGCTAGGCCTAATTTCCAATCCTTGTCCATTGAAATGTAAACAACTCCTGAAATATCATTAGGCGTCTCTATATCACCCTTAACTAACGCTGCAACATTTTTACGTCCTATTTTTCCAATCAAATATCCATGTTCAAAAACAACATTTTGTCTTGCTCTATGCTTTAGTTCAGTTTCAGTGCCTTTTTTAGCACCTAAGTCGCAGGGTGTATAAAGCACTACTCCAAAACCAACATTTGAATAATTTTCAATTTTTTCAATTATAGTTAATCCAGAACTTGCTTGTTCATGTAAAATAATTGGTTTAAAACCAAGTTGTTGAATGAATCTTGCTGTTTCAACTTTAGCTAAATCGTCATGACCATGAACTATAAATATCTGTGTTCTATCAAACTCTGTTTCATTGTTCTGAGTGCCTTCTGATTCCACCTCAGAAGATTTTAATAAATCTGTCTTTTGAACAAGTTTCTTGAGAGTATCAACTTTTGAATTGAATTTATCAATAAAATCTTTTACTTCATGCGCTGGATTTGTGCGTCCACTGAGTATAAAAGAACCCCACTCACCAATTTCATTATATTGTTTTCGGTATTCATTATATGGTACATTAAATGATTGTTTGAGCAATTCAAGATTATAGTCATGCCATGAAGAATATTCCTTTTTAAAACGTTCAAAATCAATCATTGTCTGAATATTCGTTTTAAGTAGTTCTTCACCAAGAAAAATACGTTCTTGTAGTTCTTCTTTGAATACTCCTTTAGATTTAATCAAAAAAGTCGGTTCTATTTCAGGTTTAGTTTTTGTTGTACTTTTTGCCATGTATATAATTCTTAAATATTGTTCCAAATGTTTTGTAGCTAAAAGAAGTTGGTGATTTCGAAGCACTTCACTGTCTACCAAGCACGGCATTATCACTCTGCTTTATTAAATTCTTCAAACCATTTTTCTATTCTCCTGATTTCTTTCGCGTCTTCTTCAGAAATGATTTTTTGCGACTTAAGCTTTTTAAGCTTATCCTGAAGTTGTTTCAATTGTTGAACTAGCATGTAATGTACTTTTTAAATTATCTATTCAAATTTTCCCGTTAAAATGTCGAATATCCTGTTTTTTTGATAGCATCGGACATTGTACTCATTTGTCCTATTGTTGTTGGTATACATCCAAAAAAGGGTAGATATGCGAATGTTTGTTGCCGAGTAATCAAATATAATAAATTCATAATTTGCACACAAATAATAATAGTCGTCTAAAAAGCTCCCTAATCAATAATTTAGCTTTAGGGAATATTTTTAATAACAATGTTTGCAAACATTTGCATTTTCATCGACACAATTCGACATCCGACACATAATTTATGCCGAATGTCGCAAAATGTCGCATCCAACTAACAACCTTTCCTGTTTACAATGTTAAGCACTGTAATTTCAATTAGGCTCACAGATGGCCCTCTTCCGTAAAACTCAAATATCTGCCTTCTGGAGCAATTATCAGGTGATCTAACAGCTTGATATCCATATACTCACTAGCTTTTTTTATTTTGTTCGTGAGCTCCTTGTCTGCTTCTGAGGGTTTCAGATTTCCTGAGGGGTGATTATGGGCTAAAATGATGCCTGTGGCGGCCGTTTTAAGGGCTACAGATAAGAGTAATCTAACATCAACCACCGTACCTGTAATTCCCCCAACAGACATGGGATATACTCCAATTACACGATTAGAACGGTTGAGGTACAAAGCCACAAATCTTTCCTGCAGAGACAATGTTTCAATGGGGAAAAATTTGACTAATACATTGTAGGCATCCAGTGAGCTGGAAATAATGGGTTTATCTGATATGGCTGGCTTATAGACCACTTCAATCTCAGCCACATTATTGAACATTTTTTTCATGATGAATGATTTTAGGGTAAAAAAAATCCCCACCGTTACGTGGGGATCTGTGATTAATTCAGGTACCAACTTTGTCGTTTGTGTTCTACGCAGTGGTTTAGGTCTGTTAACAGGTCAAAAGCATTTACACTACGTTCCAGGAAGCTATCAATATAGCTGCTTTTATTTGCACCAGTGAGCAGGTTATACAGCTTCCAAAGATTAATATTCCCAAAAGCATCTCTGGAAAAACTGCTGTCTTTATAGAAGTCCCTAACAACCGTATTAATCTGCTGGTCACCAAACAGCAAAGCAGGAATATCCTTCCTGTATTCTGCTGGCATGTGGTGGTACATTCTACATCTTCCAATCAGGTGGGCGAACTGTTGCTCTGTAATGTAGTTATCAGCTAACTGCTTCATCTGGTATAGATGCTGCTCCTGATTATACCCAGTAATCAACATCTGTATTGAAGCTTTGAGCTGGTCAAGGGACTTCACTTTTAGCTCTCCCAAGAAGCCGTCCGTCCAAACACAGAGGTTGGTACATACCCTGTTTTTAAAGCCAACAAATACTTTGAAGTGCTGATCACTCTTTGCCCTACTATACAGATTATCCAGATTGTAGGCTTTAACACCCCCAATTGTCAGGGATAAATGATTGCCGTCTATTTCATTCTGGATAGAGGGAATTTCTATCACAAACATCATGCGTTCGTAATAGATGGTTTTTTCCCTGTCTAGCAGCAAATGGGCGGGCTTATCCTTGGCATCTGGTATTCTACCCTTGATGGGATGAGAGAGCCTCACAGAGGGCTTTAAAATGTGTTCTCCATGGAATATCTCTGTCGCTATTTCAGCAGTGGCATCCACAAACTCTGCGTGGCTGATGAGTGGTTCATTATCCCTCACGAAAACTGGAATAATATGGTCATTTCTAACCTCTTGAAAGGGCACCTGAATAGTGTTTGCTTCAATAAATGCCTTAGTATTGGATTGCTCCTTTTTAGCGGGTTGTAAAACCATAGGAAGATTTTCCAGAGAGTTGAATTCATTAATGATGTGTTCCATTGGGATTGATGTTTTTGGTAAGTGATGAACTAGCTGTTTCCTGTTGTAAAATGAGCTTACGCTTCTGCTGCTCGAATTCAGCCTTTCTAGCTTCCCTGTATTGAGGATATTGCTTGTACAAATCAAGGAGTTCTTGAATACTGCGACAATCATTAATCCTCACAGAAATATCAATGGATTCTTCGTCCTCATTACGCTCACACCAGTCCTTGATGGTAGCACCCGTATGAATACCCAATTTGGCCTCTGGCTTGCCATAGAACAGTCCTGTTCTGTCCTTACTGGCTGTTGCGTTATTCCTCATATCAACATCAAATACAAGGGTGAACTCATATTCCATCCCGTCTCGCTGGACAGATTTCAGTCCCACCTTTTCAGGCACCATTTTACCATTCCTGTCATTGAGCACATAGTCCTGCTTGGTTCTAATGGTGGAAATGATGTGTGCCTGGGATTGCAGGAGCTTTTGAACAAAGGCATTGTGCCGTGGGGTAATTTTCCCCCAATTGGTGAAGCTGTTGCCCTGTAGGCTTGAATGAAAGTCAATCAAGTTCTCCCATTCATGGGTTAATGAGTCAATGATGATCACTTCCATGCCTGCCTTTTCACACACCTCAATAGCCTGTATGTATCTTTCAGGGGTGAAGGGGGCAGTAAGGGATAATACTTGGTATCCACCCAGGTGAGCATAAAGGTCAGCACTGCCATTTTCTGTATCAATGACAGCTATTTTTGACCAATTAGGGCATAAGCCATTGGCTATCAAAAGAGAGGAATAGGTCTTTCCAGAACCACTGGGTCCCTGTAGAGCCATTTTAATTTTTGCCCTTTTGCGGGCTGCTGTTTGTAGTTTCATATTAAATAATTTATAACTTTGTAAAAAATATCGTGCTATGACACACATGTCAAAACTTTTTTTTCTACTGTCCCTGTGTATTTTTTTTTCAGCATGCAGTAAATCAGATACTAATTCTCATGTGAATGATGATTACTATGTGAAGTATAAGGTAGAGAGCTCAACCATTTATTCTGGCGGTAAATTGGACGTCCAATTAAGCGGGGAAAATTCCACCCTGCCGCTTGTCATAAATCAAAAACAAACATGGGAAACAACCATAGGGCCTGTAAAGAAAGGATTTCAAGCTAACCTAAAGGTTACAAAACAGGGATGGGATGGACAAACTGTTGAGAACCATCTTAAGTTATACCTCCGTATAGAATTAAGTAAGAACAATGGTCCATTTGCTATGAAGCAATTAAATGGCTCAGAAACTCCACGGGCAACTGCTGAAATAAAATATACAGTAGAATAAAAATAGGGGAGCCAGTATTGCTACCAGCTCCCCGTTACCAATCATCCTCCACAAGTAGAAAATTAAAAGAAGCTAACAAACGGATTCAGGAGGATTGATTTCACTTGTGAGGATGGGCTGATCCTTGGTGCTTTTTGATTTTCAATTATTAGGAGGAATGACTGGTAATTAGGCTTTCAAAATGAACGGGTTCATTTTTGTGTGCCCAATCACCTCAGCATTCTCCTTTGGCTGATAAGCCCAAGAGTGTTGCAGACGAATCACTTCACCTGTAGTAGGGCTAGTGAAATCATAGGGATCACAAATCACCCTTACAATTTCCCCTTCAATTTGCTGACCTATCATCAGCTTGGCTGTTTCCAGGGTTCCTGTAAATGGGATGTTGCATTTCCTCACAGTGGCATAATAGCGCTGTGTTGTTTGAGATTGGATGAGCTGAACACCACCTGAGATTTCTAATACGGTGAATGTTGTTCCATCTTTCTTTAGCCTTTCGAGGCAGTTTGTTACTGTTACCATTGTTTTATGGTTTTAGATTGGTGAATAAAAATGAGTCTCTACACATTCGTGCCTAGGAGGATGTGTCGGAGGCTCGAAACTTAGGTGGGGTTGTTGGAGGGAGTAACCTAACCTGTTATGCACATAAAAAAGGTTAGGGTGGCTAAGAGTACTAATAACAAAATTTGTTATTGACTAAGCGGAAGGGGGGGGTATTGAAAAGGAAAAAAAAATGAAGGGGGATGTAATAAGTTATCAGCCCCACAGGTTTTAAAATTTGGTGGATTAAGTTCCGCCAGGTGATTAAAGCTATATTATTATACATGTATTAGCTAATAACCTGTTGTCAAAAATGAGATTCATATCTATCAGGTGCTTCACCCCCACTCTATATCACACAGATAAAAAATCAACCCCAAAACTCTATGCCTAGTTTTACATGTAATCCAGTATAATTGAATATTTCCTCCCGTAGAACCTCAGAAACATATAACTCATTACCTACGACAGTAGCGATGCTGTCATGAACAGTGAATATGGGCAGATCTGGATTCTCCATTGCAATCCTTTTTGCTGCTTTTTCTACGATAATGTTACTTTCAATCCTTTGTAATAAATGTGAAAGTGTGGTGTGATTGTTCCTTTTTATCATCTTAAATATCTCGTAAACTGCTGGAAATTTGTCCCTGAAAAGTCTCTTAAAATGTGCCGTAGGCTGTCCAATAAATTTGTTGCTCGAGAAGAAAACCATGAACATCATCTTTTTCATATCTCCCTTTGTAAGTGCCCCATGGGGTGAGATTATAGCAGCTATTTCATTATAAAAATCACCTGAATTTACCAGTAAATTATATCGCTGAAATCCTTTACTGTCATGTGTTTTAGAGCTTTCTACTATCATAATGTAATGAATGATTGATGATAGTATTTTATCCACTGGTTTATGTAGTAAAGGTATTAATGTGGGAAATTGCTGAATGTTAATGGATTTGGAATGATTCTGATAGAACGCCTTTTTTAGTAATAGGGTACTGAACAAGGGTTGAGAGTTTTTGATATCAATGTTTACAAGCTTTTGACCATCGTATTTTATGAAAGCTCTTAGCTCTTTTTTTATGTTTGCAATGTTTGAGTGAAAACGACCAATGTTTTCATCAACACTATAATAGAAGTCTTTACTCGCAAACTTTTTTATGGATGAGAGTGCTTTATATCTTTTAGCTACATTGCTTGGCTGGCCTTTAACAGGGCCCCAAATACCTCCTGTTACTGGTGTATAGGGAAATAATTCATCAACTTTTTTCCTTGCACCCTTTTCATCTATCGTGAGCAAGTGATTGAACCATTTAGTAAGGTATGCATGGTTTTTTGTTGCTTTCTTGTATGCCGCTTGTTGTTCTTTATGGTATCTCTTTACTTTTTTTCTAATGACAAAATCCTGAATTGGGATAGGCTCCAATTGCCTCAAGTCACTCTTAAGTAAAATGCGATAACCAAATGATTCTTTGCCTACCACATACTTGCTTCTATCAACAGGTCTACCTTTACTTCTAAGGTAATCCATATATTTCTTGTAATTCTTATTGAACTGCTGAAGTCGTGTAGCATTTAATTTCACATACCCTTCGTCATTATCCAAGTCCTCTAGACCAGAAGCATCCACAATTAAATCAATCAGATGATAGAAATAATCTTTCTTATAAGGGAAGTCAGGTGGATATTTGGAGAGAATGGCATCTAGATTTATGCTTTCTGGAATCATCCAACACATTGACTTAAAATCAGGCATAGCTCTATGTATTTTGTGGATACATTATCTCACAGTAAAGTTAATACTATGAAATTTATCCCTTAAAATTTAGGTAAATCTCGTGGAATATTTATTTGATGCGTATAGTTCCTCAGAGCTGTCTCTGGATTATTGCCCATCAAAAACGCAGTCATTACTGGTGTGATCCCTTGGTCTATACATCTACTGGCAAATGTATGTCTGCAAGCATAAAGCACCCTATGAGGTATATTGAGCTTCTTAAGCACCACAGAAAATACCCTACGCTGAAACATTTTATCATCAATTGCCCCTCCAGAGTATGACTGGAATACAAGGTCATCAGGTGCTTTTCCAACAGTATGTGGTAATAAAAGCTCCTGGAGATCATTGGTCATAGGAATCAACCTCACTTTACCATTCTTTGTCTCCTTCCTAATCCTTGCAGCTGTATGTGTTCCATGCACTGTTCTGGCAAGTGCTTCCTTAATAACAATAGTTTTTTGCTGGAAGTCCAGACAGCCTACTCTCAACCCTACAGCTTCTGCATTTCTAAGTCCTGTTTTGAACAGTAAATAGATGAATGGATAGTAAAATGAATGCTTATACCTGGAGCTGGATGGACAAAACCTGTCATATTTTATTGCATCAAGAATTTGTAGTATTTCTTTTTCAGTAAAAGGTGCCCTCTCTGGCTTCTGTATCTTTTTTACCCTTCTCTTGGAAATACCCTCAAAAGGATTAACAGACCATACTCCCTGTTTGAGCATCCATTCTGAGAATCCCTTTAACATTGAAAGCCGTTCATTATATGTTTTAGGACAATATTTCTCTGTACCAAGCCTCGATGGTAAATCACTGGGGGTAATTTCTCCCCATTTTCTAAGCGTATTCCTTAGGTGGTAATAGTCAGAGTTCCTTTCACAATCCAGCTGCTTGAATTCCTTGACCCATTTTTCAAAAAAGGAGACAATGGTGGCAGGCTGAACTCTCTCTTCCTTAGCTTCTGAAGCCTTACCCCCATACTTAACCAGCGATACATCAAATACTTTGTAGGCAATGTCCAATTCAATCTGCATCACCACCAACCTGGCTGCCTTCAAGTTTTTATTGTTGTATAACCCCTGTCCCAGGGAATACCTTTTCCCCTCATACCTCCATCTTAGCCTTATCCTACCCTTAAAGTTGGAAATTGAAACACTACCCTTAGGAGACTTGTGACCCAAAACGTGACCCATTCGATACCCAAATTTGAATGTGAAGGGCATATTTTGGGTATCTCAGTGTTGTAGAAGATTTCTTGAAACAACGATTTATCAAATGATGTTCTTTTAGCAAAAATCCTTGCCAACATTGGATTTGAGCATAAAAAAAAGAGCACCAAAAATTGATGCTCTTTCGTCGGGAAGACAGGATTCGAACCTGCGACCCCCTGGTCCCAAACCAGGTGCGCTACCGGCCTGCGCTACTTCCCGCGGGCTTCAGCCCCTAGCGGTGAGGGAGGGATTCGAACCCTCGGTACAGTTTGACCCGTACGGCAGTTTAGCAAACTACTGGTTTTAGCCACTCACCCACCTCACCGGTTCCCTTTGTCAGGGGTGCAAAAATAATTTTCATTCAGTGAATAGCCAAAAATAAGTGAGCCTATATCCCCAGATAATTGATATTACCTGAGTCCGGCAACTTTTACATGGCAGCCAACTGAACCTTTTGCGTTAATTCCATTACATTCTCGCGGAAAAAAGAATCCGTATCCATCAGGTCTTTTACCGTCTGGCAGGAATGTATCACCGTAGTATGATCCCGGCCTCCAAAATGCTCCCCAATGTTCTTAAGAGAATTCTTGGTAAATGCCTTTGCCAGGTACATAGTGATCTGTCTTGCCTGCACAATCTCCCTTTTTCGGGTTTTGTGCAGCAACTTATCATAAGAAACGTCAAAGTATTCGCATACCATCTTCTGAATGGCTTCGATCGTGATTTCCTTGTTGCTGGTCTTTACAAAGTTGCGCAATACTTTCTTGGCCAACTCAACATCAATATCTTTTTTGTTAAGACTGGATTGTGCCAACAATGATATCAGGGCACCTTCCAGCTCACGCACGTTGGTATTGATGTTATAAGCAACATATTTTACTACATCGCGGGGCATCTCCAAACCATCGTTTTTCATCTTCTTTTCCAAAATCTCAATGCGCACCTCATAATCGGGTATCTGCAAATCAGCACTCAATCCCCAACGGAAACGACTTAACAGGCGCTCTTGCATGCCATCCAAGTCTTTAGGAGCTTTATCTGATGTCAATACAAGTTGCTTGCCACTCTGGTGCAAATGATTGAAAATAGCAAAAAATGCATCCTGACTTCTTTCGGCACGACTGAAAAACTGTACATCATCGATGATGAGTACATCAATCAATTGATAAAAATGTATAAAATCATTGATGGCATTGTTGCGGCTATGGTCCTGAAACTGATTGATGAACTTCTCACTACTTACATACAATACTACTTTGGAGGGATGAAGGCGTTTTACCTCATTTCCAATGGCCTGCGCCAGGTGTGTCTTTCCCAGACCTACCCCACCATAGATCACGAGGGGATTGAAAGAATTGTTGCCGGGCTTCTCAGCAACCGTTTTTCCGGCCCTGCGTGCCACTCGGTTACAGTCCCCTTCCACAAATGCATCAAAAGTATAGATAGGATTCAACTGGGGATCAATCTGCATCTTCTTCAGTCCGGGTATTACAAACGGATTTTTTACCGGATTGTCGATCACGAGCGGGAAATTCATCTCATTGTTGTTGTAGGTCCGCATGTGACTGGCGGGTACATCCATGGAGCCAGAACGGGCATTGCCGCTATCAACCAATATGCGGTACTCCAGGCGGGCTTCTTTGCCTAATTCACGTTTGAGTGTTTTAGCGAGTAGGTTAACATAGTGCTCTTCCAGGTACTCAAAGAAAAACTGAGAAGGAACTTGTATCAATAATACATTGCCTTTTAACTCTAAGGGCTTGATGGGCTCGAACCAGGTCTTAAAATGCTGCCACTCCACGATGTCCTTAATTATACTCAAGCAATTCAACCAAACTGATTCTGCACTTTTAGCCATACGATGAAAAATAATTTATGTTGAGTTAACGAATGTTCTTCTGTTGGGTAAGTTACACATTTTTCAAATTGTGGAAAACTTAAAAAAAGTAACTTGGGAGTGCGAATATGTAGGTTTTATGTTGAAAAAAAAATTTTTTATTCTGCATTTTTTTTTGGTGTAGATAGTTCGTTAAAAGTCAGCGATTTATTCCCCCCTTTTCCAGATAGATTATGGTCAATTCTTGCCAAAAAATTTTCTTGCTCACTTATTTGTATTACAGCCGTTTTATTTCCCGATTTATTCGTATATAGGCGAACCCCTGAAACTGGATAGCGGGTATGACACCCAAAAATCAAATCCACCTGTTCACTCTCTTTAGCTAGCCATGCGTCCATTGAATTGCGCAGATGAAAGTTGCTGCCACCATGATTGAAACATACCACCCAATCACACCCTTTTTCTTTTAGCACAGCAGCTGTTCTATTCAAAGCAAGTTCCGGCGGAATAAATTCTACCGACTCCCATCCATGGGCAAAACCTCGTTCACCCTGTTGCATTCCGATCCCAGTAATTCCAATGCGCATTCCCCCGAAATCCTTTACCATAAAGGGTTTCACCAGCTTTTCAAAAGGAGTATCGCGAACAACATAATTACAAGCCAGCCAGAAAAAATTTACCTGTTCTGCTATTTTTGTCCACACTTCAATGCCGGAAGCCAATTCAGATTCACCGGGGATGGCAGCATCGTATTGCAACAAAGAAGCATTGGTAAAATCCGATTCTATTGTTGAAAAGTTGTTAGCTGTTGATGGACACATCATGTTGCCGCCGCCAATCAATACAACCGGAAATCCTTCCTCCCTGATGCGATTCAATACCTTCAACTTGGCTACTTGTTGTGCAATTCTCTCTTCGGCTTCCTTTCCATCAACATATTCATGCAATTTGAGATGCAATCCTTCAGCGTATACCAGTACAAACCTGTTGTTGATGATCTTTCTGATTGAAAAATCATCAACACAACGGGGAAGAAAAAAACCGGTTAAAGAGAAAAAATTTTTAGCAATAAAATTTCTGCGATTAATCATAGGCATGTATTCTTTTTTCAGTAGAAATTCGCAATGGAATTCCTGCTGCCGTAAATGATTGGCAATAGGCAATCATAAAATCAAAAAGATGGTTCCCCTGCATGATAGCAGGATGATCATGAAGAAAAGGTAACAGCTTGTTGTCTTCCCAACTATCTCTTACCAAGATGACATTTATTGTTGAAAAAGGGTTTGCTTCCGCTTGCCGGCAAATAACTTGAATCTTTTTTTGTGCATTTCTTACGATGCTTGTTCCCGCCGAAATGCCCCAGGATTTTGCAGAAATTGTGGTGTCGAATAACTGTTCGACAACATCCAGGGGAAGTTGTCTGAATTCCCATCTGTAGTGCCCCGGAAAAAGTCGAAAAATATCCCGATAACTGATGTTCCCCCGGGGTAATTGCTGAAAAGTAGTTCCTACAGGAACCAATACGAGGTGGGGCTCTTTTCCAATCATCTTACCGGCCGAATAAAATATGGCATCTGCCACCCAGTTGGATATTACCGGTAAAGAGGTTTTCGCATGCTGCCAGTACTTTGTGGGCGAATAAGCAATGATTTGGTCCATCTGCACCCAGCTCTGTCGGTACTCCCTGATTAATCGGAGGTAATTTTCATCAGCCGTGTCTTTGAAAGAACGAATCTGATAAATGGTCAACGAGGCATTCGGTGGAGTATGGCATGCAACCATTTGGTTGAAAAAGCAACCCAGTAAAAAACATCTTAACAGGATCATATCGGGAGGAAAGGTAGAAAAGAGGAGGAACCACTTATTAGGTATTTTTACTCGGTCTGTTGGGTAAAAAAAGAGTAATTTTGTTGTTTAAAACACGAATTATGTCTTACGAATTAACAGGTAAACTGGTGGCCAAAATGGATACCGTGCAGCGCTCCGAAACATTCAAAACCAGAGAATTTGTAGTAGAGAAATCTGAAGATATCAATGGCAGAACCATCACCAATTACATTAAGTTTCAATGTGTGCAAGATAAAACCACCCTCCCCGATCGTTTCAACCTGGGTGACGAAGTGAAAGTTTTCTTCAACATCAAGGGTAGCCGGTGGAGCCGCGACGGCAAAGATGGTTATATCACCAACCTGGATGCCTGGAAAATGGAAACTCTTAAGATGAATGCAACCGTGAATCGTTCTGAAGAAGTGTCTTACAACGATATGCCACCTGCCAGTCCTTCCGAACAATTAGATGATCTCCCCTTCTAATCTGTATTGTACCATTTGATTGTTTGTAGGATAGCAACCTCACCAACATGATAAAAAACATCCGGCTGCAACTGCCGCCTTCCATTGCTTTCAATGATACTCTTTTGCTGGAGCACCTGGCAACTGAGCTGGACGTACCTACGGATAGTATTACAGGTTTTTTCAAACGCAAAGAATCCATAGACGCCAGGAACCCGCGGCAACTGCATGTTAATGCCCTGTATGATGTTTTCCTATTTGAACCTCTGCCTCCTTTTCCTTATCAACCCATTCAGTGGCTTCCAATTGCAACAGGTGCTCCTTCAGTTATCATTATTGGAAGTGGACCAGCCGGACTCTTCGCTGCCTTGCAATTGATTGAGAAGGGAATTTGTCCCATCATTTTAGAAAGAGGAAAAGATGTCCAGTCCAGAAGACGCGATCTGGCGGCATTGAATAGAACAGGTACTGTTCATCCGGATAGCAACTATTGCTTTGGTGAAGGTGGTGCGGGCACCTACAGTGACGGTAAACTCTATACCCGAAGCAGTAAAAGAGGAAATGTACAACGTGTCCTGCAAATTTTTCATCAGTTGGGTGCACCCGACGCTATCCTATACCAGGCACACCCGCATATCGGCACCAATTTGCTTCCCCGAATAATTACTGCCATGCGGCAACAGATTCTGGAAGCCGGCGGTGAATTCCATTTCGGTCAGAGAGTAACGAACTTCACAACCGGGAATGGTAGGGTGCAGGAAGTGATTACTCAGTCGGGAGAAAAATGGAAGGCAGATGCGGTAATTCTGGCTACCGGCCATTCTGCCCGGGATATTTTTGAATTATTCCACCGGCAGCAATGGCAACTGGAAGCTAAACCCTTTGCGTTGGGAGTAAGAATTGAACATCCGCAAGCACTGATTGATTCCATACAATATCATACACCTCAAAGAAATGCCTTGCTCCCGCCAGCCTCCTATAGTCTGGTGGAACAGGTCAATCAGCGGGGTGTTTTCAGTTTTTGTATGTGCCCCGGAGGCATTATAGCACCAGCTGCTACCTCGCCCGGTGAATTGGTGGTGAACGGCTGGAGTCCCAGTAAGCGCAACAATCCCTTCGCCAACAGTGGTATGGTCGTTCAAGTAGAACTGAAAGACGCTGTGAACTTTTTTGGCAAAAAAAATTCGGCTGTCGACAATCCTTTGCTCCTGCTGCAATTTCAGCAGTTGGTGGAAAAAAAAGCATTTCTCGCCGGCGGTGGTAATCTGGTAGCTCCCGTCCAGCGGATGGTGGACTTTGCCTCGGGAAAAGTATCGACAGATCTTCCTGCCTGTAGTTATTTGCCGGGGGTACATTCTTCAGATTTATCGGAGGTATTGCCCGATTTTATTGCTGGTGCACTGAGAAAAGCTTGCCGTGAGTTCGGAAAAAAAATGAAGGGATATTTTACCAATGAAGCGGTGTTGGTAGCGACTGAAAGCAGAACCTCCTCCCCTGTTCGTATACCAAGAGATGCTGAAAAACTTACACACCCGCAATTGCTCAATTTGTATCCCTGCGGGGAAGGTGCAGGCTATGCCGGTGGAATCGTTAGTGCGGCTATGGATGGTGAAAGAGTCGCATTGGCTGCTGCTATGCTGGTAAAAAAGTAAAAAAGAAGGGCAGGAACCAGCCCAGTAAAATCCCCCCCAGGATCTAAAGGATGTTCCCGCCCAATTCAGCTAAACAATGAACCTACTGCCTTTTATTAAACAAGTACAAACCTAATAACGATCTGAAGTAGGAAAAACAGGAAAAACCCTGAATTTAGTTCGGCCTAAAGTGCTACAATTCCATGTTGTAAGGCATACATGACTATCCCCACGCGGGATCCGACCCCTAATTTCTTCAAAAGACTGTCTCTATATCCATCAATGGTTCTAGGACTTAACTGCATCAATTCAGCAATTTCCTTATGTGACTTCTCTGAACAAACCCATTGCATGTATACTTTTTCCTGATCGGACAGCTGAATGGGCTGGCTGGAAACTGTTCGACCCGGGAGCGATGGTACCATTTCATTGTGGGCAAAGCCATGTTGATGTACTTCCTCTAACATCCTTACCAGTTCTTCTGGTTCTGCATCCTTGAGCAGATAGGCACGGGCGCCACTGCTCATCATTCGTATGATGGTATTCTCACTGCGAACCATACTTAGTGCCACCACCTTCAACTCAGGATAATGTTCCCGCAACCAGCGGGTGGTTTCAGGACCACTCATAACGGGCATGGAAACATCCATTAGCACCAAATCGGGCCAGGTTTGATCTTCCAGGTATTCGATCAATTCTTTTCCATTGGAGGCCTGAAAGATTACCTCAAATCCACCCATTAGCCGCAATAAAGCAGCCATGCTCTTGCGCAGCATGGTATGGTCATCTACCAATGCCAGTGTTATCATCGGATATTTTTTTATACTTCAAAGTAATGGTTGTTCCTCTTCCGGGAGCTGTCTCCGTCAATATCTCTGCACCGATCAGCATAGCCCTTTGAGCCATACTTCTCACACCTAATCCATTTTTCCCTACATTGTTTACCATGTCAAAACCTTTTCCATTGTCTCTTACCCTGAGGCAGTACAATTGTTCCGTTTCCGATAATTCAATGGCAACCTCAGTTGCTTCCGCGTGACGGATTATATTTTGTATCGCTTCCTGAAAAATGCGGTAGATAAACAATGCATGGTTTGGATTGATGTGCATAGTCAATCCGCTGCCCTTCCATGTAACCTGATACTTACCGGTCTTTTGAATTTGTTCGACCAAAAATTCAATACCAGCGGAAAGTCCGTTTTCCAACAACCGATCTCCCTGATATCCCATACTGATCTGACGAAGTTGATGAATGGCTTCTGCTACCTGGTCACGAATTTCCTTCAGCTGTGTCAGGTGTACCTGTTCCATCGATAAAATGCTTAGGTTAAGTTTAACCAGACTCAATTGTTGTCCCACGTTATCATGTATATCCTGTGCAATCATTTGAAAAGTATGTTCCTGAACTTCCCGCTCCACCTGTTCCAGTTCTCTTCTGTATTTTTCTTCCATCAATTCCCGTTCATAGATCAGCCGCTGCTTTTTCCTGCTATAATGCAGCAATAAAAGCAAGAGCATGAAAGCAAACAGCGATACAAATGCTGTAGCTATCAGGATGCCGATAATGATGGAGTAGTTTTCCTGCATGTAATGATGGCAATAGATATACAGCTGTAAAGAAAAATGGACAACAAGCGGGGTACAAGGGTATATATGGGTTCCCCCCATAAATTCACCTGCCGCATCCTAATGAATTCATACAAAGAGAAGACTATGCTCACTCCGGAGAAAAAAACCACCACCCCAACAGCCACCCATCCAACAGGATCTTTCGTCAGGTCTGTCATTTCATCCCCCACAAATCGCACATACATGTAAAACAATGCCGATACTGATAGAAAAAATCCAACCAGAATGATGCAATAGAAAAATACCTGGTATTGACTGGGAAAGAAAAAATAACAGATAGCTATACAGGCTGTAACCAACGGCACACAAACACGCAGATATTTTTTATAGGCGGCATGTTGAGCAAATCGATAGAAAAGAAAATTATACAACAGCCATTCTACTAGCATGATCAGGTAGTTGGTTCCATAGGTACTGGTATGGTAAACATTCCGCTGTAAAATGGCCACATATTCTGCCAAAACAATAAAAACCAGAAAAGGCAGGAGCAACCCCATCTTGTAGCGCAACAAATGACGGTGATACAAGATGGCCAATGCCATACATAGCAATTCAATGAAGTGGTAAAGGTAGACCGGTGCGCTCATGGTACTGGTAAGAATCTACCGCCAAATTAGGCAAAAACAAGTGCAATAGATTAGGTATAAATACCTGATTTTGTCAAGTAAAAATACCTAATGAACTTAATTATTAGCACCGGATTGGTACTGGGGCGATCGAGACATCAGGGCATTGTTCTGCAACAACTGATTGTTATTGAAGTAAAGCAGTTCACGCTGGTATTGCTTTTGCTCCCCCTCACTCCAACTACCCGTTATTCCGGTAAGATCAGGCTTACCCGCATTCACCCAACAAGTATACCAACAGTCCGCCAACAAATCTGTTGCCGCCAACAATTGTTGATTGACCGTATTTCCCAGACTGGCTGCATATGCTTTGGCAAAGCCGGAAGTGTATGACCTGAATTCCTTTCCATTGCGCGTTTGTATCCTGTACTTCTGCTCAAGTGTAAACTGTGCCGATACCTCCCGCTCTTTTTGCAACAACTCCGGTACCATCTGGTGGGCTGCACGAATTGACTTCCAGATGGTCTTACCCGGCTGTTTCAGATATACGGCCTTATGTGTAGATGACAATTGATAATTCGCCAATTCCAGCTCAGGAATCAGCGATTCCCACAAACTATGTAGTCCTTTTTGATTGGTGAGTTGTCCATCATAATTTTCTGTGGTATGCAAGGGTACAACCGCATCTGAAATATAATGTCCCAGGTCGGCCGCATAAAATAAAATGCTGTCCTTCTGCCCCGACCGAAATGCCCCGGTCAATCGTTGCATCACCCATTCAATGTGCCAGGGCACAAAACCGGCTTTCTGCAGACTGTCCCAACCATACCTTGCAATGGCATCTTCCCACTTGGTGGGAATGGCGGTACCAAACATTTCCAGATCAATAAAATGGCGCGGTGCTTCCCCGGGATCCGAATTCCTTCTGAGATCCGGTCTGGGTGAATTATAAACCAAGTAATCTTTGTTCTTGTAAAAAAAGGGTGCCATCGCATCCGGCAATTCATAAATTGATAACTGATTGACTGTTCGGTGTACTAAAAATCCCCAACTTCCCGTCAGGACCAATACAACTACTAATAAAAGAGAGCGGAAAACTGAATGGGAGGGGCGCATCATTATTAATTTGAGGTGTAAAAATAAAAAAAAGAAAGCCAACTGTCATTTCTGGCTCATTTAAGCTACTAACCTCAACAAAATGGATTGGGTAAACTTCATTTTTCCCATACTTTTACACCTATAATGTTTGATAATATGACGAAAGCCTTGTTGGAATTACAACACCTGAAAAAACAATACTCCGGTCAAAAAGCGGTAGATGACATCAGTTTCTCGGTAGGGGAAGGAAGTATCTTCGGCTTATTGGGTCCCAATGGAGCCGGAAAGACTACCCTTTTGCGCATGATAACAGGGATTATCTATCCGGATGAAGGACAAATACTTTTTGATGGTAAAAAATTTGACCCCCTTACTGACGTGAACCTGATTGGTTATATGCCCGAAGAAAGAGGTCTCTACAAAAAGATGAAAATTGGGGAACAGGTGCTCTATCTCGCCCAGCTCAAGGGCCTCAGCCGGCAGGATGCCATGCAAAAAATCAAGTACTGGTTTGAAAAACTGGATATGCAAACCTGGTGGAACAAAAAGGTAGAGGACCTCAGCAAGGGCATGAGCCAGAAACTTCAGTTTGTCGTGACTGTATTGCATGAACCAAAACTTATTATCCTCGATGAACCATTCAGCGGTCTTGACCCTTTGAATGCGAATCTCATTAAGGATGAAATTTTTGGTCTGGCCAAAAAAGGCAGTACCATCGTTTTCAGCACACACCGCATGGAACAAGTAGAAGAGATCTGTGATCACATTGTGTTGGTCAACCTTGGAGCGAAAATGCTCGATGGCAGTGTACAGGACGTGAAACAACAATTCAAGGAGAATAAATATTATATCCGCTTGTCTGAGCCGGTTCAACCCATTTCATCGAATGTTTTCAGCGTTGTCGATCAAAAAGAACGGGAACTTACTGTACGTATTCAACCCGGGGGAGCGAGCAATGATATCCTCTCGCATTTTATATCACAGCGGCAAAACATCGAAGCGTTTCATGAAATTTTGCCTTCACTGAACGAAATCTTCATCCGCCTGGTGGAAGGTACCCATGCCGCTGCCAGAGCTTTTCAAAACAATGCCTCCTAAAATCTTACCTCATTTGTCAATAGCATTCATATGAACAAAACTTTATTGGTCGCCCGGAGAGAATTCCTTACCCGTGTTCAGAAAAAAACTTTTTTACTGACCACCATTGGTGTGCCTTTGCTCATTGCAGTCTTTTATGCCGCACTTATCTTTTTTCAATTCAAATCCACCGACACTTATGTAATTGCCTTGTCGGATGAAGCCAATGTTTTCGGAGGAAAAGTTCCCGAAAAGAAAGACGACCTTGAATTCAAGCTGGTAAAAGCTGATACCGCAACCCTGCGCAAGCAACTAGACGATAAAACCTATGATGCTTATCTCTATATTCCGGCTTCCTTCAGCCTGAATGGCAACGATTCTATGGAATTTCGTTCAGCCAAAGCCATGGGTTTCATGACACGTGATAAAGTGGAAGACCTGATCAGCAGTGTGTTGGAAGAAAAAAGATGGTTACAAATGAATCTTACCAAAGCGGCCATAGATAGTATCCGCAAAAAAGATGAACCCATACGTTTCACCTCTGCGGCAGGAAAAAAAGAGACGGGCGCAAAAGCGGGAATCAGTTATGGAGTTGGTATGTTGTCGGGATTCCTGATTTACATCATATTATTTGTTTATGGAACCATGGTAATGCGGGGTGTGATGGAAGAAAAAGTTAGCCGCATAGCAGAAGTTATTGTCAGCAGTGTTAAACCATTTCAACTCATGATGGGAAAGATTACAGGTATTGGTGCGGTTGGATTGGTTCAGTTTCTCATTTGGATCTTGCTGATTTTTGGCATTCAAATGGCATTGCCGCTGATCTTCCCTGAAATCGGCGCATCCCTGCAATCCGCACCCAACATGGGTCCCGGAGCAGGTCAAGCAACTCAGGCAGTGGAAGACATGAAAAACAGTGGTGCCCTGAACGGTTTTATGTCAGATCTACAAACCATCAACTTTGGTCTTATCATCGGTTGTTTTTTATTTTATTTTCTGGGTGGATACCTCGTTTATTCTGCCCTCTTCGCCGCAGTTGGTAGTGCAGTTAATGAAGACCCTCAAGATGCACAATCACTGCTCTTCCCAATCATGATGCCCATCATTTTTGCCTTTGTCATCATGACCAATGCAGTGAATGACCCCAATAGCAGCATGGCAGTCTTCGGCAGTCTTTTCCCATTCACCTCCCCCATCGTAATGATGGCAAGAGTTGCCCATGGTATTCCCGATGGCGTAACAGTGGTGCAACTGTTGATCAGTATGGCACTACTGATCCTAACTTTTCTTGGGACCACCTGGGTAGCAGGAAAAATCTACCGCACAGGTATTCTGCTCTATGGTAAAAAAGTGACCTGGAAGGAAATGATCAAATGGGCCTTTCGCAGTAACTAATTAACTGTCTTTATTGCGCGAGGGAGATTCTCACGTTAACACCTGCTCTTGTATTGGTGATCGGGGCTGAGGTAGAAATATAGGGCGTAACCCTGCGCTGGTCGAAGAAGAATTTTAAACTAACCCTTCGATTCACCACATAATCGATCGAGGGCTGGATAGTAATCTCTTTTTGTCCGCCCGTTCCGTAGGCATTGGATTGATCAAGGCGACTGTTGCTCATTGCCATGTCGCGCATGGCCAGATCGACCCTGAAATTAATATCATTTTCGAGTCGCTTCACTCCCTTGCTAAATGGAAGTGTAAAAGGTAATTTCAGCCCTTGCTTGCGCCAGGAAAATCCAAATGTCCATTCTGTACTCCTGGTTTCACTTAATTGATAATCTATGAGACTTAAACTCAGCTGTCTGCTCTTTTTGTACTCAAAGCGTATGTTCATCTGGCTATTCGTTGTCAGATCAACCCCAATCAATGGTTCAAAATTCTCCCGCATAGAAATATTTGGCACGAGGAAGAAGGGTATGAAGTTTCCACTCACGGTATCTATAAATCCAGGAGCATCAAACCGCAGCGGATCACGGTACAACAAGGCACTGTTATAACTGTTCATGCTCAGATTGCCGTTATAGCTATGGGTAAGACTGACATTACTGAATAGTTTCGCCACACTCGGTATTTTGGTAAGTCCGAAATAAGTAAGTCGCCAGTTCGGACGGGGTAAATAACCTCCAAAAGGATTGGCTTTGATGTTTGGATTGGACTGGCGAATCAATGGAATTTTGGATGGGTCGGAACCATTGTACGCTGCGATGAAAGCAGGCAACAATACATCCTGCGAATAACGTCCATATCCTTTTGCAAAACCATCAGCTGTGAATTGTTGTCCCGGTGCCAATGCCTTCCAGTATGGATTACCTTCCGCTACCCTGGCAGAAATAACCTGTCGGTATTCCTGGAACTTCTTGAAAGTGGCAGAAATTTCATTGGGGTTATATGAATCGAACAAAGTTCCAAAACTGATATAAGAAATACTAAAGCCTCCACTGGCCAGGGCACCCAAGTGACTATGGCCCGCCCGTCCGGTAGTATCTTTAAAAAGTTCTGAGTACTCCTTTGAGAAAGATTTCTCCAAACTAATTTCTATGCGGAGGTCTCTGACAGGCTCCACCAGCGCGTTTAATCCCAATCGTTGTTCCAGATTCTGTCGGAACAACAAGTTAAAGGTAGAATCTCTCGTAAGTAGACCGGCTTGTCCTTTTCTATTCAACCAACTTGTATCCGGTTGTTTGCCGAATATATAATCCAGGCCCGGTGCCATGCTGTTCCAATTTTGGCCAAGTGCTTTTACACTGTCCATATAACCCGGCACGCGGCTTCGGTAATTTTCTGAGTAGGTTACTGAAACATTTTTAACCATGGTGAGCAATCTGCCAGCTGTGCGTTCCAGTCCATTTAACTGAGTTGGTTCTCCTGCCTTTAAGAGGCGCAAAGCCGTTCTCTCGTCACGCTTGAGTTGCCGCCATTTTTTCAATGCCTGCCGCTTCTTTTTCCCTTTTAAGTCCTTCACCACTTCATCTCGTGATGGAATAACCACACCGAGTACATTGGTTGGGGCGTTGG
Organism: Chitinophagaceae bacterium; assembly: GCA_020403455.1. Classification (GTDB taxonomy): domain Bacteria; phylum Bacteroidota; class Bacteroidia; order Chitinophagales; family Chitinophagaceae; genus Sediminibacterium. The sequence continues at coordinate 29,144 of JADBXP010000017.1, forward strand.
CCGCATTAGTCGGTTGACTGGGTTGTTTAGGCGGGGGTGGATTATCGAGTGCCCGCAACCATTTTGATTTATTGTAGAGATTGGTAAAGTTGAACTGGGCATTGAAATTGTTGTCCTGACTATTCTCTATTGTATTCCCCAGAGCGATGGCCAATCGACTGGCTCCAATCCAATTATAACTGGCACCATAGGTATAGCTTGCCTGAATCCAGTCCGTCATAGGAAATTTATTCAGAGGTAATGCATAGCTCATGGTTCCCCTGTGTTGATAGATTACATGTCTACCTCCGTTGAAAAAATTCGACCTGACACTATCCTTTTTTTCTTTGGTATCGATTCTTCCGTTCGGTTCATCAATGCGCGCGTTGGCTACGGCATTGAAATCCATCGTCAAAGAACGGGCAGGCTTCCAGCCGAAACGATAGTACCTGTCAAAAGTGAAAAACTTATCATAAGTGGTATCTACCTTGTCTACACTGTTTCCCGGTGTATTGATTACACGTGGAATGAATTCTCCAAACTGTCGGTTGATATCCGAGCGGAAACTAATGGAAGATGGCTTGAGGTTGAAATTTATATCGCGCAACAAACTCAACCAGGGTGTTTTATTGGTAATGATTTTTCGGAACGGCTCAATGAACTTTTCATTTCCTGCATATGTATATCCAAAACCACCGCGGTGTCGGGCAATGTTATTTTGCTGTATCAGCGAGCTGCTTTGTTCGATGATGGAGTAGGCATAATTAAAATCAAAATTGCTGATTTTAAATAGGCCCGGTTTGCCACTGGCCGAACCAAATCGAACGTTGGTGAAGTTGATTGTTTTGATGGTTGTTTGTTCGATGGCAGCACTCCTCAAAGAATCCTGTTGTTGTCGGTTGAGTGTATTCAGTTTATCTTTTAATTTCACATCCAGGTCGAATGGATCAAATTGTGGTGTAATGACCGTTCTGTTCAGACTCGCATACACCGGCAAAGAAAGTCGCAAATTGCGGGGCAACAGCTTACCTGCGTCTATGTTAGCCGCCATATCAAACTGGAAGAGATTATCGCGCGATCGTTCAATCACCCGCTGCTCGATTGTTCCAAAACCCTGACTTCTGGTACTCGCTGCTACTGTAATGCTTCCCAGATCTGCCAGGGTCACATCCATCCGGCCAAGGGCTGACCAACCTCCTTCCTCATTCAATGAAGAAAGCCGCAATTCATTCACCCAAATTTCAGCATTTTGTATCGGTCCGTCCGGACGGAAAGGATTTTCTACGCCAATCAATATTCCGCTGATGGCGCCGAGATTGGGATTACCTAAGATGGAAATGGTTTTATTGCTGTCAAGCCGTTGTCGATAAATTGTATTGAGTGGCAGACCGGCTGCATTTCTTCGCAGCTTCAGGTTAATCAATTCACGCAAAACAATGTCCAGATTATTTTGCACCGGCCAAACAACCTCTTCCTGACCCTTGACATACAAGCCCGGTGGGGTTACCCGTAACGGTATCTTGATTTCATAATAGTTATTCAGAAAATCTTGTCCTATTCGGATGATCGCATTTAACTCCCCATTGCGCACCGGCCGTTGTCCGGTAACAGATTCCGCATGTATGTACATCGACAATTTTCCAAATTGTCGAATATCCCAGGTGAATGTTTTGAATACAGCCCGAGCATCGCCGGTGAAGAGATTTCTTACCTGAATGCTCATCGCCTGTTCGTTCTGCTGAATATTGACACCATTGTTGCTCAATAATTGCATCCGCTCTACATTGGGTGGCATGATATAATTGACCGGCTGGCGGGCTGAATTTTCTTCCAGGTTAACAGCCAGTGTATTGAAAACGGTGCCGGTATTATTTACAATGGGTGTATAGTTTCCGGTGGTATCGATCTGATAAGTAAACTGCCGCCATTGATTTCTTACAAGACTAAATGTTGCAAATCGCAAGATGACAGAATCTTCGAAACCTGTGAGGTACATGCGTATGAAGCGAATGGACTTATAATCGGGGATATTACCGATTCGGCGGGTAAAGCCCCTTACGGGAATACGGAACAAATACCAGTTCTCTGCACGTGTTACCCCATCGGCAGAGTTTACATTGACGGTTCGTTTATCTGTTATGTACGGGGAACTTCCCACAGTCATTCCCGGCTGTAGGTTCACTTCATATTCATAATAAGCTTCCGTCTCATTCAACGTATTATCACGATTCAGGTCTTCATTGTCAGGAAACAAAGTAGCGGCTGAAGTAAATTGTCCGCCTGTTCCCGCAACAGGAGAGTTCCCCTGTTGGTTATTGAAGTTTTTATATCGCCCCAAAATACCGGTTCCGGCTTGATCAAAGATTGCATCGCGGTACCATACATAGTTGTCATTGGAAGGATCGCGCAAAAACTGCTGATATACCGGAGAGCCGGCACCAAATGTATTACCCAGGCGTTGCAATATGTAAAACCTTTTTCTTCTTTCTGCATCATCATCCAATCCGTCAAAGCCCACATCCTGAAAGGGTCTGTCACCGGGGTCATTGCTGAATGCCTGGGTAATCTGAATGGGGTTCACCGGGGTTTTTCCCCAGGTAGATGAGCTATCTACATCTGTGGGAATATTCGGAGTATTCATTCCATTCTCATAAAAACGCTTTCCATCTTTCAGTACATCTTCACTCACATTGCCGAGGTTGATGAAAAGTTTTCCTCCCTTGCTTCCGGGATTTTTTATAAATGGATCCTGTGCCCAGAATTCAACATATTCGAGGTTGCTTGTTTCGAAGTCGGTTTGGTCAATGGCCCGCATGATTCCTGCCCATCTGCTTGCCGGTCTGCGCAATCTTCCATTGGCATCAATCTCTGTAGCTCTGTATTCATAGTTATAGGGGGAACGCTCTGTTGGATAGTAGGCCATGTCGAATGTAGTAGTCAGTACATCCGTAATGTTGGTAGTTCGCTGGGGGAATAGTTCGTTCGTATAAACCTGGCGTACCCTGGGATCACTGAGTTCCTCAACATTTTTTCGCAAAGGATTTCCGGGGCTATTCTTGTCTTGCAGATTCGGCTCGATGTTGTACCAGGCCAGTTTGGCGCGGTTGAAATTGTAATTGATGGAATCCGTCAGTACGCTTTCAGGAAAAAGCGGATTGCCCTGGGGTGTAGAAGCCATCGTCCAGGAAACGAGTGGGAAGCGGAGGTCAATGCTGTTCTTGGTTCCTTCAAAATCATCAATGAAACTAAGTCCCTGTTCTCCCCTTCCTATCTGAGGAGGATGCCCCGGCCTTAAGATGGCTGCCTCTGCATAGGCATTCATGCTGGACTTTGTCTTGGTAGAATAGTTGGGTAGCTTATCCAACAAGCGCGTCAACCAGGGCAAATCGGTTTTATAGGCCAGGTCCATTCCATACATGGAGTTGCGAATGGGATCCTCTGCGTACATTGTTTTCGTGAAGAAGGGTCGTTCAGCAAGTCTTACTGCTGTTGCACCCAAAGAGAATTTTTTATTGGCGATATAATCAACGCGCAATCCGGTGAAACTTCTTTGTTGCATACCGAAGCCCGCGTTGTTTTCAAACCCTACATTCACCGGCACATTGGAACTTAGAATACCCGGATTGATGATCTTCACCGTTCCGAGATTATAATCTACGATGAAGTCTGTTCCTTCTCTCAATTGCTGCCCTCCGGCAGTAACCGTAACAGATCCGGGTGGTACGTTGAATGTATTCAATGAAATTTCTGAACCCCCTGTACTTCCCCTTACCTGTCCCTGCATGACAAATCGATTCAGGTTGGCATAAGTTTGTGCGATGGCCTTGATAGAATCATACAGGGCATAGTACACATATTTTTTGACGACTGATGCCGGCTGTCCACTAAAAGCTAGTCGTTCCAGATCCCTTCCGAAGGGCTCAAGAACAGGAAAGATAATTCTTCCCTGCCGGGGTAATACCGTGTAACCATCCACATAATCAAAAATTCCATCGGGCTGCGGGTCATTTCTTCCGTTGAGCCGGTCGAGATTCAAAATACTCAACAATGGTCTTCCTGTAATATTCGGAGCTCCTTCTGGCAAATAACGTTTCATACCTCCCCCTGGGTCATCGTATAATATATTCAGCATGAAACCATCTTGCTGAATAGTTCCGAATAGATCCAATGAGTAAACGTTTTTCATCATCCAGGTCCATATAGGAAGGTTGATGCGCTGAGAAGTCGCTTTCAATAATTTCAGGAAGAGCACTTTTTGTACACCCCTGGTTGAATCCAATGCAACATCCTGTGAAAATTCACCTACCTGGAAGACGCGACCATTGTAAGTATACTGATAAGCGACAGCCAATACCTCATCGGGTTGTAACTGTACATTCAGGGATAAAAATCCTACCTGTGAATTGAAATAATATTCAGAGGGATTCAATTTACGGGCAAATGTTTTTTCATAATCTTCCACCGGACGAAGTCCGCGTGCCAGCAAAAGAGAATTAATCACAGCCGGATTTCGGGAAGAAGGGTTGTTCACGAGTCCGGGATAAAGGTCATTGTTACCATTGTTGGTAAACTCACTGTTGGAGAGAGGCCGGATGCTGGAATTGTAAGGACGGGATTCTCCCAAGTCCATCAAACCAACTACATCCCTGGCATCGGTAACTGCCCCGGTACGATTGGTTACCCAAACTTCAATGCGCTGCAATTGCACCTGTGATTGAATCACGGGCAAATTGGCCATCGCTTTGTTGTAATTATTCTTGAAATATTCCCCCAATAAAAAGTGTCTGTTCTCTTCATAGTCATCCAGCTTTTTATTGAAATTCTGGGTTGCAGCTCCACCCTGTAATGCAACCGATTGACGAATGGAACGCTGATTGGCAATGGCTCCGGTAACGAAAACTTTTCCAAACTGCAATTTGGCCTTGGCACCAAATAAGTTCTGAGCACTGGGAATTAATGTACTGCGGGACTGGAAAGTAATGTTTCCTGCCTCGAGTGTTTTTATGATCTCATCGTCCATTCCCTTGTAATCCAGTTTCAACTGGTTGTCGAATCCGAGGTTGGACAGTGTATTGTAGTTGATGGGAAACTTTAATTTATCCCCGATGCTGGCATTCACGTTCAGCTTCAAGTTCATATCGAAATCAAAACCACCATTGCGGCGTGCTCGCTCCGGTAATGTCGGGTTGTTGACATTCTGTCCCTGATACCCTGCCATTACATTGACTTCCCCATTAGGGCGGATATCCACTTTGAGTCCATTGGGGCCAATGCCAAAAATTCTGTCAAACAAGTTGTCATAAACACGATAAGGTGGACGACTCGTTTTTTTATTCAACGCTGTCAGGGCATCTGCTCTTTTTTTAAAATAAGCAACTTCTGATTCGCGGGCACTTAATCTCCAATATTCTTCAAAGCCCAGGGCTGCCGGTTTTCTATAATAACTATTTCCGATTTTTTCTACAATGTAATACTGCTTGGTTCGGGGATCGTATTCAATACTTTTCTTGATGAGAGAAGTATCTCTGATATCAAAGGGGTTCCTGCTGGGTAATGAAAAGCCATCACCCCTCCTGTCTTTAATGGAAAAACGGGTGGTATCTCTGCGTTGTGCAGCTACCTGCATTGCTGCCGGCAACATCATCAACAGTAAGTAAAAAAGTCGGAGCTTCAAATCCAACTAATTGGTTAAGTCAAATTAACGCTATAGAGGACGGTTTATTGGTTGAATGTTGATTTGAAGTAAATGATTTATAATGATTTGAGTGAAAGTTTGATGAGTTCTTCCAAGGGCAATTCGCCGGATTGAGTACCACGTGTTTTTTTCACCGCCTGCTCTGCCATCACTCTTCCTATTCCCAGGGCCACCAAAGCATTGACGGCATCAGTTTCCACAGAGTACAAGACACCCGAAACCGGTTGGGTGCTGCCTGAAAAATGTTTGCCGAGTTTATCTTTCAATTCTACTATCAGTCTTTCAGCAGATTTTTTCCCAATTCCCTTGATGCTCTCCAGTTGCCGGGTATTGCCGCTAACAATCGCTGTAGCAATTTCCCTCGGTTCCATTCCTGATAACATCATTCGAGCGGTTGAGGCCCCAACTCCTGAAACGCTGATCAAATGCAAAAACATTTCCTTCTCCTCCGGTTGATGAAAGCCGTATAATGTGTGTGCATTTTCAGTAATGTGTAAATAAGTATGGATCAGACCTTCGTTTTGCTGACTGATGGCAGAATAAGTGTTTAAGCTAATCTGGAGTTCATAACCCACCCCTTGAACATCTACCAGAACCCGGGAGGGGGTTTTTTGAACAAATTTTCCTCTGACGAACGCAATCATACCTCTCAAAAATAAGTTAAAAAAGGAGTATAACTGCCAGGAACCCGATGATTTGAAGCCCGCAAAGGGCTGCTTTTTGTTTTTTTTAACAAGCCCGACCGGAGGCTCCTTGAGTCCGGTAACCCACCGACAATGGAAAGAGCTGAAGGGGCATAACAGAAATTGATGGATATTTGCGTACAACCCATAAAAATTTTCATGCCAACAAGAGCTTGTATTACTGCCGTAGGGGGCTATGTTCCGGAAACTCGGCTCACCAATGCCGACCTGGAAAAAATGGTAGACACCAATGACGAATGGATTAAAACCAGAACCGGAATCAGCGAAAGAAGGATTCTCCGTGAGCCCGGCAAGGCCACCAGTGACATGGGTGCCAAAGCGGTAGAGGAACTACTGAAAAAAAGAAACCTATCTCCGCTGGACATCGATTGCCTGATTTGTGCTACAGTTACTCCTGATATGGTTTTCCCTGCAACAGCCAATATCATTTGCGATAAAATTGGTGCAAAAAATGCCTGGGGATTTGATCAGGCCGCAGCCTGCAGTGGATTTCTTTTTGCTGTTACCACAGCTGCCATGTTCATTGAAAGTGGCCGATACAAAAATGTGATTGTAGTGGGTGCAGATAAGATGAGTGCCATAGTAGACTACTCCGACAGAGCTACCTGTATCCTTTTTGGAGATGGTGCCGGAGCCGTTTTAATAGAACCCAGTACAGATAATTCTATTGGCATTAAGGATAGTCTGCTCAGAACGGATGGGAGTGGAAAGGAATACCTGCATATGAAGGCAGGAGGTTCCCTGAAACCCGCAAGTATTGATACTGTCTTAGCAAAAGAGCACTATGCTTTTCAGGATGGCCAGCCGGTGTTCAAATTTGCAGTTAAAGGGATGGCTGATGTAAGTGCTGAATTACTTGAGCGCAATGGTCTAACAGGGGATGACATTCAATGGCTGGTACCCCACCAGGCCAACTTGCGCATCATCGATGCTACTGCGAACAGAATGGGACTACCCCGGGAGAAAGTAATGATCAACATCCAAAAATATGGCAATACGACTGCGGCCACCATTCCTCTTTGCTTGTGGGATTGGGAGCATCAGTTAAAAAAAGGTGACAACCTGGTATTTGCTGCCTTTGGTGGCGGTTTCACCTGGGGTGCCACCTGGATCACCTGGGCCTATGATGGTAAACAGGCAGGTTAAATTGCTTCAATAAACCGGCTATATGAAAAAATCGTTTCCGCTGACCGGCATCAGTTCCGTTGTATTGCATACCGGCAAAGAACACCATGCTGACTTTGCTCACAATACACCCATTTATGCCAGCTCCACCTTCACTTTCCCGTCTGCGGAAGAAGGAATGGAAAGGTTTGCCGGAAAAGATAAAACCCGCATCTATAGCAGATGGGGCAACCCAACTTTCACCGTAGCAGAAGAAATCATCGCTGCGCTGGAATCTTTTGGTATCACCTACGATGACGACACACCCCTTGAACTGAAAGCCCTGCTACATGCGAGCGGACAAGGAGCATTGAGTACCTTATTTCTAAGTCGACTGCAAGCCGGAGACACCATACTCTCTCACCTTTCGCTGTATGGTGGCACGCAGGAACTGATGCAAAAAGTTTTGAAAGACAGTGGCATCAATACAAAATTGGTGGACATGCGCGACCTAAATCAGGTACGTGAAGCTTTGAACCAAGATAAGACCATTCGTTTGGTGCACCTGGAAACGCCTGCTAATCCAACCATCCGTTGTGTAGACATTGAAGCCATCTGCTCCATCGCACACGAAAAAAATATTTCGGTCTCTGTCGATAATACATTTGCCACTCCCTACCTACAACAACCCTTTCTTCATGGAGCAGATTTTGTTGTGCACTCTACCACCAAATTCCTCAATGGACATGGTAATGCTATGGGTGGAGTTCTACTCGGCAAAGACATTGAGTTCATGACCACCAAAGCGTGGAAATGGTATGCACTTCTCGGTGCCAACAGCAATCCCTTCGATGCATTCCTGCTTATCCAGGGATTGAGAACGCTTGAACTACGCATGGAAAGACATTGCCACAATGCTATGGAAGTGGCACATTTCCTGGTACAACATCCTGCAATAGAACACGTCAATTACAACGGATTACCCGACCACCCTGATTTTGCCATAAGCAATCAACAAATGAAACACCCCGGAGCTTTGTTGAGTTTTGAATTGAAGGGCGGGTTGGAAGCCGGCAAGCAATTCATCAATCGCCTGCAATTGTGTACCCGCGCGGTTTCACTGGGAACACCCGATACGTTGTTATCACATCCTGCCAGCATGAGTCATTTTGGAATTCCTCCCGCAGAGAGAAAGGCATACGGAATTACGGATGGACTTATTCGAATGAGTGTAGGCATTGAAAACATACAAGACATTCTTGCCGATTTGGACCAGGCACTTAGTTAAAGAAGCAAATACCTTATGGAAGTTACTATTCGCAGAGCTGAAAAATCTGATTGTCCCACATTACTCTCTCTCATCCGGGAACTGGCAGAATATGAACGGGCACCCAATGAAGTGACTGTTACCTTGCAACATTTTGAAGAAAGTGGTTTCGGGGCAGCACCGGTATGGTGGGGATTTGTAGCCGAAACCGAAGAAAAAGTAGTTGGCTTTGCGCTTTATTACATCCGCTACAGTACCTGGAAAGGCCAATGTCTCTATCTGGAAGATTTTTTAGTTACCAATGAATACCGCGGAAAAGGTATTGGCTCATTGTTATTTGAGCGGGTAATCAAAGAAGCAAAGGAAAAAGGATTCCGCCGGATGGTTTGGCAAGTGTTGGAATGGAATGAACCTGCCTTGAATTTCTACAGAAAATACCAGGCAACCCTGGATGGAGAGTGGATCAATGGAATCATTGATTTTACTTCCTGATTCTTTTGCTAACTCACCCCGTCTACAGAAACTTCCTTAGCGATTTTTTGTACGAGTCCCTGTAAAACCTTACCCGGACCACATTCTGTAAATCTGGTTGCACCATCGTTCACCATGGCCACAACACTTTGTGTCCATCGCACCGCACCGGTGAGCTGGTCGATTAGGTTGGTTCTGATCAGATCGGGATCGGAAACAGCGGCAGCAACGACATTCTGATAGACCGGACAAATGGGAACATGAAATGCAGTTTGTGCAATAGCAGCCGACAATTGTTCTCTGGCTGATGACATCAAAGGTGAATGAAAGGCGCCTCCAACAGGCAATACCAATGCACGTTTGGCACCGGCTTCTTTCATTTTTTCACAAGCTCTCGCTACCCCTTCTACAGAGCCACTGATAACGAGTTGTCCCGGACAATTGTAATTTGCAGGAACTACTATTTCACCGGTTGCAGCCTGTACTTCCCTGCATATTTCTTCCACCTTTTCATCTGCCAAAGCAAGAACTGCTGCCATTGAAGAGGGAGTTTGCTCACATGCCTGCTGCATAGCAGAAGCCCGGATGCTTACCAAACGAAGCGCATCTTCAAAACGCAATGTCTTGTTCGCAACCAGTGCTGAAAACTCGCCCAGTGAATGTCCTGCCACCATATCCGGTTTTGCCTCAGGTAAAGACGCATATGCTGCAACTGAGTGGATAAATATTGCCGGCTGGGTGATGCGGGTTTGTCTTAGTTCTTCATCAGAACCGGTGAAAAGCACTTGTGTGATATCGAAACCAAGTATCTCGTTGGCCTGCTCAAAATACCTGCGGGCAACTGCATTGTTTTCAAACAACGTCTTTCCCATTCCACTGAACTGGGAACCCTGACCGGGGAAAATAAAAGCATGTTTCATAGACATTCTATTGCATGAATCGGTCGGATGGACCGGAGCTGCAAATGTCGTAAAAATAGGAATTAGTCCCTCCGCTTGCTGATCAATCGCAAAAATTCACTACGGGTAGCTGACTGTTCAAATTCTCCAAAAAATGCCGAAGTGGTAGTAATCGAATTTTGTTTTTGTACTCCGCGCATCATCATACACAAATGTTGTGCTTCAATGACAACGGCTACACCCAGTGGATTCAGTGATTCACGGATGGCATCTACGATTTGGGTAGTCAGGCGTTCCTGCACCTGCAGACGACGCGAAACGATATCTACCACCCTGGCCAGTTTGCTCAATCCGGTGATCCAACCATTCGGTATGTATGCGATGTGTGCTTTCCCAAAAAATGGTAACATATGATGTTCACACATAGAGTACAATTCAATATCGCGTACAATCACCATTTCATTGACTTCTTCTTTGAAGCGTGCTGAATTCAGTACTTCAATAGGGTCAAGGCTATAACCCTGCGTTAGGTATTGCATGGCTTTGGCCATCCGTTCCGGAGTTTTTGCCAGACCTTCTCTGCCGGCATCCTCCCCCAATAATTGGAGTACGGATGTATAATGACTCATCAGCCCGTTGGTAACTGAATCGTCGTACTGTTCTGTTTTTTTATATGCCATTATATTGTTTTTACTTTTTATTGAACCGGATATTCTACAAAATTTCGTTCTGTCTCATACAACCGAATGTGTAGGTCATATTCCTCCCCTAACTGTGGCCGTAGTAGATCATGTATAACCACAGCGATATTTTCGGCTGAAGGATTTAAATGGGCAAATTCTTTGGTGTCGAGGTTGAGATTTTTATGATCGAAGCGGTCGATGACACTTGATTTGATCATATCACTCAGGTTTTTGAGATCGATCACATATCCGGTATCGGGATTGATTGGACCCGTTACTTTTACAATTAACTCATAATTGTGACCATGGAAGTTCTCATTGTTGCACAAACCAAAGACTGCCTGGTTCTTTTCAGCCGACCACGCCGGGTTGAACAAACGATGTGCAGAATTAAAATGTTCCTTGCGAAATACCGATACGCGCTTTGACATATATATATAACTGAATTGACAATCAAATTGTTCGCTACCGGCCTACAAATGCACTCACCCGAAGTATTCTACATAAATGCGGGGTGTTTCATACAACTTAATACTGTGCAACTGCACTTCCTTAGGCAGATGCGGTACTAATTGCTGCCAGATTCCGATCACAAGATTTTCCGTGCTGCAAAGTTTACCTTGCAAAAAAGGCACATCCATGTTCAGGTTCTTATGGTCCAACTGGTTAACAATTTTCTCTTTGATAATCGAACTCAACTTCTTGACATCATACACAAAACCTGTTTCCGGATCCGGCTCTCCTTTCACTGTTACATACAACTGATAATTGTGGCCATGCCAGTTCTCATTGGCACAGGCACCAAAAACTTCCTCATTTTTCTCCCGGGTCCAATTGGGATTGTATAATTTATGTGCCGCATTAAAATGCTCCAATCTGGTAACAAAAACCATCCCTTTCCAAAATTTATGCAAAGTTACGAATTAAGTAGGATACCTATCCTCTGTAAGGTTGCTATTCAGGCTTTTTTCGGAACTTTGCCGCATGAAAATACTGGTGGTAGCAGCAACTCAGCGCGAACTAGAGCCCGGATTAAAACTTTTTCAGGAGGTTGAAACCGGCACTCATTCAGTTTCTTTTCATTCTACGGGCGTGGGTTTAACAGCAGCTGCCATTGCAATTACCCGATTGACATTGCAACATTCTCCGGACCTGATCATTCAGGCAGGGATTGCCGGTTGCTTTCAAGAACAATTGTCCATCGGTGATGTTGTCTTCATTCAATCAGATCGTCAGGCAGATCTGGGAGTTTGGGAAAATGATCAATGGAAAAATGTACATGATCTTTCTTTGATCAATAGCAATGAATTTCCCTACACAAATGAACAACTCATCAATCCATATCTCCCAGCATTTGATTTTATGCAGCTGCCACAAGTTATGGCTGTTTCTGTGAATCAGATTACTACTAGTCAGCAAACAATCAATTACTGGACCAACCAGCGCCCGGCACCGGCTATTGAAAGTATGGAGGGTGCTGCACTTCATGAGAGTTGTTTGAGATTGAATGTACCCTTTCTGCAGCTGCGTTCCGTTTCTAATTACATTGGAGAAAGAAACAAGGCACACTGGAATATTCCGCTCGCAATTGATCGGTTGAATCAAACATTGATCAGATTACTCCAACAACTCCCCCATCAATCTCTGTCACTACCCACCCCCCAGCAACCATGAAACTGAGCATTGGCTTCTCCCCTTGTCCCAACGATACTTTCATCTTCGATGCATTGGTGAATGGGAAGATAGACACAGGCGGCATTGAATTTGAACCGGTACTCGAAGATGTACAAACCCTTAACCAATGGGCTATCCAGGGTCGGCTGGATGTTACTAAAATCAGTTACGGAGTATTACCCAACATACTTTCCCACTATGCCATGCTCAACAGTGGCGGTGCCATGGGTCGTGGAGTTGGTCCACTGCTCATTACTACGGCCGACAACAGCCAACTCTCCATCGAGCAATTAAGTCAGCTTCCTGTAGCCATCCCCGGAGAAAACACAACGGCACATTTGTTACTCAGTCATGCCCTTCCTGCGTTTCAGCAGAAAAAATTCATGTTGTTTCATGAAATTGAAGATGCACTGATTGCGGGAGAAGTAGCATCCGGTGTAATCATCCATGAGAACAGATTTACATATGCAGATAAGGGTTTGGTGCTATTGAATGATCTGGGAAAATTTTGGGAAGAAAGTTTGAACAGCCCCATACCCCTGGGAGGTATTGCTATGAAAAGAACTTTTCCATTGGATATACAACGTCAGGTGGATCAGTTGATACAAAGCAGCTTACGGCAAGCAGAGGAGGCATTGCCCGAACTAAGTTCATACGTGCAACTGCATGCGCATGAAATGGACCCATCGGTTCAAAGGATGCACATCGACCTGTATGTAAATGAATTCAGTAGGAATGCAGGTGCGGAAGGAAAGCATGCCGTGAGCGTCTTGATGGACGCATATCAACGACTGAGGGGTATTACACCGGATGCTGTTCCGAATATTTTTATTGACTGAATTTATTCTCCTTTCAGGGCTTTTCCATAAACTTCCAATGCACGTTTGCGGGCTACATCGTGTGGCACCATGGGTTGAGGATAAGTAAGTTCTTGCCATTCAGGTACCCACTGACGAATGTAAGCTTGTTTTGGATCAAATTTCTGTGCCTGCAAGGTTGGATTGAAAACCCGGAAATAAGGGGCGGCATCACAACCGCTTCCTGCAGCCCATTGCCAGCCTCCGTTGTTGGCAGCAAGATCAAAATCGAGCAAGTGTGTGGCAAAATAGGCTTCACCCCAACGCCAGTCAATCAGCAGGTGCTTAGCCAAAAAAGATGCAACAATCATTCTTACCCGATTGTGCATGTATCCGGTTGCATTCAATTGCCGCATTCCTGCATCAACAATCGGATAACCGGTAGTTCCGGCACACCAGCGCTGAAATTCATCTTCCCGGTTTCGCCAGGGAATAGCATCGTAGGCTTTTTTAAACGCTTCCCCTCTTCGCACCCGCGGAAATTGAAAAAGTATCATCTGGTAAAAATCACGCCAGATCAATTCATTCAGATAAGTTGCACTCAGCGGTCGTGCCTTGGATGCCAATTGCCGGATACTGATGGTACCAAAACGAAGATGAACACCCAGGTGAGAAGTGCCGTTGGGAAGTGCCGGGATATCTCGTTTTTCTTTGTAGTGCTGAATAACCGCATCGGCTGCAGTTGCGGGAGGAAAGGGATCTCCAGCCGGCTCGAAACCCATCGATTGCAAGGTAGGAAGTGCAACGGGTGCCTGTTGGAATAAATGCTGTAACTTTTTTTCAGAGGGGAAGGAAGGGATACCTGTAACTTCCAGCTTAGCCCGCCATTTATTGGCATAGGGAGTGAAAACGGTATAGGGCAAACCATCGTCTTTCACCACCTCGCTTTTTTCAAAAATTACCTGGTCCTTGAACGTGTGGAAAGCAATGCCTTTTTTTTGTAGAAAGGAACCAATTGCCTCATCTCTTTCAATGGCATACGGTTCATAATCGTGGTTGGTGTAGACGGCAGCAACTTTGTATTTGGCAATGAGCTTTGTAAATACATCCAAGGGGGTACCGTAATAAACTTCCCAACTGCTGCCCTTTTTAATCAATTGCTGCTGAATTTCAGACAGTGTTCGGTGAATGAACTCCACCCTGCGATCACTTTTGTTTTCCAACAAATCAAGGATCTGCCGGTCGAAAATAAAAACAGGAAGTACCGGCTCATCTCCGGAAAGTGCAGCATACAATGCAGCATTATCAAAGAGGCGCAAATCGCGCCGGAACCACATGATGCGCAAAGTTGTTTTCAAGGTGTGCTTTTGGATTACAACAAATGACTCAGCCAATGGTTGTACGTTCACCGGATAATTCAGGGAGTTTTCCAGAGAGGAACGATCAATTGTTGGTAAACTGTAGCAGCTGCTGAGTTCGTGTATTGATTGTCACCGAGACTTTTTACCCAACGAATACCCGATATGGCATTGGTGAGAAATATTTCCTGAGCTGCTGCCAGATCTTCAATGGTGATGGGTGATTCTTCGACAGGAATTCCTCGCTTGCGCATTTCAGCAATTACGAAGCGCCGCATCACTCCATTGATAGGACCCTCAGATAATGCGGGTGTACGCCAACTTCCTTCCAGCAAAACAAATATATTGGCAATGGTGGTATCTGCTACCCTTCCGTGCGCATTCAAAACCACCGCATCATTGAAATGTTGTCGCTTTGCCCAACGAGCAGCCATGGCATAGGGCAGGAATTGAGCGGACTTCAAATTAGCAAAGCGATCGACACTTTTTCCGGCATCAGGATAAATACCCAGATCAACCCCGTTGATGTTGATGGTTCTTGTCCATTCAGGTCCCATCCAGGATTGAATGAGCCAATGAGGAAAAGCGGCATCTGCATCATACAATCCACCGGAACCACGAAAAAAAGTTAGTCGTATGCGCGCATTGGAAGCATGGCCATTGGCAGCTGCCAGATCAAGTATCTGCTGTTCGAGACGTTGAGCGGACAAATGTGGCGGAATGGCCATGTCCAATTGTTCCAAAGTAAAGAACAACCTCTCTATGTGAAAAGAAAACAAGGGTATTTGGCCGGCAATGACCTTCAAGGTTTCAAAACAGCCATCCCCATACCGAAAGGTTCGGTTGTCGACATCTATCAGAGGTTTGCCGGTAAATAACTTTTTTCCATCCAACAACAAGTAGCGGGACTCCATGCTGTAAAGATACTTGCAGTTTTCCGTTTAGTTGTTTTGGGCTAATTTTATCGGGTCACCACACCCCAATTTCAACATGACGATACGAACAATAATGAACGAACTGGCTTCCTTTGCCCCCCTGTCCCTGCAGGAGTCTTATGATAATGCCGGATTGATCACCGGTAATCCGGAATGGTCCTGCAGCGGTGTTTTGTGCAGTCTCGATGCTACTGAGGAAGTAATACTAGAAGCAGTGAACAAAGGATGCAATCTGGTAGTTGCACATCATCCCATCGTCTTTCGGGGGCTCAAAAAGATTACCGGAAAAAATTATGTAGAAAAAACGATCATAGCTGCGATCAAAAATGATGTGGCCATCTATGCCTGCCATACCAACCTCGATAATGTTGCCAAAGGAGTCAATAAAAAAATAGCTGATAAGTTGGGATTAATCAATACGGATATCTTATTGCCCAAGGAATCTCAGTTGTTACAATTGAATACTTATGTTCCTACCCCGGATCTAGAAACCGTTCGCAATGCCTTGTTCAGGGCAGGGGCAGGTACGATCGGACTCTACCATGAAGCTAGTTTTGGGGTGGAAGGAATCGGCACCTTTAAAGGTATGGAAGGTGCTAATCCCGTAATCGGAACGGTAGGAGAAAGATCTGAGGTAGCAGAAACAAAATTAGAAGTTTTGGTGCCTGCCTATCTGAAAGAGCAGGTATATCAGGCATTGATAGACAGTCATCCCTATGAAGAAGTAGCATATAATTGGTTGAACTTACAGAATTTCGACACCGCTATCGGCAGCGGAATGATAGGTGAACTTCCGGAACCGATGGAGGAGAAAGTATTTTTGGAGCAACTAATGACAACATTCTCTCTTCAGGTAATCAAGCATACCCCCTTGCTGAACCAACGTGTAAGCCGGATTGCCCTTTGCGGGGGTGCGGGAAGCTTTTTATTGGACCATGCCCTTGCTGCAGGTGCCCAGTTTTTTATTACGTCTGATATGAAATACCATGAATTTTTCGATGCCAATCAACGAATGGTGATAGCCGATATCGGGCATTGGGAATCTGAGCAATTCACCCCCGAACTAATAATGGACGTTTTACAAAGCAAATTCCCTACCTTTGCGGTCCTAAAATCAGGTGCTTACACCAACCCTGTGCGTTATTTTTTGGGGCGTTGAGTTGGTAATTGCTTGATTTACAACTAATTATAAAAATCATTGCAACAACGACCTTCGGGTCAATTATTCATAACTGATTCTAAATCAATCTTTTATATGGCTGCTGTCAAAGATTTCTCTGTAGAAGAAAAGCTGGTGAACCTGCTCAAATTGCAGAAAATTGATTCTAAACTGGATGAGATCAAAGTACTTCGCGGTGAACTTCCAATGGAAGTAAGTGACCTGGAAGATGAAATCACCGGATTGAAAAGTCGTCAGGTGCGCATAGAAGAAGAGATCAACGGTATCACGGAATACATGGAGGGAAGGAAAGCCGCTATTAAAGACAGTGAAGCCCTCATTGCTAAGTACGAAAAGCAAAGTGATCTGGTAAAGAATAACCGTGAGTACGAGGCCATCAACAAGGAAATTGAAATGCAGCAACTCGAAATCAAGCTTTGCGAGAAGAATATTCGTGATGCAAATGATGAGTTGGCAGAAAAAGTAAAGGTATTGGATGCAGCACGCAAGCAAGTTGCAGTAAAAGAAGGTGTGCTGGCACATAAAAAAGGCGAGCTGGAAAAAATCATTGTTGAAACAGAGAAAGAAGAAGCAGAATTCAACCAACTCAGCGGTGAGGCAAGAGCTCATATTGACAGCCGCTTACTTTACAGCTATGACCGTATTCGTACCAATTACCACAACGGACTTGCAGTAGTGCCGGTAGAAAGGGATGCTTGCGGTGGATGTTTCAATTCAATTCCTCCTCAGCGCCAAAGTGAAATCCGTTTGCACAAGAAGATCATTGTTTGTGAAAACTGTGGAAGAATTTTAGTTGATGCGGAATTGAATGCCAACGTTGGTGTGAAATAAGCAGCTTCCACGACCGGGTAGGGTCACTTATATTATTCATTGAAAGGGTTTCCGAAGGGCAGCCCTTTTTTATGCAGGGGTTATGCCAAAACGCATACTGTATATTGGGTTGACTTTTTTATTGGTCAGCAGGATGCAGGCCCAGGCCGTTTTTGAATTCAACAGTACCTGTCAACAGGCCTTCCAAGAAATTACCCGTCTCAAAGTAAACAGTGGTAGCCGGCTGGTACAAAAAGCCCGTCAACAAAACCCGCGTAACCTGATTCCGGAGTTGCTGGACAACTACATTGATTTTTACACGCTTTTCCTGAATGAGGATCCCGAGGGAATTAAACGGGCGAAGGGAGAGATGGAGAGGAGATTGATCAAAATAAAATCTGGTCCTAAGTCATCCCCCTTCTATTTATATGCTCAGGGTATGATCTATCTGCAAAGAGCGGCAGTACTCATCAAAGTAGGTGAAATCTGGGATGCTGCCTGGGATTGCAGAAGAAGTTATCAGCTACTCAAAGAGAATAAAAAAAACTTTCCCACTTTCGCCCCCAACGATCTTCCATATGGAACACTGCAGGCAGTAACGGGTACCATACCCAAGGGATATAGATGGATTGCAGGTATTTTAGGCATGCGCGGTTCTGTATCTGATGGCATGCAGACAGTTCGTTCTTTTATCAATAGTTCAGACCCCTGGAGCAAGGTATTTTTCCAGGAAGCAGCATTTGTGTATCCCTACCTGCTGTTTTATTTGGAAAACAAGAAAGAGGAAGCCTTGCTTTTCACTCGACAGCAACAACTCGATTTGTCCGGCAATCACCTGCACCTCTTCATGACAGCAAATTTGGCGATCAATCACCAACAGGCAGCGTTGGCCGCAGGACTCATCCAAAAAAAACAGGAATCACCCGATTACCTGACAACCCATGTATGGGACTTTCAATTGGGTTTCGCCCAGCTTTACCGTTTGCAAACTACGGATGCCCGCCAGCACTTTGAGACCTTTTTGCAAAACTTCAAAGGTAAATATTATGTAAAGGATGTCTATCAGAAACTCAGTTGGTGCTACTGGCTGGAAGACAATGTTGCCAAAGCAGAAGAGATGCGAAAGATGGTAATTAGCAGGGGAGCTACTTTTTCTGATGCCGACAAAAAAGCAATGGCCGATGCACAGTCAGGAAAATGGCCGGATAAATGGTTGTTGAAGGCCAGGTTATTGAGTGATGGCGGTTATCACACGGAAGCCTTGTCCATTCTAAACAATACGCCGGTAGACGGACTGAGCACTGCTGCCAATCAACTCGAATACCACTATCGCATGGCAAGGGTGTATGACGCCCTGGGAAAATCGACTGAAGCCCTTAAGTTCTATGCTCAATCCATTAAGCTGGGAAAAAACAGACCGGAATATTTTGCAGCCCGAGCGGCCTTACAGTCCGGTCAGATATATGAAAATCAAGGCAACAAGCAACTGGCGATGGAATTCTACCGCCAATGCATCAATATGAACCAACACGAATACAAAAATTCACTTGATCAGCGGGCCAAAGCTGGCATTGCGCGGTGTATGGGGGAATAAACCACCGGTATTTACCGCTCTTATTTGCTGAACCGAAATCAGCAGACTAAATTGCACATCCGAACAAGCAATTGGATTCATACACTATGCTGCATTCTCTTCACATACAGAATTATGCGATCATCGATGACCTGTCGATTCTGTTTTCCGGGAAGTTAAATATTATCACCGGGGAAACGGGGGCAGGAAAAAGTATTCTGATGGGTGCATTGGGACTTATCTTGGGAGAGCGCGCCGACTCATCGGTACTGCTGAACAGAGAAAAAAAATGTTGCATAGAAGGATGTTTTAAGTGGGAATCTCAGTTAGAAATCAGAGAATGGCTTACTGCGAATGATCTGGAAGATGGGGAAGAATTGCTGTTGAGAAGAGAAATAGCAGCCAGTGGAAAATCAAGAGCTTTTATCAATGATACCCCTGTTACCCTGCAACAATTGCGGGAGTTAGGAAGCAAACTGGTTGATCTCCATCGACAATTTGATACGCTTGAATTGGGTGATACTGAATTTCAGCGCAGTGTTGTCGACGCGCTCACCCGGGAGCCCGACTTGCTGCAACAGTACCAGAAAGATTGGAAAGTATGGCAGGCCGATCAACACCGTCTTGATGAATTAAAAAATCAATTGCTCAAATCCAACCAAGAAAGGGATTACAAACAATTCCTGCTCGACGAGCTTGAATCATTTGCTCCAAAAGAAGAAGAGCTGGAAAAACTTGACCGGGAACTTACTTTGTTGAACAATTCAGGACAGATTTTACAGGTACTGAGCAAGATGACAGATCTGCTAAGAGAATCAGACCAACCTATTTTACCACAACTCAAACAAGGTGGTCAGGCCTTACAGGGATTCGCCGAAATGATACCCGCTCTTAAAGAAACGGCAGCTCGTTTGCAATCTGTACAGATTGAACTCGATGATATTGCTGATGAGTTAGATAAAATAAAAGATGATTGTCAGGTAGATGAAACCAGGGTGGAGTGGATCAATGAACGTCTGGCTGATGGGTACAAACTATTGAAGAAACATGCAGTTCGCGATACCAATGGTTTGATTGCATTACTGGAGCAGTTGCGCGAAGACCAGGTGGGAACGGAGAAAAAAGAAGAGGAACTGAAAGAACTGGAACTAAAAGTAGCCGCTGCCTATGACCGGCTATTTCAACGGGCAACGAAGCTTACTGCTGCCAGAAAGAAAGTAATACCTCCATTTCAGGAACAGGTAAAAAAGTTGCTCGAGCGGGTTGGGATGCCAAATGCAGCATTACAGGTTTCCCTTACTTCAATAGCTCCGAATCAAACGGGTGCCGACCACCTTGAATTTCTTTTTGATGCCAACCGATCCGGTAAATGGGAACCACTCAAAAAAGTAGCTAGTGGTGGAGAGTTGAGCAGATTGATGTTGTGCATTAAATCTTTGGTGGCAGCATCCATGCAATTGCCCACCTTAATATTTGATGAAATTGATTCAGGTATCAGTGGAGAAGCAGCCCGGCAGGTTGGATTGATCATGAAAGAATTAGCCAATAACCACCAGCTGATTTGCATTACCCATCAACCACAAATTGCAGGAAAAGCAGATGCTCATTTTTGGGTTTATAAAGAGGAAAAGGGTTCCGGAATCCATACAGGGATCCGACAACTCACGGAGGAGGAAAGAGTTACAGCCATTGCCAGTATGTTATCGGGGGAGGCACCTTCTGAAGCCGCATTGGCCAATGCCAGAGAAATGATTCGGTCTTAATACTGCGCTTCTGATTCGAATTAAAAGTAAATCTTTAAGTTTGGGGAATATTTTACTTTACGCACAATACTTAATTTATGGCTTATCAATTGCTCAAGGGAAAAACAGGAATTATAACTGGCGCATTGGATGAAAACTCCATTGCCTGGAAAGTTGCTGAAAAAGCACACGAGGAGGGAGCACGTTTTGTTCTAACCAATGCTCCCATTGCGATGCGCATGGGTGAAATCAAAAAGTTGGCGGAGAAAACAGGTTCCGAAATTATTCCCGCTGATGCAACCAATACCGAAGAACTGACCCATCTGTTCACTAAGTCGCAGGAAATACTGGGCGGAAAGATTGATTTCGTGCTACACTCTATAGGCATGAGTGTGAACATCAGAAAAAAGATTCCTTATACCGAGCTGAATTATGATTATTATCAAAAAGGTTTGGATGTATCTGCCCTATCACTGCATAAAATGTTGGCTGTTGCTATGAAGTTGGATGCCATCAATGATTGGGGCAGTGTAGTAGCACTTACCTATATGGCTGCACAACGCACTTTTCCTTTCTATACAGACATGGCGGATATCAAGGCCATGTTGGAATCAATAGCCCGCAGTTTTGGATATCATTATGGGGTAACGAAAAAAGTGCGCATTAATACCGTTTCTCAATCTCCCACCAAAACAACGGCGGGTACCGGTATTAAGGGCTTTGGCGACTTCTTTGACTATGCTCAGTCGATTGCGCCGCTAGGTAATGCGAGTGCAGAAGATTGCGCCAATTATTGCATTACGCTTTTCTCCGATCTTACCCGCATGGTAACAATGCAAAACCTTTTCCACGATGGCGGATATTCCAATACCGGTGTGAGTGATCTGGTGATGCAAAAAATTGGTATCACAGAATAAACCTTACAATCAAACAGATGATGAATTTAATTTTTAGCTTGCCATCCCAATGGGTAGAACTGATTGGGTATTTTGGTTCATTCCTTACTTCTATCACATTCATTCCTCAGGTATATAAATCCTGGAAATCAAAAAGTGTAGGTGATCTGAGTATTTGGATGGTCCTCATTGTGATTACCAGTACTATTGTCTGGCTGGTATATGGGTTTGCCATTCAGAGCGGACCGGTAATTTTGGCCAATACCATCGTGTTCATTTTGACCCTGGTGTTACTTGGCTTCAAGCTGAGTTTCCCTAAGAGTAAGTAAGTCTACCGGACTGTAGAAAACAAAAGCTGCTCAACCAAAAATTGCTGACAATAAATTTTGTTGAGAGATGTGTGATATATTAGACTCTAAAAAAATTGCTCTACATTATTTCATCCCAATAAATTGTTACTCAGAAATGGTTGGAAAGGTATCGATTCAAACAATTTGATTCAAATAACTTGGTAAACAGATAAAAGCTGTTGAATACATAGCTATTAAAGACCCAGGCAAAAAATTAAACGAATAGAAATAAACAAACGGCCACCCATCGGGTGGCCGTTATAGTTTAGTTTCAATGGAAGGGCTGATTAATATTCATCTTCATTGAACATAAAGTCCTCCTGACTCGGATAATCGGGCCAGATGTCTTCAATGCTCTCATAAACTTCCCCTTCGTCTTCCAGTTCCTGGAGGTTCTCCACTACCTCCAGGGGAGCACCGCTTCTGATGGAATAGTCAATCAATTCGTCCTTGGTAGCAGGCCAGGGTGCCTCTTCCAGATAACTTGCTAATTCTAACGTCCAAAACATAGGAACTGATTTTTTTGCAAATGTAGCCGTATAAACAATACCAGCCAATCTGTAATGTTAACCTTTACCAAAGAAAACGGATAAAAAAGGGCTGTTATTGTCCGGCTTTTGTAGGTTTGCACCAATATGACCGCTTCTACATTGCTTCGGGCAACACATATCAGTAAAAAATATGGTGACCTCCAGGTACTCAAAGATGTCAGTTTGGAGCTGAATCGGGGGGAAATTGTAAGCATTGTCGGCTCTTCAGGAGCAGGTAAAAGTACCCTTTTGCACATTTTAGGTTCGCTAGACCGTCCGGATAGCGGTACGCTGGAACTCCAGGATACCCCTTTACATGAGCTGAAGGGCAGTAAACTGGCTGCTTTTCGAAACCGACACATGGGTTTTGTTTTTCAATTTCATCATCTCCTTCCGGAATTTACCGCCCTGGAGAATATCTGTATTCCTGCCTGGATAGCTGGAACACCCAAGAAGGAGGCAGCAGAAAAAGCAAGCATTTTATTGGAAAAACTGGGTTTAGCAGGAAGAGGTCACCATCGCCCCACAGAATTATCAGGAGGCGAGCAACAAAGAGTCGCAGTAGCAAGAGCCCTGATCAACCAACCCGCTTTGGTGCTGGCTGATGAACCCACCGGGAACCTGGATAGCCAGCATGCCCGTGAACTGCATGAATTGTTTCTTCAACTGCGTGATGACCTCGGCAACAGCTTTTTAATTGTTACCCACAACCAGGAATTGGCGGGGATGAGTGACCGCATTTTGCATATGAAAGATGGCGAAATAACTGTACAAGTTGCCTGAAATCAAGGCAAGTTACTTAACACGGGGCCGCCAGGGAATCTCATCTACCTTCAATTGCCAAGCAGCATAGCGAGACAATACAAATAAATAGTCGCTTAAACGATTGATGTATCGAATGACCAGCGGATCGATGAAAAGGTTGTTTTCCATCAAAAAAACACAGCAACGTTCCGTTCTTCTGCAGACACTCCGGGCTATGTGAAGGGCAGATACAGTAGGGTGCCCTCCGGGAAGTATAAAGGATTTCATCGGAGTCAGTGACTCATTCATCCTGTCAATCTCCTTTTCGAGTAATTCAACATCACCTTCTACCAGATCCGGAATCTTCATTGCCGGCGCTTTGTCCGGATCACAGGCCAATGACGAACCTATGGTGAAAAGACGATCCTGCACTTCTGCAAGCATCTGCTTACTTGCTTCATCCGTGAGCAAATCCCGCACCCAGCCAACGAAAGAATTCAATTCATCTACAGTACCGTACGCATCGATGCGCAGGTTGCTCTTGGCAACTTTGGTACCACCAATGAGTGATGTATATCCCCTGTCCCCTGTTTTTGTATATATCTTGAATGACATGATAACAAATTACTCTCATGATGAACAAAGATAGACAGAGAATGTTCGGGAGATGCAATTACAAAGATTCGGCAGGAACTGCTTTGGAGGGGCGAGTGGTATCAGATTCCACTAATCCATCCCTCAATCTTACCACCCGATGGGCATAAGCAGCGATGTCTTCCTCATGCGTCACCAACACAACGGTATTTCCTGCCGCATGAATGTTGGCAAAAAGTTCCATTACCTCAACAGATGTCTTAGAATCCAGGTTACCGGTAGGTTCATCTGCCAATAAAATTGAAGGGTTATTTACTAGGGCGCGGGCAATGGCCACACGCTGAATCTGACCACCTGAAAGTTCATTGGATTTATGGTGGCTCCGGTCTGCAAGTCCCACCTTACGCAATGCCTCGAGAGCTCTTTCCATCCTTTCTTTTTTACTAACACCGGCATATACCAAAGGCAAAGCCACATTTTCTGCAGCAGAAAGACGAGGTAACAAATTGAACTGCTGGAATACGAAGCCAATTTCATTGTTCCGCACCTGGGCTAATTCATCATCCGACATCTGACTCACGTCCTGACTGTTGAGAATATACTTGCCCCCGGTGGGAGAATCCAAACATCCTAAAATATTCATCAAAGTACTTTTTCCACTTCCGGATGGACCCATCAAAGCAACATACTCATTGCGCTGAATTTCCATACTGATTCCTTTCAATACGGGAATAGCATGGTTTCCCATGAAATAACTTTTCTCAATTTTTTCCAGTTGAATAATAGCAGTAGTATGCATTGGATTAATTTTCTTGGTTTGAACGATGAGGAGTTGCAATCACTTTGGGAACTGAAAAATAGGGAGGCTCGGTGTCAGCTGCTTGCTGCAAGGCTATCTCCTGACTTACGGTCCCACCGACAACATCCTCACGCAGAACTTCAGCCGCAGTTCCCATGTGTAACAAAGGCTGAACACCCCGGGTGTCAACACGTTGTAACTGCTCAACGAAAGAGACCATTTTTTGCAGATCGGCCTGCCAAACGGGTAAATCTTCCTCACGCAGTTCCAGACGGGACAAAACACTCAATTCACGAATCAGTTGAACAGTAATTTCCATTGGTGCAAATTTACAACAATGCAACTGAGCACCTGAAGCATTATTGTGAATGGTCATTTCATACAAACAGCGGTAAATGCAAAGGATTATCAGCATCAAAAAAATTGGATAAAAATCCTATTAACAGCTATCCGGTGAATGTAAAATAGCTAAATAGCTATGCGTGTTTAGATATAAATCGAAAAAAAGTAGATTTTCACCTTTCCTCAGAGTCTTTTCACCCAAAGTGTCTGAAACTCAATATTTTTTTGGATTTATTTCAACAGTCTCAAAAAATAATTGTTAAATTTATTTTTACAAACCCCCTTTTATGCTTGTGTATGTACTACTGACTGTGTACCTTGTTTGCCTCTTTATGGCTTACAAGGGGGCAACCCCATCAGAAGAATGATTCATTCTATCTTCGGTATTGCCAAAAAAAAGCCCTGACACCTAACAGGGTTTTTTTTTGTCCCTACCCTATCCGCTTCCTTCAAATTTTTTTTGTCGCGGTGATACAAATAGTTGCATAACTAACTAATTTTACGTCAAAGTTTTGATTATGAACAGATCCATCCGTAAGATAGCCGTTTTAGGTAGCGGTGTTATGGGCTCAAGAATTGCTTGTCACTTTGCAGGAATCGGATTACCGGTTATTTTGTTGGACATGGTTCCTGCTGCTGCAGCAGGCAGTGACCAAAAAACTGCCAGAAACCAATTGGTGAATGGATCTTTACAAGCAGCCATCAAAAGCAATCCATCTCCTGTATTCACAGCAGATGTCGCCAAAAGAATTACCACAGGTAATTTCGATGACAACATGAAAGACATTGCGTCTTGCGACTGGATCATTGAAGTAGTTGTGGAGCGGCTCGATATCAAGCAAATGATTTATGAGCAGGTTGAAAAATACAGAAAACCGGGAACGCTCATTACTTCCAATACTTCCGGCATACCTATTCACATGTTAAGTGAAGGACGCTCAGCGGATTTTAAAAAACATTTTTGTGGCACGCACTTTTTTAATCCACCCCGTTACCTGCGATTACTTGAAATCATTCCTACCCCTGACACAGATCCGGAGATAGTAGATTTTCTCATGGAATATGGAGATCTTTTCCTGGGAAAAACAACTGTACTCTGTAAAGATACACCTGCCTTCATAGCCAATCGCATCGGTATGTTCAGCATGATGAGCATTTTCCAGATCATGGAAGAGCTTTCCTTGAGCATTGATGAGGTAGATGCATTGACAGGCCCACTGATGGGCCGTCCAAAATCGGCGACTTTCCGAACAGCAGATGTTGTAGGCATCGATACCATGGTAAAAGTTGCCAATGGTATTTATAATAATTGCCCCAATGATGAATCCCGAGATACATTTATAGTTCCTGCATGGTTACAGAAACTGGTAGACAACAATTGGTTGGGTGACAAAACTGGTCAGGGATTTTTCAAAAAAATAAAATCAGCAGAAGGAAAGGAAATTCAAACACTGCAACTTGCTACCATGGAATATGGCCCCAGAACCAAGGCCAAATTTGCTTCAGTAGAAACTGCCAGAACCATAGACTCCTTACCTGAAAGAATCAAAGCTTTGTCCGTTGGCTCTGATAAGGCGGGTGAGTTCTTCCGCAAATTTCATTATCGTCTTTTTTCCTATATCTCACACCGCATCCCGGAAATTACAGATGATATTTATCGCCTCGATGACGCCATGATGGCAGGATTTGGTTGGGAAATAGGTGCCTTTGAAACATGGGATGTACTGGGTGTTGCTGCTACTGTAGCAGCAATGAAGAAGGCAGAACATCCTGTTGCTGCCTGGGTAGAAGAAATGTTGGCCAAAGGTCATACACAATTCTATAAAATTGAAAAAGGCAAACGTCTGTTCTATCATATTCCCACACAGAGCTATCTGCCCATGCCGGGTGGAGATGCCTTCATAGTGCTGCAACACCATACTGATCAATTGGTATGGAAAAACAGTGCTTGTCGTCTCTATGATATTGGAGATGGTGTTGCAGGTTTGGAATGGAACACAAAAATGAACAGCATCGGAGCGGAGGTGCTCGAAGGATTGAATAAATCAATCACACTGGCAGAAGAAAAATTCAAGGGATTGGTCATAGCCAACTCCGGCGCCAACTTCAGTGCCGGTGCCAATGTGGGTATGATATTCATGCTGGCAATTGAACAGGAATACGATGAATTAGATATGGCTATCCGGATGTTCCAGAACAGCATGATGCGGCTACGTTATTCTTCTGTTCCCGTAGTAACGGCTCCACATGGATTAACCCTGGGTGGTGGATGTGAAATGAACCTGCATGCAGATACAGTATGTGCAGCAGCAGAAACTTATATCGGACTCGTAGAAATGGGAGTTGGATTGATTCCAGGTGGTGGTGGCACCAAAGAATTCGCACTTCGTGCAGGTGATGAATTGCATCCCGATGAGCCGGAAACCAATACGTTGAAAGGTCGTTTCTTCTCTATAGCAACGGCAAAAGTTGCCACCTCGGCGCATGAAGCATTTGGCATGGGTATATTAAGACCCGGCAGAGATAAGATCATCATGAATGTAGGTCGCCGCATCGCGGAAGCCAAGAAAGAAGTGATCGAACTATCGGAAGCCGGCTATGTAATGCCCGCACAAAGAAAAGACGTCAAAGTTTTGGGTAGACAGGCGTTGGGCGCACTGCTTGCAGGGATCAACGGTATGTGGCGTGGTAAATACGCTTCTGATCATGACGCTTTGATTGCGCGTAAACTTGCCTATGTGATGTGTGGCGGAGATATCAGCGAACAAAGTCTTGTATCCGAACAATACCTGTTAGATCTGGAAAGAGAAGCTTTCCTGAGTTTATGCGGGGAGAAAAAAACTTTGGAAAGAATTCAGAGTGTACTGAAATCAGGAAAACCAGTAAGGAACTAATAGCAAGGCAGTTTACTATTCTATACTTCGGCTGTTGATGATCGCCACAAAAGCTATTTCTATAGCTATCTGGCGAACAGCTACCTCTTGTTTTTATTTACCGTCAGTATTTGCTTCAGTGCTTCCGGAAGAGAAGCATAGTTGAAGTGAAACCCTGCCTGCCGAATTTTAAAAGAAGCTACAGTTGCACTTTTCAAGACTTCAATGCTCATTTCACCCAACACACATTTTAATACCCAGCCGGGAACCGATAGACTGATGTAGGCATCTCCGTAAAGATGTTGTGCCAGCAATCGATTGAACTGATTATTGCTGACAGGATGAGGAGATACTGCATTGTAAATACCTTTGACTTCTTCGTTTTCGATGGCAAAGGCTATCATACGACAGAGATCCAGGTTGTGAATCCAACTGATGATCTGCACACCTTTTCCCAAAACACCGGCTATTCTAAATTGAAGTGATTGTAGAAATGCAGGCAATGCACCGCCGTTTTTATCGAGCACAATTCCTATTCGAAAAATTACCAGTCTTTTATTCAATGCTTCTACCGGTCGAATGCTTTCCTCCCACTGCTGACAGGTATCTCCCAGAAAAGAAGGATCAGCGGGATCAGTTTCCTGGAATCCGGCGATCAGACTTCTTTCTGTATCCGGACCATACCAGCCGATAGCGGAAGCACTAATGACCGCTTTTACCTGATTGGGGATTTGATTGAGAGCAGCAACAAGCGTTTCTGCTCCTTCTACCCTGCTTTTTCGGATCTCCTCCTTGCGGGAAGCAGTCCATCTTTTCTCAGCAACATTGGCACCGGCCAAATGCACGATGTAATCTGCCTGATGAATGGCTGATGCTTCTACCCACTTCCTACTCGGATCCCATAAGGCGTAAGAAGTTGTATCGGTATTCTTCTCAGTCACTCGCCTGGTTAATATGGTAACTTGGTGCCCAGCAGCCACTAACCATTTTGTCAATTGAGTTCCCACCATACCGGTTCCACCGGTTATTACCACATGTGCCATAATAGAGTCTATATATTATAATAACAAGAAGATTGCCGGAATGTTGAATAAAAAACCCCGGTACGGCCCCGGGGTAACAACAACAATCACCAGCAGTATAAACCAAAGAGCTTAATCAGGTTTTTTCCCTTCTAAAAAAGTATTGCGGGTTGAGAGACGCGGCTGATCATTTTCATCTTTACCAACCGTTATCTTACTATAAAACTGTTCTACGGAAGTAAGGGTGTTGCCAAACATCTCCATGTTCTTCCTTACATAAGCAGGTACTACATCAAACTCATTGTTGGGATCAGCAGGATTATTCAGGTTGAAAGAAAGATTTCTCAACTTCTGTAATCTTTCAGCCGCTTTTCTTTTTTGCTCTTCCGCTTCATTGAAATGCATGTCTTCCAACACCGGAGCAGACATAACCGGCTGCATGGATGTCTGTACAGGCTCTTCGCGAACTACGAATTGGAGATTCAATTCATCCTGTATTTCTTCCTGGGATTCTTGCAATACAGCAACTACATGTGGTGTTTCTGCAATAGGAGTCGCGGCTATAGTCATCTCTGCAATCGACATCTCTGATACTGACATCTCTGATACCGATAAATCTGCTACCGGAGTTTCTGCTACTGTTACCTCCGTAACAGTGACTTCTGGTAATGTAATTTCTGCCATAGTCTGGGGAACAGGTGTCGGTGCCGGTTCGGGAACAGAGAAATGAGCAGCAACTTCTGACGGCTGCTGCTCGGTTTCCGGTTCTTCATATATGCGTTGGGGCTTGCTCAACAAACCACCCAATAAAATTTCTGTGGGCAAACTCGGTTGTCCATGATTCACCGTAAAATTGAGCAGAGGATCCATCTCCTCTTTTTTAGCAATTACAGGTACTTCAACCGGACTTGTAATTTCGGGAGAGAGTTCAAAATGAAGTGGCTGCTCGGTTTCTTCCTCGCGCATACAGGCTTCGATGAAAGGATAAACATCCAGGTCAATATTAAAATCCATTTCTTCAGGGATCTCATTTACCCGAACAATCATGGGAGGAGGTACTTCTTCCTGGGTAACCTGAAGGGTTACCGGCTCATACATTTCAACAACCGGAGCTAACACTTGTGTTTGAGCAACTATTTGCGGTTGTTCCTCGTTGAGAACTAAAATGATTTTATCTGTTTCCTCTTTTTGGGTTACTGCTTCGGTAGTCGACTGAAAGGGATCCTTGTGCTGAAACCCGGTTGCTACCAGCGTAATTCCAATTTTATCTCCCAATTGCTCGTCATATCCCATACCCACAATTACGTCGGTATTGGGTCCGGCTTGCTGCCGGAGGTAATTGTTGATGATGTCCATTTCATCCAGCGTACACTCAAACTCTCCCTCAGCACTGTTGATATTGATAAGTATCCACTTGGCACCCAGGATATCATTATCATTCAACAATGGGGAAGCCAGTGCCTGTTCAATAGCAAGTTGTGCTCTGTTCTCTCCGCCCACTTCTGCTTTACCCAGAATGGCTACCCCTCCATTCTTCATTACAGTACATACATCTGAAAAATCAACGATGATGTGGCCGCGGCTATTGATGATGTCAGTGATACATTTAGCGGCTGTAGCCAGAACATTGTCTGCTTTGGCAAATGCCTCGCGTGCTTTCAGATCTCCATATTGTACCCGAAGTTTATCATTGCTGATCACCAGCAAAGTATCTACTAATGGTTTCAATTGACGAATTCCTTCCTGTGCCTGTTGATGGCGCCGAGGTCCTTCAAATGAGAAAGGAGTGGTAACAATACCCACGGTCAATATCCCTAAGTCTTTACATATTTGGGCAATGATGGGCGCGCCACCGGTACCTGTTCCGCCACCCATACCAACAGTTATGAATGCCATTTTGGTATTCAGCTCGAGTATGCGCCTGATTTCTTCCAACGACTCTTCGGTTGCCAATTTGCCGATCTCAGGGTTTGCCCCTGCTCCCAGTCCCTGTGTCAGGTGTGGTCCTAATTGAACCTTGTTGGGAACTTTGCTTTGCTCGATGGCTTTTGCATCTGTATTACAGATAACAAAGTCAACACCTTCAATCTGCTGGTCAAACATGAAATTGACTGCATTGCTTCCTCCACCTCCAACACCGAGTACTTTTATGATGGAAGATTTTTGTTTGGGAAGATCAAAATGTATCATACTGCTGAATTTAATGGTATCAAATGGGTTGTTGTTGTTGGTATCGATTGGTTAGTTGTTATGCTTTTATTTGTTCAGTACCTGGTCTTCTTCACTGAACATGTCAATTACCTTGAATTTGAATCTATCCCAAAATTTTACACGCACAGGCTTGGGAGTTTCTTGCATGACCGGCTTCAGTTCTTCTGGCATCTGATTCTCCTCAACAGAAGTAACTGTTGGAGCAATCGATGCCTCTGCCTGCGACTTTCTGACATAATCGAGGTATTGCTGGTACTGAGGTTCATGATCATTGTATCCTTTCAGAATTAATCCGATACAGGTTGAATACATGGGCTTTTTTAATTCCTCAATGTGGTTGGGAGCCAGGTGTTCATTCGGTATGCCGATTCGGGCATTTAATCCGGTTGTAAACTCTGTCAACTGTATCAAATGTTTTAACTGAGAACCGCCACCTGTCAAAATTATTCCTCCATTCATGGCTCTGCTGTCAAGTCCTACCTGCTTCAGGTGGAAAGAAACGAAATCAAGGATCTCACCCATGCGGGCCTGAATTATTCCTGCCAGACTTTTCATACTAATTTCTCTGGGCTGCATTCCCTTGAAACCGGGTATGGTGATGTAGGCATTGGCTTGGGCTGCATCCACCAAAGCACTACCGAACTGAACTTTCAGTGCTTCAGCCTGACTTCTCAAAACACCGAGACCGGTTTTGATGTCAGTAGTTATGTTTTCTCCGCCGAATGGAATCACTGCCGTATGTTTCAAAATACCTTCATAGAAAACAGCCAGATCGCTGGTTCCACCACCAATATCAAGAATGGCTACACCTGCTTCTATATCTATATCACTCATTACAGCACTGGCAGAAGCAAGTGGCTGTAAAACCAGGTCCTTGGTAGACAGACCGCTTCTGTCGACCGACCGATGTATGTTGCGGATGGCATTGCGGTCACCGGTGATGATGTGGAAATTAGCACCCACTTTTACACCGTTGTAACCAATCGGATCTTTGATGTTGGGGATATTATCCACATGAAAATCCATGGGAATAACATCAATGATCTGGTCGCCTGCAGGTATAAAAGTTTTGCGCTGGTTGTTGATGAGTTGTTCTATTTCTTCCTTATATATCTCGATTTCTGCATCTTGCCTTACAATGTCACCGCGGGTCTGCAGACTTTTGATGTGCTGACCTGCAATACCTACATACACATCACTTATTTTAAGTGCAGGATTTGATTGATAGAGATTTTCCAATGCCTGAACAATGGCACGACGGGTCTGCTCGATATTGAGCACAAGCCCATGTTGAACACCATTGCTGTTGGCTCTTCCGAAACCAAGTATTTCCAATTTCCCAAATTCATTCTTACGACCCGCAATGGCCGCAATCTTAGTGGTTCCGATGTCGAGACCTACAATGATGGGTGATTCAATCTGACTCATAGATGCTGATTTTGTTGTTTGTTGTTGTTGAGTTAGCCTTCCGGCTTATTTTTTACTGTGGTTATTGATTTTTTGCGCTTTCCCCGGACTTCACCATTTGCCGTTTATTGCTGGCATTCGACAAGACCTTATTCGATAACGTCAAATCGGATGTTTTATTGTAACTTTTTTGTATGTTTTTATCCTTTGTAATGAGTACTTTTTCCGGCTTCTTACTCTTGACTAGCTTTTGATCAATCATTGCCTGCAAAGGAGTTTTCTTATCAGCAACATTCAACTGATTGACGCCGGTTTCTATTCCCTCTACAGCCCGATAAAATCCTGCAGAATCTATTGTGGGCCTATGACGAGAAGAGTCAATCTTAATTCCTATCAACTGACGTCTGAACTGTACGTTGATTGTAGAATAACGGCCATATCCCATTGTAAAGAAATCACTGTGGAAATATGCATCCAGTTTCTGAAATTTTTCTGTGAGGCCGGATGCATCACCTAAAAGAATACTTGGCGTTCCTGTCAGCAAGAAAAGTTCAAACTGATTAGCAGGCAGAATCGCTACCTGACTTACCTGGGCATTCCAAAAAGAATCAGCTGCCAGGTGACGACTGATGCTGACAACATCTGCCAGTAACGTACTATCGGGATTGGAAAGTACTTCCTGATCAGAGGGAAAATCAGTGAATACCGGAACCCTGGCAGTCATGTTGGTACTCAAAGGCAATTTGATTCCGGTACTATCTATATAATAAGAGTTACCCTGCAGGGTGAAAATACGCGCAATGGGTGTCCGCTCTACTATGGACACTTGTAATTGTCTATTGTTATCAACGAAAATCTCAGCGTTGGCAATCCATGGATTCCGCTCCAGCATTAGTTCCATTGAGCGCAATGGCAGTTGGCTGATGGCCTTACCGGTGGCTGAAAATGTACTATCCAGTAAGGTTGTAATTTCCTTTTCATCTATAAAAAGCAGGTTGGTATTGTTTGTCTCAATCTTAACCTGAATTCCTTTGCAAGGCTGCCTGTACTGACTGATCATTGCAGCACCCAAAATCACCATCACCCCGATACCCAAGAGTACCCAGCCAGAGCGAATGATCACTTTTTTCCAGGATATCTTACGCATGATACTCTTTTTGGTAAATGTGTACTACATCATTGATCAATTGATCTATATCCCCTGCTCCAGCCATCACCAACAAATCCGGTTGAGTATCGGCGATCCAGTGCAGACAGGCATCGCGGTTCATCAGGTGTGTGATGGCGCTTTTCATCTTAAATGCTATCAACTCGCTGCTTACTCCTTCGATGGGTAATTCTCTTGCAGGATAGATAGGTAATAAAACAACTTCATCGGCTAAATCCAGACTTTCAGCAAATCCTTCACACAAGTCGCGGGTACGTGTGAACAAATGAGGTTGAAAGACCAGTTTTATTTTTCCCCCGGGAAACATATCACGCACACCGGTAATCAGCGCACGCAATTCTTCCGGATGATGAGCATAATCGTCAATTAGTATTTTTCCGGGAGTATTCCAACGATATTCAAAGCGACGCTTCACACCGCGGAAATCTGCCATTGCCAGGCGAATCGCCTCATCGCTGATGCCCAGTTGATGTGCGACAGTAATTGCTGCAACTGCATTTTCAATGTTGTGTCTGCCCCCCATGGTGAGAGAAATATTCGTCAGGTTAAATAATTCACCTGCGATATCAAAGCAATAGGTACCCTGGTTCAAACGAATGTTATCAGCAAAAACTCCTGCCATATTTTGATGAGCACTGTAGGTGATGCTGTTATCTGATTGAAAAGGAATCGATGTTTGAATTCCCCACTGGCGAATCAGACAACCACCCTTCTTGATTTTTCCTGAAAACTCAACAAATGCCTTTTCCACTTCTTCGGCCGTTCCATAGATATCCAGGTGGTCAGGGTCCACTGCTGTGATTACTGCGATATCGGGAGAAAGTTTTAGAAAACTACGGTCATATTCATCTGCTTCAATAACTGCCACAGCTTTTTCACTGCTCCAGAAATTGGTACCGTAATTAGCAGCGATGCCGCCCAGAAAGGCATTGCATCCATACCCTGAATGACGAAGGATGTGAGCCACCATCGTTGAAACAGTTGTCTTTCCATGGGTGCCGGCAATACAGATATTAAATGTGTTTTCAGTAATCCACTGCAGTACATCACTGCGCTTAACTACCCGATATCCATTGGTCTGATAATATACCAACTCAGCATGGTGTGCAGGTATGGCAGGCGTGTAAACCACACAATCAACTGTCTTGGGAATAACTGAAATATCCTCTGTATAATGAACTGCAATGCCCTCGTCTTCCAGTTGACGGGTTAAAGTCGTTGCTGCTCTGTCATAGCCACTTACTGTTGCTCCCAGAGATTTAAAATACCTGGCCAGAGCACTCATACCAATTCCACCTATCCCGATGAAATAAATAGACGATATGTTGAATTGATTATGCATAACTGTGGGTGAGAATATATTGAGCAATTGTTTGAGCAGTATTGTGAACAGCCAGTGAGCCTGCAGCCTTACCCAGATCTTCTCTTAAATGCTTGTTGTGAGCTAACTGGATGATCAATGGTACTAATTCAGTAGCTGCATCTTTATCGGGCATCAACAGGGCTGCTTGCTGATCAGTTAAGTAGCGAGCATTGGCCGTTTGATGGTCTTCGGCCGCATGCGGAAAAGGAACCAGGATAGCTGCTTTGGCTGCCATGCATACTTCCGCCACTGTCATCGCTCCTGACCTGGATACAATTATATCAGCTGCAGCATAAGCAGCATCCATCTGATAGATGAACTGATTCACATATACTGCAGGATACAGTGCTGCAACTGTTGCATAATGATCAGCATTGTTTTTTCCGGTTTGCCAGATCAACTGAACATGATCACTCAGTGTAGATAAATTTTGTGCGATGGCTTCGTTGATGCTGCGTGCCCCTAAACTTCCCCCCATCACCAGCACGATTGGAAGTCCTTCTTTTAAACCAAATGTCTTGAAGGCTTCCGCCTGTGGTAATAGATTGTTTTCAATTTCCCTTCGAACAGGATTACCGGAGATAACAATGCGCTCAGCAGGAAAGAATTTTTCCATGCCTTTAGTGGCAACAAAAATAGCTTTCGCTTTTTTTCCCAAGATGATATTGGATTTACCGGCAAAGGAATTGCTCTCGTGAATGTAAGTATCTATGCCCTTCCATTGAGCATAGCGCATTACCGGGAAAGATGCATAACCACCAACACCCACAACGGCGGAGGGTCTAAATCGACTGAAAATTTGACGTACCTCATTGAATCCGGCCAACAACTGAAAGGGCAGTTTCCAGTTCTTCCATAGAGAAGTTCTGTTAAATCCGGCGATGGTGATGCCCACAATATTATAACCTGCCTGAGGTACTTTCTCCATTTCCATTTTCCCTTTTGCACCCACAAAAAGAATTTCCAATTCTGGATTGGCCGCCTGCAATGCTTTCCCAATGGCAATAGCCGGGAAAATATGCCCGCCTGTACCACCACCGGTAATGATGATTTTCTTTTTTCCGCTAGCGCTAACAGCAAGGGTTGATATGTTGATGATTCCACTCATGCAGTCGCAATAGCTTCGTTGTTGGTATTGGTTTGAATGTCCTTTCCCTCCAGTTGCTCCACATTTCTGGCCACACTTAAGATAATGCCAATGGCAGCGCAGGTAAACAGGTATGAAGTTCCTCCCATACTTATGAGGGGAAGTGTCACACCGGTTACAGGTAAGAGATGAACATTGACAGCCATATTGGCCAATGCCTGAATTACAAGCGTAAAGCTGAGTCCCAAAGCCAGGAAGGCACCAAAAGCATAAGGGCATTTCCTGAATATGCGAATACAACGAAAAAGAAACAGCAGATAGATGAACACAATGAAAGCTGCTCCTGCCAATCCATATTCTTCAATGATAATGGAAAAGATAAAGTCGTTGTATGCCTGTGGCAGAAAGTTTCTTTGACGGCTGTTTCCCGGACCAAGGCCAACAAGAACATTTCCATTGGCAATTGCAATATTGGCCTGCTGTACCTGATAGGGAACATCTTTATCGTTGGTATAAACAAAATCCTGTACCCTGCTCACCCAGGTACCGAATCTTCCAACATTCCTCATCTTTTCCGCTACGACTGTCCTGCGGCTATTGTCAGCAGTCTGTTGTTTGTGTGTAATGACAGCAATTGTAACAATAATAGATACGGGAATGAGTGCAATCAGAATAGTTAGAAATATATGTTTAAAAGAGACCCTGCCAATGAACATCAGCAATAAGGCAGTTGCCCCGGTGAGGAGTGCATTGGAGAGATTGGCAGGCATGATCAGCGCGCAGGTGAGTAGAACCGGAAATACTATCGGAAGGAATCCACTCTTAAAATCCTTGATTACGTCTTGCTTTCTACTCAATAGACGAGAGATATACATGAACAAAGCAAGTTTGGCCAAATCACTTGTCTGTAAAGTAAGATTGATAACCGGTAACTTAATCCAGCGACTTCCCTCATTGATTCTGGTACCAAAAAACAAGGTGTAGACCAGCAAAGGAATGGAAACAATGAACAGAAAAGTAGCAACCTTGGAGAAAAAAGTATAGTTCATGCGATGCAGGAAGAACACTATCACTAACCCAATGATGGTGAAAGACATCTGCTTGAATAAATAAATACCTGTATTCCCTTTGTTCATTTTATATGCCAGTGAACCGGTAGCGCTATACACAACTAGGATTGAGATCAGTGACAGCAATAAGAGTATACCCCAGATATATCTGTCACCCCTGGTTCTGCTAACCAGTTCTCCCTTCATTCCGTCAATGGAAGGAATTTGTGTCAGTATGGGATCGTTGTTGTTTGCCATGATCTTTTGCTGAATTATAATTCTTTAACAGCAGCTTTAAATTGTGTACCACGATCTTCATAATTCGTGAAGAGGTCAAAACTGGCACAAGACGGACTCAGCAAAACCACATCCCCTTTGGCAGCCAGTTTAAAAGAAGCATTCACGGCTTTCTTTGCAGACTCAGCTTCCACGATTACGGGAACTATGTCTTTGAATGCCTGCATGATCTTCTTGTTGTCTGTGCCCATGCATACGATGGCTTTCACTTTGTCTTTCACCAGCTCTGCGAGCAATTGATAATCGTTACCCTTATCAACTCCACCGAGGATGAGTACAACAGGTTTGTTCATGCTTTCGAGGGCATACCAGGTGCTGTTTACATTCGTTGCTTTGGAATCATTGATGAATTCAACACCCCGAACTGTAGCAACAAATTCCATGCGGTGTTCAAGGCTTTGAAAGTTGTGAATGGCTTCGCGGATTTTTTCCTTCCGGATACCTAGGGTTGCTGCAGCAATGCCGGCAGCCATCGTGTTGTACTGGTTGTGCTTCCCCTTGAGGGCAAAGTCGTAGATGCTCATGCTCACGCGTTCTTCCTGAATTCTGAGCATCATCTGATCTCCTTTGATGAAAGCGCCTTTTTTTACTTCTTGTTTCATAGAAAAGGGTAGTGGGTTAGTATGTAAATGAATAAATGGGATTTTTTGCATGATTACTTCGTCATCCTCACAGTAGATGAAGTAATCCTCTTTGGTCTGGTTTTCGATGATTCGGAATTTGCTGTTGATATAATTCGAAAACTGATAATCGTATCTGTCGAGATGATCTTCCGTAATGTTGAGCAGTACAGCTATATGTGGCCGGAAGCTGCTGATATCATCGAGCTGAAAAGAGCTGATCTCTAGAACATACAATTCTCTCGGATCTGCATATACCTGGCGGGCAAAGGAATGACCGATGTTGCCCACCAACGCAGTATCCAGTCCGGCAGTGCGACAAATATGATAGATGAGTGATGTGGTAGTTGTCTTTCCATTGCTTCCCGTAATGGCAACAATTTTACTGTCTCCTTTATACCGGAAAGCCAATTCTATTTCACCAATTACAGGAATACCCTTATTGCGCAACTGTTGTACAATTGGGTTTTTTTCTCCGATACCCGGACTCTTCACTACCTCATCAGCATTCATTATTTTCTCGATGCTATGTCCGCCCTCTTCAAAAGAAATTCCCTGCTCTTCTAATTCAGTACGCAGAGAGGGCTTGAGTTTTCCTCCATCAGTGAGGAAAACCTCATATCCCCGGGCAGCCGCCAACAATGCAGCACCAACTCCGCTTTCACCTCCTCCTAATATGACCAGACGTTTCTTCACAGATTAACGAATCTTCAGGGTTACAATTGATAATACAACACATATGATGGTGATGATCCAAAAACGAACAGCAATCTTACTCTCGTGGTATCCTTTCTTTTGATAGTGGTGGTGCAAAGGACTCATCAGAAAAATTCTTCTTCCCTCACCATATTTTTTCTTGGTGTAGCGGAAATAACTCACTTGTAAAATCACACTTAGATTTTCTACCAGAAATACCCCGCAAAAAATAGGTATGAGCAATTCTTTTCTAACGATGATGGCAAGAGAAGCAATGATACCACCCAATGCAAGACTTCCTGTATCTCCCATGAATACCTGTGCTGGAAAAGCATTGTACCATAAAAACCCGATGCAGGCACCTACGAAGGCACCGACAAAAATGGACAACTCACCGAGGTTGGGGATGTACATTACATCAAAATAGTCTGCCAGGATGTAGTTACCACTAACATATACAAATACCCCAATGCCGGCTCCGATAATGGCACTAACTCCTGCAGCCAGTCCGTCTAATCCATCTGTCAGATTGGCTCCGTTAGATACAGCTGTGATGATGAACGTAACAATTAGAATGTAGATGATCCAGGTATATTTTTCTGCTCCCGGGCCTATCCAACTGATGAGCTTGCTGTAATTGAACTGGTGATTTTTTACAAATGGAATCGTAGTGATGGGCGTCTTTACTTTCACAAATCGCTTTTCTACGCCATTCAATTTCCTTACAATGACATTGGAGTCTTTTGCCAGTTGTTCTCCTTTTTGCAATTGTGCAGTGGGGGTAGTTATCACTTCCCTTTCTACGGTTACTGCATTGCTGAAGTAAAGCGATACACCAATGATGATACCCAGTCCAATCTGACCAATTATTTTAGAAATCCCCGCCAGACCATCGCTGTCTTTTTTTACAAACTTTTCACCGGCTGCCTGGGCTCTCTGGCGTGCCTTTATTTTAAAATAGTCATCCAGGAATCCGATGAAGCCCAGCCAAACTGTGCACAAAATCATTAATCGTATGTAGAGCTTATCAAGGTTCGCAAAAAGCAAGGTGGGAATCAGTATACTCAGGAGGATGATGATACCGCCCATCGTAGGTGTTCCCTTTTTTTGCATTTGTCCTTCCAATCCCAAGTCACGAACCGTCTCGCCAATCTGACGCCTGCGAAGGAACTCGATGATTTTTTTACC
Source organism: Chitinophagaceae bacterium (assembly GCA_020403455.1). Classification (GTDB taxonomy): domain Bacteria; phylum Bacteroidota; class Bacteroidia; order Chitinophagales; family Chitinophagaceae; genus Sediminibacterium. The sequence goes on from JADBXP010000017.1 coordinate 69,251, forward strand.
ATAGATAGTAGCAATCAATAAGGACAATACTACAGCCATTGCGATGCGGAAAGTCAAAAACTGAAACAGTCCTGCACCGGGTAGGTGAAAGGTCTTACTGAGCCAGCTGAACAGATGATACAACATAGACAGGTTTCAGTTAATAGTTATTTATTGAGTAGTTGAAAGGTTTCAACTAATACTTGTTTATCATCGAAAGGATGTTTTACTCCTTTTATTTCCTGATATTTTTCATGTCCTTTTCCGGCCACCAAAATGATATCGCCTGCGTTGGCAATGGATACGGCCGTTTTGATCGCCTCTTTTCTGTCGCTCACTGTCAGGTATTTTCTTGCATCAGCAGCTTCTAGTCCACGCTGCATATCTTGAAGAATTTCTGCAGGATCTTCTGTTCTGGGATTGTCGCTGGTCAGGATTACCTTGTTGCTGTGTTGCACCGCAATTTTTGCCATTACAGGGCGCTTGGTCTTATCACGATCACCACCACATCCAACAACAGTAATAATGGATTCATTTCCTCTTCTCAATTGACGGATGGTAGTGAGTACATTCTCTACCGCATCGGGTGTATGAGCATAATCAACTATGCCAATGATTCCTGAGGCGCTTATTTGATAATCAAAACGACCTTCAGCACCGGTGAGTGCACTGAGTTGGGTGAGTACTTCTGCCGGATCTTCGCCCAGTGAGCAGGCAGCTCCGAATACGGCGAGCAGATTATAGGCATTGAATTCACCAATCAAGCGGAAATGAACCTGTACATCATTTACCAGCATGACCAATCCGGTCAGAACATTTTCCAATATTTTTCCCTTATAATCGGCTGGTTGATGCAGGCTGTACGTACGACGAACAGCTTTCGTATTTTGTAACATGACCATTCCTCTTTTATCATCTGCATTGGTCAATGCAAAAGCAGTATTCGGGAGATGATCAAAGAAACTTTTCTTTACACGGATATACTCATCGAAAGTTTTGTGGTAGTCGAGGTGATCGTGTGTTATGTTACTAAAAACAGCACCCGCAAATTGAAGTCCTGTGATTCTGTTTTGATGTATAGCATGGCTGCTGCATTCCATGAATACATGGGTACAACCGGCTTGCTGCATCTTACTCAATAATTCATTCAGGTGAATAGCATCGGGGGTTGTATGGGTAGAGGGTAGAACCGTATTTCCTATTTGATTTTGGACAGTACTGATTAATCCGCAGTGATATCCCAGAGAGGTGAACAGGCGGAAGAGCAGTGTAGCTATGGTTGTCTTGCCATTGGTACCTGTAACACCCACGAGTGTAATTTTCCCGGAAGGATTTCCATAAAAATGGTGTGCCATCCATCCCAGTGCTTCTCCTGCTTGCTTTACCTGAATGAAACTGATGCCTTCGGGAGTGATGGGAGGAAACTCTTCACATACGATGGCAACAGCACCGGCAGCAATAGCAGCAGCGATGTAGTTGTGACCATCTGCCTGTGACCCTCTCACAGCAATGAACAAATCACCGGGTTCTACCAAACGGGAGTCGATGCGCAATTGACGGATTTCTCTGTCAATTGTTCCCATTGTTTGCAGCAAGGGAACCTGGTATAATATCTGTTGTAAGTTAGCCATGCTTGTTAAGGTAGATTGGTCAGTGTTTCAGTTAATTGAATGCGGAGAACCTGACCCTTGATGATTTTATCTCCTACCGGAATGGATTGATTGAGTACTTTTCCACGTCCCTGGATACGCACCATCAGTCCCCTGTTTTCTGCCAGTTGAAGTGCATCCTTCAATCCCATACCCACCAGGGATGGCATCTCATTTTCCGGAATTGCTTTTCCTCTCACCATGCCGCTACGAAGAGAGCCTTTCAGATCGGCCCATTCCGTCCAGTTATCGGAAGAGTCTACCAGTGCGATGGACATAGAACGGGAAATGCGTTGCAAATCATTTTTATTTCCAACCCATCTAACCGATATTGAGTCAAGTGATTTTGTCATCACCTGTTGGGATTGGCTTTTACGAAGGAAAGTGGTATAGAGTCTGTCAGCGATTTCTTTGAATACGGGGGCTGCTACTTCAGATCCATGGTATTTAACCGCTCCCTGTTTGTTTTTGATGACTACTACACAGGTGTACCTGGGTTGATCAGCGGGAAAGAATCCTGCAAAAGATGCCTGGTACATATTCAGGTTGTAGCCTTGATTGCCATTGGCGACCTGGGCAGTGCCTGTTTTTCCCGCAACAGCATAGGGAGAATTTTTAAATACGGCTGCTGCGGTACCGTTGGTACATACCCCTTGCAGACAGGTGAGCAATTGACGACGGGTTGATTCACTGCAGATGCTGGAACGCAATACAACCGGAGATATTTGTCTAAGTACCTGACCTTCGCTGGTAATCGCACTAACGAGGTATGGTTTCAGCATGGTACCATTGTTAGCGATGGCATTGTAGAGGGAAAGGGTTTGAAGTGGGGTGATCTGGAGGTTGTATCCAAATGCCATCCAGGCAAGTGTATTGGCATGCCACATTTTATCTCCCGGACGATGAATCACCGGCAGTCGTTCTCCTGTCAGATCTATGCCCATAGGAGAATCCAGGTGCATTTTTTTCAACCAATTGATATACTGAGAGGGGCGGCTGCCATAATGTTGCCATACCATTTTCGCCATGCCTACGTTGGAACTCTTTTCAAAAGTTTGTTGTACGGTTTCCTGTTGTATCCCATGTACTTCCGCATCATAAACAGTTTGTTTATTTAGCTGCCACTTTCCTCCTTCTACATTAACTAGGTCCTGAAGAGATACTTTTTTATCTTCCAGCAAAGCCAGCAAGGTTGCCAGTTTAAAGGTGGAACCGGGTTCGGAAGCGGTAATGGCGTAGTTGAAATTTTCCCAGTAGGTGCCATCTTCCATTTTTCCCAAATTAGCCATGGCACGGATCTTTCCGGTCTGTGTTTCCATCACGATGGCGCAACCCTGCACTGCTTCGTGCTTTACCATTGCGTTCAGCAAAGCCTTTTCAGTAATTCCTTGTACGAATACATCTAATGTGCTGACAATGTCTTTTCCGGTTTCGGGTTCAGCAACGAATTGCTCATCATCTACCGGAACTTTTACTCCCCCTGCAATGAACCGAACCAATTGTTTTCCTGACTTTCCCTGAAGCACAGAGTCATAAGAGTTTTCCAATCCCACCTGGTTGCTGTCCCTTGCCAACCCGATGGTGCGCATAGCCAGCATATCGAATGGGTTAAGGCGGAAATTTTTCTGTACGGGAATAAATCCGGAGGTATATCTTCCGAGGTTTACCAGCGGTAGTTTTCTGAACTGATCATATTCCCGGAAGGATATTTTCTTTTTGAGCAGGAAGAAACCGTCTTTGTTTTGGTATGCCTGTTGCAGCATTACTTTATAATCACCGGCACTGAGGTCTTTGAATAAATTAGAAAGCGCATCAGCAAGTGAGTCAATCTTCTCCCGAAACAACTGCCCGTTGTTGTTGCGCAATGGAGTCAGTCTGGAATCCCAGTAGATATCAAAACGAGGAACACTGGTGCTGAGCATTTGACCGTCTTCCGTATAGATGGTACCACGTTCTGCTTCAATTTCATCGATGCGTTGGTGGAGACTATCGCTGAGACTTCTCCAGTAAGCACCCTGAACCTGTTGAATATACACCGCTTTACTCATGATGGCAATGGCAATCACTACCATGAGCAAAAAGCTCAGATAAACACGCCATAATATGTCATTCTTTACATCCATTTGAGCGGTAGTTGTTTCATTTTTTTTTGGGTGCAGACAAGCGATAAGGCAATTCATCATTCACCTTCAGTTGAAGGGGGGTAGCTGCCTGAATCATTTGTTCTTCACCGCTTTTGAACATGAGTTCACTTTTCAGTGTCTTATAGTTGAATTGCAATTCTTTTATTTCAGATTGGGTAAGGTTGATTTTACGTATCACCTGATCGGCGTAATGACCATTGGCGATGTAAAGGATGGCAAGTAGGGATAGGAAAAGGAAAAAAGGCAATTGTCGCAGCATCCACTGTTGGTCGAACCAGCCTTTCAGCGGATTCTTCAGTGGTGAGCGGTTGTTTTTTTCCATGTTGTTGTTGTCTTATAGTTTTTGTGCCACTCTTAGTCTTGCGCTGCGGCTTCTGGGGTTGGCTGCCAGTTCTGCCTGCTGTGCCTGAATGGGTTTTTTATTTACCAGTTCAAACACTTTTTCCCTTACTTCGGGCAATAGGGGGTTCTGTGGGGTTTCCTCCACTTGTCCCTGCCGGAAGAAATGTTTTACTATCCGGTCTTCAATCGAGTGAAAAGTAATGATGGCTGCCCGTCCACCCGGTTGTAGAACTTCGGGTATTTGTTGCAGCAAATCTTTCAACGCTCCGGTTTCGTCATTTACTTCCATTCGCAATGCCTGAAAAACCTGGGCCAGGTATTTGTTGGGATTTCCTTTCACTGCCTGGTGAATCATCGACTTGAATTGCTCGATGGTATCGGTGGGGCAGTGATTTCTTTGGTACGTTATCAGCCTGGCCAGCGTCTTAGAGTTGGTCACTTCGCCATATTGTTCAAACATTCGATGCAATTGTTTTTCATCGTAAGTTTTCACAACCTGTGCTGCAGTGAGTGGTTGTCGCCTGTCCATGCGCATATCAAGAGGTCCATCCATCCTGATGGAAAATCCTCTTTCAGCAGTATCGAACTGGTGACTACTCACGCCCAGATCAGCCAGGATACCATCTACCTGAGCAACCCCCTGCAAGCGGAGAATCCTTTGCAGGTGGCGAAAGTTATAGGGCAGAAATACGAAGCGCTCATCTGCTGGTACATTAGCTGCTGCATCTGCATCCTGATCAAAAGCATACAATTTGCCTTGTTGGTTCAGGCGTTGCAGAATACCGCGGCTATGACCACCGCCCCCTAAAGTAGCATCTACATAGATGCCCGAAGGGTTGGTGATGAGTGCGTCGAGTGTTTCGTTCAATAAGACAGGGAGGTGATAGGGGGTAGAAGCATCAGAAACTTGTGGGGTTGATTTCATCTGATTTTTTTTCGATTCAATCAACCAGGATTTTTCTGATCTGTTCCCTTCATCACTTCCTCTGCCAGTCGGCTGAAATCGTCCGCAGAGAAATCCTCAAAGAGCTGTTTGTACTTACCTGCATCCCAGATTTCGAAGCGATCCATGGCCGCTGCCAGCACGATGTCTTTGCCGAGACCGGCAAATTCTTTCAGGGAGGGTGGTAATAAGAGACGGTTAGCGCTGTCCATCTCCACTTCCGTAGCTCCCCCCAAAAACTGGCGACGAAATTGACGTACCTTGGGGTCGAAATCATTCAACTGGCTAATTCTGGCAATAATGAGTTCCCAACTTTTCAGCGGATACAACGTGAGACATTTTTCAAAACCACGGCTGATGATGAAACGACCCTCCCCTTCCGGCAACTGCTTTTTCAGTCCCCCCGGAACGAGAAAACGGCCTTTCGCATCTACCGTCGCTTCGTATTCGCCGTGAAATCCGCTCATTTGTGAATAATTTATTTACCTGATTACCACTTGTTGACACAAAATAACACTTTTTCCCACTTTCCACCCTAATTAAGGGGGGTTGTATTTATCCACGAAATATCAACTGTCTACAAACCAATATGGCAAAGGATTTCAGGCATTTATACCTGATTTTGAATAAATTACCATGTGAATTGACGTGGATAACCGGTGGATAACCCAAAGTGGCTTGTGAATGCGGGAAAAGGGTTTTGTAAAGGACTGAAATAAATAGTTTTTATCTAACTAATCGGTGTTTTTCGCAGAATTTTGCCGCGAAAACACTGATTTCATGACGGAAAAGATGATACAGCCCCGGGAAATAAAAATGGCCGATTACTGGTATGTACTGCCCGAAAACCGGATTGCTCAATACCCACTCGCAGAAAGAGATGCCTCACAACTGTTGATTTACAACAACGGAAACATAGAAAAAGCATGTTACCGTGACTTGGCGGGCCAGCTTCCCCCCAAGTCACTGCTCATCTTCAACAATACCCGGGTCGTTCCCGCCAGATTGATTTTTCACAACCACGAGGGCCAGGCCATCGAAGTATTCTGTCTGGAACCCGGACCGGCTTACAGCGATGTTAGCACCGCCCTGTTACAAACCGGCAGTGTTATCTGGCGCTGCATGGTGGGGGGCGCCAAAAAATGGAAAGAAGGTGAATTAACTGCTACACTTCAGGTTGCCAATACAACGCTACATATCACGGCTTCTAAACTGTCTGTTGACCAAGGTACCTTCCTACTTCAACTTAGCTGGCTACCTGCCCATCTTCCTTTTGCTGAAGTATTGTCATTGGCAGGACAAGTACCACTGCCCCCTTATCTCAACAGAGATGCCTCAGAAGAAGACAAAGAAAGATACCAGACCATCTATGCGCTGAGCCCTGGTTCAGTGGCAGCACCTACAGCCGGACTTCATTTTACACAGGGACTGATGCGTTCTCTGGAAGAAAAATCAATTCGCTCTACTTTCGTTACGCTGCATGTCGGTGCGGGTACTTTTCTCCCTGTAAAATCGGAAACCCCCGGTGATCATGTGATGCACAAGGAATATTTTGAGGTATCCAAAACATTTCTCGAAGCACTGCAACAACAGTTGCCTGACCCCATAGTCACAGTGGGTACAACCTCCATGCGTACATTGGAAAGTCTTTATAGGCTTGCAGTTCAGATCCATCGCCAACCCGAGCAGCAACCGGAAAAATTGCATGTTGAACAATGGGAAGCTTATGAAAAAGACAGTCATTCTTTATCACCTGCCGAAGCGATTGCCACACTACTGCGCTTCATGGAACAACACCAGCTCGAACAGTTGGTGGCGACTACCCAACTCCTGATTGCTCCGGGATATGTTTTCAAGTTCACGGATGGACTGATCACTAATTTTCACCAACCCGGTTCTACCCTTTTATTGTTGGTGGGTGCACTGGTAGGCGATGACTGGAGAAAGATTTATGAGTATGCACTGCAGCATGATTTCCGCTTTCTCAGTTATGGGGATGGAAGTTTACTCTGGAAGAAAAAGTAAGTGCAAGAATTAATCTTCCCTTGCTTCAGCAGATAGATTCATCTCTACCATGAAGGTAGTTCCCTTGCCCTGCGTACTGTCCACGCGTATCTTGCCATGGTGGGCATCGATTACTGTTTTAACATAGCTGAGACCGAGTCCAAACCCCTTTACCTGATGGATATTACCGGTATGTGCCCGGTAGAATTTTTCAAAAATATGACTGGCTGTTTCTCTTGACATACCAATACCACGATCAGCTATCTGAATGAATAGTTGATGTTGATTGCTGGAAGTAACAATGGTGATATCGGGAGCGCCATCGGAGTATTTTATAGCATTGTCTATCAGGTTAGAAATCGCATTGGTGAAATGCACTTCATCTGCTTCAATCTGATCGCGGCTGGCATTGAGGAGAAGATTTATTTTTCCTTCCTTTTTTTGTAATTGTAAGTCATACTTATCAACTGTCTGTTGTATCAAACGGTGTACAGATAATTCTTTCTTGTTGAATTGAAACTCTTCTTTCTCCATCAATGCGGCCTGTAGAATGGCTTCCACTTGTTTGTTCATGCGCACGTTTTCCTCTTTGATGATGCCCATGAAATACCTGGCTCTCTCCGGCTCTGCCTGTACTTTTTCGTTGCGCAAGGCATCTACCGCCAGAGATATGGTCGCCAATGGAGTTTTGAATTCATGCGTCATGTTGTTGATGAAATCAGACTTGATCTCACTGATTTTTTTCTGGTTCAACAAAGCACGTATGGTCACATAAAATGCTGCCAGTATCACCAGCATAAAAAGTATAGCGCCCGCCAACATCCATTTTATGGAAGAAAAGACAGCGGCCCCAAAATGTGGAGTCAGCACCCACAATGTCTCCGTACCTGCAGGACCGATTTCAATAGTGGGTTCAGATCTGATGAGTAAAACTTTTAGCTGATTATTGACCGTATCTCTATAAGCATTTTCAAATCCAAAAGAATACAATTCAGTTTCACCGTTTGGTGTTAGAATAGCGAACTCAAAGGGTATTGTTTCCAGCTTTTGGGACTGGAGGGCACTGCGCAATTTTTGTTGAATCTGCGCCATAGAAAATTTATCTGCTACCACGCCCCGATAGTTGGGGCGAAAAAAATATTCTGACCTAAAGGTTCCCGATTCCTGCTGCCAGCGAAGTGCGGGTTGTTTGGATGCTGCCATCGCCTGCCCCAGCTCATCCGCCACCATTTGGCATGCAAATTCGAATTTAGCAGTGAATTGCTGCCGAGTGAATTCCACCAGGTTGCGAAACCAGGATACCTGCAATACAATCAATCCCAACAATGACAGTGAGATCAGTATTGTTATGACAGGGAAGGTTCTTTTCATCTTCACAAATATAATTCTATGAAGTTGTGAATTGATACTTTGTATTACATTTTTGCTTACTTTAACTGTATAATTCAGGGGAATCGTTCCCTTATGCCTAACATCGCCACCATACATCCGGGTAGTATTCTTATATCTGACCCCTTCCTGCAGGATCCCAATTTTGCCAGAACAGTTGTACTTATCTGCGAACACCAGCCGGCAGGCAGCTTCGGATTAGTAGTCAATCAACCACTTGATTTAAAGCTAAATGAATTGGTTCCGGCTGCCGCTGATATGCACATGCCGGTTTACAGTGGCGGACCAGTAGCAGCAGATACCTTACATTTCATTCATAAAAGACCTGACCTATTAGAGGAGTCCATTTTCCTTCAAAAAGGAATTGGTTGGAGTGGTAACTTTTTTCAAATCATTCACCTGTTGCGATCAGGCGATCTTGATCCTTCTGAAATTCTTTTTTTCCTTGGTTACAGTGGCTGGGGCGAAGGTCAATTGGAATACGAATTAGAGGAAAAAACATGGATCACTTCGGAAGTAACATCTCCCCTGCTCTTCCAGGTTTCTCCCGGAAAGCGCTGGCAATATTCACTCAATCAATTGGGAGGAGACTACGCTCAAATGGCGAACTACCCGATCGACCCTCAATTGAACTAATCAACTTCCCTTCCAACAAAAAAAGGCACTCCCATCTCTACCATTATCGGCAGGATGGAAGTACCTCGTCTTCACTCATCTACACTTATCCTCTCTCCCTATCGGATCAGGATGTTCGGTTTTGCTTTTCCTCCCACCAAAGAATACCCACTACCACGATGATTACAAGGAAGTAATATTTGCTCATGGGTAACAAGGGAAATCCCATTGCTCTTCCGGCCAGATAAACGATCGGATATACAATGGCCAGCAATGCCAAAACAATCAAGACCCAACGAAAAAGTTTCATACTATTTATTTTTGTTGTTTAATCAATTCATCCTTTTTTAATCCAGGTATTCATGGTACAGGCAAGCAGAAAAATCAATCACCATAATGCCGAGTCCGATCCAGCCGGCATACCTTGCCAGAAATCTACTTAGGGAAATCACAATCGACTGCACTCCTTGTCCAGCGAGTTTTTTCAATCCGGCGATTCCCAAAACAGAAGCAGCACCCAATCCTACAGCATCTTTCAGGCAGTCCCACACTTCAATCCCATCCAATACCATTGGTGCATTTGTTTCTCCGCCAACACGCATGGAAGCTATTCTTGCAAAGCTTGGAACGTTCACCGATTGATGCCTTATTTGTTCCCAGCGCCTGTCTTCACTCTTCATGCCTAACTGTATTCCGGACTTAATGATCTGCATGATCTCATCATCGGCATAGGTTCTCAACTCAGGCAGTTGTAAGAAAAGTTGCAGCAGATCATTGTCGATTTTGTTTTTTCGCAGCAACCATTCATCAAGTGACAAACCATACTGTCGCAGATGCTCGTCAAGGGATGTTTCATTGTCAGCAGCCTTTTGCAAAGCAGTTAGAAATGACTTTCTGTTCTCCTGCCTGGCCGGCTCTCGCAAATAACTGGTGAACTGGAAGAAGTCACCAATAAATTGTCCCGAAAACTGAATGAAGCTCTCATTCAAGTACAATTTAGCTGCCATTTCATCCGGTGAATGCCGTACATAGGCATCCTGTTTTTTACAGGCGTAGAACAGAGCGGTGGACATTATAACAGTAAGGGCGATCCATAATTTTTTCATGTGGATTAGTTGTGTTTCTCCATACTTTACCATACGACAATGGAGTTCTTCGACTCGGGGCCCTGAGATTTTGATTCGAACACAACAAAGTAACAGTTCGATGAACTGAAAAAAAAGGTAGAAAACACCCTATTTTATTGCTTTTTTCACCCAAAAAAAAAGCCCCTGTACAACAGGGGCTTGACTGAATATGGTTGGAAAGAGGTAATTTATTCTTCGGTAGCACCTTCTACCAAAACTGTTACCTTGTTATTGATCACTTCTACAAAACCGGACTGAATCGTGAACTGCTCGGACTCTTTTTTGTCTTTGAGAATTTTCACTTTCCCTTTGCCCAGAGCACTAACCAAGGGCGCGTGTTTATCGAGTATCTCGAAAAGGCCGTGTACTCCGGGCAGCATTACCCCGTAAACAGAGCCGCTAAAGATTTTTTTCTCGGGTGTGAGTATATCAAGTTGCATAACAGAATGGTTGGTCGTTGGGAAAATTATCCTTTAGCAGCTTCCATGAGTTTCTTACCCTTTTCAATGGCATCTTCCAGTGTTCCTACCAGGTTGAAGGCAGCTTCCGGATATTCATCCACTTCTCCGTCCATGATTGCATTGAAAGCACGGATGGTATCATTGATATCAACGAACACACCTTTTAAGCCGGTGAACTGTTCCGCCACGTGGAAAGGCTGTGACAGGAAGCGCTGTACCTTACGGGCACGCTGTACGGTCATCTTATCTTCTTCACTCAATTCATCCATACCGAGGATAGCGATGATATCTTGTAGTTCTTTGTAACGCTGCAGGATCAACTTCACACGGTTGGCACACTCGTAGTGCGCTTCACCCACAATAGCAGGAGTCAAAATTCTTGAAGTAGAATCTAGGGGATCCACAGCAGGATAGATACCTAAGTCAGCAATTTTACGGCTCAATACTGTGGTAGCATCGAGGTGAGCGAAGGTAGTTGCCGGAGCAGGGTCAGTTAAGTCATCGGCGGGTACATAAACGGCCTGTACCGATGTGATAGAACCATTTTTAGTAGAAGTAATTCTTTCCTGCATCAGACCCATCTCAGTAGCGAGTGTGGGCTGGTAGCCTACGGCGGAAGGCATACGACCCAGCAGGGCTGATACCTCAGAACCGGCCTGTGTGAAACGGAAGATATTATCTACGAAGAACAGGATGTCTTTACCTTTTCCGGTACCATCTCCATCGCGGAAATATTCTGCGATGGTAAGACCGCTCAATGCCACACGGGCACGAGCTCCCGGAGGTTCATTCATTTGTCCGAATACGAAGGTTGCTTTCGATTCTTTGAGTTGTTCGAGATTCACTTTACTCAAATCCCATCCACCTTCTTCCATGCTGTGTTTAAAGTCATCACCGTACTTCATGATTCCTGCTTCGATCATTTCACGCAGCAGGTCATTACCTTCACGGGTACGTTCACCTACACCGGCAAATACTGAAAGACCACCGTGGCCTTTTGCGATGTTGTTGATCAATTCCTGGATCAATACTGTTTTACCTACTCCCGCACCACCAAAAAGACCAATCTTACCACCTTTTGCATAAGGCTCGATCAAGTCAATTACTTTGATACCGGTAAAGAGTACTTCAGATGCTGTACTCAGGTTTTCGAATATCGGGGGTTTGCTGTGGATTGGGCGGCCATTGGCTTTACTAACCTGTGGCAATCCGTCGATTGCATCACCGGTTACATTGAACAGACGTCCGTTGATGCCGTCACCAATAGGCATGGTGATGGGTCGGCCGGTATCTACCACTTCCATTCCGCGCACCAGACCTTCTGTACCATCCATGGCAATTGTTCTTACGCTGTCCTCGCCGAGGTGTTGCTGCACTTCCAGAACGAGATGATCGCCATTGTCGCGGCGGATCTCCAATGCGTTAAAAATTTCGGGCAGGGTGTCGTTCGGAAAATGTACGTCAACAACCGCTCCGATGATCTGTTTGATTTTTCCCTTGGTAGCCATTTCAGGTGGTATAAATGAATGAAATAATGTGTATTATATAGCCGGAAAAGCATTTTTCCAACTTGGCCGCAAAGGTAAGGGTATGTACCTGAAAAATCAGCAAACCGGGGAATAAAATTGCCCCCATTGGGCCCGAAACGTATCCACGAAGTAGGAAAGACGGCATCTGCCCCTTTTTGGCAGGAAATCAGTCCAAAATCAACTAATTGCCTATACAGGAGGAAGTTTCGGTCAAGGGGCTTCTGCCCTTAGCGCTTCAGTAATTTTCCCAACAGGTGAATGATGCCGGCCAGACCGAGGTTCATGGCCCCGCCCTTTAATTTCTCTTTTGCCTGCTCTGTATTGTCCTCTTTTTGCTTCCTGCCTTTGATCCAGTAATATCCGGCTTGTAACAACTGGGTAATTCCACTAACCCCCTGTTTACCCGCAACTACTTCAACAATTCCCAATCCGGCCTTCTTGATCAGTTCAAGCGGTATCTGTCCGGTTTTGGTCACCAGATCCTTTTCTTCCTGTCGGATATGCTGCTGTAGGCGACCTATCTCTGCTTCCAGGGCCTCCAGATTGCGTATGGGTATTTTAGATCCGGGTAGTTTCATCGTTTTCCGGTTTTTCTTCCAACAAAGAATCGATTACCTGGTCCATGATTTTTTTCTGCAACTGCCTACGGAACAAAAAGATGAGTATCACTATCAACAGGTAAAAAATCGTCACACAGGCAAAGCCCATTTGAACAGATCCGGTGGGCCCGGCCAACCAAAAACCCAACATGATGCTGGCACTCATCATCACCAGAAAGGACAACATCGCGACCAGGGAGATGAGGGTAAATCCTGCCGATAAGGCAGCCGTTTTTTTCACTGCCTTCAACTGCAACAAGCGCATCCTGTTCAGGAGGTGTTGCTCCAGCATGTCCCTGTATTGCTGAAAAAATGAGTCGGACTGTTGTTCCATAAAAACTAATTATGCAGTGGTATCCTGTGAACTTCCCGGGGTTGTGCCAAACTGTTCCGTCACTTTTCTGGCTTTGTCCAACAGGGTCTCCATGGCCATTTCAAATTCTGCTACCTTCTCCTTCACATTGTCTTGCAAATCATCGGTTTTGTCTTTTAAATCACTCATCATTTCCTTGCCTTTATTGGAACTCAGGAAGAGGGTGATGGCTGCACCGGCTAATCCGCCCAGGATCAAACCGGTAATGAACTTTTCTTTATCATTCATAGGGAAAGATTTAAGTGTTCCAAAGGGATTGAAGGCGCCCGGTAAGTTTTTTGTATATTGGAACTGTATTTCACTATAAATATACGATGGAAAATCAGCCTAACCACCGCATCAACCGATATTTATTTTTAGCAGTGATCATGGTGTTTGCCCTGGCATTGCTGTTTAGTCTAAAAGAATTCTTCACTGCTTTTCTGGGTGCTATCATCTTTTATGTACTTAGCAAAAAGCCTGCTAACTGGCTCATTTCGAAAAAGAAATGGAGCAAAGCACTTACAGCAACCTTGGTGATTGTTGTTTCTTTTTTCATTTTCCTGATTCCGGTAATCCTATTTGGTGCCATGCTGATCAAAAAGGTACAGGTATTCGGAAATGATATGGGGAATATCTATGCCACCTTGCGTCGACTCGACGAAGCCATTCAACAACAATTTCATATCCGATTGCTGAGTGAGGATAACCTTCAGCAGGTTCAGCATTTTTTCAACCAGCTGCTTTCTTCCGCGTTAAGTGGTGGTCTGAATATGCTCGCTTCCATCACCATGATGTATTTTTTCCTTTTTTTCATGCTGGTGAATATCAACCGACTGGAAGCAGCCATCCTGCACTACCTCCCTTTCAGCAGGAGAAAAATTTTAATTTTCGGTGAGGAATTACAGGCACAGACTTTCAGCAATGCCGTGGGTATGCCGCTGGTGGCTTTTGGCCAGGGCTTTACGGCTTATATTGCTTATCTTATTTGTAACGTGCCTGATGCAGGATTCTGGGCCATACTGACCGGAGCTACGTCTGTTTTACCCATCATCGGCACAGGACTTTTCTGGATCCCCATCGCTGCTTATCTCGTTATGCAAGAACAAACCTGGCAGGCAATTTTCCTGGCAGTCTGGGGAGTTTTGGTGATGGGCACCATCGACAATGTAATTCGATTTATCCTCGCTAAAAAAATGGCGAATGTTCATCCACTGGTTACCGTTCTGGGCATCATCATCGGTCTGCAAAATTTTGGTATTACCGGACTGGTATTCGGTCCGCTGATCATTTCTTATTTCATCATCTTACTGAAGATGTATTACTCCGATTACTTTGCCCATCCTGCAAGGCCGACACATCAGGAGGAAGCAACTTTTTCCTGGCCCTTTCAGGGTATCATGCGCAAAGGTGCGCACAAGGTTACCTATCGCAAAAAGAACTTGAACGGATAACGTTAGCTGAGGCAAGAGGAATACAACCATGCAGCAATTGCAGCACCAACCAAAGGTCCTGCTACCGGCACCCAGGCATATTGCCAGTCCGACCCACCTTTCCCCTGTATGGGCAGCAATGCATGCATGATCCGAGGTCCAAGATCACGAGCAGGATTGATGGCGTACCCCGTTGGTCCACCTAGACTTAATCCGATAGCCAGCACCAGCAAGGCAACCGGCAATGCATTCAATGCACCGAGCGAATGTTCTGCGGAAGTAATACATAATACGCCAACCAAAAATACCATGGTAGCCAACATCTCCGTCAAAAAGTTTTGCAGGGGATTATTGATAGCAGGTGATGTACTGAAAACTGCGAGGCAAGTAGCTGCATCAGAGGTTGTATCCAGGTGGTTCCGGTACATCAGCCATACGATTCCAGAACCCAACATTGCACCCAACAATTGTGCGCTCATATAGAGTGGCACCATATGCCAGGCGAGCTTTCCTTGCATTGTCAAAGCCAGGGTCACAGCCGGATTCAGGTGGGCTCCACTAGCGGCAGCAGTCATATAGACACCAACAAAAACTGCCATAGACCATCCTATTGTAATGGCAATCAGTCCGCCCCCATTCCCCTTGGTCTTATCCAGAATTACATTCGCCACTACTCCATTACCCAGGGTGATGATCATAGCAGTTCCAATCAATTCAGCAACAAAGGGTGTCATATTGTATTGTTTGAGTGAACAATTTAATTAATAATGTAGTGTCGTGCAACTAATTCAAAGCTCTTTACCTGCTCTTCCTCCCATTGTTGATTTTGTCCGGTTTCGGCTGCCATCCAGGAAGCAACCCTTGGAGCTGCTTGCACGGCCACTCGGGCATCGAGAAAAAGCAAGCGGGTTCTGCGTGCCAGAATATCTTCTACGGTTACTGCCAGCTCATGTTGCAAGGCATATTTTAAATCTGCCCTGGTGTAGGGATAATCTGGATGAAGATGTGCTGCATATGCTTCATTTTCCTGTATCCAGCTTTTGGTTTTTTCTGCTTTGTGTTGCGGGTCGCCGATGGGCATTGTTTTGGTAGGACAAACTTGCTTGGTCAGCTTACCAACGAATGCAGCATTGTCAACAGCATCTTGTGCCATTTTTCGATAGGTCGTCCATTTTCCCCCGGTGATGGTCACCAATCCTGATGGACTTATTATCAAGGTATGATCTCGCGATAACATGGCCGTGTTGCCATTGCCTTCTTGTGTTACCAGTGGCCGCAATCCGGCATATACACTGAGCACTTGCTCCTGGGTAATGGGCTTGCTGCTATATCTGTTGAAATGTTCGATGATATAGGTTGTCTCTGCTTCCAGTGGTTTGGGTTCCAGTTCTATTTCCTGTACAGGAGTATCCGTTGTACCGAGCAATACCTTCCCCATCCACGGCACTGCAAATAATACTCTTCCATCGTCTGTCTTGGGAATCATCATGGCAGCTTTTCCGGGAAAAACATCGGCTGCAACCACCAGGTGAATACCCTGTGACGGAGTGACGATCTTGTGGCGATGGGCATCATCTAACTGTAAAATCGAATCTGTAAAAACGCCGGTTGCATTCACCACTGATTTAGCTTTCACCCGGTAGGTCGTTCCACTGATTTGATCAATGAATGATAAACCTGTTATTTTTCCTTTCTCATGCTCCAACTGCATCACCTTGCAATAATTCAATAGAATGGCTTGCTGTCTGGCAGCAGTGAAAGCAAGTTCTACGCAGAGGCGACTATCATCAAATTGTCCGTCATAATATAGAATACCACCCGACAATTGCCGGCTGCGAACGGAGGGCAACCATTGCAGCGTGGTTTCTTTGTTCAGCACCTTGGTTTTCCCCAGCGACCAACTGCCGGAGAGCAAATCATACATGCGAAGTCCAATGGCATAGTAGTATTTTTCCCACCAGCGATAAGCCGGCACAATGAAGGGTTGCACGAAAGTGAGGTGTGGAGCATTTTTCAACAACCTTCCTCTTTCTTTGAGGGCTTCCATTACAAGTTTCACATTGCCTTGTGCCAGATAACGAACGCCTCCGTGCACCAGTTTGGTGGATCGGCTAGAAGTGCCTTTTCCAAAATCTGCCTGCTCAAGCAAGAGGGTTCTGTAACCACGAGCTGCTGCATCGAGCGCAGTTCCCAATCCGGTGGCACCGCCACCGATGATCACCACATCCCATTCTGCTGTCTGCTGCAGCTGCTGCAGCATATAAGCTCTGTTCATGGTGCAGTCAGCATTTTATTGGTTGGCTTCATGGTTGTTGGTTGTCATCGTTGGCCCAGTGAATGGTGGCTGATACAGCCCTGTTCCAGCCCCGGGTGAGGTGATTTCTTTGTGCCTCCGACATAAGCGGTTGAAACTCTTTATTGATTTGCCAGAGTTCGGCAATCTCATCAATATCTTTCCAATAACCAACTGCGAGTCCGGCAAGATAAGCAGCTCCAAGCGCAGTTGTTTCCGTGATGGAAGGTCTTACCACTTTTGTATTCAACATATCACTTTGGAATTGCATGAGCAAATCGTTGGCTGTAGCTCCTCCATCTACGCGCAGTTCTCGAATTGATATGCCGGCATCTGCTTCCATGGCTTTTAGTACATCCATGGTTTGGTAAGCAATGCTTTCCAATGCAGCACGGGCGATGTGTGCATCAGAAGTTCCGCGGCTAAGTCCCAACAAAGTACCCCTGGCATGTTGGTTCCAATGAGGGGCGCCAAGTCCGGCAAATGCAGGTACGAGATAAACGCCATCGGTATGCGCTACCTGTGTTGCCAATCCTTCCACTTCAGCCGAGCTCCTGATTATTTTGAGTCCGTCGCGCAACCATTGTACCACCGCACCTCCAATGAATACACTTCCTTCCAGTGCGTAGTGGGTAATTTCGCCAATTTTCCAGGCGATGGTGGTGAGCAAGTTATTGGAAGAGGGCACAATCTGTGTGCCGGTATTCATTAACATGAAACAACCGGTGCCATAGGTATTCTTCACCATACCGGGACGGGTACACATTTGCCCGAACAGAGCAGCTTGCTGGTCTCCGGCTATCCCTGCGATGGGAACGGATTGTGCTGTGAGAATCTGGTCAGTATATCCGTAAACTTCACTGCTACTCTTGACTTCAGGTAAAACTGAGGCGGGTATCTGCATCAACTCCAACAGTTCTTCATCCCAGGCGAGTGTATGAATGTTGTAAAGCAGGGTTCGACTGGCATTGGAGACATCAGTAGCATGTACTTTTCCATTGGTTAATTTCCATAGTAGCCAGCAGTCAATGGTTCCGAAACAGAGTTCGCCCTTCTCTGCTCTGGCACGTGCTCCGGGCACATGGTCGAGTAACCATTTTAATTTTGTGCCGGAAAAATAAGCGTCGATGACAAGACCTGTTTTTTGTCTGATGGCATCCATACGCCCTTCTTGCTTCAACTGATCACAATAACCAGCCGTGCGCCTGTCTTGCCAGACGATGGCGTGGTGTAAGGGCTGACCAGTCTGGCGGTCCCAAAGCACTGTTGTTTCACGTTGGTTCGTAATGCCGATGACTGCAATATCTTTCATGGAAAGATGTGCCTTGATCACGGCCTCTGCAGCAACACCCAGTTGGGTACTCCATATTTCCGAAGCATCGTGTTCAACCCAGCCGGGCTGGGGAAAAATCTGCGTGAATTCTTTTTGTGCAACTGACTTGATATTACCCAGGCGATCAAATACAATTGCCCTGCTACTGGTAGTCCCCTGATCAAAAGCCAGGATGTATTGACTCATGCGAAAATGATTTACACCAAGATACCATTTTTTCCTGCGTGGTATAAAGGCAATTTTGAAATTAAAAAATAGGGGAGTGTTTTTTTCGGCTATCGCCGGAAAAGAATTATTTTCTGCTCTTCAACCAGATCTCCGGATCAATGGGAGTACTTTTCTCGTTCGTGATCATGAAGATCAAAGATCCTTCCCCATCAATGGATACGCCGGATCGACCCAAAACAGTACCCGCTTTTACTTCCTGGTTTTTATTGACTGAAACGGAAGATAAGTTGGTATAACCGGTAAAATATTTTCCATGTTGTATGATGATGACCTGCTCACCTTCAACCTCGCTGATGTAAGAGATTCTTCCATCTGCTACACATTTAACCACTGATCCTACCGGAAGTGAAATTTCAATTCCATCTGTTTTGCGCTTCAGTTTGGTTCCCGGTATATTCTCTATGCCAAAATGAGCGGTCACTACTCCTGAGGAAACCGGCCAGGGCAGGGATCCGCGGTTATTTTCAAAGTTGATGGACATTTCCCTGCCCTCAGGTGTAGACTCCAACGGTGTATAGGTTCTGTCGCGGTAGGGACTCGCCATAGCGGTTACTCCTTCGTTCGCAGATGGCCCACCACTGGGGCGAGCAGGTTGGGTCTTTGCCTTTTCTTCCTTTGCTTTTATGCGGGCTGTTTCCCTTTTTTTGGCTTCATCTATCTCACGCCGAATGATGGCCTGGAATGCCTGTTGCACCCGCTGCCTCTGTTTTTCCTTGTCCCGAATCTGAGCGGTGAGTTCCTTTTCCTTTCCCTTCAACTGCTCTACTACTTTATCCTGCTCCTTCTTATCGGTTTGCAATACTTTGAGTTGTTCATTCTGTACAACCAGTGTGCTCATTCTTTCCTTCTTGCTACTGTTGAGTAATTCAATTTTTTCTTTGAGCAGTACTTCTGATTTAGCAATGGCAACTGCCTGCGTCTCCCTGTTCCGGCGGTAGCTTCTCAGATAGGTCACCCGCTTGATGGCATCATTGAAATTGATGGCGGAGAACAAAAAATTCAGGTATTCATAATTGCTTCTGTGCTTGAAGGCAAAAACCAGGCTCTTGGCATATTTCTGCCGCAAGGTATCCAGTTCCCGGCGCAGCCGATACACATCACGCTCTTTCAGATAGATGGTTTCATCGAGTTGGCGGATCTGTTTGTTGATGCTGTTCACCAATTCTTCCCGGCGATTGATCTTGCTCTTAATAATGGCCAGTTGCTTGAGGGAAAGTTTTTTGTTGTTCTGTGTTTCGTTGTAGAGCCGGTTTAAATCGGCCAATTCCTTTTGCAATTCCTGTTCCCGCTTTTGCAATTCTTCTCTCGAATTCTGTGCTGACAAACCAACTGCCAGCAGGCAGAAAAGACAAACAAGAAGAAATCGCGGTTGAAAAAAAGGCATGAGTTGAATTATGGAAATACTGCAATGCAGTGAAGTTACTTACGTTTTAAGTTCTTGGGAATATCAAAAGTATATTTTAACGGTTCATTGATAGAATACTCCTTGAAGTCTAGAAATACATCGAGCTTCGATTTTTCTGAAACAGTGATTTTTCGATAAGTAGCAAACATGAAATTGCCCAATGGCTGAAACGTATTTTGGCTGATATCACAAGTACGGTTGCGTTCAACGTTGACATCGTCCAGTTTACTGTGTGTCACCTGAAAATTATTGTTGTTGAGGGTAAGCAAATGTTTGAAAACGCCTCCCGCCATCTGTACCAATAATTCATTGTCAGAATTTTTATAGGAAAGAACATTGCTGTCTATGTAGATGGGATTACCCATGATGATGTCTTGCAGGGTAGCAAAATCGAAAGGTATTTGACTAATCTCCTGGAGATAGTTGATGGATCTGTATTTAATATTTTTATCTCCCACCAGTTGTACCAATATTAAACTATCGCGTGTGATCTTTGCTACTAGTCCGACAGATGATATTCCCAAAAAGCTGCCTTTTACCTTGATGAGAATTACGCTGTCTTTGCGCATGCTCAGGTATATGGTATAATTATCGCTTTTTTCTGCACTTTCGTAGTCAACCTTTATTTTAGCATTGAAGGTGTTGAATTCTATTTTGTTCTTCACCACTTTGTTGAGAATGTCTCTCACAATTGCACCAGAGTCAACTTTTACTTCTTTGATGATGACTGCCTGGGTAGTATCTTTTTTGGACATAGCATCCTGTAAGCCCTGTGTTTTTTTGGCTGTATTGCAGGAAATAAAGGCAAGTGCCAGAAGCAGGAATCCGAGGAACTGTTTCATTGTCATTATTGTTTTCCGGTATGTCCAAAACCGCCACTGCCCCTGTCTGTTTCATCCAATTGTTCTACCGGTTGCCAATGGATGATATCAATAGCCTGTAATACGAGTTGGGCAATGCGGTCGCCCGGTTGTATGACTTGCGGTTCCTGAGATAGATTAATGAGGATGACTTTTATTTCCCCCCGATAGTCGGCATCAATGGTACCCGGCGTATTCAGGCAGGTCAGTCCCTGTTTTACCGCCAGACCGCTGCGGGGTCTCACCTGTATCTCATATCCCTGAGGAATGGCCACAAATAATCCGGTAGGCACCAGTGTCCTCTCCAGGGAGGTCAGGGTGATGGGTGCATCAATGTTTGCCCGTACGTCCAAGCCCGATGAACCGGCCGTAGCGTATGCAGGCAAGGGAAAAGCGGACCGGTTAATAACCGGAATAGTGACAGGTGGTTTTGTCATGCCGGCAAATTTAATAAAGTAATAAGAACTGCGTAGAAATATCTGTTCACCCCCCCATGAGCCTGTTTAACAGCTTAAATCAATGATTATCTTTATTTTTGGCTCTATCCCGGCTTATGAACCTGCGAAACCCATTGAAATACCCCCTCACCTGGCTGGCACTTGTACTGTTGGCTGTTTCCCTCCCGGCCTGTTTGAAGAAATTGACGGTGAAGAACATTGTATATGAGAATTCATTTACCGATGGGGAACTTTCGGGTCTGAAGGTCTCAGGATGGAACAATGGAAGTTTTGGAACACTTCCCGAACCCCGCATCAGTTTTTATAATGGCCAATATGTGTTGGGGAAACTGAACAACAACATTGTACGTCTTCAATTGAACGAACTTCCCCGGCACGACATTTTGCGGGTGGAAATTGAACTGAACATCCACAACAATTGGAGGAACGACCTGTGGAAAATGGAATTAGATGGAGAGACAAAGCTGCTCACCGGATTTTCAAATGACCCGTTGGTGAAGCAGAGCTATCCCAACTGGCTGGGCAATGGAACTGCTTTGGGTGTTGCCGGCACCAATGCAAGACTTACCGGTTTACCGGGTATCTGCTCAACCCCTTCTTCTCAATTAGGCAGCAGTGCCTACACCATCGTTCAAACCTTTGGTCACACAAGCAATGATTTTACCTTACAACTCAGTGATGCAGGCGGGAATGTCAATGACACCTGCACCCGGAGCTGGTCACTGGGTCGCCTAACAGTATCGGTATTTCACAATTGATGAATCTGGGCACAACTCCTGAACCGTAAATGGCATGACAAAAAACTTCCTGTATACGGTACTGCTTTCATTGGTTAATCTTCTTTTTCCTGTGTTGAGCTTTCCCTATGCCTCTCACATGCTTGGTCCGGAGGGCATCGGATCAGTTCAAATGGCCGTATCACTGGGTCAATACTTCGCCTTATTTGCTGCCCTGGGAATTCCCATTTATGGCATTACAGAAATTGCACGGCACCGCGATGATCCGGAACAACTGGCCCGTTCATTCAGTGAATTGTCGCTGATTTTTTTCGGCGCTAGTCTACTGCTCACGATTGTATACCTGACCATCATTAGTACAATACCTTTTTTCCAAGATCACTTTCAACTTTTCCTACTTGCCGGTTCCCTCGTGTTGTTGAGCTTTAGTTATACGGATTGGTTTTTTTCCGGACTAGAGGCATTCAAAAGTATCACCCTGCGTTCGGTCATCATCAAGGTGGTGGCGCTCCTTTTACTGCTGGTTCTTGTAAAAACAAAAGCAGACAGAATTGAATACCTGTTCGTCATCGTTTTTTCCATTCTCGGCAACCAATTGCTCAGCCTGGCGATGTGTTTCCGTAGAACAAGATTTACCCTTAAAGGAATTCAGTTGCGTCGGCATTTTCAACCGCTTTTCTACCTTTTTTCCACCACCTTGGCTGCCAGTATTTACACCATGCTGGATACCGTGTTATTGGGCTTTCTGTCTGATGACCAGTCCGTAGGCCTTTACGCTGCTGCAGTAAAATTGGTCAAACTTACCATCCCCATCGTAACCGCCATGGGTGTGATCTTGATACCTCTTATCACCAGACATTTCCATCAAAAAAACCAGGTTGAACTTCATGGGCTACTGGACCAGTCCTTTCGTTTCCTGATGTTTTTTTCTATACCGGTATGTACCGGACTAACCCTATTGGCACCGGAATGTATTTTTCTGTTCTCAGGACATGAATTTGCGGAAGCAGTGCCGGTCATGCGCATTGTGGCCTGGCTGCCGCTTTTGATTGGTCTCGGACATTTCTATTGTTTTCAGATCTTACTGCCTGCAGGAAAAACCCAAAAAATATTTTACGCTGTACTCGCTGGAGCAATTACCTGTTTATTGCTGAACTGGTTACTCGTTCCGTCCTTCAAATCTGTGGGTGCTGCCATTGCCAACATTGCAACCGAAGCCGTTGTTACTCTTCTGTACATTTATTTTATGCGCCAGTTTTTCACAGCGGAAAGTCCCTGGAAATATGGATTGCATGCACTGATCGGCAGCTTCACTTTCATACCCATCATTCTGCTGCTACGGAGTTGGCAACTCCCTGTACCTGTGCTGGTACCACTGGCTACCATTTGCTGCGCCCTAACTTTCTTCGCAGTACAATGGTGGTTATTCAAGAATTATTTTTTACTCGATTTTGTTCAGCCGCTAAAAGATTGGTTGCTGCGAAAGAAAAATATGCTGCCGGATGAGTACTAATTCAACCAGACCACTGGCAGTAGTACTGGCCACCTGTAATGGAGCTGCTTATCTGGAGCAACAGCTGCAATCGCTATTGCAACAAACACGTTCCCCCGACCTGATTCTTATCTTCGACGATGCATCAGATGATGCCACCCCCCAACTACTGGAAAAATATGCTTCGCTTCCAACCGTAAAGATTTCGAAGAATGACAAAAGAATAGGAGCCAATGAAAATTTCAAGCTAGCGGTAGCAGCTGTTCCCGATGGATATGATATAGCTTTTTGTGACCAGGATGATTACTGGCTGGCCGAAAAACTGGAGCGATCGGTTGAACTGCTGAACTCATTAAGTGCCGCACCCCAACAGCCGGCCATGATTTATTCAGATCTTATCCTCATGAATGAAGATGACCAAATTATCAGTGCATCTGTTCACCAGCAAAGAGGACAACACCGGTATCAACATGTCTGGGATACATTTATCTATGGCAACATGGTATCAGGTTGTACCATCGTGATGAACTCCGCCATGAAGCAGGTGATGTCTCAATTGCCCAAAACGGATGAATTCATCTATGATGCCTGGCTCGCCATGGCAGGATTCAGTTTTGGAAAAATTGCCTGCCTGCCACATCCCCTCATCAGGTACAGACAACATAGCAGGAACCTTACTTTTGCCGATCACCGTGCCAGCAATCGATGGGGAAGATGGAGGAAACACCTGACCCAATTATTCCACCCCTCAGATTTTTTACAGGAAGAGATCGCGTTGGCAAAAGCATTCCATAACGCTTTTCACCATCGATTATCATCAGAACAAGCAGGAACGCTCATGCAACTCATCCAACTCGAGCATGCCCCTCACTGGAAGAAAAAAATCACCTTTGAAAAAAGTTTTCGGCCATACTGGCTGAATCGATTCTCCTGATTTCTCCTGCTACCGATGAATGCAGGGTAAATGTTTATCTTGCAAATGAGATGAAAAAAACAGCTGTCATACTGGTGAACTGGAACAGTTATGCCCTCACAAGGGACTGTATCCTCTCCCTGCAGCAAATACCGGCCGAACAACTGGATATTTTGCTGGTGGACAATAACTCTGCTGATGGCTCCGGCCGAGAGTTAGAGCAGGCATTCCCGGGAATAGTTTACCTGCAGGCGGCTGACAACCTTGGCTTTACCGGAGGCAATAACCTCGCCATCCATTACGCACTGCAAAAGGACTATAGCTATGTATTGTTGCTGAACAACGATACCACCGTTGCCCCTGATTTTCTCGAAAAACTCACCCGCTATTTAGATGCACATCCGACAGTTGGTGCAGTACAACCACTCATTTATTGTGAAGAACCCTCAAAGGTAATATGGAATGCCGGCTCTTATTATCTTGACTTCATCGGACAACCTATCGTAAAGAAGAAACTACCAAAGGAAAAAATAGCTGTAGATACAGGCGTTGCAGTGGACTGGATCACGGGATGCGCCTTCCTGATAAGAACAGATTTACTGAAAAAAACAGGTAGCTTATCTGACAACATGTTCATGTACTTTGAAGATGTAGATCTGAGCTTTCGCATTCGGAAATTAGGTTATGAACTTCACTTGGTGCCTGCTGCTGAAATCTGGCACGTCGGTGGCATGTCGAACAAGCAAACAAAGAAAAACGCCGAGGGATACGTGAATCCGGTAGTACATTACCTCAATACACGCAACCGGATATGGATATTAAAAAAATATACACCCCTGTATTTTTTCCCGACAGCATTGATTTACCACCTGCTTTATTTCTCCGGAATCCTGCTTTACTTTATGTTGCGATTTCGTTGGAAAAAATTATTCGCTGTAGCACGCGCCATTCGCGATGGATTAACCGATAACATTTCTTATTCCACCACACCCATCAATCTCTCCTGATCACAGCATGTTTTTGTTCCCTGTCATATACATCGCTTCCTTTATCTATGGCGCATATCTGCTGTTGAGAAAAGACATTCGGGGATTTCCTGTATTTGTGGTAGGCGGACTACCCATCTACATCCAGGCACTTTCCGTTACGCATTTGTATGGTTTTGCTTCCATCATTCCCCTGCTGCAGGGTTGCAAAGAAATCATTGCCATCGGTTCATTGTCGATGGTGGTGTTTACTTTAGAACGAAGACCCAAATGGCATTCCGTTGATCAATGGATGCTGGTGTTTTTGGGAATCACTTTCCTTTACCTGCTATTGCCCATCGGCCCCTACCCATTCATGAGTCGGCTGCTGGCATTCAAAGCGCTGTCTATGTTTCCCCTGATCTATTTCGCAGGACGATTCTGTAAAGCCGCTGACATCAACCTCAATCACCTCTTCTCCTGGATCTGCATCGTCACCATTACTGCAGCAGTTGTTCTGATCTTCGTAGAATGGATACCCTATGAACACCTGCACACCAAAACCGGCTTCATGGATTTCCATGTGCAGTTTTTCAACGCAGAACAATCCGGCAACTATGGACTATTCTGGACCTTCGAAACAGAAACAGGTTTTAAAAGGTTTGGCAGTATTTTCAGTAGTCCGCTGGAACTCGCTGCCTCCACAGTTCTCACCCTCTCAGTCTTGCTGGCATTGGCAGGTGATCGGTTCATGCATTTTCGTTTTACCGACTTGTACACCGCATCATTGCTCGCAACACTAACTTGTATCTTGCTGGCAGTATCGCGGGCAAGTATGATCAACTACTTCATTCTCTTTTATTGCTTTGCCCACTTAACCCGACAGAAAAAACTGGTACACTTTTTTCACCTTGCATTCATCGCGGTTGTTCTCTTGCTGATCTTTGTTGTGAAAGGAGACATTTTATCTTTTGTGGTAGATACCCTCCGTTTTCAAAACGCTTCCAGCATTGGCCACGTGCTGGAATGGATGAATGGGTTGCAGGCCATGGCTGCCCATCCATTCGGCATGGGATTGGGATCTTCCGGTCGTGTGGCGATGGAGACCAATGACAATATTGGCGGAGAAAATCAACTCATCATTATCGGAGTGCAAACAGGTATTCCTGTTTTGCTGGTGTATGTGTTCATTTATTTTCTATTGCTGCAAACCGGTTTCAGGAACCTGGGAAAGGCGCGGGGAAAGAAGAGAAGACTGATCATGGCTGTAATCTTTTTGAAAATAGGCATGCTGATTCCGCTGCTGACTTCCTACATCGACTCCTTCAATTACATCACGTACACCATCAATTTTTTGAGTGGACTGATGATCAATGTGATCATGTACCGGGAGGAAAATGAACAGGAAATACCCAATGATGTAGAAGCGGTATCAATCAAATAATCCGTAACGGATGATACAGTAAATGGCGCGGAAGCCGTCTTTCCAGTTGATCTTCTTTCCTTCGGCGAAGGTTCTGCCATAATAAGAGATACCCACTTCATAAATGCGCACTCCGGGAAAACGAACCATCTTGGCAGTGACTTCCGGCTCAAAGCCGAAACGTTTTTCTTTTAGATCGAGACTTTTCAGGATATCAGCCCGGAACAGTTTATAGCAGGTCTCCATATCCGTCAGGTTCAGGTTGGTGAACATATTGGAAAGGAAGGTAAGCACTTTGTTGCCGATGCTGTGCCAAAAGAACAGGATGCGGTGTGGATTTCCACCTATGAAACGGGAACCATAGACTACATCTGCATGGCCCTCAATGATGGGTTTGAGCAGGATGGAAAATTCGCGGGGATCGTATTCCAAATCAGCATCCTGCACGATGATGTAGTTACCGGTGGCCAATTTGATTCCGGTATGCAAGGCAGCGCCTTTACCCTGGTTAACTGAATGTTGGTCATACCGAATGAATGGATAACGTTGCATCCATTCAGCCACTACTTCACCTGTCTTGTCGGAAGAACAATCATTCACCACAATGATTTCCTTGTCAAAGCCGGCCGGCAAATCAGCAGCAATGAGCCGATCGAGAATCGATCCGATGGTACGTTCTTCATTGTAAGCCGGAACAATTATGCTAAGCACCTGATTCATGTGCGGCAAATATAATCAATTTGCAGAGGACCGGAGACGCTGCAACCAATTCGCCGAAGCGACAGCAGAAAATACTACAATCAAGGGTACGACTACAGTGAGCATCCGCTGATAGGCAGATACAGCCAATGTTCCAGCAAGGAATAGGAATAAAACCGAAAGCAAGATCCACCACCATGGCTCTGCCTTACCACGAAAAAAGAAGCAACTGATGCAGGAAAAAATGAATAAAAAGAATACCAAGGCACCGGGTGGTATGCGCATCAACTGAGCCATGCGAAAGTAATGATAGGAAAAGGGGATGCCGAAAAACAAACGACCGGTATTGGCTATGCAATTTTTAAGGTACTTCACCGGATATTGCCGGATGTTCTCCCAGGCCTGTTGGCGAAATGCCTCATCTCTTTCTACGCCTTGCAGGCGGAAGATGCGATCGTAATCTGCCTGGTGATGAACTGCAAACTGAGCTGCATTGCAGGGTTGTGTGGTATCATATCCGCAATAGGCAGTGAAGTGATCATCATTCCAGTCACCGAATTCACCTTCGACCGGCGTGCTCGCCCAATAAAAGGACATACCCCCACTATTGGCCCAATACAATGGTTTACCGGTCAATTGAAAAGTATAGAGTAGATAGGGAATGTTCACCAGAAAGGCAATCAGCCAGGTGAAGAAATATTGCTTCATCCGTTCATTTCTTTTCAGCAACAACAGAAGCGAGGTTCCCATCAATAAGAATAGAGTAACAT
Organism: Chitinophagaceae bacterium; assembly: GCA_020403455.1. GTDB lineage: Bacteria > Bacteroidota > Bacteroidia > Chitinophagales > Chitinophagaceae > Sediminibacterium. The sequence continues at coordinate 97,393 of JADBXP010000017.1, forward strand.
AGCCAAAAATGATTTTTGTCAAGGCAAGGTAGCCGAAAAATAAACCTGCTATCCAGGCATCACGTGTTCTGCCGGTTGGCAAACCCGAACGAATAAAAAAGAAAAGAAAAACACTCATCAGACAACTGCTCAATGGCTCGGTATACAGCCAGGCCAACTCTTTGTAAGCCACATAATAAAATGCCCAGAGCAGGGAAAACACAATAGAAAGCTGCCTGCTCACCAACAAACGCAAAGATTGATACAACATCACCACAGATACATATTGAAACAAACCATTCAAGATGACCGGGAAAACCAAGGGGGTTTTCATAAAAACAAAAGGTACCAACACCAGCGGGTAGCCGGGTCCATTCCAGAGATTCAATTCCCCCCTGGGAGAATAATAGCCCTGAGTCAGGTTCTGTGCGAACATGAAATAACGCCCTTCATCTCCCTCCATGACATCGCGATGGCCCAATGCAGCCAATGCAGTATAGATCAATAAAAAAGGTAGGAAACAAAACCAGGGATTGGCTGATAATTTTTTCATTGACTCTAAGTTAGGTTATCTTTACCCTATCAAGCAAACGGTTTCACCCGCTCTTGCGAATGTACTATAATGCCGGAATCTGATATGCCCCGCCCCATTCAAGTATTCATCGATGTCCGGGATCTGCGCATCGCCAAAACCGGGGCGAAAACAGTACTGGAAGAAATTTGCCTGCAACTTAAAAAAGGGTACCCCGGATTTACCATCCATTTTATAGATACCCCCTTCCCGGTGTACACCGGAAAAAACAAATGGCTGAAAGCGTTGGAGCATGCCCGTTTCTTCGGGTGGAAACAAATTACCCTACCCATCATTTGCCTGGTTAGGGGATGCGATATTCTCTTTTGCACGGATTATTTTTTGCCGCTTTTCCCGGTACGATTCAAAACAGCAGTCATTTTTTATGACGCTTTCTTCTGGCAATACCCCGAGCAGTACAATCGTTTTTGGCTGAAATTGTTGCACCACATTGCAGTGCCTGCTGCCCGGAAAGCATCTGCCATCATTACTATTTCTCATCATTCCAAGGAGCAAATCGTCCAGTGTGTCGGACTTCCCCCCGAAAAAATCCATGCGATTCATTTGGCACCAAAATCTTCTTCAGCCATTGTCAGCGCAGACTATCATGCCTCCACTGAATCAGAAAAAAAATACATCCTCCACATCGGTGTGCTCGAAAAAAGAAAAAATCTGCTCAACCTGATCAAGGCATTCGCTTTGTTGAGACAAGCCGGTTATCACAACTATAACCTGGTACTGGCGGGAGGTACAGTACCCAAACACAAATTAGATGACAGTGGAAATATACGCAGGCTGATCAAAGAATTACAACTCGAGGATGCCGTCATTCTTCCCGGCTTTATCAGCGATGAGGCGCTGGCACATTATTACCAACAGGCAAGTCTGTATGCCTTTGTCTCCGTCAATGAAGGATTTGGATTGCCCATATTGGAAGCATTCCAGCATCGGCTGCCTACCTTGATTGCCAACAACAGTTGCCTGCCGGAGGTTGGAGGTGATGCGGTGATAACCTGCGATCCCTATGACCCGGCAGATATAGCTGAAAAAATGAAACTGGTGGTGAGCAACCCTGCCCTGCAGGAAGAACTGATTCAAAAAGGGTTGCGCCGTTTGCAGGACTTCTCCTGGGAAAAAACGACCGAAGAACTGATGCAGGTGTTCCGGGAATTGATGAAAGAAAAAAACTAAGCTTGTCTATTTAAGTTCTGCATCTACCATTCCCCGAACGATATCATCGAGGCGGAAGGTGGCTTTCCAACCCAAAACTTTTTCAGCCTTGGAGGGATCGGCATTGCCGTTGAAAAGATCCGCCGGCCGGAACAATTCAGGATCGATCACTACATGGTCGCGCCAATTCAACGATAAATAACTGAATACTTTTTTGGTAAACTCCTCCAGTGAATGGGTTTCTCCGGTGGCGATTACAAAATCTTGTGCTTTTTCCTGTTGTAGCATGCGCCACATGGCATCAACATATTCAGGTGCCCATCCCCAGTCCCGCCGGATTTGCAGGTTGCCGAGGTTAAGTTTTTCCTTGCTGCCCCGGTGGATGCGGCAAGCGGTAGCAACAATTTTTCTGGTAACAAAACGGTGTGGGCGGAAAGGAGATTCATGGTTGAACATGATGCCGGAGCAGGCATGCAACTGATAAGCTTCCCGGTAGTTAATCACCTGCCAATGGGCAGATGCCTTGGCGATGGCATAAGGACTTCGGGGCCGAAAGGGGGTATGCTCATCTGCGGGCCGTTCGTCGGTTTCGCCGAAACACTCACTGGAGCCGGCATGGTACATACGGATGGGAAGTCCGGTAAAACGCATGGCCTCCAGCAGATTCAAAGTACCGATGCTGATGCTTTCATAAGTCTCTACGGGCTGTTCGAAGGAGAGTCCCACCGAACTTTGACCGGACAAATGATAAACCTCATCAGGACGAATACGGGTTAAGGTGGCGAGGGTGCTTTTGAAGTCGATGGTATTGATGGATACGGGACGGATATGTTCCAGCAGCCCCAGTTTACGCAGGTTATCAAAGGGATTGGTAGTGGCATCTCTGGAACCTCCATATACTTCATATCCCTTTTCAAGGAGGAGGGAACTCAGGTAGGCCCCGTCCTGACCGGATACGCCACAAATCAATGCCTTTTTCATGGGTCGATGCTGTTGGAATTAAGCACAATTTTACTATAAAACATCCATACGGCAAGGAGGGGATGAATGGGGTATTATCAGATGGATTCGGGGTCATTTTATCAGGTCTGGCATTAATTGTAACTTGCCCCCTAGCAAATTTGTATGTGGCAAGCCCTCCAGGAAAGATTGGGAAACAAACTCTCCCCCGCTGACCGACTGATAACTGTCTGGCGATTAATTCCCTTTGCACTGCGGGGACTATGGGAAAAATGTTTCATGGGCAAATCCTCCGGCTGGGTATTGGTGGGTAAACAGGTTTCTATCAGGTATGCGGGTTACCTCGAGGCCGGCAAGCAACTGATCATCGAAGATTATGCCGAAATCAATGCCCGTTCCACCCAAAAAATCATCCTCGGCAACCGCGTAACCATCGGTAAATATGCCATCATCCGCCCGGGTAATCTCTATGGAGGTGAGCCCGGTGAAGGCTTGCGAGTAGGTGACCATTCCAACATCGGTCCCTACTGCTACATTGGCTGCTCCGGCTTTATCTCAATCGGCAATAACGTAATGATCTCACCCCGCGTGAGCATCTATGCAGAAAACCATGTGTTTGATTCTCCTGATGCCACCATCAAAAGCCAGGGAGTAAAAAGAGAGTCAGTCGTAATTGAAGATGATTGCTGGATCGCTGCGAACAGCATCCTACTGGCAGGTGTCACCATCGGAAAAGGTTCTGTCGTAGCAGCAGGCAGTGTTGTCACGCAAGATGTACCACCCTACAGTGTGGTAGCCGGTGTTCCTGCCCGCATCATCAAAAATCGGCGCACCGATTCATGAAAATATTGCTCTTACATAGCTCATCCGATGAATATGGTGCCAGCAAGATTTTGTTGGGAACAGTTCGCATACTCCAACAACAGGGTCACCTTACTTGGGTGGTGCTTTCTGCAACCGGTCCATTAGTCCCTGCACTGGAAGCAGCCGGCGCAACTGTTCTTATTGAACGGCTGGGAATATTGCGGAGAAAATATTTTACCCCCGGAGGAATGATGAACCGCTTCCTGCACATTCACAGAGCGAAGAAAAAATTAGCAGCGTTCATACAACAGGAAGAAATCAATTTGGTCTATTCCAATACAACAGGTGTGCTGGCCGGAGCATTGGCAGCCAGGGATTGCGGTATCCGTCACATCTGGCATGTTCATGAGATCATAGAAAAGCCGGTCATATTCAAAAAAATATTGGGCCGGCTGTTGCGACATTATGCCGATGGCATCATTGCAGTATCAACTGCTGTGAAAAATTCCTGGCAAGAAGTAGTGCCCGCCGAAAAAATCACGGTAATCCACAATGGAATCGACTATTCGCCCTATCTGACTGCCAACACCCCCATTCGAAAAGAACTCGGTATTCCCGATGACACATTGGTCATCGGAATGGCAGGCAGGGTGCATTATTGGAAAGGACAGCAATATTTCATTTCCATTGCAGGCGAGTTGCACAAAAAAAATCCCCGATTGCGTTTCCTGCTGGCAGGAGATGCTTTTCCCGGATATGAATACCTCTATGATGAAATGAAAGAGCAGATCCAAACACTTGGGCTGTCTGAAGTGGTGCAGTGGATCGGATTTCGCAAAGACATTCCTGCTGTGATGCAAACCATTGACCTATTCCTCCTTCCCTCCCAACAACCCGACCCCTTCCCTACTGTGATACTTGAAGCCATGGCATCTGCCAAACCCGTTATTGCAACACATTTTGGCGGGGCAGTTGAAATGATCGAATCCGGGGTTACCGGTGATCTAATACCTCCCGATCGGGCAGATATCGCCGCTGATGTAATCAATTCCTGGCTCGACCCAAATAAACTGCAGCAAGCCGGACAAGCAGCCCGAAAAAGGGTGTTGGAAAAATTTAGTTGGGAAGCATGGGAAGATAAAATGATTAAGTTCATCACATGAGAGTGTCGATCATAGGAACCAGGGGGTATCCGTATGTTTATAGCGGATATGAAACCTTCGCCAAAGAACTGGCTGAAAGGCTGGTGACACGCGGTATCCATGTAACCATCTATTGCCACAGAAATCTTTTCAGCAGCTTTCCGGCACAAGTAAATGGAATTGATCTGGTGTATGTGCCGACCGTTGAAACCAAGGTGCTCAGTCAGTTCATCCATTCTTTTTTCTCCATGGTGCATGCCTGTTTCAGCCGAACCGATGTAATCCTCGCTGTGAATGCAGCCAACGGTCCCTGGGGATTGATTGCCCGAATCTTTGGTAAACCCGCTTGCATCAATGTAGATGGGGTGGAATGGGAAAGGCCTAAGTGGAAGGGACTCGGTGCCAGGTATTTTTATTGGGCTGCCTGGATGGCCACCCGTTTGTACCGCATCATCATTACCGATGCAGAAGCCATGAGACAGGTTTACCTGAAAACCTTTCAAAAAGACTCCAGGGTGATCGCTTACGGAGCCAACATCCGCTATCCCAAACATCCGGAACTGGTGCGCAGTATCGGACTTGAACCCGGAAGTTATTATCTGATTGTTGGTCGATTGATTCCTGATAACAATGCCGATCTGCTGCTGCAGGGATACCTCGAAGCAGGGTCAGGAAAAAAGTTGGTGATCGTGGGAGATGTACCCTACGAAGATGCCTATGCCCAGCGGCTCAAATCGACGGCGAATGCCAATATCATCTTCACTGGATATATCACCGACAGTGAGCTATTGGCAGAACTGTACCACCATTGTTTTGCCTATCTCCATGGGCATGCTTTTGGCGGTACCAATCCGACACTGCTGAAAGCAATGGCTTATGGATGCGCAATTTTGGCGATTGACACCCCCTTTAGCAGGGAGATGCTCACCGAGGGCAGATACGGATTGTTTTTCCCGGCCAATGCCGGGGAAATTGCAACGCTGATGCAACACTGTGAGGCAAACTTGGATGAATTGAAAGCCCTTCGGGAAAGGTCCCGGGAAGGTTTGGGAACTAAATACAATTGGGATGAAGTAACCAATGCTTATCTTGCGGTATTAAACGAGTTGAACCAGGGCAGGTAGCCATGCGTTTTTTATGGCCAAACCGTACAATCGCTATACCGTCATCCGCTACATCATTGATGCGCCGGTCGTAGGCCTGTCCTACCTGTTGGCGACCCGACTGAGTTCGGGACAAAGCATCGTGGTGGCAGACAAGCAGGCCTACCTTTTTGTACTGCTTTCTTTGTTGCTATGGTACATTGCCGCTTCCTTCACCCGCCTCTATGCCGACCGCCGCTCAAATAAATATTCCGAGGAAATCATTTTCATCCTCTATACCCTTGTACTCTTCACCATCCTCATCAGTTCGGCCTCTTTCTTTTTGGGCACGACCATCCGATTCAGTCCGGGTTTCTTCCCGTATTATCTCCTCACCCTTTTCGGACTCCTGACCCTAACCAAATACATTGTTCGCAAGAATGTTCACTCCGCCATCTTTCAGGGAAAATTGCTCGACAATGTAATCATTGTGGGTGCCACGGCTGCTGCCATGGATTTCTATGAGACCATCAACAAATATTACTATTACGGCTATAAATGCATTGGCTTTGTTGACAATGAGCAGAAACAATTGAATGGTTGCCCCTATATGGGCCCTGTCGATAACCTGAGTATTTTGCTCAAAGAGAACCGGGTTGATGAAGTGGTGATCGCTCTGCCCGATACAGATGCCGATGCCATCCAGTTTTGTGTGGAGGTCTGCGATTTTTATTCCACCAAGGCGCGCATCATTCCCAACCTGCACCAATATGCCACTGCCAATATCCAGGTGAACAACATCGGATTGATGCCGATCATCAATGTGCGTTCACTGCCATTGGACAAAAAAGAAAACCAACTGCTGAAAAGTATTTTTGATATTGCGTTTAGTCTTTGTTTTTTCCTGTTCATGGGCTGGTGGCTCCTGCCACTGATTGCGTTAGCCATAAAAATTACCTCGCGGGGACCCATCATTTTCAGCCAGGAAAGATGGGGACTTAACAACGAAAAGATCACCTGTTATAAGTTCCGCACCATGGTGGCGGAAAGTACTGATACCGATGAAGAAGGCAATTTCTGGCAGGCCAAAAAAAGAGACCCCCGGGTTACCTGGCTAGGTGCCCTGCTGCGGAAAACGAACATGGATGAACTTCCGCAATTTTGGAATGTATTGCTGGGCAACATGAGTGTGGTAGGCCCCCGCCCCCACCCCACCCCATTGAACCTGGAGTCGATGCATACTGTTGAGAACTACATGCTCCGCCACCTGGTTAAGCCGGGCATTACCGGCTGGGCACAGGTGAACGGCTGCCGAGGGGAAACCAAAGAACCCGGATCGATGCAAAGAAGAATTAACTTTGACCTCTATTATATCCACCGGTGGACCTTCTGGCTGGATTGTCAAATCATCTTACAGACAGTCATTAACATCCTGCGGGGGGATCAAAACGCTTATTGATGAGAATACATTTCCGCTACTTACTCGTATGGATGGTAGTTTCTTGCCTTATGTTCGCTACAACAACAGAGGCGCAGGTGGTATGGGAATCTCCACAAAAAGAAATCTATCCCTATCTCGAACGCATGGCCCAAAAGGGATTGATTCAATTCAATGATTTGATTCGTCCATTGAGCCGGCAATACATTGCTTCCTGCCTCGATTCGCTGGGCCGCCGCATGGATCAATTGACACCGGTTGAAAAAAAAGAATGGCAATTTTATGCACGGGAATACGGCAATGAAATGGATACGTCTCTCTTTCGTTCCGGAAAAGATTTTGTCAGTGGCTTCCGCAAAGACCCCTATCAACGCTGGCGCCCCTTCACTGCCCGCAACAAAGAATCACTGATACAGGCAGAACCCATATTTACCGCAGAACAAAACAATGGTAGCCGGGGAAGTTTTTTACAATCCAGCTCCGGCGTGAATGTTTGGGCCTATGGCGGAAAAAGATGGGGCTTTCAGTTTTCATACCATGACATCACAGAAGCAGGGACCGGATTGGACAGCACCCGACAATTCACGCCGAATACCGGATTCGTTCTAAAACAGACCAACAATCCCCGCCGCATCAACTATTCCCGCATTCGCGGAAGTGTTTCCTATGCATTTAAAAATGGTTCCGTTGCAGTAGGCATAGACCAGCAACTATGGGGCTACAGTCAATCCGGACGTATTGTCCTTTCCGACAAAGCCCCCGCCAATCCCTATCTGCGGCTGGATTACCGGCCTTTTATCTGGCTGAGTTTTCATTATTCTAACCTCTGGTTGAATTCCAATCTGGTGGATTCCGTCAGAACCTATGGCACCGGCAATACCGTCTATGGCGGAGAACGCATCCGATATATTCCCAAGTTCATGGCGACCCACAGCATCAGCATACAATTCAACAAACACCTCACCTTTACAGCAGGAGAATCGATTGTGTATAGTGACCGGCTGGATGTGGGCTACCTGATACCCGTGAACTTCTTCAAGATCTACGATAACATTGTCAACGGGGGCAATATTCTCGCCGGGTCGAACGGACAATTGTTCTTCCAGCTCAGCAGCCGCAACCAACTTCCCAAGACACATCTGTATAGTACAATATTCATCGATGAGATCCGCACCAGCACCATGTTCAACAGGAACAAAAGCCGCAACCAGCTGGGCTTTACCTTCGGTGCAAGTGTTACCGATCTGGTTATTCCCTACTTAACACTTTCCGCAGAATATACCCGTGTCAATCCCTTTGTATACAATAACCTGATACCCGCCCAGAATTACAACAACCATGGTTATAGCATGGGGGACTGGATGGGCAATAATTTCGATCGCTTTTTTGTAGGATTGCGGTACACACCTTTTCCCCGACTCAAATGCCAGTTAAATTACCAGTTCATTCGCAAGGGAGGTGCCGGAACGGTAGAACAACAATATTTCCAACAACCCCAGCCAGACTTTTTATTCAATCCCCAATTCAACCGCAGAGAGGTTTCCCTAAGGTGTTCTTATGAACTGATCAATAACCTCCAGCTCTGGGGCTTCTTCAACGACAGGAAGCAGGAGGCACTGCCTTCCGGTACCTTTACCAACATCCGAGAGGCAGGTATTGGCTTCAGCTTTGGTTTGTAAGTCCAAAATGCCGTTTTTCCACCGTTTATAGGGAAAAATGTGGATATTTGTTCCTACCAATTTCCTCTCATGCAATTACATGTAAAATTCTTGCTATATCCACTTCTGCTACTTTCTTTTGCGGCCATCCGGTTGCAAGCTCAGGGGCAGACGATTGATGCATCCAATCTTTCATCGGCACGTGTTAGTCAGCTCAGTGACCAGCAACTGTTGCAATTGTTTCAACAAGCCCAAAGAGGCGGATTATCGGAGAATGATGCCATCTCACTATTGGTGAAAAGGGGCTTGCCCGCTTCAGAAGTCGGGGCACTGAAAAAAAGGTTGATGGGCATGCAGGCAAGGGGGAAGTCCGGAAAAAATGAACCGGTTCTCAAAGATACCAGTGGCTTTTTACGGGATAGTTCCTGGGTAAAGGAAATGCCGGCAATCAAGAGAAAGACCCAATACTATGGTTTCGATTTTTTCAATAATCAGGCCATCAGTTTTGAACCCAATGTTCGGCTCACAACCCCACATAACTATGTGCTGGGCCCTGATGATGAGATCAATATTCAGTATACCGGACTCAACGAAGCTTCGGTAGATGCGATTGTCAATGCCAACGGAAAAATAATTCTCCCCTATGCCGGCTCTTTGCAGGTGAGCGGACTCTCACTGGATGATGCTACCAAGTTGATCAAGGCGAAGATGAAAGTGGCTTATCCGGCGATTGCCTCCGGAAAGACCCAGGTTTTGGTAACATTGACCAATTTCAAAACCATTCGGGTAACAGTGGTAGGGGAAGCTGAGATACCGGGTACTTACCAGGTATCGTCGCTCGCTGCATTTTACAATGTGTTGTACAAGGCAAATGGACCCTCAGAGAACGGATCGCTCAGAAAGTTGGAATTGATCCGCAACAACAAGGTAATAGAGACAATAGATTTTTATGACTTCCTGCAAAAAGGAATCATGAATAAAACCATCCGCCTGGAAGACCAGGATGTGATCCGCATTCCCGTATATGGAAAGAGGGTCACTATCAACGGACAGGTCAAGCGACCGATGGTGTATGAACTACAGGAGAAAGAAACCCTGCAAGACCTGCTGAATCTGGCAGGAGGATATGAAGCAGCAGCCTGGCTTGGAAGTGCCAAAGTAGTGCAGGATGGGGAGCAGGAAAAGAAAGTGCGTGATTTGGCTGTTGCAGATTTTGCTTATTTCATTCCGAAGAATGGCGACCAGGTTGAAATAGAAAAAATTCGTACCAGCTTTTCGAATCGGGTAATGCTGGCAGGAGCTGTACAAAAACCGGGCTATTATGAACTCAGTTCTGGTTTAACCCTTGTCAAACTAATTCGGCAGGCAGAAGGTCTTCGCACCGATGCACTGTTGCAACGTGGTTACCTGATGCGGCAAATGCCCGGTACCGGCGGACAACTGATCTCTTTCCATGTACAGGACCTTCTGGATGGAAAGCAGGCAGATATCCAGTTACAAAGAGAAGATTCTGTTACTATTCTTTCCAGGGATAGTTTGCGGGATGTTCCAACCGTTGTTGTAGCAGGAAATGTGAACCGGCCCATAACCATCCCTTATCGCGAGGGACTTACACTCGAAGATGTAGTGTTAATGGCAGGAGGATTTTCCTTTGACGCAGCTACCCATAAAATTGAAATTTCCCGTTTGCAAAATAACCGGGCTGATACGCTCGCCAATACACTGATAGAAGTTATCACGGTTGAATACGATAGTGCAGCCAACGCACGCAGTAAAAAAACCTTGTTGTCACCGCTAGACTATGTGTTTGTTCCGCAGTTGTTGAATTATCGCAACCTCGGCAAGGTAAAAGTAAGGGGTGAAGTATTGTATGCAGGAGACTATGCCCTTGAAAAAAGAAATGAATCGATACTGGAAGTATTGAAAAGGTCGGGGGGCATTTCTCCCTACGCTGCGATGGGAGATGTACAGGTATATCGCCGTGGATTGCGGGTAGGCACTGATGTGTTATCTGATAATCCGAATGATGGCGGAGAGAAATTCTTGTTACAGCCGGAAGACAGCATTTTTGTGCCACGCAGGCAGACTTTTGTAGAAGTGCAGGGAGCCGTATTCAATCCACAGATCCTGCGCTATGACAGTCCGAAATTTTTATCTTATATCTCGGAGACAGGAGGTGTAACCGATCGCGGCAACCTCAATAAGTCATACGTACAATACAGCAATGGTATCAATCAAAAGATCAAACATTTCCTGTTCTTCCGTCGCTATCCCAAAGTGAAACCCGGCAGTAAGATCATTGTACCCGATAAATCTGAAACAGATCGCAGGAATTTAAGTGCTCTGGAAATATCATCCCTGATAGGTTCGCTGGCAACTTTGATTAGTTTGGTTACCGTACTAAATAGATAGAATAATTGATAAATACTGACACAACCGAGCGTTATCATGTCTGACAAGAATCAACTAACTACTGATCCCTTTAACCGGGAAGAATCGCCCTTCTCCTTTACCGATCTGGTGCAGGATGTATTGGGTAGGTTGCGCTGGGCTTTGCAACAAAGAAACTGGCTGCTGCTTGCTCTGGTGATGGGTGCGTTGGCAGGGACAGGCTATGCTTGGATGAAAAATACTACGTACACTGCCCGGCTGACATTTGTGGTAGAGGATGCAAAGAGTTCAGGCGGTTCCCTGATCTCAGCACTGGCAGGACAATTTGGCTTAGATGTAGGAGGAATGACGGGTGGAAACGGCGTGTTGGCCGGAGACAATGTGTTGGAGTTGCTCAAGAGTAGGAGTTTACTAAAGAAGACATTGTTAACATCTGCTGATGATGGAAAGATGAAGATGACCCTGGCAGACCGGTATGTGGCGGTGTATGGATTGCAAGAGAAATGGAACGATGTAACGGGGGGGAAAAAGATTGTTTTCACTCCGGGAACAGAGGACCGGTTAACGGACAGTTTGCTGCAGACGATTATTAAGCGGCTGCTGGAAAAAGAATTGCGCATTGCCAAGACTGATAAAAAACTGGGGTTCTTTGAGTTGGAGGCAACGACCCGGGATGAGTACCTCAGTCAGCAAATCTGTGAAAGGTTGTTGCGGGTAACGACAGATTTTTATGTTGATACCAAGACGAGTAGATTGAAGGCGAACATTGATCGGTTGCAGAGAAGGGCAGATAGTCTTGGCATAGTGCTCGACAACAAAACCTATGCAACGGCGGAGGCCACCCAACGGCTGTTGGATGCCAATCCTGCTTATGCTTCCCCGCAGGTAGATGCCGAGATCAGCACCCGCAATAAGTATTTACAGAGTACGGTATTTGCGGAGATTGTGAAGAATTTAGAGATCAGCAAGACGGCGCTGATACAGGAGACACCAACGGTGCAGGTGGTAGACAGGCCAGAGATGCCTTTGAAGAAGAATGAGTGGAAATGGTGGCAGGGATTGCTGCTGGGGGGAGTGATAGCTTTAGCGGCGATGGTGGGGTTGATGATTGTGGTGGGAGGAAGGAATTCATCAGTTGAAAATAAAAATAATACCCCTTTGTTTTAAAATAAAACTTTTGAACAATCAGAATTTACAAGTATCATTTACAGATTACATTCAAATATTAAACACAAAAAAATCTGAGAAAAAGATTTATTTTCTTGCGATTCTATGAAATGGTTTTTCAACAAAAAAATAGGTGAATAATGTTACAATTATCACAGCAAACCAAATAAGAAAATATTGAATTGAATAGTTTAAACTATTCAATTTTGAAGAATTATAAATGAAGAAAACAACTGGGACGTGAATAGCATATAGTGAATATGAGATTGATCCCAAATATTCGAAGCCATAAAATTTAATTTTAAGATTCGACCTATTTTCAGCTCTCACAATTGTAGATATTAAAATTCCACCTAAAACCGATACGAACAATGATTTTATTATATGTGCTCCTTGGAAATTTATTAAATGTGAAAATGTATAGTAAATAAAATACAAAATCATCAGTGGAACCAGCCCTAGAAAATACTTTTTAAATTTCAAAAACTTAGAATCTGAATTAAAAGTGATTTCAGCAAAAAATGCACCTATCCACCAATACAAGGAGAGTCTAAAAAAATTTCTTTGCACCCATGATTGTTCTACTTCCGTAGTTAATAATCCGAAATTTAAAATATGAATTAAGAATAAAAAAGTAAACACATAAATCATATTTTTTTTAAAATACTTAAGTACAAATGGATATGATATATATATAAGTAACTCAACAATTGCAGTATCCATAATTCTATTTCCAAATAAAGGTTCGAGAGGCATAACAGCTGTTAAAAGAAACCCATTAATTAAAAAGTTATGAAAATATTGAGAGATTGATCTATGAGTAAATGTATAATCAACAATATATCCCAACAAAATTGCAATAACTAAAACCGGATATATTCTAAAAAATCTCCTTCGAAAATATTTTGAAATTTGAAAATTGAGAGAGTTTACATTTTGCATATGTATAGAATAACCAGATAAAACTAGAAAAAGAACTACACCCCAATGTAAACCACCGCTACACCATAGAAATTCTAACTGAAATCTTGAAAAAAGCTGATGCAGGTATGGAAGTTTTATAGGACCGAAATGAGACAAGAAAACACTTAATGCCGCCATTCCTCTTATTACATCTAGGCTTTTGTATCTATTTGAAGTCATAATAACAATCAATTAATATTGACAAAGAAAGTATAAATGATTTGAAACATATAAATTGATAAAATGAATTCATGAAATATCAGAATTCAATTCTTAATATACCTCGGAGCTCTATACAAGATACTTCCTGTATATGTCTTTAAAAAGGCCTAGAGAGAAATTTAGATTAAATTCCAATATTATTGCCATTTTATAGGATTCAATTTTAATTAATTGGCAAAGCGAATTAAAATTTAATAGTTGGGGAAGATTAGAAGCGGAAAGCTACTGAGAGGGTGGCATTAAAATTCAGCCAGTCATAGCCATTGTCGAAATACCCCAGGGTGGGGAATACGTACCACTGATAATTGAGTGAGCGGGTAAGCGTGGTTCGGGCGGAGAAGAGAATATTTTGATATTGCCAGTCGGCATGTAATTCGGTAGATAGATCGATCCAGTGTCGGGTATAATCGCGGGTGCCAATAAAGGCAGTATAATTGAAATCCATGTTGCGGGCGAGTCGTTCAATGCGGAGACCCACTTTGTTGTATCCTTTGACCCAACTCAGGTCGATGGTTTGGCTGTTGCTTCCCGGACCAATCCCCGCTCCGATCACCTGACCACGGTGGGTATAGCCTTGGCGAACAAAGGGGTGGGTATAAAAACTAATACCCTCCAATACCAGTTCCGGGGTGGGTAAACCCATTTGGGTCAGTTCAACGGAGAGATCCAGCCAGGTGCCCGGTTTTTTCAGGGGGAATAATTTGCGGAATCCACCTACAAAGGCACGGGGATAATTCACATCAGCCAAAATATTGGTGGGGGTGGGAACCCGGTCGTTCCTGCCATATTCGAGGTAAACCTCTGCATGATCTTTGGGCAGCAGGTATCGGGCAAATAAGGAGCCCAGGGCTGCTTTTTTTCCTGCTTTTTGACTGTTGGAGATCACCACACCAGCCAGGGGGAGTATATCGGCTATTCCCTTTACATCAGACAGGTATTGATAGGAAGCCTGTGCCATTCCCAGGGTGAGTCCTTTCACCCATTTGGGTTGCCAGCTTATGGTGAGACCGGTCATGTAACGCTCCTCTTCGTTTTTGGCTTTATACAATCGGTTCCCATTGAAGTAGCGGTTGGTATCTGCCGGGAATATATCGGAAGAGAGCAACTGACCTGCGACTAATTGAGCTTCGAAGGTACCTATGGGGGTAGTTATGGGACGGGTAGTATTGGCGGTGAAGTGCAGGAAACCGGGAGCATTGTTGCTCATAACGAGGGCATTGTATCGACCCGGTCCCCACCAATAATTCTCCGTGGAAATACCCAGAGAAACAGCACCGGTTGAGAAGCGGAGGGCAGATTGTCCGGGAAGTATGCGTTGATAGCTTTTATTGCCGAATCGCTCCGGCATATCGATGGTATTGAGTAGTCGATAGTAGGTATTCCAGTAGGTATCGGCATGCTCCGTGGGGAAGGTTTCGAAGGATGGGTTGGCAGCGTAAATAATCTGAGGCATTAGCTGCAAAGACCATTTACCGGACTTCAACAGGAAGCCCCCACTAGCCATTGTTTGCAGTCCATTCGCAGGTATCATGGCTGCGTCGTTCCAGCCAAAGGGGTGGTGGGCGTTATAGGCAATGGTAACAGATGCAGGGAGTAACTGCAAGCTAACTTTTCTTGCAGCTACCGGTTGTTTGAAGAGACGCAGACTATCCGGAAAAGGAAATAGCGAATCAAGCGGTGAAAGCTGGTGGGTAAATTGCTGTTGCAGTAGGGAGGTCGGTGAAGTTTGTCCGGTAATCAGTTCCTGCCGCCGATAGAAATCAGATAAGCCATGAGCACCGCCGGGGGAAGAGAAATTGCCGCCTTGGGAGAAGGAAAAAAGGGCAGTACAAGAAAAAAACAAAATATAAAATAGTCTTACTGACACTGATAAAAATTAAAATGCTGTTTTATCTGTACCCATAAACTCAGGCATGGTTGTATTGTCATTCGCATTGATGTCCTTCCGAGCTATCACCTTGATGAATGTTTTCCAAAGAATCAATAAATCTAGAAAAAAAGATTGATTGTTAACATAATAGAGATCCAGGTTAAATTTTTCCTCCCAACTAATGGCATTACGACCATTGACTTGGGCCCATCCGGTGATACCGGGACGAACTTCATGTCTTCTTGCCTGATCAGCATTGTATCTTGGTAAATATTGCATTAACAATGGTCTGGGACCAACTATACTCATCTCCCCCTTAATTACATTCACCAGTTGCAGAAGTTCATCTAGTGAATATCGTCTAATAAAATTTCCGATAGGTGTTATTCTATCACTATCGGGAAGTGGGTTTCCATTTACATCAAAAATATCTTTCATGGTTTTGAACTTGATGATATAAAATGGAGTAGTCTGATAACCGGGACGTTGCTGTAAGAAAAAAACTGAACCCTTATTATAAAAATAAAGAAGCAGAATTAATAAAATGAGAAATGGTGATAACAGCACTAAAAGAAAAAAAGCCACCAAATAATCGAATAGTGGCTTTAAAAAAAACTGATACAAAGAATTACTTTTTAAATATGCTATCTAATACTTTGAAAATTCGTTCAAAGTCCTCATCAGTAAGGTTAGATCCGCTGGGTAAGCACAGGCCCTGCTCAAATAATTTTTCACAGACACCTGTTCCAAAGAAAATGGCGTCTTTGTGCACAGGCTGCAGATGCATAGGTTTCCAGAGAGGCCTGGAGTCAATCTGATTTTGTTCCATAATAAGACGTACCTGTTCTCTGTCTATTCCGCCGGACTTTTCAGGATCAATTAAAATACAGGTTAACCAGTAATTACTAAAATAGGAATCATCAGGTTCGGTTTGAAAACTGACACCTTCAATCTCTTTAAAATAATTGCGGTATCGGATGTTATTATCTCTTCTTTGTTGTACCCGTAGGTCTAAAACTTCCATCTGACCACGACCAATACCGGCAACCACATTACTCATCCGATAGTTAAAGCCGATTTGGGAATGTTCATAATGAGGTGCTTCATCACGTGCCTGCGTTGAGAGAAACCTTGCCTTATCTATGTAGTCTCTATTTTTTGCTACAAGGGCACCGCCTCCACTTGTGGTGATAATTTTATTTCCATTAAAGCTAAGTGCAGCCATAGTTCCAAATGTACCACATGCCTTACCGTTGTATTTGGATCCCAAAGCTTCAGCAGCATCTTCAATTACAGGTACATTATATTTATTAGCGATAGATAAAATTTCATTCATTTTGGCCGGCATACCATACAAATGAACAGGAATGATTGCTCTAATTGTTTTTCCTTTTAAAGCGACAATAGCTTCCTCCAAAGCATCCGGACACATATTCCAGGTATCTTCTTCTGAGTCAATAAAAACAATATTGGCTCCTTCGTATGATACCGGGTTGGAGGTTCCACAAAATGTAAAACTTTGGACTAAAATATAGTCTTCAGTTTTTGTTCCGAGTAAGCGAAGTGCTAAATGTATAGCGGCCGTACCCGATACCAATGCAGCGGTTTCGTAGTCTTTTTCATCTGATAAATAAGAGGAAATTGCATTTTCAAAGCCATTCACATTGGGGCCTAAAGGTGCAATCCAATTAGATGTAAATGCCTCTTTAACATAGACTTCTTCATTTCCACCCATGTGTGGTGAAGAGAGCCAGATTTTAGATTTTAGCATACTAGATATTTTCAATGACTGTTTTACCATTAGCAATAACTGTATCATCAGAAATACTTAGGCCTATATATATAGTCGAACACATTCCTACTGTAACTCTTTTTCCTATTTTAACATGCCCTGCTAAAGTAGCTCCTGGAGTCAAATGGCTAGAATCAGAAATAAAGGAATCATGACTTACAATTGCCCCTGTATTAACAATACAATTCTGACTTATTATCACATTTGAACCAATTATTGCTCCTGCCATAATTTGACAACCATTCTGAATTCTTGCGGTAGGTTCAATTATTGCCTTATTATGTATAATTGATGGGATATTCACAAATTGGGTTAAATAATTATAAACCTTTTCTCTTTTCTTAAGGTTGCCAACAAATCCAATTCCAAGGATAGCATTACATAGCCCTTTTTTTGTCAGAAATTCAATATCATCCAATCCTCCTAAATATTTAAGACCATATTTATCGTCTTGCGTTAAATTATCGTCGATAAAACCCACAATATTAAACTCATTTCCTTGTCTCAAAATATCTATACACATTCCAGCATGACCTCCAATCCCAACTATTAATATATCGCGTGAACTGAATTTGTAATCTTGTAAATCATTTTTGAGTTTTCCCTTAAATATTAATTCTTGTACGTCTTTTTCTGTAATAATATCTTTATTTATCGAAGAAATATCTAAATTATATTTATCAATCAAGATTTGTGCTTTTTTGGTAATGCTATTATTTGTAGAACTTGATTCATCAAACGAAATAAGTTTATTTAATTCTATACTTAAATCAATATCATTTAATTGACTTTCGCTAATTATTGCAATTGGACTTCCTATAATGATATTTTTATTTATATCGTGAATAACATAAACAAATCCTTCATATTCAGTTTCAATATCATAAGTTGCTTTTGATGTTTCTACTTCACAAATAATATCGCCGGGTTTTACTCTCACATTATGTTTATGAATAACACACAACTTAACTTCGATATCACTTGTTCCTACTTTAGGTGTATAAATTAACTTCATAATCAGATTAAATTGAGTATACATTTTTTTACATTCGACTTATTTGGCAAAATTTCAATTTCAGCCATAAAACTAGATGGTATTAAATTTGTATTATGAAATCTCTTTAGAATGAAATCATTAAATCCTTGCTCATGAATTTTACTAACTATTTCTGATCCCCAAGAAGCATAACCAGAACCCTCTTCGACAATCAATAGTTTATGTGTTGTCTTTAATGATTCAATCACACTTTTTGAATTAATTTCTGAGATTAAACTTGGACAGATAATATCACAAAACAATTCCTCTTCAAATAATAAATCTAACAAAGCGTCCTCAACAACATTCAAAATTTCACCATAACAGAGAACAGTAACAGAACTTTTATGTTCATTAGGTTTAATATAAAGTTCAGGAAAAAGACTCTCATTAAATTGATATGTATAGGAGGGAATTTTTTTCTTAGCAGTATCTATTGTGTACAAAATTTTATTTTCAATAAGCATTAATGGCATCTTTACAGACATAATAGCTTTAAAAATATACTCAGGAGAAATTCTATGGTGTAGAGCAACAACAGCAAAATTATCAATACCTAGGAAATATTTCTCTAAACTTTGACTATGAGTGGGGCCATAACCACGCTTTCCTCCCATTGGGGTTCTAACTACTATAGGGCAGGCAACTTTACCGTTAAACATTTTTTCAAATTTTGTTGAATGCTGTAAAATTTGATCAAAAATCAGGGTTGTAAAATCTCCAAACATAATTTCAACAAATGTTCTACCTGCTTTTAAAGAATAACCAGACGCAAATCCAACTATAGCAGCTTCACTTATTGGAGAATTCAATATTCTGTTTGGGAAAATATCACTTAAATCCTTCGTTACTTTAAAAGCACCGCCATAATTAGATTCTGTAAATTCAGTTTTATTTTGAATGTCTTCTCCAATTAATATAACATTTTCGTTTTCCGAAAATATATTTTTTAATGCGGTATAAATTAATGTATTATATCTATCATGTTTAAGAATTTCTTTTGATACATTTTTTAGAGAAAAAAATAAATTTAAATGCTGAGTATTCGATATGTTAGCAAGAGTTTTTTCATCTTTTATTTCAGTTATAATTGATTCTATTTTATTTTTTGTGCAAGCAACAAAACTATCAAGCTCCTCAATATTTGAAGCTAAAAGATTTGATAAAACATCTATCTTTCTATAAGATTCAATCTCACTAATTTTGCGATTATCATCACCTTTAGAGTGAGAGTTTAACCTATATGTCTGTATTTCCAAAACAACAGGTTTTGATTCAAGTCTTGCATACTCAATAGCATTTCTACAATTTTTATCTAAATCTTCTAAATCAAAAGTAGAAGAATTAAAATATTTAACACCAAATCCCTCTGAACGTAGTTTTAATTCACCTCTAAATGTCTGATTAAATGAAGTAGATTGTGCATAACCGTTATTTTCTACTACGATTAAAAGTGGACATTCTAAAACTGAGGCTAGATTTAAAGTTTCATAAACAATACCTTCACCAAGAGTTCCATCGCCAATATATGAAACTGCAATATTATCTATATTATTTCTTTTAAAATAGAATGCAACTCCAGTTGCAATTGGTAACATTCCACCTTGAATTCCATTTGATAAATAATTCTCATCCACTATATGTTGGCTACCCCCAAAACCACCAGATACGCCAGTTTCTTTTCCCATTATTTCAGACATCAACCCCCTTATGTTACCAAACCTTGCCAAATAATGCCCATGACCTCTATGATTTGAGGTAATAAAATCACCTTTTTGCAAATGTTTTGAAATAAATACCCCAGTAAATTCTTGTCCAACTGCTGTGTGTACGGTTCCATTTAATGCTCCCTCGCTAAACAATGATAACAAACGTTCTTCAACGAGCCTTATTAGTGTAGCATCTTGAATTTCTTTTTTAAAAAGAGTTAGCAAATTTTCTGTCATATAAAATTATTTTATAAAATTATTATACTCTTCTTCAATTAACCGCCAAATTTCAAGTCGAGAGTAACGTTCAATTATTGTTGTTCGAGAATTATGAATCATACTGTTCCTTAGATCTTTATCTTCGTATAGACGTAACATTGAATTGGTAAGTGCATCTACATCTTTAACAGGTACAAGAAGCCCATTAACTCCTGGAATAACAATCTCATTACATCCATTTATACCAGAGCAAAAAACTTTGGTATTAAAACGCACCAATACCAATAATTGTTCCCTCTCCAATATGGACTCCCCCTGCTAATGCAACATTTGGTGATATATGAGCAAAGTCTTCAATGGTACAATCGTGATCTATCGATGAATTCGTATTTATTATAACATGTGATCCAAATGTAACATTATAATTTATTACAGAACTTGCAATTACGACAGTACCTTCCCCTAACTTGACTCGTTTAGAAATAATAGATTTTAGATGACATAGAACACTATAAGATACCTTTGGAAGTTATTGTACAACTTTTTTTCGAACCAAATTATTACCAATACCAATTACACAATCGAACCGCTCAATAGATAAAGACCGTATTACCGGTATATTCAAATCATTAAATAAGTTATAATCGTCAATAAATCCTTCGACATTTATACCTAATAACTCAGCTATTTCAAAAATTACATGACCGTGTCCACCATTTCCATAAATATACATGAGATTAAATTAACTATATAGAAATGATATTTAATAATCGCTTATACTCTTCTAATATTGATTCCCAAACAATTGTATTTGAAAATCTTTTTTCTATATCTAGTCTTATACGAGCTTTATCAAACTTATCAATGTTATTATACATATATAACATTGCATCATATAAAGCCAAGTCGTTTTCTTTTTTAATAATCAATCCATTTTCACTTGTTATAATTTCATTACTCCCACAAACATCGGTAACAATTGAGGGAATACCCATTGAACAAGCCTGTAATAAACTATTGGGGAATCCCTCTCGATAACT
Source organism: Chitinophagaceae bacterium (assembly GCA_020403455.1). Classification (GTDB taxonomy): domain Bacteria; phylum Bacteroidota; class Bacteroidia; order Chitinophagales; family Chitinophagaceae; genus Sediminibacterium. Next base: position 118,606 of record JADBXP010000017.1, read on the forward strand.
CGATAAAATAAAACAATTTGAAATTGATAGATATTGTGGAATATTTGTTTGAAAACCAAGTACTAAAATAAGCGGGTGAGTGTTTAAAATAGAAATAATAGAAGGCGCCAAAGGATCAAGTTCATTTTCATCAGGACCCACCAACAACAATTTCAATTTTAAGTTTTGATTTTCATTAACTAACTTAAGAAAAGCCAGAACTAATTCACCAATTCCTTTATCCTTTCTAATTCTACCTATAAAAGTAAATACAAAATCTTGTTCATCAACTCCAATTCTTTTTTTTAATTCACTTTTAGATTGTTGATTATAATTTGATGGATTGAACAAATCTATATCGACACCATTTATATTACCATTGGCAATAACTCTAAGTGACTTTTTTGTGATTTTATTGTCTGTGAGCAATTTACTAACGCATTGACCTTCGGGATAAATATTTGTTGCAAAGAAGCAGGTTAGTTTATCACTAAATATTAATATTCGTTTAAACAAACCAGATCTTGATTCAAAAACTAAACCTGTAAAAGTGTGTATACGAATTGGAACATTGCAAATGTATGCTGCGGCCATTGATAATAAGCCTGCTTTTGGAGTAATTGAATGAACGATTGTAGGACGTTCACGATAAAATAAAATACACAACTTTATAAGACATAATATGTCATTTATAAAAGATATTCCTCTTGAAAAATTAATATTTATAACCCTTACTCCCTCACGTACTGATACATTCTCGAGGTACTGATCACTTCCAGAAACAGCAATAACATCAAAAAACTGATTTAAAAATTTAAGCTGCCCCCTTAACAAATTATCTAAAGAGAATGATATTGTTGATGTACGTACAATTTTTACACGCTTAGAAACCACGTCTCTAAAAATTAATTGTTAATATCATTAATATAGTTTATATATTTTTTTCTGCAAATATATTTATTCAAAGATATGAACCATACTTGTTTTGAGTCAGTTTTTTCTAACCCGCTGTCTAATAAACAAATCATGTCCACCAAACTCAATGCTAAATAATATGTGTATTTATTATTGACTGCCATTTATTAAGGGTTGGATCATTGTAAAAATAATCAAATTGCTGATTTTTATGACCAATCAAACCTTTATTCAGTAAATATGCAAGTTCACTACCATCTGAAACATAATTTACCCCGTCTATACCTCTAAGAGGACTCATATTAAAATACCTCATATCAATGTACTGTATCAATGGTTTACCATAGATATAAGCATCAACTGCGGATGAGCTTATATTACTTGTGAAAACAATATCCACTTCATTGATTAATTGTTCCAAGGTTTCTTCTCTTACAATAACATTAAGATTCTTGTAATAGGAAGTAGGAACCGGAGTTCCAGGGTGCGGTTTAAATACTAAAGAGATTTGCCCATGATAAATCTTAACAGCATCATAAACACAGGTAAACATTTTCTTATTTGTTTCCAAAAGAAAATCACCACAAATTAAAATTGTCCTTATTTCAAAGACATGTATTTCTTGTGTTTGCTTGTACTGCAAATGCATATATCGTAAAGCCTCAACCTTTTTTATTAATTGACTTGGAACGTTACTTGAAAGCAAATACTTCTCAGCTATAGGACTGTTGACTGCAATAAAATCTGGGATTGGCAAGTTTATTGATGGCGCTTCAAAAAAAGCATTACGATGATAAAAATAACGCATATCCCAGTATCTAACTGTAGAATGCGGTACTCCAATAATTAATCCATGGTTATATTTCTTCCATAAATATATTAGCATTGTTTCCCAAGGCTGATTTTCTTGAATGTAAAAACCTAATTTTTTGTGCGATAAACTTGCTACATAAACTTCAATTAGTTCTAAATACAAGAAATTTCTAAGTGCTCCAATACCGTAACATGAATCATTAAACTCCTTCTTGAATAAAATATAAAAATTAAAGCCAGAAATATCACTTTTATAAAATATCTTTTTTTTATCTCTAAGCGTCAGCGACTTTATGAAAAAAATTAAATAATGTCGTAATGCTGTACAAATAATTTTAAAAGTAATTCTGGAATCTACAATTGAGTGATGATGCAAAGAAAAAAGGCTATTTAACTTCTCACAAATTCGAGTTGCAATTCTTGTATTTGGTATTGCTTTATGCCTATAAAAGAAATGAGACCATAAGACTGAAATAGAACGTTTCTCCAAAAACTCCGGAAGTCCACCCCAATAATGGGATTTATAATGAGTATTCTGTGATGATATTTTTACATTCAAAAACATATCAAAGAAAGCAACCGATGCATTATCTTGTTGTGTCTTAGATTTTAATGATCTAATTAGTATAAAATAGATTAAGTATGCTATCGATTTTATTAAATGAGATAAATAATTTATTTTGAAGTAAATAACTTTTCTACTTTTAGATACTAATTTTTTAAACTTAATTCCTCCATTTTGACAGTAGTCCTGAATTGTAGCTATTAGCTCATTTGAATTAGATAATAAAACAACTTCATCAACACAAAATTCTTTAATAATATCCTCGAGAGCAAGTAATTTGATTGCATTATTAATTTGAGATTTCTCAACTATATTACAACGTTGCCCTAATGATGTTAACCAAAAGAAACTTATTCCTTTCTCAATTTGATAATATTTTTCAAGAGTAATATCTCCGACCTTAGATTTTAAGAAAGCTGCATTCCACTCAAGGTATTTTGTTTTATAATAATCGGATTTATTTTCAACATATTGAGTTATTGAAATACAATTTTGCCCGTTTGCACAACTTTTATTCCACCATATTACTGTTGAATCTACGATGTACTCATGGCTAATATCATCTTCTACAATTAAAATTTTCCGGCTCAAACTGAAAATAGTTTTATACAATTAAATTCCTTGCCGGCTGACCATTTAAAACATTAAAAACATTCATAGCTGATTTACTCCTCATTTCAAACCAGGCTTTCTCAGAATAATAAGCTGAGTGAGGATTAATCAAAATTCTATTATGTAATAAATGATTTATGTTCCTCCATGCATGTATCAAATTTTCACTATCAGAGGGTGGCTCGTCAGGGAGTACATCTAACCCAACAAATGACAACTTCCCCCTCATCAATCCGTCAAATATTAAATTAAGATTTTTGATAAGCTTCCCACGTGCTGTATTAACCAATATTGTTCCATCATTTAGGCAATCAATAAACTCCTCATCAATCATCCCTTTAGTATGCTCTGTTAAGGGGGTATGTATAGAAATAATTGAGGATAAATTAAGAAGTTCTTTCAGGGTATTGCATCTTTTAACTCCAATAGCTTTTTCATATCCACTTGCAACATATGGATCATAAAAAGCAACGTCAATGCCAAAAGCTTTCATTCGAGAAGAAACTGCAGTACCCATTCTTCCTGCTCCAATAATTCCAAGCTTGTGGTCTGAGGTTCTCTTAATTGGCATATCACTATGTAATTGCCAGCCATCTGTAATATATTTAGCTTTTGTATTATACAATGTTATTTGCCTAATAAAATTCAAGATAAAAGCACAGGCTGTATCAGCAACCTCTTCTACTCCGTAATCCGGAGTATTGCAAAATGGAATACCAAATTCTTTACATGCTTTATAATCTATATTATCATACCCTGTTCCATACTTAACAAGTATCTTACATTTTTTTAACCGCTTGAGTGTATAAGAAGATATTTTTCCATGCCACACTAATACTCCATCCGCATCTTCAATTTCATTACTATATTCTAATTCGTCTTCCTGATTTAAACAAACAACTCTAATATCATTACCAAAAATATTTTTCTCAATATCCGGATTGGTAACATAATCTGTAATTACAACTTTTAACATAAAAAATCAGTTATTATTTTGCAACCGTCTAGATACAATTTCTAAATCTTTATATTCATCCACAGCCCAACTATCCCCGATTAAGTCTGTACAATAAACAGGCACCCCAATTTCGAGAAATCGAATTATTTCGTTATCCTCCGTCATATCAAGAACAGTTTCACCAGTACTAGAATGATACGCGTCTAAAGCTTGCTTGTTAAAGGCATAAATCCAGATAGCCCTTTCAGCTCCCACAAATTTTCCTTTATTATTTATCGGTATACCAGCACGAGACGAATAAAGCAGCCTACCTTCCTTATTGCACACAACTTTAGCTTTAGAATAATCATTAAACTCAACCTCAGAAGCTTTTGTCTTTCCAAATACAACCCTATCTGGATATTTTTTATTATAGGAAAGGATGGTGGCTATATCTTTAATATTGATAATTGGTTCATCTCCTTGAACATTAATATAACCATCTGCTGAAACAATATCACTAACCAATTTTATACGATCAATCGCAGTTTCAGCTTTTCCAGTTTTAATACATTGAATCCCATTATTATTACAATATTCAACAATTTCATCATCTTCTGTAGCAACAAAGACTTTATCCGCTTCATGTATCTTGACACATCGATCCCAGACATGCTTAATTAAAGGTGTTCCATTAATTAATATTAATGGCTTACCAGGCAATCTTGTTCCTTTCATTCTTGCTGGAATAACAATTAATTGTTTCATCTAAAACTTATTTAAAACGTACTTGATTAGATAATACTCCCAGATTAGTAATTTCCATATGAACGCGATTACCCCCATTGATTAGTGAATTCATTGCATTTGCAGGGGTACCGGTAAGTATAATATCACCTGGTTTTAACTTTATAAAACGAGATACCAATGCAACAGATTCATAATCATTTAAAATTCTATTATCAGTATTGCCTTTTTGAAATAGCACTCCATTAATTTCATGTATTAATGAAAGATTTTTCACCAATAAAGAAGTTTCAATATATGGACCAACAGGGCAAAATGTATCTAATGCCTTCGATCTTGCTAAATGATGGTCACGGCCATGTATGTTAGCCATTGTAACGTCATTACCAATAGTATACCCGAATATATGCTGGGCGGCATTTTCTAAGCATATATCTTTACCCTCTTTACCAATTACAATAACCAACTCTACCTCTGCCCAGGTAACTTCCCCTTCAAATACATTAATAACATCATTTGGACCTATAATAGATTCTGGGGATTTTAGAAAGACTAAAGGTTCATCATATGTTGTTTTCTCTCCAACTAAATCTTTGTAATTATAGGCAAGTCCGATTACCTTTTCTGGAGTAACCGGAGCAAGAATAGTAGCTTCAGATACAAGAGTTTCTTCACCGTAATCATAATTGATATGACAAAATGAAAAATTAAGAATTCGTCGTATTGAATTATTCTTCAACTCTCCATAATAAACTAAACCATTGTCTATTTGATATCTAACAATCTTCATAGCCTAGGTCATTTAAGAATAAACTCAATAATATTATATGTACGTTTTGCATAACCCCATTCATTATCATACCAAAGTACAAATTTTAATAGTCTACCATTCAAAACCTTTAGCCAACGACCATCAAGTATTGCTGCATTCTCATTTGCCATATAATCAATCGAAACCAAAGATTTATTGTCTAATAATAGAACTCCTGGATATTCCTTTTCGTAGGCCTCAACACATGCTATTACTTCTTCAAGATTCGTTTTCGTCTTTAAATAAAAGGATCCATCAGCAGCTGAAACAATTGCAGTAGGTGTTCTAAATGACATTGCATCTACTACATCTTCTACACCAGAAATGACCTTTTGCATCGCAGATACTAGTGAAGTGTCTTTGGGTATTAGACTAACAGTACTATTACGACCAAGAGCATAATCGTTCCAAAAATGACCTGGGCTAGAGACTGATCTTAGATTACCATCAAGCACATTTTGATAAGATAACCATGGATGAAGTGTAGTAACTTCCCCTATATCAATTCCAAACTTACTATTAATCAAATGAAAAAATGGAGTAACTGCATTAGCATCACAAATACTACTGCTGATGACATGATGTTGCTCTTTGATATAACTTTTCTCATTAACTCCGATCATCAACGTCAAATCAATACCGGATTTAGGTGAATGTGTTACGACAACCTTATCTACAATTTTATTGTCCGTTATATGTTTAGCGCCAAGAACATTTTCAAATACTCCTGAGGAATCAATAACTACATCTACATTATGTTTACCCCAATCAACGTCCTTAATATTTCTTTCGTGGTATACTTTAATCTTTTGATCATCAACTACTAAGTAATCCCCATCACGAGAGATTTTATTATTAAAAAGTTTCCCATAGGTGGAATCATACTTAAGTAAATATGCCATGTTGTCTATATCTGGGTCTATTTCGTTAATAGCTACTATTTGATAGTTTTTGTGTAGTAGATTAATGCGGAATAGAGCTCTGCCTATTCTACCAAATCCATTAATTCCAATCTTAATCATGTTGTTTTAGGTTTATTTCATTAAAATTTTGAAAAGTTTTAAATATCAATTTCTGTTGCCTACTATTTAAATCAAATTTCGTATACCCAGAAATAAAAACAAAATCCATTTTAAATAAAAGTGCAACATCCAAATCTGTCTGACTATCGCCAAAAAAAATCGAGTCTCCTTGAACTGATAGTGATCTAATATTTTCTTCTTTTGTCGAAGGCCCCCCAAGTATTTCATCAAAATACCATAGCATTTCTTTGTATTGAAATATGGATAGAAGCTCATCCCTAAGTCCTCCAGAAAGCATGAATATTTTTTTATTCTTTTCCTTCATGCACTTTAAGAAATCTGCAACACCATCTACAAGATTGGCATCCTTCAAAGATTGAAGGTTTAGTTGATTATACTCTTCCAATATACATTTTAACTGATCATGTGAGAAAATAAATTTCTGTAATTTTTTTTCACGTGGAATACCGGGATTTGCATTAAAAAAATAGAGGCACTCTAAAAGATTCTCATTTGATAAATGCTTAGTAAGTACCGTGGCAATATTATTTTCTTTGATTTGATTACTGTCGATAATTACACCATCACAATCAATAAAAATATTAGAATATTTTAATAAATCCGGCCTATCCATCAAGTTACCCATTATTCCTAGCTATAACTCTTATATGCGAGCTCAAATTATTTTTTTGCAAGAATTGCTGGAAATCATTGTGTGCTGCTGAATCACGATTTTTAATTAGATATTCAACAAAATCGGGCAACTTTAACTCAGGAATTTCATCGTACATATTTTTAACAATGTCTACATCTAATTTTCCAGGGGTTTCAATCAATAATTCAGTTAATCCACATCTTTTAATTAAAGCACGGATACCTTCCAACGATAAAAAGTTTATATGGTGGGGGGGGGAAATACTCTTCGAATGTTCGCCAAGTACCAAAAGATCAAAGCCACTTATAGTTAGCGTTGTAAACAATAAAATGCCACCGGGCTTAAGTATTTTTTTCATACTCATAATGAAGCTATCGGGATCAAACAAATGTTCAAATACTTCAAAGGAACAAACTACAGAAGCTTGCAGTTCGCCTTCTTTAATATCTTCAACAGCTGCTTCGTACACATTGATGCCCTTTTCACGACAACATTTTGCTAGATCTTTATTAGGTTCAACGGCTATAACCTCATTAAAAAAACCATATTTTCTAATTTCTTCAAGAAAAATCCCATAACCTGCTCCTACATCAACTATTGACCTGGGCTCAGGTATATCAAATTCATTTAATAGTTTATTAATTACTTCGGCCCTTGGCTTGAAAATCATCTCCCTTCTAGCCTCAGCAGTTTCAGGGTAAAAATGTTCAGCCCAAAATCTACTTGATTCAGATCTACGATAAAAATCTGAGATCATTGCATTTGTAGGTCTTGGAGATGTAAAAAGCGTAAAACACTCCGAACATTTTTTATATGTAAACCCGTGCTTTATAAAGGCTAAGTTTGCTTTATGGGACATACAGCCAGGACAGTTAATATTTTCAAAGTTCGAGTGATCAGAAAAAAAAACTTCGATATCCCTTTTTGAAAGCTCAAGATATTCTGAGAATAATTTTCGTGGCCTAATTTCAAATTCTTTCACGTTGCTTTTATTTATATGATTGTACAGTTAGTTTTATGCCATCTAATGCCATAATTTTTGGAAGCCATTTTAAATCTTTGCTTATAGTACTAATATCAGCTTGTGTTTCAAAAGGATCCCCTGGGGTGCCGCTTTCATAAATGACCGGGTACTCACCTGATGAATATCCAAACTCAGAAGTAATCATATTGATCAATTCTTCAATCGTATGAGATTCTCCTGACCCAAGATTATAAATCTTATTTCTCGCGACTTCAGAGTTGAGTGATAAAAAAATGGCATTTACCACATCACTAACATGAATAATATCTCGTATCCTGTCTTTTGAACCCTTTACAAGAATAGGCTGCTTATTGATTATATAGCTTAAATAAATACTCAATAATCCTTGATTAACATTGGCTAAATTTTGCCCATGTCCATAAACCGTATAAAAACGAAATATTGTATACTCTATCCCATATTCTTTTTGAAATATTCTACAATAGTGTTCTCCAGCTAACTTATGAACTGCATAAAATGAATCTGGAAGCATCTGATAATTCTCTGGTGTTGGAAACTCTAATGGTTGTCCGTAAGCACTCATTGAACTTGAGTAAATGATTCTTTTAATTTTACGATCCCTACAAAATGTCAATAAATTAAGAGTGCCAATTTGATTTGCTTTTAAATCTTCTAAAGGATCTATAAAAGAAATAGCATTCGATGCTTGAGCAGCTAAATGAATAATGCATTCATACTCATAATGGGGCAAGGAATTTAATGCCTTTTCATCGGAAATATCAATTTCATAAAATTCGGCACCTGCATCAATATTAGCCATCTTTCCATTGGAAAGATTATCAATCACAACAACCTTATATCCGTCACTACTTAATTTTTGAAATAACCAGCTACCAACAAAACCAGCGCCTCCCGTAAGAAGTATACATTTCGACATATTAAAATATTTAATAAATTAATTATTGCATTAAAATTACATAAACTAATCCTTCGGATTACTTACTTTTATTAAGCATTGATTTTAAACTGCTGAAAGTGTTTTTTGAAATAATCCTGTATGCAACTCCTCTCTCAATAAAAAGGCCCACTGAAACTAATTTGACTACAAATCTCAAAACATAAGATGTTTGAAAATGCCTCATTAAAATTAGTGTCATACTTGACACAATAAAAATTAAGGTAATTGCTAAGATTTTATCGCTCTCCCACTCAATATAAAAACTTTTCTGGCTAACATAAAAATAAACTGCTCCCCATATTATCCCTGATAGTAAAGAACCCCATGCAACTCCAATTGGCCCCCAAATTTTCGCAAAAGGAATACCAATAACAATATTTAGAATGATAGAAAAAACAAAAAGTACAGATGATAACCATGTTTTTTTTGAATAAATCAGTTGAGGATGTTTAGAAAAAAAATAAGAAGAATATAATATTGAAAATATACTGGTAATATTGATTGCATCATGATAATCAGTAGGGAAAAGTATGATTATTATCTCTTCAGAAAAAAGTGCAACGAGCATCCCTACAAAGATAGATACATAATAAAATGGCGTAAGGTAAGTTCCTATTGATTTACCTGCAGATTTCTCTTCCATGTCAAACATGCGCGAATATACTTGCGGGGAAAAAACATTCTGAATAGCAGTCATAAAGGTGAAAGTAACATTGGCTATTTTTTGAGCAATATTATATATACCTACGCCACCAATACTACTTAGCAAGCCAATTAAATATTTATCCAACTGACTGTTTAGAACACCAAAAAATATTTTGGGTGTCAAAGGCAAGCTTAGTTTTAAAGTAGATTTCAAAGCATTAAAATCAAAAGTTATAGAATGCTTTTTTGTAAATCGAATTAACAATAACGTTAAAACAAAAGTAGCCGAAACTAATTGCCCCAAAATTAAACCATAAACCTGTAGCCTAAATATGAATACGAATAGCAAAGAGAAAACTGTGGTAAGCACAGTTTCATCAATTGAATAGAAGACATATGATTTAGCTTCTTCCGCATTTTTAAAATACGATAAAAAATAAACCTTAAACCCTGAAATAGCAGTTGCACCATATGCCAATATTAATAAATTTTCATAACCACGAATATGGAACAGATTTTTTAATAAAAAACCTTCTACTAATGCTGTAATAGAGGTAAAAAGAAGAGAGACGATAACTACAAATGACAGTATCGAATATAGAAGAGCAGTTCGTTTAACTATCTCGTTAGATTCAAAGTAATTTCTTTCGAAACCAGCAATTAGACCAAAATTTGCTATCCCATTAATAAAAATTGCATATACCTGTGACAATGAAAATATACCATACTCGTCTGTAGATAATTGTCTCGTAAATAGAGGTAATGTTATTATAGGTATTAGATTGCCCACAATAACAGGCAACATATAAAAAAATGAATTTTTGAGTGTTTTTGAGGCAGCCAATGTGTATGTTTAGTTATTCAATAGATCTTACTAAATAAAATGCTTCAGCATACTCAACACCACAAGTTACACCCCACATTTTGGCTCTGTTCCTAATTGCTTCAGGAGAACGAGGATGGGGATATTCTCTTTTTTCAAACTCATATGACTCCATTGCCTGAATCTTTGCTTCAAGATTTGGTTCATTAAAAGAAAAGAAAAGATTCGGGATAAAATGTCTTGGATCATTACTTGCTCGCCATTCAGTACCTGAAAAAGTTTCAAAACAGATAATCGTTTTAACAGTCTCATTTTTTAGGGGCCGACAGGCTGTAATGGTAGCTTCAAATGTTCTCTGATGATCGATATTAACATCCCCACCATGATGGGTAAAAATAATATCCGGATTAAAAGCTTTTTTTTCCTTCTCAATAACTTTAACTATATCTAACAATGCAACTGTATCAAATCGATTATCTGGAAAATCATATATTGCTAAAGACGTGTACTTTATATGAGCCTGAGCTCTACTTATATTAGCCTTATGTATAGTTAACTCGGCTTCCCATTGTTCAATATTACGAGTATCAGCTCTTGAAGTAATTCCCTCTCCTAAAATCACTACATGGCTTAAAATATTATAATCTTCATTTAATTGATTTAGAAATGCCCCTAAACCTAAAATCTCATCATCTGGATGAGCAACTATTATCATTACTTTTTTATTCCGAAATGCAGACTTATTCATAACAAAAATTATAAGGTAATTACTTTTTTATTTTTACCGGCAATTATACCTTCCATAATTCCTTTGATAGCTTGTGTATTTCTATACCTTATACTGGTAACTAAAGTCGAAAGAAACAATCCAATAAATAACCAATACATATCAAACATTGCTAATTGGTATTCTTTTCGTTTCTTATAAAATAAAATATACTCAATTGCCTTTCTTCGCTGTTTATGAAACTCAGCTTCACGACCTGAAGGACTGAAATAATGAGCTAATCTAACTTTAGTATTAATATAGAGTTGATCAGGATATTGTTCTGCAACTCTAGTTGAAAACTCAATATCTTCAAGCATATGAAATCCATTTATATAATCAAACTGCACTCTTTTAAAGACTTCAGATTTCCATGCTGATAATCCTCCAGAAATTGCATTTGATTGTATCAAATCATTTTCAAAAGATGTGTAGTTAGCAAAAATAGAGGGTCGACTGTCCTTATAAATACCAATATGAAAAAAATTGTGCAAAAAAAGATACACAAGACTAGACTTTGGTGGATTAGTAACGACACCACAACACCCTACCATTTTATAACACTTGTTAAACCCATTGATTACCTCTTTGAAATAGTCATTTTCCAAAACGACATCATCCTCTAAAAAACAGATCACATCTCCCTGGGCCACATTTACCCCTTCACTCTTAGCATGAACTAATCCTTGTATAGTCGGATCATATAAATATTTGAAATTTTTATCAGCCCCTAATAAATCTTGATAGTGTGCTATTTTTTCTGTTTCGAAAGATTCATTACTTTGATCAACAATAATTATTTCATCCGGTCTCACTTCTTGACATATGATAGAGTTAAGTGCAGTTTGAAGATCTTTATGTCTATTTTTTGTCGGAATAATAACAGATAATTTCATCAATATATTATTACTTATTTAACTTCTGTACTTGCCTGTACTCGACACCTTTAAATCTAGCTAAATGAAAATTTTCCTTTTGCAAAACCTCTGTTGCAAAAAAAGAAACCGTGACCCAAAACTGGATAGAAGAAAAGGCTTCATGTATCATGACTGGCATAACAACAACAATTGCAGCTTTAAAAAGAACCGATAAGGATCCTGCTTTTTGAAGAAAGAGCGGTATTGTAAACAGAACTATTAATAAAACAAAAAAAAGTAGTGGATTACTAACAAGCATAGATTCTTCATTCATACCATTGCTAATTATTCTAACCAAAAAACTTTCAACAAATTCTTCGACATTGAAATTATAGCTAAATGTAAGAGGAAAGTAATAGAGGTAAAATAACAAGCCGCAAATACCGCCGAATAAAAAGATAAGAATTCCATTTTTATACCCGATTAAGAAAATACTTATTAGCAGTAAAAAAACAGCTAATGTAGATCCTAGGAGCATGAGTACAAATCCAAATAAAAAAAAAAGTATCTTATTTTGATAATCCTTATCCATCAATACATAATACCAGAAAAATATACAAAAATTAGAAATATATGTCGGTGCCGGGAAAAAACCAGATGGTCGTATTTGCGGCAGATAATTAAATTGTGTATCCATGGCCGATGCGAAACTAAATTCTCCTAAAGTTGCGTCTGCTTCGTTTGAATAATCTTGTAAATAATAGAAGATTTCATGAACCCCAATTAATTGACAAATAATGAAAATAGCATTGATCAAAAAGAAAATAATTGCTACCCTCTGAAAAACAGCTTTATAATTATTTGAAAACAAAAATATAAAGTAAAAAAAACAAACATTTTTAACAATTGTCATGGGACTAAATGTGGCAATTGCTAAAATTGTAGACAGCTGTAGAATTAAATACCCCTTTTTTGTTAAGCGATAAAATGAAAAAAGTAAAATCAATATAATAGCAACAAATATTTGCAAACTAGCCTTCCCGATTGGATAATCACTAAGTAAATAATTGACAGTAGGGCTTGAAATTGCAAATATGAAAACTATACTGATCAGTACTTCAACAATTCTATTATTATATGTTTTTTGTGAATTCAATGTGTTATTTCGACTGTAATTGTTTTGTAAGCCATTCTTCCAATTCAATAGGACCTGAAATAACAGGAATGCCATATGCGGCAGGGTCAAGTTTGTCTATATGTCCAGTAGGATCATAATATATAGATGGTTTATTTAGCATCTTACCAATTAAGGCGGTTGAAGTAAATGGAAATGAAATAATACAATGAGAAGCCTTACTTACACATTCAGCACTAAAGTCAGAATCGATAATGACCACCCCACTTTCATTAGCTAATTCCTGTAACTTAATTCGATACTTATAATGTGACATTTTTCCTATATTCCGCTTGCCCTTATAAACCATTGTAGAATTTGTTCTTTTAATAATACGAAATATATCATCCAGAAACTGATTAGTTATTTTTGGAACATAATACTCAAGAGGTTCACAAAGAAGTTGATATTTATAATCTCTTTGTGGTTGAACATCAAAGATGGCTACAGATCTATGAGGCAGATTAAGCCCCTGATTAATAAAACTATTACCTGTCAATATGGGACCAACAATTTCAATATTAGCATCAAAAGATGTAACTCTTTTTATAAAATTATACTGTTCTTTATTCCATACCCAATAGTTAGACCAATTCATTATTGACCACTTCAAATTGGTTCTTTTTCTTCTTGAGTCTAAAACAATACTTTCATTGTTTGTAGAATAGAAATACAAGATAGATTTTACTCCTTTAGCTTCCACAATATATGTCCAAAGGGGCCTATACACAAATTTGGAGTGATCAAATAAAATAAAATCGGGCAATGCGTCTCTAGGAATTATAGAATAAAAGGTGGCTAAAATAAGTTCTCGTAATAGAAGTGCATCTTGCCACTTACCTATTATCAATTTAGTTAATGATTGAAAAATCAAAAAACATGATCGGATAAAAAAAGTAAAAAGTTGTTTACTGCTTGGACGTTTCTTAATCGGAGTAAATGAATATTCAAATTGGACATGATTTGACTCTTGGTTAAATAGATGCTTATTATCATGTAATATCAAAGACTTTTGTGGATTAATTTTCAATACTTTGGTAATAATATTTGTAGTATTATCTTCGTATGATAGAAAATCTTTAGCTGATAGGTCTTTTAAAAAATAAATTTGAGTAGTATCGTTAGATATAATTTTATTTTTAAAAAAAAGAAGCTCAAAAAAAAATTTAAAAAAGAAAATTATTCCATATGACCAAAAAAAGAATACTGATGAAATCCAAAGAAGTGTTGAAGAAAATTTATTTACAAAAAAGCCATTATTTTCAATAACTTTTTGCCATAAAAATGGCATCGGGTAAGTGAGCGAATTGTACCCTCTCCCTAAAGAGGTAAGTAGAGCTTTTGTGAGCCCAAGATATGGATTAGAAACGGAAATTCTATGTCCAAAATTATGCATGATAAATTGTCGGACTGAAAGCTCATAAGAAAAATAATGTATTTCTTTGAAAATTTTCTTGGAAGCAGTATCCATGAATAATTTTGTCGTAGAAAGATCATCTTTAAGAGATTCTATACAATGTAGCCTTCCATTTTCTTGTAACTTTTTGTACCCCCTCATTACGTGTAAGGCTCGTCGTCTGATAATTTTACGAAGAATAGACAAATATTTATTTTTAAAAAGGGAAAACAATTAGTATTAAAGTTGCATGTTATAAAACTGATTATTAGCTTTTTCAAATAAAATTGAAATTCTATCTAAAATATTTTCTAAAATTCGAAATGTATTATTTTGAATCAGATTATTGTATTATTTTCTAATTCCCATTGTACTTTACAGGCTTCGATTCCCAAACGAACTATAATAATGATTTTGGGCATCATATATTCTAGTTCTGTTACACCCCACTTTAGTTGCAGCAATTCGAAAACTTTTTGAGTAGGAAGCTTGGTGTGCCACGGTCTAAGAGTCCAATAAAAGGCATTGTCTAATGATTTAAGTTGCAAAGCATCACTGGAGGGAATTAGGATAATAGTAATATCATTAGGAAATAAAAAAATATATACTTTTTTAAAAAATTCGGATGAAATTGATGTTCAAATAAGAACATACTTAAAACAATATTTAAGTTATCATCGGTAGTTGCGTCAGGATACTATTCACAATATATCTCAACACACCTGACCTCATTTCTATAAATTTCAGGAACTGATTTAAGAAAAATATTAACAGCATTTGTAGCGGAAACTCCACATATTAAGCTAAAACAAAAAGGGAAAGTGGGCAATGCTCATACTCCAGTTCGTAGATTCAGTAATTAGTTTATTTATTGTTACGCCAATACACAGAATAACATCATTTGAGTTTGCGATTTGAATAATAGTTTTTTATTTTTCAATAGATCATTTTTCATACCTCTATGGATTTTTTCTTATTATATTAGGGCAAGAATTTTCTTCAAAATCATCTAAACTTCTGACTAAACCATCTGAATTCACCATCGCCATTTGATCAATACATAGCGAAGTAATTGGCTGATTAGCAAGAAAACACGCCCCAGTGTCTATTCCAATCTTTGATTTTGAAACATATGGGGCAAAAAAAGCTGTATGTCCAAAAATTATTCGATACTTCATCATGAAAAGTTCTTCATGACTTATAAAACTAAAGCGATTAAAAAGCAGATTTTCCACAGGAATGTCTTCAATTTCAGTATAAAAGTCCTCAGGTTTGATTCCGCTGTGTACGGCAATAAAATTAGCTGTCTTCCAAAACGGTTTTAAGCTTGAAAAAAAGTCTCCATATTCAGACATAAGCTTTTTTTTTCCTTCATCAAAATCAGTTAAACTGAGGGACTTTAATGTAGTAATTCCGCCATATTTTGCTAAATATTCCTGTGTTTTTAAGTCGCCTGGTTGCAGGTTCATCCAGTAGTATTCATGATTACCTATTAAGAAAGTGCATTCAATATTCTGACTTAGATTGATAATGAAATCTAGTACTGCTTTAGGATTATCACCTTTATCCAGATAATCACCAATAAAAATTAGCTCTGGATTCCTTTCACGAAGAGTTATATGACTGATTAACAATTTAAGTTTACGAATTTCACCATGTACGTCACTAATTACATACCTCATAAACTCGCAATATATTCTTTGAGCTTGCCGAAATAATCCTCTTTAACCGGAATTGTTTCTTTCAATTTACTATTTGAAAGATAGAATGATTGGTATCCCCTTTTTAATTCTGTTATATCTACTGTTTGGTTATTAGTCTCGTTTTTTATAAATTGAAATGTTTCATAAAAATCAGTCTCCATCCCATAGCAAACATTAAACTCCTCGTACTTCAGTTTCCACTTATAAGTTTTGATGAAACTAGTTAGCATTTCACACAAATCATCAATATGTATAGTTTCCCAATAAACCAAAGCATTAGTAGATAGCTGAAGAGGAAGTCTATTCTTCATATGCCACACAGTATTATAGATAAATCCACTTTTTTTATCTCCTCCATATATACCTGGCAAACGTAATATAACACTGCCGATATCAGAACTACTTACTAAAAACCTGGTTAAGCACTCACCGATATATTTGCTCAGCCCATAAGTGCTTACTGGCCCAATCCTATCAAACTCTCTAACTGGTAACTGTTCAGGTGGAGCATAAACGGTCATAGAGGAAATATAAACTATTTTTGAAGTCAGTTCATGACTTTTAACATATTGTAAAAACGTGCCATAACCTGTGGTATTTACTGTTAAATCCGGATGACTTAGATCGGTCGAAGTTATACAGTTTAGCTTTGCTGCAAGAATCACAATGAGATCGAACTTTGAGAAATTTAGTGAATTGTAACTTTCCGAATCTTCAAAATCTATCAGAAAATAGTTTTCCTGATTGGACTTGCGCGAACCGCTAATAAAAATTTCCAAGCCTGATTTTTCTAAGTAAACACTTAGGTGTCTGCCCAAGTAACCGGTACCGCCAACAAGTAAAATGTTTTTAAGCATGATAGAAGATATTGTCCCATCGTCTGTGTAAATACATGTTTTCAATAGGGGTTTTATACATATCTCGATAGTCCTTGTCTAAATAATTAAGATAAGCACGAAACGGATCTGCTCCCCCTTCAATTTCCATTATTGTTGTTGTGGAAAATCTAGGGTTAATTTCAAATATTTTGATATCACCCGAAGGTGTCATGATCAGTTGCACATTAAAAGGTCCACAAGGCATAAGTTCTTCAACAATTTTCTTCACTACAAGGTCGATAGCAAGATTATTTTCAGTTATAGCAATTTGAGTAATGCCCTTTTTCTTAATTATTCTTTTACTGCTGATACTCAAAAGATCGTTTCGGTTATTTGTTAGGGCGCCAACTGTATATTCAACACCATTGAGAAGCGGTTGGATTAACACCTCAGAGGGTGTATATCCTTCAAGTCTATAATAGGCATCTAACTGCTCCTGATTATTAATTTTCATAATTCCACGACTGCCACGTCCCGAAATTGGTTTTATAAATATGGGGAATCCAAGCTCAGAACGATATTGGTCTCCTGTATATGAGATTACCTCCGAGATACCTGCGTCTTTCAACTTTTTCATCAACGCAAACTTATTCAAACAAAGTTCTGAAAAATTCGCAGTTGGACTAATAACTTTTACGTCCCGAAAGCCCTCAATATTTCTCTTAGCCTCCACAATTTCCTCGTCAATAAGTGGAATATAGAAATCTATTTTAAATTTCTCAATTAGGGCCTTTATCAGGGGCCAATAACGTTCGTCAGAAATCAAAGGACTGACATGTAGATTCAGGTTCGGATACAAAAACTTTAACTGCGAATCAGCATCAACATAATGTATTTCATAATCTACTTTGAGACTATCGTGAAGATAAGGAAATAGGGATCCTCCCAAGCCCGATATAAGAAGTTTCATAATTAAATCATTTCCCAGGTAATTGGGCAATCTGCTTCAATATTTGTTTTGGCGGTTCTTCCAATAACGAAATCAATCATACTTGGATGAATTCCATACCCAGGTCTTTTTATAACGATATCGTGATCCTGAATAACTTCTCCTTTGGAAATATTTCTTGAAGAGAGGATACTTCTTCGAGCATTTTTATAGAACTCCATTTCCTCATCACTCGGTCCATTCCTAATCCCATCACCAAGGCTAGCTTCGATATCCCTAATCCTGCTGACCATGTCGGCGAGTTCGTTCGGCTCAATTGCAAAAGCATGATCTGGCCCTTCCATTTTACGGCTAAGCGTATAATGCTTTTCAATAACTTTAGCTCCTAATGCTACAGCAGCACAAGCGATGTGATCGCCCATCGTATGATCTGAATACCCTGTAATCACATTGAATGCCCGCCTAATCGTTTCCATAGCATTCAAGTTTGAAAGATTCACCGGGGCAGGATATACCGAAGTGCATTGCAAAACAATCAGTTTGTGATTGTCATTTCCACGACAAATATTCACCGCGGTTTCGATTTCTGACAATTTACACATACCAGCAGAGAACATTACTGCCTTACCTGTCTTGCTAATTTCGTCAATCAGTCTGACATCAACCATATCAAATGAAGCAACTTTAATAATAGGCATGTTAACCCCGACCGCTATGCTTATTGCTTCAGAGTCACATGGAGAATCAATAAAGTCAACTTGATGGTTTTTGCATAAATCCGCAAGTTTTGCATGCCATGAACGATCAATCTCAAGTTTCTCAATTAGCTCATAAATATCCTCTTTATACAAACTGATTTTTGGGGTTTTTTTGGAGTAGTGATTTTTTGCTTTAAAAGTTTGAAATTTTACAGCGTTAACACCAGCATCGGCTGCTTTTTCAATCATCTCGCATGCCTGATCAAAACTACCATTGTGATTGCTTCCAATTTCTGCTATCACGTAACATGGATTATTTGCTGATATAGTATAGTATGGTGTAGTTATGGTGTTCATAAAATATTATGTATTACATTCTTATTAAATTTATTTGCTCGGATTAATTTTTTCAATAAAGAGCTTATATGTGTGTCCTTTATATTCAAAAAAAGCAGGATATAAATTATTGTCTACTACTCGTAATAAATTGAATTGTGATAGAATACTTTGGCTTATGTCCAATTTACTATCTGTCGCTCTTCTCCGTTTATAAAATGTGCTTTGGCCAATTTGTTTAATTCCACTAACATTTGGATAGCTTGATATAAATTTCATTATAAGTTTAATCGTAACTTCGCCTTGAGCGCGTCGCATTTCATTGATTAATTCATGACCCTCAAAATTAATTATCTCTTGAAAATATATTTCCCCAGCATCAATATCTTCGGTTGCTTCAAATAACGTTACAGGAATTTCGTTTTTTCCCTCAAGTATTTGCCAAGTTAAAGGAGACCATCCTTTACCATTAGGCAGAGCACTTTCATGGACAACTAGATTTTTCTTGTTCAATTGAAGATTCCTGAAAATCTTTTCACATGATAGCATAATAAGAATTTCGCCAGAAGTTACAGTTTCATGAGTATGTCTTTTAATAACATTAATTTTATTTTTGGAAAGCTCCTCTACAAGTATATCGACAAAAGGCAATATCCATGAATTTTTATTATCTACCAAAATCTGTATTAACATAATTTACTTTATAGATTAATCTTAAACAGGATTATTTAACATCGCATGTACAACTTTACTACTTCCTTGACCGTCAACAAGATTCTGACATTTTAATGAAATGATTTCCCTCTCAGCAGGGGAATTGTTAAGTCTTTCAATTATTTGAATCATTTTTTGTTTATTAAAAAAATTACAATGCCCTATATAATAGATATATCCGTCTTCATTAAGCTGACGGCATGCCGCCAATTGATTATCAGCTAAAGAAATAACTATACTCGGGAGACCCATAAACATTCTTTCCCATGTAGATGTACCTCCACCACCAATTGCAATATCAGCTTGTGACATCAAATACCCTAAATCAGGCAAACTTGAGTATAATGCGCCTTTTTTAAATTTTGCCACAAGTTTTTGAATATCTGATCTGTAACTATCTCCTTTTCCGATAACAACATCGATTTCGATTTTATCTTTAAAGGCAACAAATAAAGCTTTAACTACTTGATAACATATAGAGTTAGTTTCCTCAGAACCACTTAAAAATAAAAAAAGTCTTGGTGTTGTATTACCTTTTTTTTTTTGATGCTTAAACTTAATAAATTCTTTTTTAAGTAAAGCATAATCTGGACCTAACAAACTTCTGCAATTAGATACCAGCAACCCCTCATATCGAGATAAATAGTTAGGGGCATAGTTTTGATCAAGTAATAAATCGCAATAATGACTTCTATTAGCTAAATCATCAATCACCATAAGGCGCTTAGCAAAATGGTATACACATTTCTCCCATACAATATCAATACCATATGAATCAATAATCAACCAGTCAATTGCAATGTCTTTAACAGACTCAATGGTTTCGCTAGCATCTTGAACTGAAGTTGTACCTAACCAATCTTCATAAATATCGCCATCTATTTTTGCGTCAGATAATTTTAGGTTTACTTTTGTAAACGGTAACTCAATCAATGAATAATTACTTTTTAAGATAAGATTATTAATGTTCCCGGGATGCCTTCGAGAAATAAAAATAATATTTGAATAGTCAATAACCTCTCGGATAGTATTAGCCAGTGTTAGACATCTCATTAAATGCCCGATGCCCATTTTTACAGATGAATCAACCCTAAATACAAAATTCATAACCTTGATTAATTAAGCCGCTTAAATCCAGAATGACATACAGGTCCTTTCAACAATTTCATAATATCTTCATCTCCTTTTTCACATTTACTGATTTGCCCAAATACAGGATCCAGTTCTTCGAAAAATGTATTAACGATTTCATTTGTATGCTCAGTTGAGACATACACGCTAGTACCGGCAATATAACCTTTTAGCAACATTTCTTGGGTAATAAATGTTTTATATGCCAGTGCATTTTCACTTTGCAAACTAAAACTACATAGTGCCGGAAGACCTGAAATATCGATTTTCAAATCATGTAGATCAGCTAACTGCTGCCATTTTTTCTTGATTTCATTTCCTGTTTGTGTTATGGTGTCCCAAGACTTGATTCGCTTCATTACTTCCAAAGTTTTTAAAGCAGCAGTAGGTCCGATTCTTTCAGTCCAAAAAGTACTGCTAATAAAGGAAGTTTGAGCAGCTTCCATCACTGAACGTCTCCCTACAATGGCTGTAATTGCATAACCATTACCCATGGCTTTTCCAAACATGGCTATATCTGGTTCTACATTAAACATTTTGTGTAACCCTCCATAGGTTTGACGAAAGCCTGAAGTGCATTCATCAAAAACAAGTACGATACCACGTCGAGTAGCGAGGTCACGTACTCTATTTAGAAAACCATCAACTGGTCCATGGTTTCGAGAAACTTCCATTTTTATAACGCCAATATCTTCCTTATTCACAATCTCGAGTAGTTCCTCAAAATTATTATAGTTAAATGGGAAAATAGTTCCACGAAGATTCGCAGGAACACCATTGGGCTGTAAGCCAGGAATCAAATGCCCAGCCAGATTTTTTTCATCACCTAGATTAGCTGCTAGGTACCAGTCATGCCAACCATGATACCCACAAATGGCTACCTTATCTTTCCCACTTGCTGCTCGTGCAATCCTTATAGCTATAGCATTTGCTTCACCACCTGATCTGGCAAAGCGAACCATATCAGCCCAAGGATTAATTTCGATAAGTGTTTCTGCCAAATACACTTCTTCAGGACAGTTAAAAGTAGACATATTACCTGCATCAACCGTTTTGCGCACAGCATCATCTACTTCAGGGTGTCCATAACCAAGTATATTAGTCCCAATACCCATGATAGACATATCTGTATAAGCTGTATTATCCAGATCCCATACTGTACAACCTTTTGCTTTTGTAAAATAAGCTGGCCACTGTTCAGGCAGAAACATTTCTGCCCTTTTCGATAACAACATATTTCCACCTGGAATTACTTTTTTAGCTCTTTGCCAGAGTTTTTGACCGGTATTCATCTTGGCTCCTTGATTTCTAATTAATGTAGCATTTGCTTCAAAAAGCTGTGATTTCTGTTGTGCTAATTTAACCACCTCTTTCCACGAAAAGAATATATCAGGTTTAAAATATTCGAAGATATTTTTAATCACTTCTAAATCCGCAGGTTCATCAACCGTCCATCTTAAATCAGAAAGATCCGTTTTGTTTAGAATATTTGAAATTGAAAAGTTTCCTGAAAATCGTATAAAAGGAGTCACATGCTCCTGATCAAACTTCTCATGTGCATTCAAGTGTGCCTTTTCTAATGCTTTAAAACTGAAGACCTCAGTATCAAGTCCGTCAGGATAGGTAGGTGGCAGGATATTGGAGCAATAATCTACATTTTCCTTAAGATACTTATCAATGACACTATCTACAACACTAGCATCAATAAGCGGGCAATCACCTGTTATCCTGATTATTATATCGGCATTGTATGTTTTTGCTGCTTCAAAAAAACGCTCCAATACATTATTTTCATTGCCTCTAAAAATATTTAACCCCATTTTAGAAACATGTTCTACTAAGGGATCATTTAATTTGTCGGTAGATGTTGCTAAAATGATTTCATCAATTTTTTTAGACCGCTGAAGTCGTTTTATCAATATTTCAATTAAAGGAATGCCCTGAACTTGCTTCATTACCTTGTTTTTGAATCTGGTAGACCCCATACGAGCCTGAATAATAGCGACAACTCTTGGATGATTACTCATGTTGAAAAAATATTTAAATCCAATTTGTAGGATATAAAATAGATGATGGCGTTACAGCTATCTGATTAATTTTTTCCTTTACTGTTGATGGAAGAGCAGCCCTAAATACTCCTAAATTTCTTAAAAGCTGTACTTTTGTATCAACCCCTATTATTATTTCATCTATATATGCTTGACTAGATGGGTAGAGAAGACATAGCATTTCAATTGATAGCTCTTCTTGCGCACCTATTTCCTCTATTTTTTGAATCCACGGCTTAAGAGTTGAAACTTTATGTGGTAGTTTATCACTACCCATAAAAAAAAGGCCCTGTAAAAAAACAGACCTCACCTGAATAATTTTTCCTTTTTTTTTTGCTAAAGCTAAAAGAGAACCTCTTTGAAAATCATTATCCAATAAGTTAAAGGGTAGCTGTATTACATCAATTGATGGATCATCAGTTACTGCTTTCAGCTCTTCATTTGTATAGATTGAAACACCCAAAAATTCAACCAACTCATCATCCTTAGCTCTAAGTAAATCATCTAAAAAATGCTTATTTTCTTTATACTCAGCATAAGAGTGAAAAAAAATTATATTGATTTTATTACAACCGAGGTGCGCTATATCAAGTCTCAGTTTATCAACTAAGAATTCAGTCCTAAGATTCTTAAATTTTGAATTAATTTTAAAAATTTTACCAGATGATGCATGAAAAGAAGAAATTAAATTAATTGCGTCACCATAAGCATCAGCAGTATCTAGAGTATCTACACCATTATCCCATGCTGTTTCTAGTATATCAAAGACGCTATTGGTATCTGGCTTTCCAGCCTTATTATTTATTCCATAATAAACTCCAAACTGGACAGTCCCTAAAATTAGATTCTTATTCACAAAATGATAAATTTCCTAGAGTCATACGTAGGTAATATTTGCTGCTAATGGGGTCAGCTTCGCTAATAGAATGAGGCGATACAATACTAAAACCTAGCTTTTGATACAACTTAATTGCTGGTATATTTTCTTTATGCACTCCAAGCCGAATTTCCTTTAGGCCTACAACATTAAAACAAAAATCTATCACAATCTTTGAAACCTCAGCAGCATACCCCATACCCCACACAGATTTATCCCCAATCATTATTCCATACTCGCCATGTAAATCATTTTTATCAATCTTGTCAATCTTTATATTGCCAATATGATTATTATTTTCTTTGACAATAATTGCCCAAAAAAAAATATCCTCAAAGCTTTTTTCACGGACAAAGTTTACTAATTGCTTCATAGTAAAATCTCCGCCTGAACTGAGATATTTATAGACTTCAGGGTCATTTAACCAAGACAAATATTTTTGATTACAAAAACTTTTACTTAGTGGCTTAAGGATAGTTCTATCTCCTTTAAGAACTGGCGTAGCAACTTTTTTATACATTAAAATAAATTTTGAAATCCCATCGGACTATTTATTCTTTCAATTATAAAATCTTGTTGCTCTGTGTTTAGGGATGAGTACATAGGGATACTGATTGCCTCCTTATAGTAGGCTTCGGCATTCGGGAAATCTTTCTTTTTATAACCCATTCTTTGATAGTATGGCTGTCTGTAAATTGGTATGTAATGTAAATTAACAAGAATACCGGCACTTCTTAATTTTTCAAACATCTGCAGATGGCCAACAATACTATTTCCTTCTTTAATCCTTATGACATATAAATGCAGTGCTGAGTAGGTATCTGGATGTTGCCAAGGCTTAAGTATCCATTCTTCTGTAAGTTTATTGTTGTAGTAGTCTGCAATTTTATGTCTTGCTTCAACAAATTCGGTTAGTCGTTTCATTTGACTTAAGCCTAGGGCAGCCTGAATATCAGTCATCCGATAGTTATAGCCTAGTCCAATTTGCTCATAATACCATGGTCCATCTGGCAACTTGGTCATTTCACTTGTATGCCTAACAATACCATGACTTCTAAATCTACTTAACCATAAAGCAATCTGAGGATCATTCGTTAGACACATTCCCCCCTCTCCAGTAGTAATAATTTTAACAGGATGAAAACTAAAAACTGTGATATCACTAAACTTACAATTGCCTATATACTCACCCATATATTTCCCACCGATGGCGTGGGAAGCATCTTCAATAATTTTAAATCCATATTTTTTTGATAACTCGTATATTTCTTTCATCTGACTAGACTGTCCACAAAGATGCACTGGTATGACAACTTTAGGCAGCATCCCTACTTTCTCAGCTTTTTGTAGCTTATCACTTAAAGCATCAACAGACATATTATAAGTCAAGGGATCAATATCAACGAAATCAACAGTAGCACCACAATAAAGTGCACAATTTGAAGATGCCACAAAAGAAATCGGGCTTGTCCAGACGATATCGTTTGTTCCAACACCCAATGACATGCATGCAATATGCAACGCAGACGTAGCACTATTTACAGCAACTGCAAACTTTGCATGACAATATTCTAACACTGCCTTTTCAAAGGCAGGCACAACAGGCCCTTGTGTTAAAAAATCGGATCGAAGCACATCAACTACTGCTTCTATGTCTGACTCAGAAATGTCTTGACGCCCATATGGTATCATATACTTAAAATTTCTTTTCTTATACCATTTTGCTCTTGTTCAAAGAGCCTTCTCATCTGTATATTAATAGTAGGAATTTCTATACCGATAATTTCTTCTAATTTTTTATTTGATAAACTCATATCAGCAGGACGCTTGACTAGTTTGAAATTATCGGTAATCTTAGCTCTTGATATAAAACTATTATCTAAATTAAATGTTGTCGCTAATAAGATTCCAAATTCATATTTAGTTATCCGTTCGCTACTGACAATATTAAATACACCCTTTTGTTTTTTTTCAAGAAGTACATGCACAAATTTTATCAAATATTCTGCGAGAATTGGTGTATAAAAGACATCATCAAAAAGTTTAATGTTGTCTTTGTTTCTAAGAGAATTAATTATCACATCACTAAATGAATTACGATACGATGTTCCCCAACAATAAAAATTTGTTCTTACTATGAGTGCATTCTGATTGTTATACTTTACAATCTCTTCAGCTTTAGCTTTGGTTTTTCCGTAGACATTTAAGGGACTTACAATCTCAGATTCATTATACAAAGTATTTTCTCCCGAAAATAAATGATCTGTAGATATATGTACAAAGTCGATACCTAATTCGCCGCATACTTTTGATAGGAAATCTGAGAGTTTGACATTGACCGAATTCGCCAATAAAGGATTTGATTCACAAAGTTCAACATTGGTTAGTCCTGCTGTATGAATTACTATATCAGGTTTTACCATATTAAATAATTCCAAGGTCATTTGATAAGAAGTAACTTGATAAATCACACTAGATGTGTCTCTAATGTTTATTAATCGTTTATTAAGCAATAAAACAACGTCATAAAAATCTCTGCACGTAATTGCCCAATTAACACCAAGTAACCCTGATCCACCAGTAATCAAAAGTCGTTTCTTATTCATAAAAGATTATATGGCGCCAATCTTATGCTTATTAGCATCAATCCATGACTTCAGATCGTCGATAGACATCCATTCCTTATTATTATCTGATGTGTAGGTAAATCCATCTTCTACTTTTTTTCCTTCTTTAATTCTTCTTTCATCGGATGACCAGTTATGAATAGCAGGAAGAATTTTATAATATGACTCATATTCAAAAGTATGTGGGGCATCTTCAGAACCAATCATTTGCTCGTGAATTTTCTCTCCAGGACGAATTCCGATTATTTCATGTTTTGCTTCAGGCGAAACAGCTCTAGCAATATCTACAATATTCATTGATGGAATTTTCTTAACATATATCTCTCCTCCACTCATATCTTCGAATGCTCTCCATACCAACTGCACACCCTCCTCCAGTGTAATCATAAATCGAGTCATACGCTCATCCGTAATAGGTAAAATACCAGTACTCGCTAACTGAGAGAAGAAAGGAATTACCGAGCCTCTCGAACCCATAACATTACCATATCGTACAACAGAGAATGTAGTATTATGGGTATTAGCGAAAGAATTTGCCGCAACAAATAACTTATCTGAAGCTAATTTAGTTGCACCATATAAATTTATTGGATTACTTGCTTTATCAGTTGATAAAGCAACTACCTTCTTAATTTTACGATCAATACATGCATCAATCAAATTCATAGCCCCGTCAATATTTGTCTTGATACATTCAAAGGGATTATACTCTGCTGTTGGAACAATTTTTGTTGCTGCAGCGTGAACCACATAATCAACCCCGTCCAAAGCTCTCGAAATCCTATCCTTATCCCTTACATCACCAATTATAAATTTAACACGGTAGTCATTTAAATATTTCTTGGACATGTCCCATTGCTTCATCTCATCACGAGAAAATATAATTATTTGTTTAGGATCATATTTGCCAAGTGTCATAGGAACAAAAGTGTTCCCAAAAGAACCAGTGCCACCAGTTAATAAGATTGTTGAGTTTTTTAACATAGATGAGTTTTATTTTAATTATTAAGGTATAACGTATCAAAAAAGAAATTTACCATTTTCAAAACGAAAAAATTACAAGCTTTTAAAATATTTAAAATTTATAATATTTTATTATTGATGTTTTAATGGATGGACAAAAATTAAAATTGCACTTTCGTGAATTTATCAAACTATTTGCAAAAATGATAATTCAAAGTCATCCGAAATATCAAGTTAGAAATTTTATTACCCTCTACCCATAGAGTATTATGGGATTGAATAAAAGTAATCGATGGAGAAATTAAGAACTTATTTCTTTTAAATAGGGGCTGGATATTCCAGCTATAGTCAATCCACTTATAGGAAAATAGATTGGGGTCACGAGAAATACGCTCGAATTGCCATTTGAGAATAAAATTTTTTTTCATCTTTATTATCCTACCCCAAATACTTTGCATATCAGTCCCATAACCAACCCCTGCACCTAGTATCTGATTTTGATGGGTATAACCATTATCACCTCCATGTACATACCAATTCCCTGCCCCTCGCAATAACCTAGACGGGGTTTCAGATTGCTTCAGGGTTTCAATACCAACTAGTATTTGACTATTCCCGGATTGAAATAATTTATTAGCTCCTAAAATATAGGCAGCCGAGTGGGTTGCATCCATCAGGTAATCACGAATATTTTGTTTGTAGTCATTGTACCCCCATTCGCCATACAACTCCCAACCCGATTTCGGCATGACCCAACGAAAGAAAAAAGAAGCCAGTTGATCAGTGTTCTCTGCATCATCAGTTGGCTCATTCTTTTTTTGAAAGGCCTTGGTAAGTACCGGCACATACCTCTTCAGCCAGTTGCCTCCCGCTAACCCAATGTCTTGTTGATATCTTTGTAAAGTTCTGGTCATCCCCAGAAATAGTCCCGGTATCCATTTGGGTTGATAACTGATCACAAAAGCACTCTGGTAGCGCCAAGTGGACGGGTAAGAAACAGTGGCTGTTTTCAAGTGAAAATTTTCATATGGCCTGGTCGAATCACCATCGAGTCGGGCACCAATCAATTGCCATTCAAAGGTACCGATGGGTGTTTTGGCGGGTCGATTGCTGCGAATGTACACATGCAAAAATCCGGGAGCATTGTTGCTCATCAACAAGGAAGAGCGCTGACCGGGTCCCCACCAGAGATTCTGTGTACTTACTCCCATTGACACTGCTCCTAAACGAATACCCAGAGAACTTTGTCCGGGAAAAAATTTATTATAAACACCTCCCGCATTGCTGCCCCAGTTAATGCTGGTATCATACTTTGTATTGGCTGCATACACCCATTCGGGTGCAGCCTGTACCTCAACAATGCCATAGCGCGCATAGAATCCTGCCCTCCCCATCACCTGTAAACCCCTTGCCTGAATCATCGCCCCGTCATTCCAACCAAATGGACGCCGGGAATTGAATTGTGTAATCAGTGTCAGAGGCAAAGCTTTTACCACCACTTTTTTCCAGGATATTTCAGCCGGGTTTATTTCCAGGGGACGAACTGCGAAAGAAACGTTTTGATTATACTGACCTGCTAATTGGGCGGCTAGCAGACTATCCTCCTCAGGAGACCCAATGATTATTTGTTGTGCTCGTAAGGGCTTTACGGAAAAACCTATACATACCACCCATATGATTGTCAGCTTGTTCAATTATTCTCTCGCTTAGGAAATTCGAGCAATGGGGACTACCTGTACCTCACCAATCCGTTGATCCAAGGACTCGAAAACAGAGTTATTGCTCAAAAATTCAGGCACTATCTTTTTCATTTGGGTCACCAGCTCCATGGTGGCATCCCGGTTGCGGGCCAATTCAAACAACAGGTTCAAATCTTCCGGCAACTGGTCGTTTTGCATGTTGCGAATACGGGCAATCATAATTTTCTCATGGTAAGTAGCGGTGGTGTTCTCTGAATCCATCAATAACTCCTCATAGAGCTTCTCCCCGGGTCGTAATCCGGTAAATTTGATGTCGATATCGACGCCAGGCAGATACCCATAGAGACGAATCATTTTCTTGGCGAGATCAGCGATGGAGACCGGCTTCCCCATATCAAATACAAATATCTCGCCCCCTTTGCCCATACTTCCCGCTTCCAACACCAATTGGCAGGCTTCCGGGATGGTCATAAAAAATCGTGTGATATTGGGATGCGTAACGGTAACAGGCCCACCCTTCTCGATCTGTTCCTTGAATCGGATAATGACCGAACCATTGGAGCCCAGTACATTTCCAAAACGGGTGGTAATGAACTTAGTGGAAACAATAGACCCATCATTAAACTGGGTTTCATGTAGTTTCCGGTGTAAATGTTGCACATAAGCTTCTGCTAGTCGCTTGGAAGCGCCCATTACGTTGGTGGGATTCACTGCTTTATCGGTTGAAACCATGACGAATCGGCGTACTTTGTATTCAACAGATAAATCAGCGATAATCTTGGTACCCATAACATTGGTGAGGATGGCTTCCTGCGGACACAATTCCATCATGGGTACATGCTTGTAAGCAGCTGCATGGTAAACATAGTGTGGCTCGTACTGGGCAAACAGATCATTCATCCTATCCCGGTTGCGCACATCACCCAGAAAGGAGACGCAGTTGACCTTGGAATGCATATCCTGTAATTCCAATTCCAGGTGATGCAAAGGTGTTTCAGCCTGATCACACAAAACAATGGTCTGAGGTTCAAATTTGAGTAATTGACGCACAATTTCACTGCCAATCGAGCCAGCTGCACCCGTCACCAATATTCTTTTGTTCTTCAATTGATGACCTATCTCATCATTGTTGATTTTGATGGGTTCACGCTCCAATAAATTTTCAATCTTCAGGGTTTGTAACTGGCGAGCAGAGAACTGACCGTTGATCCAGGTATCGAGGGGTGGAACATTCAATACTTTGATTCCGTGATCCAGACAAAAATCTACAATTTCATTTTTGCGGGCAGGAGATATAGAAAAATGAGCTATGATTAATTCGTCAATTTTTTCATTACGGGTATAATTAGAAAGCTGACTTGGGTGAATTATTTTGATACCGTCCACTACCTTATCTAATTTTCTGGGGTCATCATCCAAGAATGCAGCAATGATCACGTTGGCAGTAGTATCGTGCTCCAAAACCCGCTTGGTGGCGAAGCCTGCCTGGCCTGCACCATAAATAATTACTTTCTTTTGATCCATCTTATAGTTCCGCAAATAAGTGAATCCAAATTTTACCAATACCCTGTAGGAGATCAGTGCAGGAAAACTGATGAGTGCATAAATGATTAAAGTAACATTGGAAAAAATGAGAGTGCCACCGGCATTGGCTGACACCATGCTGATAAAGAAGAGTACTGTGGTACTCATGGCAAGGGCCATGAACAATTTGATAGCATCTTGAATACCCGTATAGCGAATGATTCCCGAAAACGTTCTAAAATTGATGAAAACGATGGCATTGATGAGCGTAAGAATCAATAATTCGCCACTAAGTTCTCGCAGGGATAGAAGTTGTAAATTCAGGTTGTTCCTGATGATGTAGGCAAAAATCAGAGACAAGCCACAAACAACAATATCTATTAGGAAGATGATCCACCTAGGAAGGATATTGATTTTTCTTAACATAGAATGGGTTGAAGGATGATTGGAATATTCTGGATTGAATTAAGCCATTAGATCATTAAAAAATCTTCTCGCCAGAATATACAATGCACTCAAGAAAACTCCAAAAAAGCCACCTAATAGCAAAGATTTTAGTTTTCCCGGTTTGTCTTTTTTGAGGGGCAAAATGGGTTGATCAATCAGTTGGATCAGGGGTGTTTCTTTCATCAAGGCAACTTTGGCCAACTCCAGGTTGGTCACCAACTGAGTTAAAATAGCAGTATTGGCCTGCACATCTACCTGTCTTTTGGTAGAGGGCACCCGATTTACATTCAGTGCCGGATTCAAATTAAAGGTATTGTCAGAAACAACAGCTACACCAGTAATTGCCTGGTTCAATTCATTGCGCACACTATCTGCCTGTTTCTGTAAAATGGCTACATTGTTTCTGGCCTTTTTGCTCTTAGTTTCAATATAAAATTGTGAGACTTCTTTTACAATAGATTCTGCAAATACTTTGGAAAAGAGCTCATCAATAGTAGCAACCTCCACAGTAATGATACTTATTTTCTTATCTTTTTGAGCAACAGAAAGAATACCGTTATCGCCTGTAACATTCTGGTATAGAATGGATATAAGACTATCCTGTTTCAAGTTAAATTTTCCTTGATTAGCCCCTAATGGAAATAATGCCTTTCCGACCCAAATTTTTTCTTCCTCCAGCTTTTTCCTTTTTTCCAAGATCTCAATCAAACGATCTGCCAATGTGATTGAATCATTACCTACCTTAATTGGGTTCGTTAGTGCTTTTTCGACCATTTTACGGCTCTTCATCAGTTCAATCAGATTGGCCCCACTAAAAGCACCACCAGCACTTCCCCCAAGATCAAAACCTAAGGAACTGGCTAATCCTAAGGCTCCCGAAAGCCCCCCCCCAGACTGTTTGTCATCTTCCAAAGCAAAAGTAACCATGGCTTTATAGACAGGTTTTTTAAGCCAGGCATATCCAAGCCCAATGGCGCCTCCAATTATTCCCGTGCATACTATGATGACCCACTTAGAATGAAGAAACTTAAATGCATCAAGTATTTTCTCAATGAGTTGCTTCGAAGATATTTCGTCTGGTGAAGGTTCCTGATTTTGCATAAAGTAAAGAATTAAAAAATTATCGCAAGATAGCAATGACCACGCCTGCTAAACTGGCTATGGCAGAGGAAATACCAATCATTTCTGCAGTAGATGTTTTCTTCACTTCGGGTTTGGATGGTACCACTACTTCACTGCCCGGCATTACCTTGGGAAAAGATTTAAAGAATAAAAAATGACTAGTGGTAGCAGCTCTTCCATTGGCATAGACCACATAAGCTTTTCTTCTCCAGGCACGTGAACTAAATCCACCTGCCTCATTCAAGTAATCCTTCATACTATTTCCCTCCCGAAATGGAACCTGGGTCGTCATCAAAACCGCACCGCTGATCTTTACTTGTCCATCGAATTTTGGAACATACAATTCATCACCTGCTCTTAATACCAGATCTTCAATGGAGCCCGGGAACTTGATGATTCCGGGAATATCCAGCGGTATCTTATCGTATTCCCTTTGAAGGTCTTGTTCTAATTTCCGAAGAGAACCGGTTGTGTCTGTAATGTTTTTTTCCAATGCTTTAGCGGCTTCCCTTGCCTTGATTCTTTCAGCCTCAGTTTTATATCTTTTAAGGTAAGCACCATCCGGATAAGCATCTGCTGTGTACCCCCCTGCCCGCTGCAAAATACTGCTCACCCGCTCGGAACGGTCGTTCAATGCATACGGCCCGGGATATTGAACCTGACCGGATACAATGACCGACTCCGGAATTTGATACCCTGCTTTTCGCCGAACAGTCACTACGTCAAATGGTCGTAAAGGGATGTTCGCAGCAGCAGATGATAAATCACCGTTGATATCTGCCCGTATCACCTCGCTGGCACGGGTATCGGTTGCAGTTAATGAATCTCTTTGCACTAACCGCGCTATTTCCACAGTTTTATATGCAGCATCCGTAAAGCCACCTGCTTGAACGATTAGGTCTTTAAGGGTTAGCCCGGTGGCAAAATCGAACTTTCCCGGCATCCTTACTTCGCCCTGCACGATAACCTTAAATTCATCCTTTAAATCCTGCATTGAATTAATTATTACTTCATCTTCCCGCTGCAAAAGCCAGTTGTGCTCTGCATCTCCTGCCAATGCCTTTTTTACATCAAAAGAACGGATGCCCTTGCTGAGATCTTCTTCTAGGCGAATGATCTGACCCCGACCGGTAAACGCATCTTCTGTTAATCCCTCCGCCTTCCTGATCAGGTCAGCTACCCTCAGTTGTGCAGTCAGTTGATAGGTATCCGGACGATACACCGCACCGGTAATTTTCACCCTGTTTTGGAATCGATTCAATACCCTGTTCACTACCACCAGATCACCACTTCCGGGCTGGTAGGTTTTAAATTCCTCCGTCTTCAAATCGAGCACCTTTCTTTCCTTATCGCTGTATTGAAATACTTTAACGGAAGAGCGATAGGCAGTATCCGTAAACCCGGAAGCAAACTGCAATACCTCCTGAAAACTCTCACCCGGTAACAGTTCAAAAATACCGGGGCGCTTTACCTGTCCCTGAATTTCCAGTCTGCGCTTGTAGGCAGGTATCCTGATCACATCATTGTCTCTCAGAGAAACGTTGTCTGTCTGGTCACCGTACAACAATAGTTTATACAAGTCAATTTTCCGCTCTACCCTGTTGTTTCTCACCAACTCGATCTCACGGAAACTACCGTAAGCATTGGGTCCACCTGCAACATAAAGTGCATTGAAAACGGTGGACAAAGATGAGAGATTATAGTTGGCGGGGCGATTGCTGCCGATAACGGTTACCTTAATGGAACGGATCCTGGTCAAACTAACACTCAACTTGCTACCGCCCGATTGAATGGTACGATAGACCGAACCTGCTAGGGTTGTACGGATCTTTTGTGTGGCCGCTTCAATGCTCATGCCCGCCACTTTGATTTGTCCGACATTGGGCACCGCAATAGCCCCCTCCGGTGAAACCGGTAATTCTCCACTGTATTCCTGGATGCCAAATACGGAAACCTGAATCACATCGTCAGGACCGAGGGTGTAATTCAGGGGTGTTGCCATTTTCATGTTGGGCTCAAAACTGGGAGCAAGGGAAGTATACAATTCAGCCCCAAAAATCAAAGGATTAATGAGAGGTTTGGCTGCTTTGGCATTGTATTTTTCCGTATCTAATGTATCTGTTCCATTGTATTGTCTCTCTACAGATAAAGGGATATTGCTGCCTGCTTTTCCACCCGACTTATTACCGGGCGCAACAGCACCCATTAACCGCTGTTTGAGTTTGTTGAATTCTGTCACGCTCATCCCTTTGGATAATACCAGGGGCTCGGCTTGCTCTAAAGTCATACCGGCTGCTGATAGTTGTGCTTTGATTTTGGAGATATCAGCGTCACTCAGTTCATCTACCCTAACCTGTTTGAGGTCCCTGCCCCTTAAAATATCCTGGGCCTGTAATGCCCCAAGAGCGAGGAATGAACCTATGAACCAAATCAGTAATTTTTTACCCATTTTTATCGATTTTTATACCCTTACTTTAACAATTCTTTACAGACAATTAACGGTGTTCGGGTGTTAGTATTTGAAGTTTTAGTTCGCATTGAACACGGCATAGCCAATGTCAGTCCCATTAATTGCCTGACTTTTCAGTTTGTCCTATCATTCGGGACAATAAAAAAGGGAAATAATCTATGTCAATCAATTAGTTACAAATAACTAAATTCTTAACATTCTATCCCTTTCCCATCGGGCACAAAAGTAATTTTTTTGACCGTGAACAGCAAATTTTGATTTCCCACAATATGTCATTCAAATAACGTCTGTTCTAGAAAAAAATGCTCCCAACTGGGGTAAAAATCAAACGATTGTTGGGTAGCTATTACAGTCGTCACCAGGCTGGTGACACCAAGAGCTCCCGGTAAACTCTCTCGATGCCCTCCGGTAAGTTGATTTTGTGGTGCCAACCCATGCGATGGATCTTTCCTACGTCCATGAGTTTGCGGGGTGTGCCGTCCGGTTTGGAGGTATCTGTCAGAATCTCTCCTGTGAAACCAACAATTTCTACAATGAGTTGGGCCAATTCCAAAATAGAAAGATCCTCCCCACAACCTATGTTAATCTGTCCCGGTTCATCGTAATTATCTATTAAAAATAAGCAAGCATCCGCCATATCATCTACATGGAGGAATTCCCTTCTGGGTGTTCCAGTACCCCATATGGTAACGGAATCTAGTTGTTGTTCTTTGGCGGTCATAATTTTACGCAGCAGGGCTGGCACTACATGTGAACCATTTAAATCATAGTTATCATTCGGTCCATACAAATTGGTGGGCATGGCAGAAATGAAATTACAACCGTATTGAGCCCGGTAAGCATCACACATTTCTATGCCGGCTATTTTGGCAATGGCATAAGACTGGTTGGTGGGCTCCAGATAACCTGAGAGCAGATATTCTTCTTTCAATGGTTGGGTTGCCAGTTTGGGATAAATACAGGAGGAACCCAGGAACAATAACTTCTTAACGCGGCTTCGATAGGCAGCTTCGATGATATTGGACTGGATCATCAGGTTATCGTAAATGAATTCAGCCCGATAGGTATTGTTCGCTAAAATGCCGCCGACCTTCGCAGCAGCGAGAAAAACATATTCCGGCTTTTCCTTTGCAAAAAAATCATTGACCGCCTGTTGGTTGCGTAAATCTAATTCCGTGGAAGTCTTAGTTACCAAATTTTTGTAACCTCTTTGTTCCAGCAATCTTACAATAGCACTCCCTACCATTCCCCGGTGGCCCGCAATATATATTTTAGAGTTTGTTTTCATTTGAGGGAGAGAAATTTATTGGTAATCAGTCTTTAAATCCAGTCTTTGGTCTTTGGCGGCTGGTCTTTGGTTTGATTGCAGTAACTTGTTTGTTTGTATAAACTAAGCTAAAGACTAAAGACCAAATGCTAAAGACATTAAAAAAGTCTTTGGTCTTTGGGTAAAGGTCTTGTATTGACCCCCTAAATGACTGGACTGATTTTTTAATTCAGTTTAGAACATTAAATTTATGGTACCATGAAAACAAAATCAGTAAAGCCTAAAGACCAATAGTGTATCGACCCCTTAATTCTTGGACAAAACGGGGTTAAAATTTGAGACAATTTCGGGTAATTTTTCTGTT